>NZ_JBVJKR010000025.1:0-85448 GCF_055585125.1 Nonomuraea sp. NPDC054003
ACGATGAAGTCGGCGCCCTGGGAGAGCATGATCTCCTTCTGCGGCATCATGATCGTGTCGGAGATCTCCGGGATCTTGTCGTACTGCTCCTTGTGGCCGGGCAGGAACGGGCTCTCGGAGAAGTTGGTCCGCCCGGTGATCCGGTCGCCCAGGCCGAGGGCGAACAGGGTCTCCAGCGAGGGGTGGTAGCCGGTCACGACCTTGGCCGGCGGCCGGTCGAAGGTGAGGGTGCGCCCGCAGTTCTCGACCGTGACGGGGAAGCCGGTTTGCGGCGCCGCCTGCTGGGTGGGCTCCTGGGCGGTGGGTGCTTGCGAGCAGGCGGTCAGCGTCAGGGCCGCCGCCAGGACGAGCAGCTTCTTCATGGAGCCTGACTTCGGGGTGGTACGGGGCGGGCGGCTCATGTGGTGGAGCTCCGGTGGTGAGAGGATCGGGCAATTGCGATACGAAACACCCCATTCTGCATATAAGTCGCAATTGCAAGCAAGTCGCACGAAACTGAGGCGGCGCCCGCCCGGCCCCGCGGACCAAGCTCAGACCGGGCGGGCGTCGCCGGTCTGGGTCAGACGCCGCGGGCGGCGTCGTAGCGGGAGATCACATCGTTCCAGTTGATCAGGTCCCACAGCTTCTCGACGTAGTCCGGGCGTACGTTGCGATACTGCAGGTAGTACGCGTGCTCCCAGGCGTCGAACACCAGCAGCGGGGTGGTGTTCATGCCGACGTTGCCGTGGTGGTCGTACACCTGCTCGACGACCAGGCGGCGGCCCAGCGGCTCCCATGCCAGCACGCCCCAGCCGGAACCCTGCACGGTGGCGGTGGCGGTGGTGAGCTGCTTCCTGAAGGCGTCGAAGGAGCCGAAGTGCTCGTCGATCGCCGCACCGAGGTCGCCGTCGGGGCGGTCGCCGCCGTCGGGGGACAGGTTCTCCCAGAAGATCGTGTGCAGCACGTGGCCCGACAGGTTGAACGCGAACGTCTTCTCCAGCCCGACCAGCCCGCCGAACTCGCCCTTGTCCCGTGCCTCGGCCAGCTTCTCCAAGGTGTCGTTGGCGCCCTTGACGTAGGCGGCATGGTGCTTGGCGTGGTGCAGCTCAAGGATCTCGCCGGTGATAGCGGGCTCCAGGGCCGCGTAGTCGTACGGCATGTCCGGCAGGGTGTAGTCACCCATGAGCTATCTCTCCTCGTAATTGCAAATGACTTGCAACAACGATAGCCCTGCAACTGACTCATGTCTCGTGCGGCGTGCCGGTCAGTGCTTGCGGTCGCGGAACCAGGCGGCGGCGCCCGGGTGGAGCGGGATCGACGCGGTCGAGATGCCGGTGCGGACGTTGATGTGCCAGGCCTCGGGAATGGCCTCGGTGTCGCCGTGGCCGGCGGAGGAGATCGTGCCGGTGTGGGTGAAGATCGTGTCGGTGATGGCGTACACCAGGTCGGCCGGCAGATCGTTCCGTACGAGAAGCACGTTGGGCACGGCGAAGGTGCGGGTGGCCGGGACGCCGGCGTAGGCGGTCGCGGGGATCATGGCCGGCGCGTAGGGGCCGGGGAACGCCGTGAAGAGCGCACCCGCCTGCGCGTCCAGCGGGATCAGGCGGATGGGGTGGCGCTGCGCCAGCTCCGTGATGGCCGGGGTCGGGACGCCGGTCAGGGAGAACATCGCGTCGATCACGCCTTCGCGCAGCGCCGCCGCCGACTCTGCCTGGCTGAGATACCGGCTGTCGGTGTCGACCGGGCCGAGCTCCAGCACCCGCAGCGAGGTGAACTCGGTGCCCGAGTCGCGGGCGCCGAGCGAGATGCGCTTGCCCTCCAGGTCGCCGAACTCCTCGATCGCCGAACCGGCCATGACCACGAGATGCAGGTGGCTGTCGTAGAGCCGGCAGATCGCCGAGAGCTCCTCGGGCGCGCTGCCGTCGGTCAGGATCAGCGCGTCCAGGCTCGTCAGCCCGAGGTGCACCGCGCCGGCCCGGAGCATCCGGATGTTGTCGGTGGACGCACCGCTCGGCACGGTGCGCACCGTGACGCCCGGCACCTGCTCGGAGATGTGCGCGGCCATCGAGCCGCCGATGCGCCGGTAGACCGCCCCCGCCGGCCCGGTGGCCAGCCGGAGGTCGATCTCGCCGACCTCGCGCTGCCGCGAGCAACCGGCGATCAGCCCACCGGCGGCCAGGAGCACCGCCCGCCTGCTGGGGTTCAGCATGCCGCGATGATACGGGCCCGGCGATCAGCGGCGGACGCGGCGGGTCAGCGCCAGCCCGCCGAGCACGACGGAGCACAGGCCCACCACCACGGCGACATACCCGCCGACGATGCCGTAACCGGTGCCGGGACCGCCCTCGGCGGCGGCCACCACCAGCCCGCCGACGGCCGCGCCCGCCAGCCCCGCCACCAGGGCCACGACGGCTCCCCTCCTGCCGGTCCCGGCGCCGATGCGACCGGTGGCGCGGGCCACGGCCAGCCCGCCGACCACCGTGCCCGCCAGGCCCAGCAGCGCGCCCACCGCGGACCAGAGCCGCCCGGAGGTCATGGCGTAGGCGTCGACGGGGTCCACGACTCCGAGCAGGGTGAAGGTGACGGACATGAGACTCTCCTCCTGGGACTGGACGTGTCCCGATGGTGTCCTCCGGACCCGCCGCCGGTCGTCCGGCCAGGGGAGGCGATGCGCGCTGCCGCCGGTGACGCAGGATCCGTGGAAGTACCGCGGACGCGGTAGCCCGGCGATCGTCCGTACGCAGGATCCGCCCGCGACGGCATCGGGCTATGGTGCGCGCATGAGCACAGGACGGTCCCGTGCCCTCGACTGGGCGATCGCCGGCTGCGTGGCGGCGGCGCTGCTCGTCACCGGGCTGTCCGGGCAGGGCTCCGCGAACCCCGCCGGCTACGCGGCGCTGGTCGCCGGCGGCCTGGCGCTGGCCGCGCGCCGCCGGGCGCCGGTCCCCGTCCTGGTCGTCACCGGGTTGTGCGCGGTGGGCTACCAGGCGGCCGGCTTCGACGTGCCCGCCGTCGCGTTCCTGTTCGCGGTGTACGCCGCCGTACGGGCCGGGCACCGCGTCGTCACGGTGGTGGCGAGCGTGACCATGCTGGCCGCGCTGCCGCTCGCCGCCGTGGCCTCGGGATCGTACGACATGGGCGAGGCGTTCGCGCAGGCCCGGGGCGCTCTTGAGCTGGCCTGGCTGGTCGCGGCCGGGGCGGCGGGCGAGGCGCTGCGGCAGGCCGAGCGGCGGGCGGAGGAGGCCGAGCGCACCCGCGAGGAGACCGCGCGGCGCCGCGCCGACGAGGAGCGGCTGCGCATCGCGCGGGAGCTGCACGATTCGCTCACCCACCAGATCTCGATCGTCAAGCTGCAGGCCGAGGTCGCCGTGCACGTGGCCCGCAGGCGCGGCGAACAGGTGCCGGAGGCGCTGCTGGCGATCCAGGAGGCCGGGCGCGAGGCGGCCCGCGAGCTGCGCGCGACCCTGCAGGCGCTGCGCGACGACGACACGACACCGCCGCGCGGGCTCGACGACGTCCCGGAACTGGTGGAAAGGGCCCGCGCCATCGGCCTGGACGCCACCCTGACGATCGAGGGGCGGCGGCAGGACGTGCCCGCCGCGGTGAGCAGGACCGTCTACCGGATCGTCCAGGAGTCGCTCACCAACGTCGCCAGGCACGCCGCCGCCGCGACCGCGTCGGTCCGGATCGACTGCCGCCCGGACACGCTCGAAGTACGCGTCGACGACGACGGCAGGGCCACCCAGGACACCGTCCCGGTGCCCGGCGTGGGGCTGCTCGGGATGCGCGAACGCGTCACCGCACTCGGCGGACGCCTGCGGGCGGAGCCGCGCGGCGAGGGCGGCTTCACCGTCCGGGCCGAACTCCCCGTGGACCGGTTGCCGTGATCCGCGTCCTGCTGGTCGACGACCAGCCGCTGATCCGCAGCGGGTTCCGCGCGCTCCTCGACCTGGAGGACGACATCGAGGTGGTGGCCGAGGCCGGCGACGGCGTCGAGGGCCTGGCCCTGGCCAGGGAGCATCTGCCCGACATCGCGCTCGTCGACGTCCAGATGCCGGTCGCCGACGGCATCGAGACGACCCGGCGCATCGCCGCGGACCCCGCGCTGGCCGGGGTGCACGTCGTCATCCTGACCAACTACGGCCTGGACGAGTACGTCTTCGACGCGCTGCGCGCCGGCGCGGCCGGGTTCCTGGTCAAGGACATCGTGCCCGAGGACCTCCTGCACGCCGTGCGCGTCGCCGCCCGCGGCGACGCGCTGCTCGCGCCGTCGATCACCAGGAAACTCATCGACAGGTACGTCACCCGGCCGATCACCCTCGGCACCGGCAGAGGGCTCGAAGAGCTGACCAACCGGGAACGCGAGAGCGTCGCCCTGGTCGCGCAGGGCCTGTCCAACGACCAGATCGCCGACTGCCTGGCGATCAGCCCGCTGACCGCCAAGACCCACGTCAACCGGGCGATGGCCAAGCTCCACGCCCGCGACAGGGCCCAGCTCGTCGTCATCGCCTACGAGTCCGGCCTGGTGGTGCCGGGCGGTTCCTGACGCTCAGACGTGGGCGAGCAGGATCGCCGGGTTCTCCACGAGGTCGGCCACGTGGCGCAGGAACCCGCCGGCCGCGCCGCCGTCGCAGACCCGGTGGTCGAAGGTGAGGGAGAGCTGGGTGATCTTGCGGGGGACGACCGTGCCGCCGTGCACCCAGGGGCGGTCGATGACGCGGCCGACGCCCAGGAGAGCGGCCTCCGGGTGGTTGATGATCGGAGTGGAGCCGTCCACGCCGAAGACGCCGTAGTTGTTGAGCGTGAACGTGCCGCCGGTCAGCGCCTCGGGCGGGAGCTTGCCCGTGCGGGCCAGGCCGGTGAGCCGGGTCAGCTCCGCGGCGAGCTGGGCGGTGGTCTTCCGGTGCGCCCCGCGGACGACGGGGACGACGAGCCCGCGGTCGGTCTGGGCCGCGAATCCCAGGTTGACGTGTTCGTACCGGACGATCTCGGAACGGGCGACGTCCACCGTGGAGTTCAGCTCGGGGAAGCGGCGCAGGCCGTCCACGCAGATGCGGGCCAGCAGGGCCAGCAGGCCGATGCCGAGGTCGGGGCGGTCGCGCCGGAGCGCGTCCCTGGCCGCGAGCAGCTCGGTCGCGTCCACGTCCACCCACGTCGTGGCGTCGGGGATCTCGGCGCGGCTGCGGCTCAGCTTCTCCGCCACAGCCCGCCGCACCCCCCGCAGCGGCACGCGCTCGTGACCCGCCATGTCCTGGGAACGGTCGGCCACCGGCGCCCTCCCCGCCGTGGTTTGGGAACGGTCGGCCACCGGCGCCCTCCCCGCCGTGGTTTGGGAACGGTCGGCCAGCGGCACCCTCCCCGCCGTGGTCTGGGAACGGTCGGCCACCGGCGCCCTCCCCGCCGTGGCGCGGGCGCGGTCGGTGATGGCTCGGTCCACGTCGCGGCGCAGGATCACCGCACGCGGCCCCGTGGGCGTGACCTCGTCGAGATCGATCCCATGTTCCCGCGCGATCCTCCGCACCAACGGCGAGATCACCCGCGGCGCCATCCCCCCGGCCGCCTCCCGCCTCCGCACCTCCGCGACAGGCCGTGATTCCGCAGCGGGGCGGAGGTCTGCCGGGCGGGGATCTGCGGCGGGCCGCCGCTCTGCGGCGGGACGGAGGTTTGTGGCGGGGCTGGGCTCTGCGGCGGGATGCGATTCCGCACCCGGACGGAGATCTGCGGTGGGACGGGGGCCGCCGGCTGGGCGGGGGTCTGTGGTGGGGCGGGAGTCTGTGGCGGGCCGCCGGTCTGTGGCGGGACGGAGATTTGTGGCGGGGCTGAGGTTTGTGGTGGTAGTGAGGTCTGCGGTGCGACGGGGGCCTGCGGCTGGGCGGGGGTCTGTGATGGGGCGGAATTCTGTGGCGGGCCGCCGGTCTGTGGCGGGACGGAGATTTGTGGCGGGGCTGAGGTTTGTGGTGGGGGTGAGGCCTGCGGTGGCGTTCGCGTTTGTGGCGGGACGGCGGCGGCGGCGGGGTGGGGTGGGGGTGGTGCCGTAGCCGATGAGGACGTTGCCGGAGCCGGCGCGTTCCTCGTCGCGGTAGCGGGCCGCCGCCGGGTGCTCGGCGGCGACCTCGATGAGGGGCGCGCCCACGGACAGGACGGCGCCGGGCTCGGCGTGCAGGGCCAGGACGGTGCCCGCGTAGGGGACCGGGACCTCGACGGCAGCCTTGGCGGTCTCGACCTCCACCACGATCTGGTCGATCTCGACGGTGTCGCCGACGGACACCTTCCAGTCGAGGATCTCCGCCTCGGTCAGCCCCTCGCCCAGGTCGGGCAGCCGGAACACCTGCCCCGCGGTCATGACGCCTCCCTGCTCAGGTGCACCACGTCGGGCCGGTCGTCGAACTGCAGCCGGTCGACCGCGTCCAGGACCCGGTCGGCGTCCGGCAGATGGGCGTGCTCCAGTTTCGGCGGCGGATAGGGGATGTCGAAGCCCGTGACCCGCAGCACGGGCGCGGCCAGCGAGTGGAAGCAGCGCTCCTGGACCCGCGCCGCGATCTCGGCGCCCACCCCGGCGAACCCCTGCGCCTCCTGGATCACGACACACCGCCCGGTCTTCCGTACGGAGGACGTGACGGTCTCGTCGTCGAACGGGACGATCGTCCGCAGGTCGACCACCTCCAGGGAGACCCCGTCGGCGGCCGCCGCCTCGGCGGCCTGGAGCGCGACCGGCACGCCGGGCCCGTAGGCCACGAGCGTCGCGTCGCGGCCCTCGCGCCGGACCACGGCCTGCCCGAACCCGGGCGCGCGCCGTCGCCCGCTGGGGGAGAACGCCTCCTTGGACCAGTACAGCCGCTTCGGCTCCATGAAGATCACCGGGTCGGGATCGGCGATGGCGTCACGCAGCAGCCAGTACGCGTCCTCGACCGTCGCGGGCGTGACGACCTTCAGCCCCGGCGTGTGGGCGTAGTACGCCTCGCTGGAGTCGCAGTGGTGCTCGACCCCGCCGATGCCGCCCGCGAACGGGACGCGGATCACCATCGGCAGCGTCACCCGGCCGCGGGTGCGGTTGCGCGTCTTGGCCACGTGCGAGGCGATCTGCTCGAACGCCGGATAGGCGAAGGCGTCGAACTGCATCTCCACCACCGGCCGGAACCCGCCCATCGCCATGCCCACCGCGAGGCCCACGATGCCGGACTCGGCCAGCGGCGTGTCGAAGCACCGCTCCTCGCCGAACTCCTTGGTCAGCCCGTCGGTGACGCGGAACACGCCGCCCAGGGGCCCGACGTCCTCACCGAAGACGAGCACCCGCTCGTCCGCACGCAGCGCGTCACGCAGGGCGGCGTTCAGCGCCTGCGCCATCGACATCGCGGTCATGTCACTCCTCCGGTGCGGTCAGCTCGGCCGCCAGCAGCTCGCGCTGCTCGCGCAACTGCGGCGTGGGGTCGGCGTAGACGTGGTCGAACAGCTCGTACGGGTCCGTCTCCGGGTCGGCGTTCAGGCCGTCGCGGACGCGGGCGGCGAACTCCTCGGCCGCCTCGCGCGCCGCCGTGACGCCCGCCGCGTCGAGCAGGCCCCGCTCGCGCAGGTAGGTCTCCAGCCGGGCCAGCGGGTCGGCCGCCGCCCACCGCTCGACCTCCTCGTCGTCGCGGTAGCGGGTGGCGTCGTCGGCGTTGGTGTGCGCGTCCATGCGGTACGTGTGCGCCTCCACCAGGAACGGGCCGCCTCCCTCACGGGCGTGCCGCACCGCCTCGGTCAGCACGGACAGCACCGCGACCAGGTCGTTGCCGTCCACCTGCTCGGAGCGGACGCCGTACCCGACGCCCTTGTACGCGAGCGCCGGGGCCGCGGTCTGCCTGGCCAGCGGCACCGAGATCGCGTACTTGTTGTTCTGCACGAAGAACACGACCGGGGAGCGCAGCACGCCCGCGAAGTTGAGCGCCTCGTGGAAGTCGCCCTCGCTGGTGCCGCCGTCGCCCACGAAGGCCATCACGACCGCGTCCTCGCCCTTGCGGCGCAGCGCCTCGGCCATGCCGACCGCGTGCACGGTCTGGGTGGCCAGCGGCGTGCACTGGGGCGCGACGCGGGTGGCCGCGGGGTCGTAGCCGCAGTGCCAGTCGCCGCGCAGCAGGGTGAGCACCTCGACCGGGTCGAGGCCGCGCGCGACCAGGGCCACGCAGTCGCGGTAGGTGGGGAAGAGCCAGTCGTCCGCGCCCAGCGCGAGCACGCCGGCGACCTGGCAGGCCTCCTGCCCCAGGCTGGACGGGTAGACGGCGAGCCTGCCCTGCTTGGTCAGCGCGGTCGCCTGGCGGTCGAAGCGGCGGCCCTGGACCATCAGGCGGTAGGCCTCGGCCAGCTGTTCGTCCGCGGGCGTCCGGTAACCGGCGGGCGGATCGACGGCGGTGCCGTCCTCGGCGACGAAGCGCACCGGGTCGGGCGCGGGGAGAAGGCCGGCCACCTGGTGATGGGACATGGCGACACTCGCTTTCTCTGGACGTTTGACAAGAGAAGCGTGTGCCGCGCGAGCCACCTGCTCAAGACATCACGTACAAACAGCGACAAATGGCCAAAAATGGCGCTTATGTGGGCCAAATGTCGATCCAATCGGGTTTCTTGCGGAGGGTGAGCCGGACGTTTGGCTCACCACTCCGCGCCCCGGCCGCGGGCCTCGTCGAACACCAGCCACGTCCTGGTCGCGCGCACGCCGGGGATGTCCTGGATGCGCTCCAGCACCATGTGCCGCAGCGCCTCGTTGTCCGGTGTCCTGACCAGCACCAGCAGGTCGTAGTCGCCGCCGACCATGGCGATGTGCTCCACGTACGCGATCTCGCGCAACCGCGCCGACACCTGCCGCCAGGTGTTCTGCTCGATGGCCACCGAGACGTACGCGCTGGTGCCCAGCCCTGCCTTCGCCGGCGCGAGCTCGGCCGTGAAACCCGTGATCACGCCGTCGTCCAGGAGCCTGGCCAGGCGCGCGTAGGCGCTGGCGCGCGAGATGTGCACGCGCTCAGCCAGGTTCCGCACCGACATGCGCCCGTCGCGCAGCAGCTCGGCGATGATCGCCCGGTCCACGTCGTCCAGCGGGGCGGCAGGACGTGCCGGCCGGCCCTCGCCGGTGTCGCTCACCGGATACCTACAGGCTGGAGGCCCCGTCGTTCAGGGCGGGGAGGAAAGCCGGAACGGCCAGACACTGCGGTCTCCCGGTTTTGTCGGTGGTGGTCGGTAGTTTGATCGGCGTGTCCCGCTACCGGCTCCAGCCGTCGCCTGCCCAGGAGGCAGGGTTGCTGGAGCACTGCGGGCACGCCCGGTATGTGTGGAATCTCGCGGTTGAGCAGCACATGCTCTGGAAGCCGGGCCGCAGGAGCGCGCCGGGGTTCGCCGAGCAGTGCCGCCAGTTGACCGAGGCGCGGGCAGCGTTCGCGTGGCTGCGCACCGGGTCGATCATCGTCCAGCAGCAGGCTCTGAAGGACTTCGCGCAAGCCATGGCGAACTACTTCGGTGGAACCCACAGGCGTCCGACATGGCGCAAGCGCGGGCGGGGTGAAGGGTTCCGGATCGTCGCCGTCAAAGCGGGTGACGTGCGCCGCCTGTCCCGGCACGTGGGCGAGGTGAAGGTCCCGAAGGTGGGCTGGATCCGCTTCCGCTGGTCCCGCGCCGTCCCTGACGAGGTGAAGTCGTATCGGGTCACCCGCGACCGCGCCGGGCGCTGGCATGTCGCGTTCGCCGCGATCCCCGATCCCGTCCCGGCGCCGGGCCTGGGCGAGGTCGTCGGTGTGGACCGGGGTGTGGCTGTGTCGGCCGCCCTGTCGAGCGGGGAGATGCTGCATGCTCCCGGGCTGCGTGAGGCGGAGAAGGCGCGGCTTCGGCGGCTGTTGCGCAAGCTCGCCAGGGCCGGGCGCGGATCTAACCGGCGTGCCGAGGTCAAGGCCGCCATCGCCAGGGTGAAGGCGCGCGAGAGCGACCGGCGCAAGGACTGGGTGGAGAAGGTCAGCACGGGCCTGGCCCGGCGGTTCGACGTGGTCGCCGTCGAGGACCTGAAGATCGGTGCCATGGCCCGGTCGGCGCGCGGCACCGTCGAGGCGCCGGGCCGCAATGTCCGGGCCAAGGCGGGGCTGAATCGGTCGATCATGGCCGCCGGATGGGGTTGTCTCGTCCGGCGCCTGGAGGACAAGGCGCCCGGGCGGGTGGTGAAGGTCAGCCCCGCGTACACGAGTCAGCGGTGCTCGGCGTGCGGGATCGTGGACCGGCAAGCGCGTGAGAGCCAAGCGCGTTACCGGTGCCGGTCCTGCGGATACGCCGCCAACGCTGATGTGAACGCGGCCAGGAACATCGCACACGCGGCAGGGCATGTCGTGTCTGCGCGGGAAGGGCCACGGGTTGCCGGGCCGGTGCACCGCGAACCTCAACACGACCTCCTCCTCGTGGGGTAGTTGCGGTTGGAATCCCCGTGCTTCAGCACGGGGAGGATGTCAACGCGCGTTCTCGTCCCACGTCTTGGCCACCAGCGTGAGGACGTCGTACGTGGCGACCGCGCGCCCTTCCTGGTTGGTCACGACGGCGTCCCAGCGGACCTCGCCGTGGCCGGCCCCGCTGCGCGGCGTGATCTGCTTGACGGTCAGCGTCACGGCGATGGCGTCGCCCGCCTTGACCGGCGTGAGGAAGCGCAGCGCGTCCACGCCGAAGTTCGCCAGCACCGGACCCGGCGCGGGGTCCACGAACAGCCCGGCCGCCAGCGAGACGACCAGATATCCATGGGCGACGATGCCGCCGAACAGCGGGTTGCGCGCGGCCGCCTCCGGGTCGGTGTGCGCGTAGAAGGTGTCGCCGGTGAACTCGGCGAAGTGCTCGATGTCGTCGAGCGAGACCGTGCGCGGCGGCGACGCGATCGTGTCGCCGATCCGCAGCTCGGCCAGCGACTTGCGGAACGGGTGCACGTCCGAGTCGGTGCGCGCCGCGCCGGTCGTCCAGCGCCCGGTGACGGCGGTGAGCAGGTCGGGGGAGGCCTGGACGGCGGTCCGCTGCATGTGGTGCAGCACGCCGCGCACCCCGCCCAGCTCCTCGCCGCCGCCCGCCCGCCCCGGGCCGCCGTGGACGAGCACGGGCAGCGGCGAACCGTGACCGGTGGACTCGGCGGCGTCGTCCCGGTCGAGGACGAGGATCCGGCCGTGCCACGGCGCGAGCCCGAGCACGACGGACCGGGCGACCTCGGGGTCGTGGGTGACGACAGAGGCGACCAGGCTGCCCCGGCCCCGCGCCGCCAGGGCCACGGCCTCGTCCAGGGTGTCGTAGGTGAGCACGGTGCTGACGGGCCCGAACGGCTCCACCTCGTGCGGCTCGGTGGCGCCGGGCCGGGCACGCAGCAGGAGCGGGGTCATGAACGCGCCGCGCGTCGCGTCCCCGTCGAGCAGAGGCCCGCCCGCGAGGTCGCCGGCCACGACGTCGGCGCCGGCGCGCAGCGCCTCGACGGCCTTGCGCACCTCCTCGCGCTGGCCGAGCCCGGCCAGCGCGCCCATCCGCACGTCGGGGTTGCGCGGGTCGCCCACGGTCACCCGCGCGAGGCGCGCGGTCAGCGCCTCCACCACCTGGTCCGCCATCGCCGAGGGCACCAGCGCGCGGCGGATGGCCGTGCACTTCTGCCCCGCCTTGACCGTCATCTCGGTGACGACGCCCTTCACGAACAGGTCGAACTCCGGGTCGTCCGGCCGCACGTCGGGGCCGAGGACGGAGCAGTTCAGCGAGTCGGCCTCGACGCCGAGCAGCACGCCGCCGTCGAGCACGTTCGGGTGGCGGCGCAGGATCCCGGCGGTGTGCGCCGAGCCGGTGAAGGCCACCGAGTCCTGCACGGTCAGCTCGTCGAGCAGCCCGGCCGCGCTTCCCGCGACGAGCTGGATCGAGCCTTCGGGGAGGATGCCCGAGCCGACGATCAGCCGGACGGCGAGCTCGGTGAGATAGGCGGTCTGACTGGCGGGCTTGACGATCGAGGGCAGCCCGGCGAGGAAGGCCGGGGCCAGCTTCTCCAGCATGCCCCAGACGGGGAAGTTGAAGGCGTTGATCTGCAGCGCCACGCCCGGCCTGGACGTGTAGAGGTGCTGGCCGACGAACGTGCCGCCCTTGCCCAGGCGCTCCAGGCCGCCGTCCAGGAAGACCGTGTCGTTCGGCAGCTCCCGTACGCCCTTGCTCGCGTAGCTGAACAGGGTGCCGATGCCGCCGTCGACGTCCACAGCGGTGTCGCGCGAGGTGGCGCCGGTACGCACCGACAGCGCGTACAGCTCCTCCTTGCGCTCCGACAGGTGCTTGGCCAGCGCCTTGAGCAGCGCGGCCCGCTCGTGGAAGGTCAGGGACCGCAGCGCGGAGCCGCCGGTCTCGCGGGCGTGGCGGACCATCGCGGCGATGTCCAGCCCTCGGCTGGAGAGGCGCGCGACCTCCTCGCCCGTGGCCGCGTCGAGCAGCGGCTCCCCGTCGTCGGACGCGCGGAACCACCGTCCGGCTGCGTAGCTCTCCAGCAGCGTGCTCACCCTGTCTCCTCTCGCGCCCCGTTGCGTCGATGCCCACTCGTGTGCGACCTTATTACTGACCGAGCGATAAGTAAATGAGCCCGTTCCGGAGGGAAGATGACGACCATCCCAGCGGAGCCGGACCTGGAGGCCCGGCTGCAGGCCGGGTTCGACGCGACCATCGCCCGCCGCGACCGCATCGAACCGCGCGACTGGATGCCGGACGCCTACCGCAAGACGCTCGTCCGCCAGATCGCCCAGCACGCCCACTCCGAGATCATCGGCATGCAGCCGGAAGGCAACTGGATCGGCCGCGCGCCCTCCCTGCGCCGCAAGGCGATCCTGCTGGCCAAGGTGCAGGACGAGGCCGGGCACGGGCTCTACCTGTACTCGGCGTGCGAGACCCTCGGCGTGTCCCGCGCCGAGCTGACCGGCCTGCTGCTCAGCGGACGCCAGAAGTACTCCTCGATCTTCAACTACCCGACCCTCTCGTACGCCGACGTCGGCACCATCGGCTGGCTGGTCGACGGGGCCGCGATCTGCAACCAGGTGCCGCTCTGCCGCACCTCCTACGGGCCCTACGGCCGCGCGATGATCCGCATCTGCAAGGAGGAGTCCTTCCACCAGCGGCAGGGCTACGAACTGCTGATGACGATGATGCGCGGCACCGACGAGCAGCGGGCCATGGTGCAGGAGTCGGTCGACCGGTTCTGGTGGCCGTCGCTGATGATGTTCGGCCCGCCGGACGCGAACTCGCCCAACAGCGAGCGGTCGATGGCGTGGGGCATCAAGCGCAACTCCAACGACGAGCTGCGCCAGAAGTTCGTCGACATGACCGTCCCGCAGGCCGACGCGCTCGGCGTGACGCTGCCCGACCCCGGCCTGCGCTGGAACGAGGAACGCGGCCACTACGACTTCGGCGAGCCCGACTGGCGGGAGCTCGCCGCCGTCATCCGCGGCGACGGGCCGTGCAACGCGCAGCGGCTGGCCCACCGCAGGGCCGCGCACGACGACGGCGCCTGGGTGCGCGAGGCGGCGACCGCGTTCGCGGAGCGGGAGGGCGCCCGATGAGCGGCGACCGGCGGGAATGGCCGCTCTACGAGGTGTTCGTCCGGGGCAAGCGCGGACTCAACCACGTGCACGTCGGATCGCTGCACGCCCCCGACGACGCGATGGCCCTGCGGCACGCCCGCGACGTCTACACCCGGCGCAACGAGGGCGTCAGCATCTGGGTGGTGCGCGCCGACGCCATCACCGCCTCCAGCCCGGACGAGAAGGACCCGCTGTTCGCGCCCAGCGGCGACAAGGTCTACCGGCACCCGACGTTCTACGAGATCCCCGAAGACGTCCCGCACATGTGAGGGCTGGATGAACGACGACCACGGCAGCATCTTCGACGGCCTGCTCGGCGGCGACTCCTCCCAGTGGGCCTTCGGCACCGACTTCGAGGACCCGCTGGCCGGCATCGACACCACCACGCCCGACGGTGTCGACCCCGCCGAGCTGGCCGCGTACTGTCTCATGCTCGGCGACGACGCGCTGATCATGTCGCAGCGCCTGTCGGAGTGGTGCAGCCGCGCCCCCGACCTCGAAGAGGACATCGCGCTGGCGAACATGGCCCTCGACCTTCTCGGGCAGGCGCGCCTGCTGCTGGCGCGGGCGGCCGCCGCGGACCCGCGCGTGGTGCCCGCCCTGCCGGAGGGGTCGCCGGTGCCGCCGGAGGACGCGCTCGCCTTCTTCCGCGACGACCGCGCCTTCCGCAACGTGCGCCTGGCCGAGGTGGCCAACGGGGACTTCGCGCACGTCGTCGTCCGCCTGCTGCTGTTCTCGACGGCCCGGCTCGCGCTGCTGGAGCGGCTGTGCGTCAGCCGCGACCACGTGCTCGCCGCCGTCGCGGCCAAGGGCGTCAAGGAGGTCGCCTACCACCGCGACTGGGCCGGGCGCTGGTTCGTCACGCTGGCACGCGGCACCGAGGAGTCGCGCCGCAGGCTCCTCGCCGCCCTCGACGCGCTGTGGCCGCTGCAGGCCGAACTGGTCGCCCCGCACCCGCTCGAACACTCCCTGGCGCTGGCCGGGGTCGGCGTCGATCCGGCGTCGCTGCGCGATCCGGTGGACGCCGTCCTCGGCCAGGTCCTCACCGCAGCCGGCCTCGACCGTCCAGAACGGGCACCCCTGGCCGGCGTCGGCGGCCGCACCGGCCGCGACGGCCTCCACACCGAGGCCCTCAGCCTCCTGCTCGCCGAGATGCAGGTGGTCGCCCGCGCCCACCCCATGGGGCGCTGGTGACCACCCGACGGCCCGCGACCGGGGGAACGGCGTCCGCGCGGCGGGCTGTCGAGGCGGCGGGCCGGGTGCGTGATCCCGAGATGCCGATGCTCACGCTCGCCGATCTCGGGGTGCTGCGGGATGTCGAGGTGGTGCGGGACGCGGAGGGCGGCGAGGTCGTGATCGCGTCCATCACGCCGACGTACACCGGCTGCCCGGCCATGGCGACCATGCGCGACGACCTCGTGCACCGGCTCAACGACGCCGGGTTCGCCCGCGTCGAGGTGCGGGTCGTGCTGGACCCGCCGTGGTCCAGCGACTGGATCTCCGAACGCGGCAGGGCGGCCCTGCGCGCGGCGGGGCTGTCCGCGCCCGGCCCCGCCCCCCGCCGCACCGGGCCGGTCCCGCTGACGCTCGGCCCGCCCCGCTCGGCCCCACCGTGCCCGCGCTGCGGGTCGGCGGCCACCCGGCTCACCTCCGAGTTCGGCGCCACCGCCTGCAAGGCCCTCTACAGCTGCACCGGCTGCCTCGAACCGTTCGAGCACGTCAAGGAGATCTGACCATGACCACGCTCGCGCCCGCGCCGTCCAGGGCCGCCGTCTTCCACCCGCTGACCGTGTCGGCGGTGGACCGGCTGTGCGAGGACGCCACCGCCATCACGTTCGCCGTCCCCGACGAGCTGCGCGCCGCGTACGCCTTCCGGGCCGGGCAGTCGCTCACGTTGCGCCGCGTCATCGACGGGCACGAGCACCGCCGCTCGTACTCGATCTGCGCCCCCGCCGGCGCCGCCCCGCGCATCGGCGTCCGCGAGATCCCCGGCGGCCTGTTCTCCTCCTGGCTCGTCCGCGAGGTGAGGCCGGGCACCGCCATCGAGGTCCAGCCGCCCACCGGCTCCTGGCGGGCCGACCCGGACCCGGGCGAGCGGCACCTGTGCGTCGCCGCCGGCTCCGGCATCACCCCGATGCTGTCGGTCGCCTCGACCGTGCTCACCCACCCGGGGGCCCACGTCTCGCTCCTGTACGGCAACCGCACCAGCCGCACCGTCATGTTCGCCGAGGAGCTCGGCGACCTGAAGAACCGCTACGGCCCCCGCCTCCAGGTCGTGCACACGTTCTCCCGCGAGCCGCGCGAGGTCGAGCTGCTGTCCGGGCGGCTCGACGGCGACCGGCTGCGCCGCCTGCTCACCGGTCTCGTCCCCGTCGAGGTGTTCGACCACGTCTGGTTGTGCGGGCCGCTGCGCATGATCGAGGAAGCGCGTCCGGTGCTCGCCGAGCTGGGCGTCCCCGCGGAACGCGTGCACGTCGAGTTGTTCTACGCCGACGCCCCGCCGCCCGCGCCGAGGCGGACCGGCGACGGGATCCCGTCCGGCGCGACCACCGAGCTGACCACCGTGCTCGACGGCCGCCGCACCACCTCGACCGTCTCCCGGGAGACGACCCTCCTGGACAGCGCCCAGGCCGCCCGCGGCGACCTGCCGTTCGCCTGCAAGGGCGGCGTCTGCGGCACGTGCCGCGCCGTCGTGCGCGCGGGCGAGGTGGACATGCGCCGCAACTACGCGCTCGAACCGTACGAGGTCGCGGCCGGATTCGTGCTGACCTGCCAGACGTTCCCGGCGGGCGAGCAGGTGACCGTCGACTACGACGCCTGAGCCCGTACGACGTCAGGTCTCGTGCTTCGCCAGCCCGTCGAAGGCGACGGTGGTGATCGCGTCGGCCACCATCACCGGGTCGTAGGCGCCGTCCGGCCGGTACCACTCGACCAGCGAGTTCACCATCCCGAACAGCAACCGGCTCACCAGCGCCGGCGGCACGTTGTCGCGCAGCGCGCCCTCCGCCACGGCTTCGGCGACGAGCGCGGCCAGCCGGTCGTCGAGCCAGCGCCGCCGTTCCAGCGCCGCCAGCTCGACCTCGCTGTTGCCGCGCACCCGCAGCAGCAGCGTCACGGACGGCTGGTGCGCCACCAGCACCTCCACGCTGCGCCGCACCACCTCGCGCAGCCGCTCGTAGGCGCCGACGCCGGCCCGCTCGCGCGACGCCTCGGTCACGACGGCGGTCAGCTCGTCGAGCGCGTCGTCGAGCGCCAGGCCGAGCAGCTGCTCCTTGCTCGTGACGTGGTGGTAGATGGCCGGCTTGGTCAGCCCCAGCTCCTTGGCCAGGTCGCCCATGCTGGTGGCGTCGTACCCCCGCCGGTTGAACAGGTCGATCGCGGCCCGGAGGATCGCCGGCTGGTCATAACCGGGACGGCCCCGCCGGCGGCGCGGGGCCGGTTCGGCCTGCTCGGTCGTGGACACCGATGCAGCATCTCACGCGGCGTCATCACCCCCGCACGCTGCCTCCGGCGGGGGTGATGGCAGGGAGATTCGTGCGTCCCGCACGGACGTCGCTTCGCGCGCCGCCCTGCCTGGAGGTCGCCTCAGGTTAGGCGGCCGCTCTGGCGGCCGAGGCCGCTGCGGCCCGGTCCGGGGTGACGCGGCGGCGGCGGACCGGGAGCCCGAACGTCGGGTTGGCGACGTTCCAGGCGGCGCCCTTGCAGACCACTTCCTTGTAGACGGCGGCGATCCGCCCGGTCAGAGCCGCCCGCCTCGCGCGGTCGTCGGCGGTGACGTACTGGATCAGACCCTCCTTGCGGCCCAGCGAGATGCACTGGTTGAAGTAGCGGAGCGGCGCGTTGGGGAGCTTCCCGCCGGTCAGCCCCGCCGCGATGGCGTCGGCCGCCTGCCATGCCATCGGCCCTCCCGAGGCGCACGACATCCGCAGCGGCTTGTCGCCGGCGCCGATCGCCATGGCCGCGTCGCCGACGGCGTACACGTCCGGGTGCGAGACCGAGCGCATCATCCCGTCGACCACGATCTGGCCGGTGCCGGTGACCTTCAGGGCGGTCGCCTTCGCGATCGGGTGGACGGCGAAGCCGGTCGTCCACACGGTGACCGCGGCCGGGATGTCCCTGCCGTCCGCGGTGGCCACGCGGTCGGCGTCCACGCGGGTCACGGCGGCGTGCTCGTACACGGTGATCCCCAGCTTGCCGAAGACCTTCCACAGGTGCGCACGGCCCTTGGGCGACAGCCAGTCTCCGAGGGCGCCGTCGGCGGCGAGGGCGACGTCGAGGTCCGGGCGGGACTCGGCGATCTCGGTCGCGGCCTCCAGACCGGTGAGGCCGCCGCCGACGACCACCACCCTCTCCCCGGCGCCGAGACGGGCCAGGCGCTCCCGCAGCCTGAGCGCCCCGGGACGGCCGGCGATCTCATAGGCGTGCTCGGCGGTCCCGGGGACGCCCTGTGAGTTCCAGCCGCTGCCGAGGGCGTAGACGAGCGTGTCGTACGCGAGCTGCGCGGCGCCCTTCGGGCCGGTGACGGTGACGGTCTTGCCGTCGACGTCGACGCCGGTGACGTTCGCGATCCTCACCTCGACGCCGGTGCCGGCGAACATCTCGCTGTACGGCCGGGGCTTGAGGTCCTGGCCCACCGCCAGCTGGTGCATGCGGATCCGCTCCACGAAGTCGGGCTCGGAGTTGACGAGAGTGATGGCGACGTCCTCGCGATGGAGCCGCCTGGCGAGCCGGCCGGCGGCGATGGCCCCGGAGTAGCCGGCGCCGAGGACGATGACGCGATGCTGCATTTCCTCGCTCCTGTCTTACGCGGATGTGCCCTTTGAACCGGACAGCCCGCCGTTTCCTGACAGGAACGCGGTGTGAAGCGCCTCACAGAATGGTGAACAGGGGTTCCCCGTGATCGGACGCGGCCCAGCGCACGGTCGCCCGTTCGAGCTTGTCGGGGTTGACCTGGTTGTAGAGCTCGGCGATGCCCTCGTCGGTGACCCTCAGGCACATGACGCCGACGACCCGGCCGTCGACGACGGCCACCACGGCGGGGCCGCCGTTGGCGGTCCAGGCGTAGACCTCGGGCGCGCCGCCGGTGAACGCGCGCTTGGCCGCGGCGGGCCTGACCAGCCCCCGGACGAACTTGGCGACCGCGACCGCGCCCTCGAACGGCTTGACCCGGGCCGGGACCTTCCCGCCGCCGTCGCCGACCGAGACGGCGTCCTCGGTGAGCAGGCGCACGAGCGGCTCGGTCTTGCCCGTGGCGGCGGCCGTCAGGAACTCCTCGATGATCCGCCGGGCGGCGGCCTCGTCGACCTCGGCGCGCGCCTTGCCGGCCGCGACGTGCTTCTTGGCGCGGTGGAAGGTCTGCTGGCTGGCGGCCTCGGAGATGTCGAGGATCTCGGCGATCTCCCGGTGCGGGAAGTCGAACGCCTCCCGCAGCACGTAGACCGCCCGCTCGCCGGGGGACAGGCGCTCCATGAGGGCGAGCACCGCGTACGAGACCGACTCGCGCTGCTCGGCGGTGTCGGCGGGGCCGAGCATCGGGTCGCCGGCGAGCAGCGGCTCGGGCAGCCATCGGCCCACATAGGTCTCGCGGCGCGCCCGCGCGGAGGTGAGCTGGTTGAGGCACAGGTTGGTGAGGACCTTCGTCAGCCACGCCTCCAGCACCTCGATGTGCTCGGCGTCGGCGGCCTGCCAGCGCAGGAACGTCTCCTGCACGGCGTCCTCGGCCTCACCGGCGGAGCCGAGAAGGCGGTAGGCGATGGCCTCCAGACGCGGCCTGGAGGCCTCGAACCGGTCGACGTCGCTCACCGTCAAGGCCATGGCCCTGATCCTAAGGCGTGCCCACGCCGCGCGACGAGGCAGGCGTCGCCGGTCCGGTGAGCCGGGCGGTCACGGGCGTTCGACCCGGGTGGGGTCGCCTCGGACGAGCTCGTCGTGGACGCGCCAGCGGGCGGTGGTGAGGTCGCGCGCCGCGGCCTCGTCGCCGCGCTCGATGCGTTCGCGCAGCAGGCGCATGGCGAGGCGGCGGTTGAGGCTGAACAGCCGCTCGGTGTCGACCACGACGACGAGACCCGTGGGCCGGTGGGTCGCGCGCACCGCGGTGCTCGCCTTGTTGCGGTGCTGCCCGCCGGGCCCGCCGGTGCGGCAGGCGACGACGTCGACGTCCGCTTCGGCGAACGTGGTGGACGGGGCCTCGACCTCGCACGGCTGGGCGATGACATACCAGTTCTTGCGGCCCGCGCGGGCCCGGTACGGGCTGGGGGCCTGCCAGCACAGGGTCCCGGTCCAGGAGGCGGCGAACGCCTCGGCGTCCGCTCCCGTGATCCGGACGACGACCGATCGGTACGTGCCGGGCCGGTCACCGGGCACGGCCTGGGCGCGATGGGTCTCCAGACGCCGCCGGGCGGCGTCGGCTTCCAGGCGGTGCAGGAGCCGGGCCAGCGCCCAGGCGCACTCCTGCGGGCCACGCCCGGCCGACAGGAGCAGGTGGACGCTCACGACCGGCCTCTCTTACGGCGCCGGTCCCTTCCGATGTCGGCCGTCTTGTAGGTGACCAGCGGGACCGTGGTGGCCACGGGCGTGGCCAGGCCGTGCTCCACGAGGTCGGCGATCACCTGCTCGATGCGCTTGTAGGCCGTCGGCGCCTCCTCGAAGAGCAGCTGCCGGTCGCCGCACACCACCAGCGACCCCACCGGGGTGCGGCGCAGCTCCTCGACCGTGTGCTTGGCCCGGCCCCGGCGCAGGGCGTCCGCCCGCGACATCTTGCGGCCCGCGCCGTGCGCCACGGAGTGGTTCGCGTCCGGCCCGGCGTGGGCGGCCACGAGGTAGGACGGGGTGCCGCGGGTGCCGGCGATGAGCACGTCACGGCCGTCGCCCGGCGCCGCCCCCTTGCGGTGCAGGTAGACCCCGTCGCGGACCACCACCAGGTTGTGGCACTGGTCGACGACCGGCTCGGCGGGCTCCGCGCCCAGGGCGTGCGCGACCCGGGCGGCCATCAGCCGCCGGTTGAGCGAGCCCCACCGTACGGCGTCGTCGTGCATCGCCAGGTAGGCGGCGGGATCGGGGGCTGGGCCGGCGCCGTGGACCTCGGTGTGCGCGCGCAGGATCCGTTCGCCCAGGCCGCGCGAGCCGCTGTGGACGACGAGCACCAGGTCGCCGGCGGCCAGCCCGAGCCGGCTCGCGTGGTCCGGCTCGAAGACGGTCCCGACGCGCGCCAGCTCGACGAAGTGGTTGCCCCGGCCGACCGTGCCGAGCCCTTCGACGTGACCGGCGGGGATGTCGCCCTCCACCACGTCCCACGCCGGGTCGTCGGCGTCCGGCGCGTGGTCGAGGTCGGGGAACCGGGCGGCGAGTCTGGCCGGGTCGGCGCGCCTGAGCCTGATGGGGAACACGGCGATGCCGCAGCCGATGTCGGAGCCCACCAGGAACGGGTACAGCGTGGCGGACGTCATGGCGGCGCCGATGGGGGCGCCCTTGCCCGGGTGCAGGTCCGGCATGGCGGCGACGTGGATCATGCCGTCGAGCGCGGCCACCTGGTGACACTGGTCCAGGGCGTCGGACTCGATCCAGCTCGTGGGGGAGGCGAACACGGCGACGGTGGCCGAGGTTTGCTGAGACAAGACGCTCTCTTCGCTGAACAGGATGGGGGATCAGGGGGCGTTGTCCGTCAAAGCATCATGGACACCACATTCCCGGACGATGATCACGCGAGGCAACCGGTTTTCGGCCGTACGGTCACCCGACGTCGATGTAGCCGGCCGGGGCGCTGATCGTCCGGGACCCGCCCCAGTCGTGGAAGCGGATGTCCACGGTCATGAAGAGACCGCTCACCGGTTCGGGCACCACCGAGCTCATCGGGCCGGACGCCTGGACGCGGCGGGGCAGCCCGTCGGCGCCGATCCACATCGACCAGGAGTGCTCCGCGTCGCCGGACAGGGCCGCCGGGACCACGCTCATGGGCAGGGAGAGAAGTCTCTTCCCGGCGGCCTGGTGGAGCCGATCGCCGGTGATGACACCGCTGTGCCGTACGGTCCCCGCCCCGTCCGGCGCCGCCGAGACGGACGCGGCGAGCAGCGCCTCGGCGACCCCGGGCCGGAGCACATCCACGAGGCAGCCGATGTAGGACGGCACGTCGCAGGTGACCTCGTCGACCACGAGGGGCATCCGTGACCAGGGCGGCCGGTCGTAGTAGACGTGGCCACCGGTCTGGATCGAGTGCAGGGACCGTGGCCCGTCGTGGGACGACTCCAGGACGAGGTCCGCACCGTCCGCTCCCGACGGGCTGAGCTTCAGCACGCCGCGCTGGCGGAAGGTGTGTCCAGCGGGCGCGTCGTCGGCCCGGACGGTGAGCTCGACGTCCACGCGTACGGTGGACCGCCGGGCGAACTCGTGGTCGAGCGCCGCCACGTCGGGGGACGGCGGAGCGCAGGCGGTGAGTGTCAGTACGGCGGCGAGCGCGACGAGGAATCTGGTCATCCCGTCATCTCCGGATTCTCCAGGGAAGTCCTACTCCGTTGGATGCGCCGGTACGTCACGGATCGATGCCGGATGGGACTCGCTCGGTTCTCATGGAGTTCTCAGGCGGAGTTTGTAGCACTTTCGCCTGAAATTTATGACGATGGGGCGATGGAGCACGTGCCGCAGGAGACGGGTGCGGCCGAGGCTCAGGGAACTCAGGGAGCCATGGCCGGTAGGGCTCGGTGGTTCGTCGTCGGGGGAGTGGCACTCGTCGTCGTGGCCGTGCTGGCGTACTGGCTGGGAAGCAGCGGCGGGAACGGCGAGGAGGCCGCGCCCGCGCCGAGCGCGACGCCGACCCCCAGCGCGACCCTCACGGTGCCCGAGGTCTTCGACAGGGTCGGGCCGTCGGTGGTGGTCATCCGCGCCGGGAAGTCGCTCGGCACCGGAGTGATCGCGGCCGAGGACGGCACGATCCTGACGGCGCACCACGTCGTCGAGGACGCGAAGGACGTCACCCTGACGTTCGCCGACGGCACCAGGGCGAAGGCCGCCGTCGTGTCGTCCGACCCCAAGCTCGACATCGCGATGCTCAAGCCCGCGAAGCTGCCGGAGATCGTCGTCCCGGCGACGCTCGGCGGCGCCGCGGCCGTGGGCGCGCCCGTCGTGGCGATCGGCAACCCGCTGGGCCTGGCCTACAGCGTCTCCACCGGCGTCGTGTCGGGCCTGAACCGCAGCACCGACAAGGGCGGCCTGAGAGGGCTCATCCAGTTCGACGCCTCCGTCAACCCGGGCAGCTCCGGCGGCCCCCTCCTGGACGCCCGCGGCCTGGTCATCGGCATCGTCGTCTCGATCGCCGACCCGGGAGGCGACGAGGCGTTCGCCGGCATCGCGTTCGCGGTGCCGATCGGCGCCGCCCTGGGCGGTGACGAAGGCGACGGCCCGCCGGGCGACGGACCCCAGATCTGACCGAAGGAATGCGATGACCTCTTCCCCCGACCCGGCCCACCCGCTCGAACAGGTGCTGTTCGAGGTCAAACGCACCATCGTCGGGCAGGACGTGCTGCTGGAGCGGATGGCCGTGGCGCTGGTCGCCGACGGGCACCTGCTCGTCGAGGGCGTGCCCGGCCTGGCCAAGACGCTCGCGGTGCGGTCGCTGGCCGCCGCGATCGCCGGAAGCTTCCAGCGCGTCCAGTTCACCCCCGACCTGGTGCCCGCCGACCTCGTGGGCACGCGGGTCTACCACCAGCACTCCGGCGAGTTCCGGACCGAGCTCGGCCCGGTGTTCGCGAACCTGCTGCTGGCCGACGAGATCAACCGCGCCCCGGCCAAGGTGCAGAGCGCCCTGCTGGAGGTGATGCAGGAGCACCAGGTGACGATCGGCCGCGAGACGTTCCGGGTGCCCGAGCCGTTCCTGGTCATGGCGACCGAGAACCCGATCGAGTCGGAGGGCACCTACCCGCTGCCCGAGGCGCAGGTAGACCGGTTCATGATGAAGGTGGTCGTCGACTATCCGACCCAGGCCGAGGAGCAGGCGATCGTCAGCCGGGCGCTGCGCCCGCCCCAGCCGCCGCAGCCCATGGTCACGGCCGAGGACCTGATGGCCATGCGCGCCCGCGCCCAGCAGGTCTACGTCGACCCGGCGATCGTCGACTACGCGGTACGGCTGGTCGCCGTGACGCGTTCCCCCGCGACGGCCGGGCTCGGCGAGCTGGAACCATACGTCACCCACGGGGCGAGCCCGCGGGCGTCCATCGCGCTGGTCACGGGCGCCCGCGCGCTGGCGTTCCTGCGCGGCCGCGACTACGTCCTGCCGCACGACCTGACCGAGCTCGCGCTCGACGTGCTCCGCCACCGCCTCGTGCTGTCCTACGAGGCGCTCGCGGACGACGTCGACGCCGACACGATCATCACCAGGGTGCTCGGGGCCGTCTGGACGCCCGACGTCGTCCTGCAGAACCGCTGATGGCCACCGCCCCCGAGAAGCTCCTGCTCCGCCTGGAGTGGAAGGTCGTCCGCAGGCTCGACGGCCGGCTCCAGGGCGCCCACCGCACCGCGCACCGCGGCTCCGGGATCGACTTCACCGGCCTGCGTCCGTACGGAGAAGGCGACGACGCCCGGCACATCGACTGGAACGTGACCGCGCGGCTGGACGAGCCGCACCTGCGGGTGTTCACCGAGGACCGCGAGCTGACGGTCTGGCTGGTGCTCGACCGGTCGGCGTCGATGGCGGCCGGCCGGCCGGGGCGCGGCAAGCACGACGTGCTGGCCGAGCTCGCGCTCGTCCTGGCCCGGCTGTTCGGCCGGGGCGGCAACCGCGTCGGCGCCCTGCTGTTCGACACCGGGGTGCTGCGCGTCGTGCCGCCCGGCACCTCCCGGCGGCACACGCTGCGGATCGGCGCCGAACTGGCCCGCACCGGCCAGGCCCGCGGCGGCGCCACCACCGACCTGGCGGAGATGCTCGACGCGGCCGGACGGCTGGCCCGCCGCCGCGCGCTCATCGTCGTGCTGTCGGACTTCATCGGCGACGGCGACTGGGAACGCTCGCTCCAGCGCCTGGCCCGGCGGCACGAGGTGGTCGCCCTGCGGATCGCGGACACCGCCGACGACGTGCTGCCGGAAGCCGGGCTGATCGTCGTTGAGGACGCCGAGACCGGCGAGCAACTCGTCGTCGACTCCGCCGACCCGCTGCTCCGGGTACGGTTCCGCCAGGCCGTCGACGACCGCGACGCCCGGCTCGCGGCGGGCATGCGCCGCGCCGGGGTGCCCGTCCACCGCGTCGACACCGACCGCGACCTGGCCGAGGCGCTCGTCGAGGTCGTCGCCCGCACCCGGGACCGGTCGCCATGACCCTGTCGTCGCCGCTGCTGCTGGCCGTCGGGCTGGTCGTCACCGTGGCGCTCGCCTGGGCGGCCGTCGTCTCGGCGCGCCGCCGGACGGCGGCGCTCGCCGCGGCCGGGGTCGTCGTGCGGGGCGGGCGCGGGACGTACCTGGGAGCCGGTCTGACGATCGCCGGCGTCGGGGTGCTCGCGATCGCCACCGCGGGACCGGCGGCCATGGTGCCGGTGCCGCGGACCGCGGGCACCGTCATCCTCGCCATCGACGTCTCCAACAGCATGAGCGCCGACGACGTCGCCCCCACCCGGCTGGCGGCCGCGCAGCGGGCGGCCCGCGCGTTCGTGGCGGCACAGCCCGACAGCGTCGACATCGGCGTGGTCGCGTTCGAACGGGGCGCCCTCACCACGGCGCGGCCCGACTCCGACCACTCCATCGCGCTCAAGGCCATCGAGCGGCTGAAGGTCACCGGCGGCACCTCGCTGGGAACGGCCATCACCGCCTCGCTCTCGGCGATCACCGGCAAGCAGGTGGCCGTCGGCCGCGACGGCGCCGCGCCCGACATCGGCTACTGGCCGTCGGCCACGGTCGTGATGTTCTCCGACGGCCAGAACCGGGGCGGCGACGTGGAACAGGCCGCGGCCGTGGCCCAGAAGGCGGGCGTCCACATCCACACCGTCGGGATCGGCACGACCGCCGGGGCGACGGTGAAGGTCGACGGCTTCCACCTGCAGAGCTCGCTCGAAGAGGAGACCCTCACCGCGATCGCGCGGACCACCGGCGGCGCCTACCACCCCGCCTCCGACGCCGCGCGGCTCGACGGCGTCGCCGACACGATCGACCTGCGGCTCACCGTCTCCGACGAGCCGCTGCCCCTCGCCGGCGGCCTGATCGGGCTCGCCCTCGCGCTGCTCACCGCAGGAGCGGCGCTCACCGTGCTCCGGTCTGGACGGGTGATCTGAATGACGTTGTCGTGGCCGTGGGCGCTCCTGTCAGTCATGGTCATCCCGCTGATCTTCGCCGTCCGCTGGTGGGCGCTGCGCCGCCGCCGGCGCGCCGCCGTGCGGGTGACCTCGATCGCGCTCGTGCGCACCGCACTGCCCGGCCGCACCCGCTGGACGCGCAAGATCCCCCCGGCGCTGCTCGTGGCCGGGCTCGTGCTGCTGGTCGTCGGGGCGGCGCGGCCACAGGCGTCGGTGCCGGTGCCTCAGACGTCGGCGACGATCCTGCTCGCGCTCGACACCTCCGGCTCCATGTGCTCCACGGACGTCGACCCCAACCGCATCACCGCCGCGAGGAAAGCCGCGGCGGAGTTCATCGAGTCGCAGCGCGGCGGCCCGCGCATCGGCCTGGTCACCTTCGCCGGCACCGCGGGCCTGCTCGTCCCGCCCACCGACGACACCGACGCGCTGATCGAGGCGCTGGACGGACTCACCGTGGGCCGCGGCACCGCCATCGGGCAGGCCGTGCTCACCTCGATCGACGCGATCGCCGAGGTCGACCCGTCGGTCGCCCCCACCGGGGCCGACCCGGGCGGTGCCGGGGAAGGCTACGCCGGCGCCGCGATCGTCGTCCTCACCGACGGCGCCAACACCCAGGGCGTCGACCCCGAGACCGCCGCCAGGGAAGCGGCCCTGCGCCGCGTCCGCGTCTTCCCCATCGGCTTCGGCACCACGAACCCGGCCCCGATGGTCTGCGACAACTCGCAGTTCGACGGCAGAGGCTGGGGCGGCGGCTGGGGCGGCCGGGGCGGATTCGACAGGGGCGGCCGGAACGTCCGCATGCTCGACGAGCCCGCGCTCAAGGAGATCGCCGAGACCACCGGCGGCGCCTACCACCGCGCCGAGAACGCCGACCAGCTCCAGAGCGCCCTCGACGCCCTCCCCGGCACCTTCACCGTCGTCCGTCAGCGGGTCGACACGGCCGCCGCCTTCGCCGCCGGCGGCGCCGTCCTCATCACCGCCGCCCTGTCCCTCTCCCTCTGGTGGAACCGCCCCCGGACTCCGGCCCGCTGACGGGCCGTCCGTGAACTCCCACACCAAGGCCGGGAGATCGTAAAACGCCGTTTCCGGCAAGGGACATGTGGAAGATCTCGGTCACCCCTCCCCGGATGACTGTGCGGCGTCGAAGGCGAGGGCCCTTGATCTCGGTGGTGCTGGCTCTGCTGGCCGCGGCCTCCAACGCCGCTGCCTCCAACCTCCAGCGTCAGGCGGCGCTGTCCCTGCCCCAGCAGGAGGAGTTCGGGCCGCGGCAGGTCCTGGCGCTGGTCCGGCGTCCGGTCTGGCTGGCCGGGATCGCCGCGCTCATCGGCGGCTTCGTCTTCCAGGCCGCGGCGCTGGCGACCGGACCCCTGGCGCTGGTCCAGCCGGTCCTCGTCACGGAGCTGCCGTTCACGCTGGTCCTGATCCCGCTGATCCTGGGCGGACACGTGGGGCGGCGGCCGTGGCTCGCGGTCGCGGCCATGACCGGCGGGCTGGCGATCTTCCTGCTGAGCGCGGCGCCCAGCGTCGGCCACGACCGTCCCAGCACGGAGGTGTGGGCCCTGGCGGCGACCGCGACGGTCGGGGCGATCTTCGGACTCTGCGCGGTCGCGTACCTCTTCGGCGGCCGTGGCCGGCCCGCGCTGTTCGGGGTGGCGACGGGCTTCGGGTTCGCCTTCACCGCCGCGCTCATCAAGGAGAGCACCATGATCCTGGAGAGTGCTCCGGGGTCTCTGGTGACCTCGTGGCAGCCGTACGCGATGGTGGTCGCGGGGCTGTGCAGCCTGTTCCTCCTGCAGCTCACGTTCCGGAGCGGGCCGCTGGTGGTCGCGCAGCCGGCGCTGACCATCAGCGACCCTGTCGCCGGCATCCTGTACGGCACCCTGATGTTCGGGGAGGACGTCCGCTCGGGGCCGTGGATCGTCCTTGAGGCGGCCGGCATCGGCGTGATCTTCCTCGGCACCGTGATGCTCGCGAGAACGCCCTTGCTCAAGGACTCGCCGTCAACGTAGCAGCACCGCCTCGGCCGGCGCGGCGTCGAAGAGGGCCGAGGCCCGGGCGAGCAGGCGGTCGCGTCGGCGCGCGTCCCGCAACTGATCGAGCGCGCGTACGAGAGACGCGGCGTCGGGCGCGTGCACCGTCACCTCCGCGCGGGCCATGGCGAGCGCGCCGTCGAGCCCGTGTCCCGGGATGGGCCGGTAGGAGATGACGGGCAGGCCCGCGGCGAAGGCCTCCTCGCAGGTCAGCCCCGCGCCGTTGTCGACCAGGGCGTAGGCCGCCGACATGAGCGCGGGCATGTCCTCCTGCCAGCCGAGGGCCAGCACTCCGTGGGCGCCGGCGAGGCGGCGGCGCAGCCCGGCGTCGCGCCCGCACAGGATGACCGGCACGTACCGGCCGGAACGCGCCACGATCCGGGCGGTCTCCGCGACGTGCCCCACTCCCCACGATCCCGAGGAGATGAGCACCAGCCGGTCGCCGGGCGCGGCGCCGATGCGGGCCCGGACGTCGCCGGCCGCCGGCCGCGTACGGTCGAGGAACGCCGGCCGGACGACCGGGGCGTGCACGGACGCGGGCCGGCCCGTCAGCGCGGCGATGCGCGGGATCGTCGCCGGGTTCGGGCACAGATACCGGTCGTTGCCCGGATGCAGCCACAGCCGGTGCACGGCGAAGTCGGTCACGAGCACGGTGCTCGTCGCCGGAAGCCGGCCACGCCGCCGCAGCGTCCCGGTCACCTGGGCCGCGACATGGAAGGTCGAGATCACCTCGTCCGGCGGGCGGTGCGAGACCAGGCGCAGCAGCCGCACCCCGGCGAGCGCCGTCAAGGGGGAGACCGAGGGGGCGCGTTTGGCCGCGAAGAATACCCGGTAGATGACCTCGTACAGCCACGGAGCACGCCTGATCATCCAGCGGTACGACCCGCGCAACAGGCGGCCCAGGCGGAGGGGGAGCAGATGAAGCACGTCGACGACCTGCACGTCGGCGCCCAGGGAAGTCAGGCGGCGGGCCAGTTCCGCCGCCACGGCGTCGTGCCCTGCGCCCATGGCGGCGCTGATGATCAGCAGACGCCTGCCCTCGGCGCTCATCGTCCGGCCCGCGGGGGGACGCAATGATCAAGCGGGCCGCGCTGCCGCTGGCGCTGGCGGGGCTGGCGTTCGTCCACGTCGGTCCTGGCGCCACCTGGCTGGCCACGGCGCGGCGCCGGCTGCCCCGGCTGGCGGGCGCGGGCCGCGACGACCATGTCGCGCTGACCTTCGACGACGGTCCCGATCCGCGTTCCACGCCGTTCTTCCTGGACGAGCTCGGCCGGCTCGGCTGCCGGGCCACGTTCTTCGTCCTCGGGGAGATGCTCGAACGCCATCCTGAGGTGGGGCGACGGATCGTGGCCGAGGGGCACGAGATGGCGGTGCACGGCTGGCGGCACACCAACGCCCTCGTCACCCGTCCGGGAGCGGTCACCTCGGAGATGGGCCGGACAGCCGATCTCGTCCGGTCGTTCACCGGGGTCCGGCCCGTCTGGTACCGGCCGCCGTACGGGGTGCTCAGCGCCGAGGCGCTGGTCGCGACCCGGCTGCACCGGCTCCGCCCGGTGCTGTGCACCGTGTCGGGCCAGGACTGGACGGCTTCGGCCACGCCGGAGTCCGTCATGGCGCGACTGCGCCCGGGGCTGGGGGGCGGCGCGACCGTCGTGCTGCACGACACCGATCACACGTCCGCCGCCGGCTGCTGGCGTTCGGCGCTCGGCGCGCTGCCCGAGGTGGTCGGCCATTGCCGCCGGGCGGGGCTGCGGGTCGGGCCGCTGCGCGACCACGAGGTCGGCAGCGGGCGCGGTGCCGTGCGGATGTCGTGACAGGCAGGACACAGCGGCCCTCCTCGATATAAGTGCGGATATTGTGTGTCCGGTGCCTGGAACGGCGAAACCGGAGTTTCCCAGATTTTGATTGACCGGGGCTTCTCCGTGGACTTCCGCTGAAAAAGTAAAACGGGGATCGTGGCCGCTTAATAAGTGCCCGGACAAGTTACTTCGGCTCGTTTTGGGCAGCGCACGGCGGGCATTCGTTGGCAATGGCGTCGCGCGGGACCGGTACGTACGATTTCATGTCGAAAGCCGGCCAGGAGAATTTTCCAGTAGCACTGAGAATGCTGCCGGTCCATTACCGGAACCATTTGGCAGCCGTGTACGGGTTCGCGCGTTTCGTCGATGACCTGGGCGACGAGGGGGAGCCGGGCGACCGGTTGGGGCTGCTCGACGACGTCGAGACGGACCTGGACCGCCTCTACGGGGGATCCGGACCGCGCCTGCCGGTGGTCCGCGCGCTCACCCGGACGGTGGAGAGCTGCGCGGTTCCGGCCGAGCCCTTCCGCCGGCTGCTGGAGGCCAACCGGCGCGACCAGACGGTCACCCGGTATGACACCTTCGACGACCTTCTCGGTTACTGCGAGCTGTCGGCGAACCCCGTGGGGCACATCGTCCTGCACGTGTTCGCCTCGGCCGATCCGCCGCGGCTGGCCTGGTCCGATCGCGTCTGCTCCGCGTTGCAGATCCTCGAACACTGCCAGGACGTCGGCGAGGACCACGCGCGCGGCCGGATCTACCTGCCCGCGCAGGATCTGCGCCGGTTCGGCTGCGCCGAGGCCGACCTGTCCTCCCGCACCACTCCGGGGAGGCTGCGCCGCGTCGTGGCCCTGCAGACCGTGCGAGCCGCCGAGATGCTGCGCGAGGGACGCCCGCTCGTCGCCTCGCTGTCCGGATACGCCCGGCCGGCGGTCGCCGGATACGTCGCCGGCGGCCTGGCCACCGTCGCCGCGCTCGACCGGGCGGGCCATGACGTCCTGGGCCGCGCCGTCCGCCCGCGTCGCGGCCGCCTGCTGGCCGCCTGGCTCCGCATTCTCACTACCTGGAGGTGAAGAACCGGATGACCCTGTCCCACGCATACCGGCTCTGCGAACAGATTGTCCGCACCCGGGCGAGGAACTTCTCCTACGGCATCCGGTTGCTTCCCGAGCCGAAGCGCCAGGCGCTCAGCGCGGTGTACGCCCTCGCCCGCCGCATCGACGACATCGGCGACACGGAGGGTCCCAGCGAGCAGCGGCTCACAGGGCTGTCGGAGGTACGCGACGCCCTCCGCCGCATCGGCCCGGGCGAGACGAACCTCGTCCTGCTCGCCCTGGACGACGCGGCCCGCCGCTATCCCATCCCCCTGCCGGCCTTCGACGAGCTGATCGACGGCTGCGCGGCGGATGTGCGCGGCACCACGTACCAGAGCTTCGACGAGCTGCTGGGCTACTGCCGGTGCGTCGCCGGATCCGTCGGGCGGCTGTCACTCGGCGTCTTCGGCGCGGACGACCACCGGAAGGCCGAGCCCCTGGCCGACGCCCTGGGGGTCGCGCTGCAGCTCACGAACATCCTGCGCGACGTGCGCGAGGACCGGCTCTCCGGACGCGTCTACCTGCCGTCGAAGGACCTCGAACGCTTCGGCTGCACCCTGGACCTCGACGCCCGGGGCAGGTTCACCGACCCGCCGGACCGGCTCGCCGCGCTCGTCCGGCACGAGGCGGCCCGCGCCCGTGACTGGTACGAGGAAGGGGCCCGGCTGGTGAGGCTGCTCGACCGCCGCAGCGCCGCCTGCACGATGGCGATGGCCGGCATCTACCGGTCCCTGCTGGACCGGATCGCCGCCGACCCGCTCCGGGCGCTGGCCGCGCGGTCGTCGCTGCCCACCTGGCGCAAGACGGCCATCGCGGTCCGCGCGGTGGCCGGACCCCGCCGATGAGCGGCTCACCGGCGGCGCCGGTCGCGATCGTGGGGGGCGGGCTGGCGGGCATCGCCGCCGCCGTCGCCCTGGGCGAGGCCGGTCACGCGGTGACGCTGTACGAGGCGCGTCCCAGGCTGGGGGGCGCCACGCACTCGTTCGAACGTCACGGGATGGCCGTGGACAACGGGCAGCACGTGTTCCTGCGATGCTGCACCGCCTACATGGGCCTGCTCGACCGGATGGGCGTCTCGGACAAGGTCCGGCTGCAGAAGCGGTTCGACGTCCGCGTCCTCACGCCCGGGGGCCGCGGCGGGCGGCTGCGCCGGACCGCGCTTCCCGGCCCTCTGCACATGCTTCCCGCGCTGGCGACGTACTCCCTCCTCGGTCCGGCCGACCGGTTGCGCGCCGTACGGGGCGCGCTGGCGCTGGCCCGGCTGGACCCCGCCGACCCCGCGCTCGACCGGATCACCTTGCAGTGCTGGCTGGAGTCGCACGGTCAGCCCGAGCCCGTCCGCGAGGCCCTCTGGGACCTCCTCGCGAAGGCCGCCCTGAACGTCGGCGCCGAGCAGGCGGCGCTCGGGCCCGCCGTGAAGGTGTTCAGGACCGCCCTGCTCGGCAGGTCCGACGCCGCCGACATCGGCGTCCCCGACGCGCCGCTCGGCGAGCTGCACGGCACCGCCGCGCACGACGCCATCAAGCGGCGCGGCGGAGAGGTGCGGCTGTCCGCGAAGGTGACGGGGATCGCCGAAGGGCCGGCGGTCGTCGTGGACGGCGCCCTGGTGCCGGCGGCCGCGGTGATCGTGGCCGTGCCGCACGGGCAGGCCGCCAGGATCGTGCCCGCCGGGGCGGCGCCCGGCCGGGACGCCTGGCGTGAGCTGGGCGCGAGCCCGATCGTCAACGTGCACGCCGTGTACGACCGGACGGTCACCGAACTGCCGTCGGCCGCCGCCGTGGGCTCGCCGGTGCAGTGGGTCTTCGACAAGACCGGAGTGGCGGGGCTGAACGAGGGCCAGTACCTCACGGTCTCGGTGTCGGCCGCGCAGCGGTGGATCGACCTGCCCACGTCGGAGATCCGGGCGGAGTTCGTCCCCGCGCTCGAACGGCTGTTCCCCGCGGCCCGGCAGGCCCGGCTCACCGACTTCTTCGTCACCAGGGAGCGCCACGCCACCTTCTTCCAGGGGCCGGGCAGCGGTGCGCGCCGGCCTCACGCCCGGACCCGGTGGCCGGGGCTGTACCTCGCCGGCGCGTGGACCGACACGGGCTGGCCCGACACGATGGAGGGCGCCGTGCGCAGCGGACTTCACGCCGCCGGCCTGGTCCGGCGGCAGCTCGTCACGACAGGTCGCCGGTCATGAGCACGGCCGACACGCTCCGGTCCACGAGGCGGGCCCTCGACGCCGCCCGCGACCACCTGATCGGGCTCCGGTCACCGCAGGGCTGGTGGAAGGGCGAACTGCAGACCAACGTCACCATGGACGCCGAGGACCTGCTGCTCCGGGAGTTCCTGGGCATCCGGGCCAAGGACGACACGGCCGAGGCGGCCCACTGGATCCGGTCCGAACAGCGGGCGGACGGCACCTGGGCCACCTTCCACGGCGGCCCGCCCGACCTCTCCACCACGGTCGAGGCATACACCGCGCTCCGGCTCGCCGGCGACCCCGTCGAGGCGGCCCACATGCGCGCCGCCCGCTCGTTCGTACGGGAATCCGGCGGGATCGAGTCGGCGCGCGTCTTCACCCGGATCTGGCTGGCCATGTTCGGGCAGTGGCCCTGGGAGCGGCTGCCCGTCCTGCCGCCCGAGCTGATGTTCCTGCCGTCGTGGTTCCCGCTGAACGTCTACGACTGGGCCTGCTGGGCACGGCAGACGATCGTCCCGCTCACGATCGTCAGCGCGCGCCGGCCCGTCCGCCCGCTCCCGTTCGACCTGGCCGAGCTCCGCACCGGCCGTCCCGTGCCGAGGCGGGGCGGGCTGGGCTGGGACGGGTTCTTCCACGGCCTGGACCGGCTGCTGGTCCGCTACGAACGACGGCCCGTACGAGGGCTGCGCGAGGCGGCGATCAGGCGGGCCGCCGAGTGGATCGTGGCGCGGCAGGAGGCCGACGGCTCCTGGGGAGGCATCCAGCCGCCCTGGGTGTACTCGCTCATCGCGCTCAACCTGTCCGGCTACGACCTGGACCATCCGATCATGCGGCGCGGGCTCCGGGGCCTCGACCGGTTCACCATCCGGGACGAGCGGGGCCGCAGGCTCGAAGCGTGCCAGTCCCCGGTATGGGACACCGCGCTCGCCGTCAACGCGCTGCTCGACGCCGGTGTCTCCCACGACCATCCGGCCGTCGCCGAGGCCGTCGACTGGCTGCTGGAGGAAGAGATCAGAGGGCCGGGCGACTGGGCGGTGCGGCGGCCCCGGCTGGCGCCGGGCGGCTGGGCGTTCGAGTTCGACAACGACCTCTATCCCGACATCGACGACACGGCCGAGGTGGTCCTCGCCCTGGGCCGGACGGGCCGGCCGGACGCGCGACCGGCCATCGGCCGCGCCGTGCGGTGGATGACCGGCATGGCCTCCCGTGACGGAGGCTTCGCGGCCTTCGACGCCGACAACACCAGGACGCTCTGTACGAAACTGCCGTTCTGCGACTTCGGGGCCGTGATCGACCCGCCGTCGGCCGACGTGACCGCGCACGTCGTCGAGGCGCTGGCGCAGGAGTCCGCGCCCGGCTCGCCGGAGCTGCGCCGGGCCGTGCTCTGGCTGCTCAAGGCGCAGGAGCCGGACGGGTCGTGGTTCGGCCGCTGGGGGGCCAACCACGTCTACGGGACCGGCGCCGTGGTGCCCGCCCTGGTCGCGGCCGGCGTACGTCGCGACGCGGCATGCGTCCGCCGGGCGGTCGCATGGCTGGAGTCCCACCGGAACCAGGACGGCGGCTGGGGCGAGGACCTGCGCTCCTACACCGACCCGGCGTGGATCGGACGCGGCGCCTCCACGCCCTCGCAGACGGCGTGGGCGCTGATGGCCTTGCTCGCCGCCGGGGAGCGGTCGCCCGTGGTGGACGCGGGCGTGCGCTGGCTGGTCGAGCACCAGCGCCCCGACGGCACCTGGGACGAACCGCACTTCACCGGGACGGGATTCCCGGGCGACTTCTCCATCAACTACCACCTGTACCGGCTCGTCTTTCCCGTCAACGCCCTCGGGCGCTACCTGCGGGCCTGCGGGCAGGTGCCATGACGGCCCTGCTGATCTGCACCGCCCTGGGCATGGAGGCACGAGCCGTCAGGCGGGGCCTTTCCCGCTCCCCGGTGCGCGTCCGGCTGCGCCGGACAGGGCTCGGGCCACGCCGGGCCGCGCGCGTCGCGGCCATCCTGCCGGAGTTCGACGCGCTGGCCGTGACGGGCTTCGCGGGCTCGCTCGTCCCCGGCCTGCGGGCGGGGGACGTCCTGGTGGCCGAGGAGATCCGTTACGGCGACCGGGTTCTCGCCTGCCCGTCGGCGCCGCTGCTCGCCGGGGAGCTGGCGCGCGCCGGTCTGCGCGCCCGGACCGGCTCGTTGCTGACCGTGGACCACGTGGTGACCGGAGCCCGCGGGCGCGAACTCGCCGAGCGGGGCGCGCACGCCGTCGACATGGAGACGGGCCCGCTGGCCCGCGCGGCCGCCGGCCGGCCGGTGGCGGCCGTCCGGGTCGTCGTCGACACGCCCGCCGCCCCGCTGCTGAGCCCGGCCACCGTGCGCAACGCGCTCACGGCCCGCCGCGTGCTGCGCCGCGTCGGCCCGGCCCTCACCCGCTGGGCCGCGGCGACCGCGCCCCGGACGGTGCTCCGCGCGTCACCGGACCTCGACGGCGCCGCGAGCCGGGCCGACCTCGTCCTCGTCATCGGGCCCACCGGCTCCCCGGAAACCAGGAACCTGGTGGAGTCCGCCACCCGGCACGCACCGGCCCGGCTCGTCGAGGCGCCGGAGCACATCGAGCTCGCCTGGCTCCGCGGCGCCCGCACCGTCGTCCTCACCGCCGGCGCCTCCACCTCGCCTTCGCTCGTCGACACCGCCGAGAACGCGCTCCGCGGGCTCGGCCCCGTGACGACCGACGAATCCATCAGCTTCACCCTGCCGAAGGACGCCCAGCCATGACGATCCCGATCCGCCAGAGTCTGCGTGTCGCCGGCTACATCCTGAGCAACAAGCTCCGGCGACGCTCGAAGTTCCCGCTGCTGGTCGAGCTGGAACCGCTGTTCGCCTGCAACCTCTCCTGCGCCGGCTGCGGCAAGATCCAGCACCCGGCCGACGTGCTCCGCCGCAGGATGCCCGTCGAGCAGGCCGTCGCGGCGATCGAGGAGAGCGGCGCCCCGATGGTGTCCATCGCCGGCGGGGAACCGCTCATGCATCCGCAGATCGCGGAGATGGTCCGGGAGCTGATCGCACGCAAGAGGTACGTCTACCTCTGCACCAACGCGCTGCTCATCCCCAAGAAGATCGACCAGTTCGAGCCGTCCAGGTACTTCGCCTGGACCGTCCACATCGACGGCCTGAGAGAGCGTCACGACGCGGCCGTGTGCAAGGAAGGCGTGTTCGACGAGGCGGTCGCCGCCGTCCGCGAATGCCAGCGGCGGGGTTTCCGCGTCACCACGAACACCACCTTCTTCAGCACCGACAGCCCGCGGACGGTCATCGAGGTGCTCAACTACCTCAACGACGACCTGGCCGTGGACCAGATGATGATCTCTCCCGCGTACGCCTACGAGAAGGCGCCGGACCAGGACCACTTCCTCGGCGTCTCGGAGATCCGCGACCTGTTCCGCCAGGCCTTCGCCGACGGCAACCGCCGCAGGTGGCGATTCAACCACTCGCCGCTCTTCCTCGACTTCCTCGAAGGGCGCGTCGACTTCCCGTGCACGGCGTGGGCGATCCCGTCGTACTCGCTGTACGGATGGCAGCGGCCGTGCTACCTCATGGCCGACGGATACGCCCGCACCTACCGTGAGCTGGTCGAGGAGACCGACTGGGACGCCTACGGCCGGGGTCGCGACGACAGGTGCGCCAACTGCATGGCCCACTGCGGATACGAGCCCACCGCGATCTTCGCCACGCTGGGCTCTCTCCAGCAGTCGCTCCGCGCGGTACGCGACCACTGACCGTCAGCCCGTGCGCCGGGCCAGCCGGTGGAACGCGCCGGGCGCGGCGCCGCGCAGCCGCGCCGGGAGCCGTAGCCAGCCCGGCACGTAGCACTCGGACCTGCCGCGCCGGATCGCCGTCACGATGCCGCGCGCCACCCGCTCCGGCGGGATCGGCCGGGGCCACCGGCGGTCGTACGGGACGCCGCGCCGGTCGAAGAAGGGCGTGGCGACCACGCCAGGGAACACCACCGACACCCCGATGCCGGGGAACTCCGACAACTCGTCCCGCAGCGCCTCGGCGAAGACGACCAGCCCGGCCTTGGCGGCCGAGTAGACCGCCTCACCCGCCACCCCGACGGCGCCGGCGATCGAGGAGACGAAGACGACGTGTCCCCGGCGCTCCTCGATCATCCCGGGCAGCAGCAGCCGCGCCAGCTCCATCGGCGCCGTCAGGTTGACCGCCACCAGCTCGTTCACGTCCCGGAGCGGCATCCCGGCGAAGGCCCCCGCCCATCCCGCTCCGGCGTTGCAGACCAGGACGTCGACGGGGGCGGCCTGCTCCGCGAGCGCGGGGGCGTCCGTCGTGACGTCGCCGACGACGGCCCGCCCGCCGGTTTCGGCCGCGACCGCGTGCAACCGCTGCCGGTCACGTCCGGCCAGGACCAGCCGCGACCCGGCGGCGGCCATCGCCCGCGCGGTCGCCGCGCCGACGCCCGAGGAAGCACCGGTGATCAGGACACGGGCCCCGTCGATCCTCATGGCATCCGACGCTAGTGCGCGTCGCGTTCTCGAACTGGGAGGACGCTCCGCAGGCGCGGGAATCGCGGCGTGACGACCGTACCCACGATTGCGAGAGAGCGGCGGGACGAGCCGGGCGGGACCCACTTCTAGGGATTTCCCTAGGCCGCACCCTAGGGGGGTCGCTGCCGCAAGGAACGTAGTGTTCAAGCGGCAGTGATCGATCACATCTCCCCCTCCCGATGGGCTGATCCCTGCCTGGAAACCGCGGCCCCCGTCATCTATCGCACACCCCGTCCGGGTGGAGAGGTGCGGACATGCTGAGAAGTGATGACCGCCGCGCCGGACAGGGCGGCGCCGGGTGAGCGCCTTCACCGATGCGCTGATGCTGAAACTCCACGCCACCGGCGGCGTACAGGATCTGCTGTTCCCTCCTGGCCAGCAGGGCGTCTCCAGGGTCCGGCAACTGGTCGGCACGCTGTACGGGCTGCCGGCCTCCAGCGTGCACGAGGTCCTGGAGGTCGAGGTGCTCGGGGCCCGGTTCCAGCGGCCGCTGTTCAGGCCGCGGCTGCTCACCGGCACCTGGACCCGTACGTCGCCCGACCACGCGCGCACCGACGTCCGGTACGAGGGCCGCGAAGCCGGAACGCCGCCCGAGTGGATCGATCTTTCGGCCGCTCTCGCCGTCACCCTCGTGCTGGAGCTCGACCGAGGGGCGATCGAGTCGATCACGTTCGCCGACATCGGGGAGTTCACCACCCTCGCCGAGTTCGAGGCGAAGTTCCATTACTTCGACCTGGCCGGCTACATGGCGCGGCACCGCCTTGAGACCGTCGACGAGCTCAGGAGGGCCTACCGCCACCTGCTCGGAGAGATCAAGCAGGCGGACCCGCCGCCGTTCGACCCCGGCGACCCCGCCAACCAGCGAAGGGTGCGGCTGGAGCTGGCCCTGCTCATGCGGGACGTCGTCGACGTCACCGAGGCGCTCCGCTCCGCCTCGCTCGTGCGCGACCTCGCCGAGCGGGATCTCGCCTACGCCCGCGACCTGGGTGATCTGGAGGTCCTCGCCCCGCTCGCCCCGGTGCTGGTCTTCCCCGCGGACGCCGTGGCCGCGAGCGGATTCGCCGAGGCCGACCTGACGGCGTTCTTCGCCGGTCAGGACATTCTCGCGATCACGGTGCCGCCGTAGGTCCCGCGCCCGGACGCCCGAAAGCTCGTCGAAAGCCAGGAAGGAGATCCACGCATGACCCGGTCCAGGAAACGAGACCCCGACTCCGAGGCCGACGCCGCCGAGCCGGAGGCGCCCGCCGCCGCCGAGGCGGAGGTCTCCGTCACCGAGCCGGAGGTTCCCCGGCCGATGACGGCCGCGCAGCGGCAGGCCCTGCGCCGCAAGCTCCAGGAGAAGTTCCACTGACGGTGCTGTCCGCGGGAAAGCGAAGGGAAATGTGATGGCCGTCCGGTACGTCAACGTCAGGTCCAACGTGGACATGTTCTCCCCGGTCGTACGCGCGACGGGGAATATCGCCGTCATCGGCACCGCCCCGTCGGGGACCGACGACCAGCCGGTGGCGGTGGCCGATCCGTCGGCCGCCACGAAGCTGTTCGGTCCTGCGACGGTGCCTGACCCGACCGAGACCCAGCCGAACCGGGTCAAGCTCAACTCCTTGCTGACGGCGGCGCTGACGACGCTGTTCGGCCAGAGCCCCGGCCCCGGCCAGGTGTGGGCCGTCAAGGCGGCGGGCGACGCGGTCAAGCCGCTGTCCGATCCCGGGGCGGCGCTCGCCGCGGTCGAGGAGCTGGACGTCCAGTTCGTGGTCATCGCCGGGACCCCGCTCGACGACGCGTCCGGCGCGGACAACGGCGCGATCGGAAAGCTGGCCCAGCACGTCACGCGCGTCTCGGACACCGGCGGAGAGGGCAAGGAGCGGATGGGCGTCGCCATGCTGGCCAAGGGCGTGTCCGACGCGACGCTGGTCACGGGCAAGGGGAAGCTCGTGAGCGACCGCATGGTGTACGTCGCCCACAAGAGCGACGACGACGCGGCGGCGGCGGTGGCGGGCACGATCGCCGGTTATCCGCCGCACATCTCGATGCTGCTCAAGCAGGTGGCCATCACCAGCGCGCCGTTCAGCGCGACCGAGATCGACGCGATCAACTCGAGCGAGGAGTTCGGCAACCCGCCGAAGGGCAACGGGATCAACTGGCTGGTCGATCCCGTGCTCATCCCCGGCGGAGGGGTCTACCTCGGCGAGGGGTACACCGGCAATCCGGGCGGCATGAAGTTCATCGACGTGCGGCGGACGGTCGACGACATCTCCTTCAGGCTCAAGGCCCGCCTGATCAGGGCCATCGGCACTCTGCGCATCAGCCGTACCGGGCTGCGAGCGCTCGTGGCGCAGATGGAGGCCGTCCTGGATCCGGCGGTGCGCGACGAGGTCATCGACGGCTACGCGATCGACATCCCGGTGCTCGCCCTGCTGGACGCCGACCCGGCGGCGCTCACCGACGCCCAGCTCCAGGCCATCCAGAACGCCCAGGCCGACAGGGTCACCCAGATCCTCGTGTCGATCGACTACGCCGGGGCGATCCACCGCATCGCACTGACCCTCAATTTCGTCTAGGAGCGGCCATGCCCGACTGGAACACGCGTCTGGAGATCCGCCTCGGCAATACCGTCGTCGCGCCGATCTCCCAGTTCACGCCCACTTTCAACGTGCCGCACCTGGTCATCCACTCGATCGAGGCGGACAACCTGGGCTACGTGCGCCAGCCTCAGACCTTCACGTTCACGATGACGGTGCAGGCCATCGGCACCGTGGTGGCGGACCTCACCGAACTCGCGGTGAAAGGCCAGGAGTTCGAGATCACGGTCGCCGAGAAGAAGGGCACCGACTGGTCGTTCAAGTCGCTCAAGTTCAGCCGGTGCGTCATCACGTCGGTGAATCCCAGCAACGTCGTCATCGACGGCGCGCCGAGCGCGAGCTTCACCTGCATGTCACTGAGCCCGGGGGTCGAGTCATGACCTGGCCGGGCGAGGCCGCCGACGGCGCCGACGAGGGCGAGGGCCTGTTCGTCATGCCGGCTTTCGACGTCGGTGGCAGGGTCGAACGCACCGGGATCGCCCTGGTGCACGAAGGCGAGTACGTGGTGCCCGCGCCGGGCAGCGAGGCGGTGTTCTCGCAGATGGGCGGGGCTACCCGGGTGGTCTGGAACTTCCCGGTGGAGGTCGAGGTGGTCGGCGAGCTGTCGGACGAGCAGGTCGGCGCCGTGGCGAGGCACGTGTTCGACGAGCTCGACGTGGCGCTCCGGCGGCAGGGCAGAGCGTGACCGGCACGCCGGGCGTCGAGGTGCGGGTGCCGATCCGGATCCGGCTGGTCGGGACGCCCACCGCCGAGGATCTGACGCGCCTGGAGAACGCCGTGGCGCGGCTGGTCGCCCGCCGTGCGGAGCAGGCGGCGCGGGCGCTGGCCGGCGCTCGCCCCGCCGGGGTCACCGGTGACGACTCCGGCACGTCGCCCGCGACGGCCGGCGCCTCTCGCGTACCGGTGGCCCCGTATGAGCCGCCGGCCTCCGGCGGAGAGCCCACGGGCGGCGGCTACCGCATCATGTCCTATCAGGGCCCGGCGCGGCCGGTGCGGGTCCCGCTGACGCAGCGGAACGCCGCCCGCCCGGCGCCGCAGGCCGTCACCGGCCCCGCCGCGCAGCAGGCCGCGCTGCGCCGCATCACCGAGCTGCTCGGCACTGGGATCACTGACTGGGCGGTGACCGACGCCGAGGCCAGGGAGGTGCTGCGGATCCTCCTCCGCCTCGCGCCGGTGGACCTGATGCGCGTCGTGCAGGCCATGCGGCTCAGCGGCCGCTGGGCCACGCTGGGCCGGGAGGTCCCGTCCGACGCCGATGACCACCTCGTCGATCTCCAGCGGCGGATGGACCCGCACGCCGGCTATCTGATGCCGGGCGACACCGTCCGGGTCGAGGTGTGGCTCGGGCCCCACCTGCAGAAGGACGTCTCGCGTGACTACGTGCTCGGGCCGGGCGGTCTCGCCCTGCCCATGCTCGACCGCGTGATCGAGGCCACCGGCCTGCTGCCCGCGGATCTGCCCGACCGGGTCGTCAGGGCCTACACGGACGCGCTCATCTACGTCGATCCCCTGGTCAAGGTGGCGGTCGTCGAGCGCGGGTCGCTGTACGCCCCTCGGCACGGGCCCACGCGCGGGTTGCTCTGGTACACGTCGAGCAGAGTGGAACGGCCACGCTCCGAACAATTGGACAAGCTGCGCGAACTGCTCGCCTACGTCTCCGGGGTGCGCCCCGACGACGAGTTCACCGCCCAGGCGCTCGGCCGCTACCACACCTGGATCGAGAAGCACCACCGCACTCCTGAGTTCCTGCGCCAGACCGGGCCGGCGCTGTGGAGCGCGTCCCTGCGTGAGGCGTCCCGGCCGGCACCCGTATCGGCCAGGACCCGGTTCCTGGAGCTGGCGAGCGCCATGCAACGGACGGCGGACGTCGTCCCGCAGGCCGAGAAGCTCCGGCTGGGCGCGTCGCTGGCCGACTACCTCGCCTGGCTCGACCGGCAGGCCGACGACGCGCTCGTCAGGTACGACCCGGCGAAGGTGTGGTCCCGCTTCTACGTGGGCCGGGTCGAGGCGGAGGTGAGGGCCGAGGTGGCCGAGAAGCTCCGCCGCGACCGGGAGGTCACCGCGGAGGCCGCCTCGAAGACCCACTGGGAGGCCGCCGGCCGCAAGCTCGACGAGGCGCTGGACTTCCTGAAGACGCGGGTGTGGCGGGTGCGGGAGCCCTACACGATCGAGGACCGCGAGAGCGGCGTCGGCTACCTGGTGTGGGAATCGGCGCAGGAGAGTGCCGTCCGCGACCTCATCGGGAGGGGGTTCCTCCGGGACGTCATCGCCTCCATGCACCACGAGGACTTCACCAGGACCAGCGTCGCCGCCGACTTCCAGGCCTGGCTCGCCGCCCACCCGGCCGAGTACGAGGCGTACCTGCTCGCCCAGGCATATCCGGACACCGAGAAGTACGAGATCCGGATCGACATCCCGGCGTGGCAGACCGCGATCGAGGTCGGGATCGGCTTCATCCCCGTCGTCGGGTCCATCGTCGCCGCGGGGGAGGCCGCGTTCGGGTACGACCTGTTCGGAAACAAGCTGAGCACGGTGGATCGCGCCGTTCTGGCCGCCTCCGTACTGCTGCCCGCCGCGGCCAAGGTGTACAAGGCGGGGCGGGCCTCCGTCACGGTCGCCACGCTGGCCCGCGACTACCGGCTCTCGGCACGCGAGGCCGACGTCGCCTACCGGGCGCTCACCCAGGTGAGGCCCGGGACTGCGGGCGCGCGGGTGCTGGAGTCGGCGGTCGCCGACGTCAGAGCGGGCCGTACGGTACGCGACGCCAAACGCCTGAACGAGCTGGACGTCCTGTTCAAGGACATGGGCTGGACCGATCGGGCGACGGCGAGAGAACTGCGCGCCGGCGCCGCGGAGAGCGCGATGGAAGGGCACGCGGGACGGCCCGGGCAGGAGGTCGCCGACCTCTTCGCCACCGGGGACGAAGTGGCCGAACTGACCGGGGCCATCGAGGGCCGGGCCAGCCGGCCGGGCGTCACGGGGGGACAGACTCCGCGTATCGACGACATCCGTGTGCCCGGCAGAAAACGCGTGCGCGTCGATCTCGAGCACATCGCGCGCGCCGCGGGCGAGACGTCGCGGGCGGCGCTCGCGCGCGTGCGACGGGTCATCGGCCGCCGCCTCGACCAGACGCCCCTGGGGCCGATATGGGAGCGGGCCCGGGCGAAGGTGGTCGGCGACCGCTCCCTGGCGCATGCCGGCAGGCAGGAGATGTTCGACCTCTACAACAGGGTGCGCGACGAGTTCTGGACGCTGGCACGCGCCGACCCCGGCGCGGCGCGCTTCCTCGACGAGGCCGGTTTCGCGTTCCCGCTCCAGGGCAAGGCGCCGCTGCTCAAGGTGGCCGACCCGCCCCCCGGCCTCGTGGACCTGCCGAAGGCCGCCGACATCCCCATCCAGGAGCGGCGCGTCAGCCTGGACCACAACCTGGAGAAGGCGCTGGCGGAGAACTACCGTCGCGCCGTCGACGCCGACAATCTCACGTTCCAGTTCCACAACCCCAACAGCAACCGGGAGACCGTCCAGGTGAAGTTCGGGCTGCGGCCCACCCCGGGGGTCACCGAATGAGCACCCATCCGGCCGAACCGGCCATGACCGTGTCCGAACCGGTGATCGTCAGCTGGACGGGCGAGGGCGACGAGCGGACGCGAAGGAGCGTCCAGGCGGCCGTCGCCGCGGGGGTGCGCCGCGCGCTGGGGACACGCGGCGCGGACCGCCCGGCCCCGCCCGCCGCCGGCGGACGGGGGACGGGCGGGGAGCCGTGGGGAGCCGACGCCGACGGAGCATGGTGGGTCATGCCCGGCTACAACGGCGGAGGAGCCCCGGTCGCGATCCCGATCCGGCAGGCCGCGGACGGCGGTGAGCGGCTGCCGCTCGGCGACGTGCTCGTCCGGTCCGCCTTCCCCGCCATGGCGATCATCAAGCTGTCCTTGGACGTATGGATCTGGACCGGCGACGACCCCTACGTGACCTCGCCGTCCCTCGCCCGAGCCCTGCAGTGGGGCCGGGCGCTCTACGGGGCGCACGGCTTCACCGTCATGGAACGCCGCGGCCGGCACCCCGCCGACCGGTTCGTCATGGTGCCGCTGGCGGAGCACCTGCTGATCAGCCGATTCGGCAGCACCGTTCCCGTCATGGCGGGTGACGACGCCGAGGCGGTGCCCGGCCTGCAGGCCACCGAGCGCGGCAGGACGCTGCCGCTCAACGACTTCCGCGTCGTCATGACCGTCACCGGCGACGGCCGCTTCGTGTGCGAACTCAGCCGCGGCGCTTCCTGGCGGCCCTCGGCCATCAGCCGTGAACTCGCACGCACACCGGCGGGCGAGCGTGTCGATCCGGCCGTCGCCGCCCGCGTCGCCGCGGCCCGGTTGACGGCCGAGGGCACCGGCGCCGAGCCCGGCACGACCGACGACGAGGTCATGCTGGAGCGCATCGTCACCATGGACCGGGACATCTTCGCCGTCATGCCGTGGGAACGGCGCGCGGCGTTCCTCGCCGCCCTGTCCGGGCTGCTGTGGCCGAGCGCCCGGCAGAAGAGGACCATGGTCGAGCTGATCGCTTCGGCCGGCAGCCGCACCGAACTCGAGGCGATGGCGGCCATCCTGCGCGAGAAGGAAGCCTACGGGCGGCTGTTCGCCACGCTCGACGGCCCGGTCATCGACCTGCTGCTCATCCTCGGACGCGCCCGCCCGCCGGGCCCGATGAGCCCGCGGTTCGTGGTGGCCCTCTTCCGCGAGCTGGGCCTCCTGCCGGAGATCGGGGCGGACCCGGGGGCTCCCGACCCGATCCGCCGCCTGCGCAACGCCGCCAACGGTCTGAGCCTGTGGGTGCGCTCGACGATCGAAGGCGTCGTGGACCTGTTCACGCACTCCCCGGCGGAGCTCATCGAGGGCATCGGCCACCTCATCGAGTTCGCGATCGTCGTCGACCGGGCCACGAGCATCCCACCCGACCCGAAGGCGCTGGAGATGCTCCGGCTGCTCGCCGAGCAGGCCGACGGCGCCATCCGCACCGCGATGGCCGGGCTGGAGTACGCAGAGGAGCTGGGCACGCCGTACGGGCGCCGGGGCGGCGGCGCCCGCATCACCGGTGACCTCGCCAACACGCTGGCCACCGCGCTCGCGATCGAGATCCTGAGCTGGTTCGTCGGCATCGGCGAGATCAAGGAGGCGCTCGGCGGCGTCCGGCTGACCGAACGGCTGGCGGCGCTGCTCAAGGTGCTGTCGTCACTGCGCCGCCTCGGCAGCACCGCCGAGGCGGCGGGCCAGTTGTCCAAGCTGGAGCGGTTCGTGTCCGCGCTGACCAAGCTCGCCATGCTCAAGGACGAGGTCGCCGCCGCGCGGGCCCTGCGACTGCTCCCCCAGGGGCACCTCGCCGAGATCGTCCGCCTCGCTGAGCTCGTCGACGTCCCGGCCGGCGCGAGGAGCAAAGTGCTGCGGGACCTCGCCAAGGCCAGGAACGTCATGCCCGACGTGCAGCGGCTGGCGGACGCGCTGTCCCTGGCGCGCCGGTTCGAACGCCGGGCCGAGGCCGTCGGCGGCGTCACCGAGGACATGGTCGCGGCCCTGCGACGGCTGATCGACACCGGCTGGGAACGTCGATCGCTGGCGAACCTGGTGGACGCCGTCCCCGCGCAGCGCCTGGGAGCGTGGTCGCGCGCGCTGGGCGCGCTGCGGCCCGCCCAGGTCGAGCGCCTGGGAGCGGAGTCGCTGCAGGCGCTCGCGTACTGGCCGCGATCGCTGACGTTCGTCGCCGAGATCGGCGGCGACGTCTACCTCACGATGCTGCGCCGCCACGGCGGTGACATGCGGGCGGTCGACGGCCTGCTGCACGGCCTGGATCTGCGCAGAGCCGAGATCGCGGACCCCGCGTGCTTCCAGCGGCTGCTGGACCGGCTGGCCGGCGGGGAGACGGCCGCCTTCGAGGAGCTGTCGCGCCGGATCTCCCAGGCGGCGGGGAGCGCTCTCGAACGGCTCCGCGCCGGTGGCCGGAGGAGTCTGCTGGCCGAACTCGAGGAGTTCGAGGAGGCCGCCGCCCGGTTGCGGAAGCAGGGCCGCGCGGCCGAGGCCGCCGAGCGGATCGCCCAGCGCGACCGGCTCGCCGCCCAGCTGGGGCAGCTGCAGGATCGGGAGCTCTCAGGGCTGGAGCACCTGGCCCGGATGAGCGATGAGACCGGCGGCTTCGCCTGGGACAGCGCGCTCGACCTCGCCGCCGCGGACCGGGCCGACCTGCTGGTGCTGGTGGACGACATCGCCGGCAGGCTGCCGGCCCGCGACCTCATGGGCATGGAGGACGTGCTGCACAGCATGCTCGAACGCAACGTCGGCAAGGCCGGCCGGATGGAGCACGCCGTCCAGGGCGGCTGGGGCGAGCTCTACGCGGCCCGCACGCTCGTCCATGACCTCGGCGCGACCTCCCTGGAGTTCCAGGCGCCGCGCGCCGACCGCGTCGTCGACATCCTCGCCGAGATACCAGGCCGGGGCCGCGTCAGCGTCGAGGTCAAGACCAACCTGTCAGGGGCGGCGACCTTCGCCGAGACGCAGATCGTCAAGGATCTGACCGCCCACGCGGCGACCCGCTACACCGACCTCATCTACCTGTATCACCCGAACGTCGCCGCGGAGCTGCCCGACCTCGGGCAGCGCATGCTCCGGCTCTTCGACGCGCCGGAGCTGACCCGCGCCCTCACGGTGGCCGGGCACGACCCGGCCGCGGCCAAGGCCGCGTTCCGGACCTGGCTCGGCGCCGGCAACCTGCGCGCCTACCGGCTGTGAACCGCCGACGACCGCCCACGACGTCCCGCCGAAGGAGGGGAGATGGCCGACCGGAACACCCCGGTGCTCATCGGCACAGTGCCGCTGCTGTACGTCCAGAGCCTCAGCATCACCGAGGGATACCAAATAGAGCGGATCGCGGGCAGCCGCTTCTCGCAGGCGATCGCGCCCACGACGAAGACCATCGCGATCGAGGCCACACTGCCGGGCCCCGACCGGCTGCTCGTCAAGAAACAGCTCGAAGCGCTGGCCCTGGTCTCGCGGGTGATGGTGGCCGCCACCGCGCCGATGCTCGCCGTCACCGGCATCCCGGTGGTGTCCGGCCTGACCGTGAGCCTCGACATGCAGATCACCGATCTGCGGTTCACCCAGTCGGTCAACAGGCGGGAGGCGCTCGACGTCAGCCTGACCCTCCGGCACGTCCCCCGGTCGAGCGTCACCGCGATCCTCGGCGAGGCCGCCGATCTCGCGCTCGCGGCGGGCACGGCCCTGTCCGGCCCGGCGCCGCCGGCCGCCCCCATGCCCCGCGTCGCGACCACCCCCCTGGCCGGGTGAAGGCCATGAGCGTCGACCTGTCCAGGTACATGAGACTGCCCGTCAACGCCGACGAGGGCTTCCCGCAGGCCTTCCGGCTCGCGCTCGGCCCGGCCACGTACACGGTCGCGCTCACGGTGACGGTGGTCGAGGAGACGCTGCTGGCCGGCGGCCGGAAGCTGACGCTGCCCATGCCGGGCGCGTTCATAGTGGCGACCGTGACCCGCGAGTCACCCGGACCGGAGCGGATCGTGCTGCGCCGCAAACTGGTGCCCGGGCTGGAGTACGAGGGCGCCGAGCTGGCCCTCGTCGTGCTGTCGATGGTCGTCGACCCGCGCAACCTGGGATCGGCCGGGACGTTCGGGTCAGAGGTGCTGGCGGGGGTGGCGACGCGATGGGCTTCGTGATCTGGTTCCAGTTGCAGGTCGACAAGGCCGGACCCGGAGGGTTGCTGCCGCTGCGCGTGTCCAACGACGTGTTCGGCGCCGAGTACGTCCTCGACGCCGACATCCGGCTCGACCTCCTGAGCGGCGCCGTGGCCAGCACGTTCAGCGCGACCCTGACCAACCTGCCGGCCGACGTCGTCGAGACCCTGAAATCGCGGCACGCCGACGGGCTCGCGGGCGGGGAACCGCTGTCGATCTCGCTCCACCTCGGCTACTTCGACGACCCGGACGGGCGTTCCGACCCGGTCCTGCGCGGTGTCGTCACGTCGATCCGCACCCGCGTGAGCAGCTCCGGCGAACTGCAGACCGAGCTGCGCGGCATGGAACTCGCCGGGTTCCAGCTGCTGCGTACGGCGGTGCGCGAGGGCGAGCCGGGCGGCCGGTCGCTCGCCGCGTGCGTGGAGGCGGTGGCGAAGGCCGCGAGCACGGACGGAACCACCATCGTCGCCTCGGCAGCCGGGCTGCCGGAGGCGAAGAACTTCAGCCTGCGCGCGGGAGACGGGCTGCAGGCGCTGCGGGACATCTCCGAGTTCGCCCGGGCACCGCTCGTCATCGGCGACAGGACGATCCGCATCGGCGCTGTCGTGGGCACCGGCGCGCCGCTGCGCTTCACGGCGGCCGACGACATCGTGGCGTTGGACCACGTCCAGGAGGACCCGGAGGACCTCGTTCCGCATCCGCCGCCCACCGGCGACGGCGGCGGACCCGCGGCCGCCGCCGCGGCGCTCGCCGGCGTAAGCCTGCCGAAAGTTCCGGTGAAAGCGCGCACCAGCGTGGAGCTGACCGTGCTCGGCGACCCCGCCGTCCGCCCGGGACGCCCCGCCGTCCTCGTGCCCGACGACCCGCGTGACGCGCTGCCCGGCCCTCTGCGTGTGGAGCGGGTCCGCCACCTGTTCGACAGCCGCCGAGGGTACACCTGCGAGGTGATGCTCGTCGCGGCCGAGCCGGGCCGCAAGGCGGTACGCACGACCGGCGCCGAGGGAGTCGCCCAGCGCATGCGCGACATCGCCGAGTCGGTCCGCGGCGAACGCCCCGCGATCGACGTGGGGGAGGTGGCCCGGTACAAGGACGGCCGGCACCTGGCGAACCTCCACTACGGGCAGACACCGGACGCGGAGGTCGTCGCGCCCAGCATCGAGGCGGAGGTCGATCACACCCCGCAGTTGCACGACCGCCCGATGGCCTCGCCCTTCGCCTTCCACCGTTGCGGCCTGATGGTGCCCGTGCTGCCCGGCATGCGGGCCGTACTCGCACACAACAGGGGACTGGTCAACGACGCCGTCGTCACGGGTTTCCTCTGGCCGGAGAAGCCCGCGTACTCGCCGCCGAAGAACAAGGCGGGGGACTGGTGGCTCTGCCTGCCCACCGGACTCGACGGCAAGGGCCTGCCGGCGGGCAAGGGGGTCAACGACCTCACCGACGCCGCCGGCAGGCGCGTACTGCAGGCGAAGGGCCTGCGCGTCACCGTCGGGGAGAAGCTCCTTCCCGACGTCGGCGAGCGTCCGGACGTCCCCGCCGACCTCGACGGCAAGCTCGTCGTCGAGCATGAGAGCGGGACGACGGTCACCGTCGCCGCCGACGGAGCGGTCACCGTGGACGCCGGGAGCCGGACCGTCACGCTGAAGAGCGGATCGGCGTCCATCACCCTCGCCGACGGAAAGATCACCTTGCGCGGCTCCTCCGTGGAGGTGGCCTGATGCCGAACGTCCTGAACGCCGACGCCTCGATCGGCTGCGGTCACGGAGGAACAGTCCAGCTCGGCGCCGGGGCAGCCACGCTCACCGCGGGCGGGGCCAAGGTTCTCGTGGCGGGAGACCTCGACGGGCGGCCGATCAGCGGCTGCGGCACCAAGCCGGCACCGGGCGGGATCGTGCCGTGCACGGCGGTGGTCTCGGTGACCGGCGGCATGGCCGCGACGCTCTCCGACGGCGGCCGGGCGGCGCTGCTCGACACCGTGACCGGCCTGACCAACGGCAACCCGCCGGGCACGCTCGTCGTGCTGTCGCCCGGCCAGACGATCTTGCGTGCCCGTTGAACCCCACCGAGCGTCCCGAGGAGGACCACATGCCGAGCACGACAGGCCTCGGTCACAGCCTGGAACTGCGCGACGGCGACCTCGCACTCGACGACGGGCGCCTGGCCCAGGTCTCCGGGCTGCCCAACCTGGCGCAGGCGCTGACCCTGCGGGTTCTGACACCGCTGGGCAGCGACCGGTTCGCCACCACCTACGGTCTCGACGTCGCCGCCGTGTTCGCCCAGGCCACCAGCGCCCGGACCGCCCAGGACCTGTTGCGGCTCAGTCTCGTGCGCACGGTCGGCGGCGATCCGCGCGTCCGCGAGATCCGCGACGTGGCCGTACTCGATCCGGCGCCCGGCGACAGGAGCCGGCTCTGGCGGGTCGAGGTCACCGTCCTGACGGTGGACGGCGCACAGCACACGCTCCCGTTCCAGGTGGCGATCTGACATGGCCGCGTTCGGGGTGACCTCGCAAGGGTTCGTCCGCAAGGAGTTCGCCACCCTGCTCGCCGAGGCGGTGGCGCGGGCGCGGTCCGCCTTCGGCGACGACGTCGACCTGTCACCCACCAGCCCGCTCCTGAAGATCCTCCAGGTGACCGCCGCCGAGGACGCCCGGCTGTGGCGGCGTCTGGAGGACCTCTACTACTCAAGGTTCCTGTCCTCCGCGATCGGCGACGACCTGGACCGGCTCGGCGAGGAACTCGGGTTCGACCGGCCGCACCTGACGGCCGCCGGCGAGGTGACCATCACCGTCGAGAACCCGCAGCCGGGGCGCGTCTACGTGCTTCCGGAAGGGACCGTCCTCGTCGCCCCGGCCCCGGTGGTCGCCTTCCACACCACCGCGACCGTACGGCTCAGCGCCGGCGCGGACACCGCGACCGTCGCCGCGCGGGCCTTCGCCGCCGGGCCGGGCGGCGACGTCGCCGTCGGCGCCGTGACGGAGGTCGACCCGGACTTCCAGCGGCACTACCTCGGGGTCGCTCCGCCGACCGGCTTCCGGGTGACCAACCAGCGCCCCTTCACCGGCGGCGCCGACCACGAGGACGACGAGGCCTACCGGGGCCGGCTGCTCGGCCGCTCGCGGACCATGTGGACGCCGGCGGCGGTGCGCGAGGCGGTGCTCGCCGTCCCCGGAGTGGTCGACGTCCTGCTGTCCGACCCGCTCGGCGGTGTGGACGTGTCGCAGAGCTACTTCGGCGCGTTCCCCTTCGACCAGCGTCTCTTCAGCGACGAGCGCCGGCTCGGCGAGCCGTACTTCTTCAGCGTCGTCGTCGCCCACGAGTTCGCCCGCCCCTGGCGGACCGAGCCGCCGGGCACGGTGACCGGCCTGTTCGAACAGGTCACCGCAGCCATCGACAGGGTGCGGCCGGTCGGCATCCACCCCCAGGTCGTCGAGGCCGACCACATCGAGGTCGGGCTGCGGGCCCGGCTCGTCACCCAGCCGGGCTACGACAGCCAGGCCCTCGTGGGGGCGCTGACCGAGCGGCTCGCCGCGGACGTCGGCGGCCTGGCGCTGGGCGGTGACGTCCTGTTCAGCCAGGTCATGCGCGCCCTCGTCGAGCAGCCGGGCGTCAGCGATGTGCAGGACCTGCGGTTGCGGCGCTGCCCTCCTGCGTTCGGCCGGATCACGCTGGGGCAGGTCGCGTTCGCCGCGGACGTCGTGGAGGCCGGTCCGGGCGAGAGCCTCACCATGGGCCCCACGGAGATCGCCGTCTTCACCGTCGACTCCACGCTGCTCGATCTGGAGGTCACTCCGCGATGACGGCCTCCCTCCGGCGGATGACCGCCGGCCTCACGGTTCCCTTCAGCCGCGGCGCCGACACCGTGGACCTCACCCTGGTGCCGTCCGCCGGACCGGGCGAGGCGGACATCGTCCTGTACGACTTCGCCGAGCACAGAGCACGGTTCGGCGTCGAGCCCGAGCCGAGATTCGTCCTGACGGCGGTGACGGACGTGCCCGGCGCGGCCACGCTCATCATCGGCTACGAGGTGCCCCAGCCCACCGGCGGCGTGCGGACCGGCACCGCCACCGTGTCCGTGCCGGCCGGAACGGTGGCCGGCACCTCGTTCGGCGTGGTGCTGCGCCCTGGCGACGAGGGGCAGGCCGTGCTGCGCTCCCTGCGCGCCCAGCCGCCGCCCTCCGCCGGTCACGTGGCGGAGCAGTGGCGTGTCACCGCGCTGCTCGGCAACCTCGCGACGTTGTTGTGGGTGGCCGGTGCCGAACGCGACGTCCTCGACCGGCACGTGGCCGGTGTCAGGGCCCTGGCCCGGGTGGGCGAACGGGTGACCGGCGCCACACTCGATCGCATCGGATACGACCTCGGCGTTCCGCGGTTCCCGCCGCAACCGTACGGACAGGAGGACGGCACCGTCGCGCTGTACCACCTCGACGACGCGCGCGGTGCCTCGGTACGCGACGCCTGGCCCCTCTATCTGGGCGGGGGCGCCGGGCATCCGGGCGCCGCCACGGCAGGCGTGCAGGCCGAGTCGCCCGGCCGTTTCGGCACCGCGATGCGGTTCGCGGTCCTGGACGCCGAGATCGCCGTCCCGCACGCCGCCGCGCTGTCCACCGGCGCCACCGCGAGCCTCACGGCGGAGTGTTTCGTCAAGCCCGACACCATGACGGGTGACGGCGCGGTGCTGTCCAAGCACGCCGACCCGGCGGACGCCGCGCTGCCGGGCTGGGCTCTGAGCGTCGGCGCGTTCGGCCGCGGCATCCCGCGCAACGTGCGCCTGCGCATCGGGGACGGCACGACGTCACGCGACCTGTTCGCCGACCGCCCGCTCCCCACCGCCCGCTTCACGCATCTCGCCGCCGTGGTGGACCGCGCCGCCGGCCAGGCGCGCCTCGTCGTCGACGGTGAGGTCGTGGCCGCCGCTCCGCTCACCGCCACCGGCGGCCTGCCCGCGCTCTCCGGCGCCCTCGCCAACACCGAACCCGTACGCATCGGCAGGAAGGGCGTCAACGCGACGAGCACGTTCGCGGGGACGATCGACGAGGTGCGGCTGTCGTCGGCGGCCCGCGCCGCGTTCCACCCGGTGCTGGGCGAGGCCGACGAGGGGTACCGGCTCCGCCTGCGCATCTTCCGCCGCTGGGTGCTGCCGACGCGGAGCGGGGTGCAGGCGGCGCTCAACGACGTCGTCGGCACGCTCGCCGGGGTGGCGGACCCGTTCGTGGTGACCGACGCGGACGCGACCCTCGTTCAGGCCACCCATGCCCTGACCGTGCTTCCGGTCGCGGTCCCGGCGGGCGGCACGCTGGACGACACCGGACGGCGCGGGCTCGGCGAAGCGGACGTCCTGGAGCCGCCCTCGCGGGACAAGGCGTTCGCGGCGGAACTGCTCGTGGACGGCAGCGACCCACGGGTGGAGTTCGCCCAGCCTCCGGCGGCGGGCGATCCACGGCTCATGCGGACCGGCACCCGAGTGGCCCTGCGCACTTTGCTCGGCGCGCTGGCGGCGAGCGGCGTCGCCGGCCGGCTGCGGATACTGGCCGGCTTCGATCCCGCGGCCGAGGACCTGCGGGCCGTCGGCCGCGCCCTGGTGCTGGCCCATCCTGCACTGCCGCCGGATCGGCTGGCCGCGCAGGCCGCGCGGGCCGGCTTCGCCTTCGTCGCGCACCGGCCGGGCGCCGGACTCGCGAGCGGGGACGTGTACGCGGCCGTGCGCTCGACGGCGTCCGTGGAGATCGTGGCCGGTCCCGGCGGTGACGCCACTCCGGAGAACGGCTTCGACCTGCTGATCCACCAAACCATCGGGCTGCGGCTGGAACCGGCGCCACCCCTGGGGGCCTCCGTCCGGTGGTCGGTGATGCCGTGCGGGGAGGGACGGGCGCGCATCACAGGACAGAGCGACCTCCGGGACGTCGTGCTGAGCGCCGAGCGGCCCGGACACCTGCTCGCCCAGGTACAGGTCCGCCACCGCGGCGGGGCCTTCTCGGCGTCCCGCCTGCTGCGGATCGGCCTGGCCGAGCTGGCGGCGGGCGACTCGGTCGCGGCGTCCGGCCGGCTCGGCCCGAGTCCTCCCGGCCCGCTGCGCGACGACGAACGCGTCCATCCCGTCTACCTGGTGGACGCGCCGGTCGCGTTCGGCCGCCCTCCGGGAAGCCAGCCGCGGACCCGCCGCGTGCATCCGGCGCTGGCCGCCCGGCTGGCGGCGCTGGCCACGCTTCTGCCCTCCGGGCACCCTGAGCTGCGGTCCGCCTGGGATCCCGCCGACGACGGACCGGCGGGCGCCGGCCGCGCGGTGACCCTGAGACGAGGGACGTCCACGGCGTCGCTCGCCAGGCTGGGAGCTCTGGCGCACGCGGCAGGGTTCGGCTACGTCGCCAACGACGGGTCGGAACTCACGCTGGCGCAGGAGGCCGGCCCGGCCGCTCCGATCGAGGGCCCGGTGACGGTCGACGCGGGCGCGTCCGTCACCTTGCGGGTCGCCCGGGCGGAGCCGTGCGCGCTCGCGGCCGCGGCCGGTCAGGTGTGGACGGTGAACGGCGGCACGGGCAGCGTGTCGGCGGTCGATCCGGAGACTGGCACGGTGAGGGCCTGCGTCAAAGCCGGGCTGGGCCCGCGGGCGATCGCCGCGGCGCCGGACGGTGCCCGGCTCCTGGTCGCGGACGCCGGGGACACCACGCTCACCGTCGTCAGCACCGCGGACCACCGGGTGGCCGGGCAGATCGTCCTCCCCGCCGCGCCCACCGACGTGACGTACCATCCGGGCGGCGCCCGCGCCTATGCCGCCCTGCGATCTGGGGACGTCGCCGAGGTGGACCCCGTCACCCGGACCGTGACCCGGGTCCTCAGCCTCGGCTCACCCGTGGTGGCGGTGCGTTGCGAGCCCGGCGGCGCCCGGCTGTGGGCCGCGACGCAGGATGGCCGGTTGCGGGCGGTGTCCCTCCCCACGTTCACGGCCGCGCAGATCGTGAGCCTGCCGGGGGCGCCGCACGGCCTCGCGGTGGGGGCGGCACGCGCCTACGTCACGGTGCCCGGGGCGTCGTCCCTGCTGGTCGTCGATCTCGCCGCCGCCTCCGTGCAGGCGACCTTCACGGACGTGGGCGCCGAGCCGGCGGCTCTCGCGCTCGCCCCGTCCGCCGACGTCCTCTACGTCGTCGATCTCGCCGGCGGACGCGTGCACCTGCGCCGACCGGACGGGACGGCGCACGCGCCGCCCGGCCTTCCCGCGTCCGTGCCCCTGCCCGGCGCCACCGCCGTGACGGCGGACGCCGGCCGCTGCTACGTCGCCTCGACCGGGGACGTGCCCGATACGGTCGCCGTGCTCGACGCCGCGGACGGCACGCTGCTCACCTGCTGGCCGCTCGGCACCGGGCTCGGCGAACGCCTCGTGTGGTCGGTGCGCTTGACGGGCGGAGCGGACGCGCGGCTGTCCAGCACGACCCGGCCGTGGGCCTCGGTGCTCGCCCAGGGGGCGGGAACCGTACAGGTACGGGCCGTCCAGCAGTGGAACGACGCGACGCCCGCGTACACGATGCGCGTGGAACTGGCCGAGAGCTTGCGTGAGGTGGAGCGCGAGGGCGGCCGCGTCGTCATCCGCAAGGACCAGTACGACCTGGTGATGAACGTGCTCAGCCATCTGTGCCCGATAGGGGTCGAGGTCGACACGCGTGTCATCCGGGCACACGTGCTGGAGCTCCAGGCCGCGCTGATCGACGCCTTCCCGCCGTACACCTATCCGGACTTCCGCGCTCACGGCCCGAGGCCACCCGGCTGGACGTTCGGGCTGGACCCATGACCGGCGGCATTCCCCAAGGAGGACAACCACGATGGCCGTGACCTACACGCCCGAGTTCCGGCACAAGGACTGGGTGGACAACGTCGACCGGGTCCGGGCGGCGGGCGACAACGGGTTCAACGTCCGCTTCCACGCGCTGGAGGCCGAGTTCGCCCGGATCGCCGACATCATGGACAAGGTCAGCGACGCGCTCGACGCGTTGGCCCAGACGCCCGTCCCCAAACCGGTGAAGCTCACCCTGACGCCGACGCTGATCACGCTGACCGACCCGTGGAACCACGTTTTCGGAGGCGCCGACAAACCGTCGGGCGCCACCGACGCCAGCGGCATGATGTCCGTCACGCTGCCGCACGGGGCGACGATCCGTGAGCTGCGCGCCTGCGGGCGCAAGGACTCCGGGAACCTGTCGGTCAACCTGCGCCGGCAGAGCCTGGCCGCCGGGTCCACCACCGAGCTGCTCGTGGGCCTGACGTTGAGCAACGGCAACTTCGACTCCTCGGCCGTCGCCCCCGCGGGAGCGGCGTCGAAGGTGGACAACGATCAGTTCCGCTACTACCTCACCGCGGAGCTCGACGGCGCGGGCTCGACCGCGGTCGTCTCGCTGACCTGCTTCCAGATCACCTGTGTCCCGTCGTAACCGTCATCGACAGAAGGAGAGGCGTTCACCATGACCAGAGTGCCCGGAGACCTCTACATCAAGTACGACAGCGGCGACGACGGCAGCGACGTGATCCCCCAAGGAGCGGCGTTCTGGGCCTCACCTTCGATCTGGCTCACCGATACGGGCGGCAACAGCCTCCCTCACGCGATCACAGGCGTGGACAACTGGGTCCACGTCCAGGTGGACAGCATGAGCACCGACCCGCGCTCCAGCGTCAAGGTGCAGACGTGGGTGTGCGACTACACCCCCGGCTACATCGGGCCGGACTCGGCCCGGCCGAGTTCGGGCGGCGCGAACGGACGGACGGCCACCGTTGCGACGGCCGTGACGAAGAGCGCGCCCGGCACGGTCCACGTGACCTGGCGTCCGACCACCGCGGACCTCATCAACGGACCCAACGCCGACACCGGGCACCTGTGCGTCGGGGCGAACGTCTATGTCGAGACCCTGCCGACGCCCGAGGGAGCCAGGCTCAGCGGCGGCAAGCTCGACGTGATCAACAATCGGCACCACGGATGGAAGAACATCACCGTCATCCGCAACGCCGGCCGCCGCACGCCGTTCGCGTTCCGGCTGGCCAACCCGGGAGCGGAACCGGACGACTTCGTCGTACGGGCGTGGGAGCTCGACCGCGAGACGGCGATGGGCCGGGTGGAGCAGGAGCACCTGCTCATGACAGCCTTCGTCGACCTGGTCGACGGCGAGCCCGAACCCCCTCCGGTGCCCGCGGCATGCCAGCAGGAGCCGCGCGAGCGCACCTGGCTGGCCCAGGGCGGGCGGCTGGTGCTGCGCGGCCTGCCGGAAGCGACACCCCTGCGCCCGGCGGAACACCCGGCCCATGTCGAGCTCCGCACCGTGAACGGCCGGGACCAGTCGGTGGGCCTGACCATCAGGCCCGGAGAACTCGTACCGGTGGTCTTCGTGATGGGCTGCGAGGGCGAGCCCGGCGAGGTGCACGCGTTCGACATCGTGCAGCAGACGCGGGACGACCTCGTCCTCGGCGGGGCACGGCTCATCGTCGTCGACGTGCCGGAGTGGCACTGCTGCTGACGCCTGTCGCCGGCAACCTGTGACTTCAAGGGAGCGGGCCCTGATGATGAGTCACATGGACGGGAACCGTGGGAGGCGCTGGGCGGCGTCGCCGGTGGCGCTGGTCGCGATCCCGGTGGCGATCGGGCTCGTGGGGAACCTGGCGACCAGCACCGTGGAGATAGAGGCGTGGTGGTGGGTCCCGCTCACCTGGACGGTGACCGCTCTGCTCGTCGGAGCGGCCGTGGTGAGCCAGATCGCGCAGTCCCGCCCCGCCGGACACGGCGCCCCCACGGCCACGTCCGCGTCGACTGTCGAGGAGAGCGACCCGATCGCCCTGGGGGTGCATCCGGCGATCGCGCTGGATCCGGCGGCAGGGAGGCCGGAGCTGTCCCGGAGGCTCCCCACGTACGTGCAGCGCGATCACGACCGGCTGCTCCGGCGTCTCCTGGACAACCCGGAGCATCCCACCCTCGTGATGCTGGTCGGCACTTCTTCGACCGGAAAGACACGCAGCGCGTACGAGGCCGTCCTGAACTGCCTGCCCGGCTGGACGATCCTCCATCCCCTGCACGCCACCGACCTGCTCACCACTCTGGAAGGAGGAGTCGAGCCGCGCACCGTGCTGTGGCTGAACGAGAGCCAGATCTACTTCGACGGCGACCAGGGTGAGGCCGTCGCGACAGAAACACGTCGTCTCCTCACCATGACCTCGGACGTCGTCGTCATCGGCTCGATGTGGCCCGAATACTGGTTCGCCTACACCAGGACGCCGCGGCCTGGCGTGCCCGATCCTCACCACCAGGTGCGGGCGCTGCTGGACAACGCGACGAAGATCTCCGTCCCGGACGCGTTCACCCCGACCGAACTGCGGAACGCTCACCAGGTAGCCGAGCGCGATTCCCGGCTGGCCACCGCCCTGACGGCGATGGACAACGGATACGGGGTCACCCAGACCCTGGCCGGAGGGCCCGATCTCATGAGCCGATGGGAGGACGCTCCGGACCCGTACAAGCGGGCGGTGGTCAACGCCGCGATCGACGCACGCCGGCTGGGACACCTCAGCCCGCTGTCCGCCGAACTGCTCCACAAGCTCAGCGCCGCGTCGCTGAACGGGCCGCAACGGGCCGCCGCTCCGCCAGGATGGTTCGAGGACTCCTTGGGGTACGCGTGCGAGCCCCTCAGAGGCGGCATCTCCCTCCTGACAGCGACATCACGGGCGGAGAACCGCGTCGAAGGCTACGTGCTCGCGGACTTCATCCACCAGCAGGGTCGCGCGGCGCGCCGCTGCTCGCCGGTCTCCGACGAGATGTGGCGAGCACTGGCCGTTCACAGCGGCGATGCGGACGACCTCGAGCGTTTGGGGGCGTCCGCGTCGAGCCGTGGACGCTACCTCCAGGCACTCGCATCGTGGCGGGCGTCCTTCGCCAGGGGCAGGCTGTCCACATGGTCGCCGCTGTGGCGACTGCTGGGACAGATGGGCAGGTCACGCGAGGCTGAGGACGTCCTCCGGCAGGCCGCCGATGCCGGGGACGTCCATGCGCAGCGCCTGCTGCTCGCCTTGCTGCGGCGGGCACGCCGCGGCGGGGAAATAGAGCAGGCGCTCCGTGGGATGGCCGCCAACGGCGACCCGCAGGCCGAACGCGAACTCGCGATCCTCCTGCACCACGGTGAACGCCGGCGAGAAGCCGAGCAACTGCTCCGGACGGCGTTCCAGAGAGGGGACCGGTCGGCTGCCAGGTTGCTGCTCATCCTCCTCCGGCGCGCCGGCCGGACGAACGAGGCGGAAGAGCTCAGACGGCTCCTCGACGACCAGGTGATGGCGACGCCCTCCCGTCGCCGGGCCCAGCTGTCGGGATGGCAACTGCTCGAACGCGACATGCGGGCGGCCACGGCGTTCCCCGAGGCGTTGAGCGCACTGATGCGCCTGCTGCGCCAGAAGGATCCCAGGTTCGACGCCGAGCGACTGCGACGGCGGATGATGGCCGGCAGATTCGACGCGGGCAACGAACTGACCGGTCTCTTCAGCGACGAGCCGATGAGGGGCAAGGCCGTTCGAGCCCTGGACGACGTACGAGCCGCTCCGGAGAAGGATCCGGGACTTGGTCTGCTGCTGGCGAAGCTGCTGCTCAAGGGCGACCGCCAGGCCGAAGCCGAGCAGCTCCTGCGCCGCTTGGTCGATCTCGACTACCAAGCGCTCGCGGCTCTCGCCGACCTGCTGACGAACTCGGGCAGACAGGAGGAGTGTGTCGAGGTCCTCCAGGCCGGGGTCGGATCACATGGCGCCAGAGCCCGCTACCTGCTGGCGCAGGCGCTGCGCGACCTCGGCAGGCACGAGGAGTCCGACCGGCTGCTGCGGTCGGCGGCGGCGGAAGGAGTCGACGCGGCGATCCAGGAGCTCGTGCGGCGGCTGCTCAAGGACGGCCACGTGGCGGAAGCCGTGGACATCGTGAGAGCAGCCTCGCGGGCAGGCCGAGCCGACTCGGTGCGGCAGGCCGCCGTGCTGCTCTTCAACGCGGGGTGGACGGAGGTGGCATTGAGCCTGTTGCGCGAGGCCGTCGTGTGCTGCGGGAACGCCGAAGCCCTGCCGCTCATCGTGCTCCTGCTGACCCGAACGCAACGCGCCGAGGAGGCCGCGGCGGTCTCGCGCCGCGGTTTGACGTCCGACGGTGCGACCGTGCAGCTTCGCCTTTCCGGGCTTCGGAACCCATGACCCTTGTCCGCGCCCGCCGTCGTTCCTGGATGGATACGCGGCGGACCGTCCGGCCTTCGAGGGTGCCGGGGACGCCCGGTGGTATTGATGATTCATGGGGGATGAGACTGCGGGTCGACGGACCGGCGTTCGATGAGCCAGCTGTGGTGGATCGCGGGGCGTGGACTGCTCGGAGGCCTGCTCGTGATGGTCTTCGCGGTGATCGGCGAGATGATGACGCCCAAGCGTTTCGCCGGCATCTTCGCCGCCGCTCCGGCCGTGGCGATAGCCGGGATGACGGTGACGGTGCTGCACGAGGGGCATGGCCCGCTCGCGGAGTCCGCGCTCGGCATGATCGCCGGATCGGTGGCGCTGGTGGCGTACTGTGTGGCGGCCGTGCCGCTCGTGGGTCGCCTGGGCGCCTTCGCGGGTTCGCTGGCGGCGCTCGCCGTGTGGGGGACCGTCGCGGGCGCGGGCTGGGCGCTGCTGACATGAGAGCCTGGAGCGGGATCCGGCTGCGGCCGTCGAAGCTGCGGGAGACGCCGGTGCGCGGGCTGGTGGTGCGCTTCGTCTTCGGCGCGTTCGTCTCGGTGGTCGCCGGGGTGGTCGGGCACGTCTGGGGGCCGGTGGCAGGGGGTGTGTTCCTGGCCTTTCCCGCCATCCTGGGCGCCACGCTGACCCTCATCGAGGAGGAGGAGCACCGGCGCGATCCGGCCGAGCAGGACGCGCGCGGCGCGGTGCTGGGCGCGACGGGCATGATCGCCTTCGCCGCGTGCGTATGGGCGCTGGCCCTCCGGCTGCCCGCTCCACTGGTGCTGGGGATCGCGACCGTGGCATGGGCGGTGGTCGCCGGCACCCTGTACCAGGCCTTCGGCGCCCGCTGATCGGGTCTGGCGCGGCCTTTCTTCCTTCGGCTCCCCCGAGGTCGCCCTGGCCCCGGACGGCACCGAGACCGACCAGCCCTCGACCGAAGCGCCGGCCTCCTGACCCTGGGTTCCAGGCTCCCGGCACGTCTCAACGAGTGATGCGAAGGGCCCACTCGACCGCGTCGGTGGCCTGGATCCGTACCGTCAGGGTCTTTCTCTCGCCGAGGTCGAGGCGGTTCATGATGGGGCTGACCACGTCGTCGAGGCAGGTGAAGGGCATGGTGATGCCCGGCTCCAGAACGATCTCCACCTTGCCCTGCCCGCGGCAATTGAACAGCACCCACAGTTCGTCCTTGCCGGGTGGGATGTCCCCGACGACCATGGATCCCTTCCTCGGCCCCGCCTTGAGGACGGTCTTCGTGCCGGCGTCCATGCCCGGCAGGCGGAGAGGTGATGGCGTGGCGACCGCGGTCCCGGCCGGGGCGGCCGACGAGGTGGCGCCTCGCGGCTCCGTCACCGGATCGGCTGGAGGTGATGCCGCGCAGGCCACCGCCGAAAGTGCGAGGGTGCTGGAGATCAGGAGAGGCGCCACCTGTCGGATCGTCATGTTCGGATCACCTTTGCTTGATGTACCAGCCAACGCGCCACGGGGTCCACGCGGTCACGCTTCTCTTTTGCCGGGACAAATGTGGTCTTCTTCCGCCAGAATTCGCGGATTATGGGCTTATGCTTACCGCCCGTCCATAACAAAAGCCCACAGTGTTGCCGGAATTAATAAGAAGCATCCGGTTTCCTGGGCGAATGTGATGTGGTGTCATCGAAGGTCCCTGGGACGCTGTGGCCGGACCGCAGCAGGCCGTCGCGGTGGACCATCGCCACGGCCGTGTCGAGTATCCGCCGTCCGGTCTCCTGGTCGCTGAGCCGGGCGCGGCGCCGGCTGGGGCCGGTGGGCCTCGGCGAGCACGCGGGCGTCGTAGGCGGTGCGGGCGGCGGCGATCTCGTTCTGGTGCGTCACGCTCCAGGTGCCGCAGCGTACGGGTGAGCATGCGCCGGCTGACCCCGTCGATCATGCGGCGCAGCCTGGTGAAGCGCAGGCTGCGCCGGTCGAGTGCTCGGCTACGGCGGCTTCATGCTGCTGGGCGGCCGGGCGGCCGACCTGCGGCGGCTTCGATCTGGCCGGCGCCCTCAGCATCACCGGCGCGATGCTGCTGCTGGTGTACGGCGTGGTCCGGCTTGAGCATCCCGGCGACGGCCTCGCGGGCACGATCGGCGTGAGGTGCGCGGCTGGAGCAGCCTGCAGACCGGTCTGGCCATGCTGGTGATCAGCATCGACACGATCCTCGACCACGTTCTCGTACTGGAGCCCCCGGCAGAACACAGTGAGCCTGGACACCGTGGCCGTGACAGCATGGACGAATGGCGGTGGAGTGGTCGCGAGGGGAGATCGTCGAAGCGCTGAGAACGTGCGCGCTCCGGGTAGGCGGGACGGAGGACGGGTACTCCGGGCTCGACGTCATCGCGGAGCCGGACACCATGCTCGTGACGTTCCGCTGGCGGCTCGATCCGAACGTCTACGCCGTCGAGGTCGCGTTCCCGACGGAGCCGGCAAGTCCGTGGACCGGCCTGGCGGTGACCTCGGCGTACGAGTGGGCCGTGGACGTCATGGCCGGGCTCTCGGAGAACCTCGCGACCGGGCTGGTCGGCTGGGGCGGCCGGACGATCCGCGATGGCCACGTCGTGCTGGACTCGCGCCATCCTGTGGACGTCGTTCCCGCCGGATACTACGTCGCGTCGGTTCCCCTCGTCGGCGTGCCCCGCTCGTCGGTGCCCAAGCGGAAGGGGACCTTCTTCACGTGGGGGTCGCCGGAGGCGCTGGTGCCGCTGCCTCCGTCCGAGCTGGGCTCCTGGCTGGCCGAGGAGGGGATGGACGTGAGCCTTCCCCGGCAGCTGGTCGTCGAGGACAGGCTGGCCTGCTGGGTGCAGGCCTACGTCGACAACGCCCGCGCAGAACCCCACGTCGGACACGCCGTCGCGTCCTGGGAGGACGCGCGGCACACCGTCGCACGGCTGGAGCTGGTGCACCTCCAGCCCGGCGTCCCGTCGGACGTGGGGGCGGCGCTGGCGCACGGGGCGGTCCGCGTGGTGACCGAGGCCGGTGCTCTGCGCGTGGTCACCGCGATCGACGGTCCCATGCTTCGAGGACTGGGGTTCCAGCCGGCGAACGGGGGCGGGCTCACGTTCTCCACCAGCGTCACCCCACCCCCGCCGCACGACGCGGCTGAGCTCTGACCCAGGCCGGATCCTCGTTACCGGACCTCTCACGACCCGGCGGCGGCCCGTCACGCCGGCTCGACGTTCTCGGCTGCGGCCCCGGGGGCCTCGATGCCGGTCAGACCTGCCATTCGTCGTCGCGGAGGAGCTCGACCGCGCCGCCGTCGTGGCCGACTCCGGTGACGGTGACGTCGGGGCCGCCCACCATGAAGTCGACGTGCACGCGGGAACGGTTGACCCCGGCCGCGTCCAGGTCGGCGGCCTCCCGCGCGCGCAGGTGCGCGGGCACGCCGGGAGGCAGCCCGGCGCCCCAGGCCAGATGGCAGGTGGCGTTCTCGTCCAGCAGCGTTTCGAGGTACGTGATCCCCGATCGTCCGACTGGTGAGGAGCCGTCGACGAGTGCCAGCTCGCCGAGCCGGGCGGCCCCGGCATCGGTCGCCTGGTGGGTGCGGACGACGTCCGCGCCGCTGCTCGCTCGTACCTCGGTCACCACACCTGCGGTGAAGGTCAGTTCGAGGTCGCGGATGACGGTTCCGTTGAGGATCAGCGGACGCGTCGAGCGAACCGTGCCGTCCACCCGGCGGTAGTCGGGAGTGGTGAACACCTCCTCCGTGGGGAGGTTGCACTGGAAGACGTGCCCCCTGACCGATTCGAGCCGCGCCGCGGTCCAGTGGGCGTCGGGCAGCAGGCCGATGGTCAGGTCGGTCCCTGGCCCTTCGAACCGTACGGCGTCGAGACGCAGGTCCTCCAGCACCTTCGCGCGGCGGAGCAGTTCGGCGATCCGCCGCTCCCAGGCGGCCCGGGGATCGGGCTGGTCGAGCCGGAGGATGGGGCGCAGGTGCTGCCACAACCGGGCCTCGTCCGGCTCCCCGAAGATCGCCTGAGCCCACTCCGCCGTCGGACCGGGGACGATGGCCCAGCGGACCAGGTTGCCGAGCTGGAGCCGCTGCCTCGACGTGAGGTAGGGCATCCGATCCAGACCCGCCCGGATCGGATCCTGCCCGACCAGGAGGTCCGGGGTCGCGGTGCCCCGGATGTTGACCAGGACGCCGCAGTGGCGGGCGAGCTCCTCATTGCGCGCGTCCAGCCAGGAAGGAACCTCGCCCAGCGTCGCTTCGTCCGCGTGCTGGACCCGTGACCGCCTGGCGTACGGGTCGAAGTACCAGATGTCGACATAGCGAGCGCCTCGGGCGTACGCGGCCTCCGCCAGGGCGCGGGCGAGCGGGGCATGCTCGATCTCGGCGTTGATCAGGACCCGGTCGTCGCGGTCGACCGGCACGGCGATGTCGAAGACGACGTCGGCGTACCCGGCCAGCTCAGCGGGGGGAATGGTCATGGATGTCTCCTTGGGGTGAGGCCTCACGAGGCTTGCGGCCGAGGGGGAGGAACAGCAGGGGCGCCAGTGCCGCCACCGCGGCCGCGGCGGCGAACCCGTACGTCAGCCCGAGGGACTGCGCGATGGCGCCGAGCGCGAGCGCGGCCGTCAGGAACCCGAGGTCGAAGAACGCCGTCGTGGTGGCCAGCGCCGAGCCGCGCTGCTCGGCGGGCAGGCCGGTCACCGCCATGGTCAGGAACGCCGGAAGGCCCAGCGCCTGCCCGGTACCGAGCACCGCCGCCGCGAACAGCGCTCCCGTGACGGACGGCCAGACGATGAGCATGGCCAGCCCTGCCGCGGTGAGGATGAGCGAGGCCGCCGCCATCGTGCGCGGGGCGATCCGGGGCGACAGCCGATGACCGGCCAGCCGTACCGTGAGCAGCACGCAGCCGTAGAGCAGGAAGTGGATGCCGCTGTCGTCGCCGCCCAGCGCCGCGACGTGCAACGGCAGGAAGGCGCTGAAGGCCGTGTATCCCCACACCGACGCCCAGTAGGCGAATCCGGGAGCAAGGCCCGCCCGGTGGACGAGCGGCCCGGCCTTCCTCGTGCGGGACGGCTCGCCGCCCGCGGGCCCGGCCAGGAACAGGCACCCGGCGAAGGCCGCGACGGCCACCGTTCCCGACAACGCCCACACGGCCCACAGACCGGCGGCGACGCGTACGGCCTCGGCCAGGGGCGGCCCCGCGAGCAGACCGGCGTTGACCGCGACGGAGAAGTGGTTGATCGCCGCGCCGCGCCGTTCGTGGTCGCTGGCCGCGGCGGCCAGACCCACGTACGTCAGAGCCTCGCCGACCCCCGCGACGGCGCGGCAGACCAGGAACAGCGGCAGCGAGTCGGCCAGGAGCACGGCCGACGAACCGGCGGCCAGCAGCAGGGCGCCGGCGCACGCGGTCGCCCTGCGACCCCGGCGGTCGGCCAGCCTGCCCGCGACCGGCCGGGCGAGCAGGCCGAACATGGAGGTCATCGCCAGACAGACGCCGACCAGGACCGGGCCCTGGTCCAGCGGGCCGGTGACGTACCTCGGGATGACGGGTATGAGCAGCCCCAGCGACAGGAAGCACGCTCCTGTGCACAGCAGCAGGCGGGTCATCGCGCGTCGTCGAGTTCCAGCAGAAGGGCGGTCATGCTCACCTTGATCCTGTCGCTGGACCGGGGCGGCCCCGCCTTGCCATGGACCAGAGCGACCGCCTGGTCGACCAGCCCCACGACCTCCTCCCACACGGACCGGTCCAGCCACACCTCGGCGTCCATCGACGTGCGCGTGACCTGAGCCTGGGTGAGACGTCGTGACAGGTCGACGCTGAGCGCCTCGTGGAGGAGTTGCCGCCCCTGCGTCCGATCCAGGCGGGCTCCGCTGGAGGGGTCGTAACGGTAGCGCCTCCGGGGTCTGCCTTTGCCTCCTCGCGGCGGCTGCTCGTCGACGTGCTCCAGGAAACCCGCCTCGGCGAGCTGGCGCAGATGGTAGCTGGCCGAGGCGTGGGCGATCCCCAGCTCCTCCGCGACCTCGGTGGCCGACATGGACGTGCCGGTGAGCAGCGAGACGATGCGGATGCGGAGCGGGTTGGCCAGTGCTCGCAGCGGTACCAGATCGTCGTCGTTTTCCCAAGACATGTTGGGATCATAGCTTTCCAACATCTCTTGGGAAAGAGGTCCGTCTGGCCGCCGAGACTTCTGACAGGCGAGACGGCGACCCTGCGGGGATGGGAGGCTTGGACCGTGCGTACCTGGTTCGAGCCCGGAGAGGCCGAGGAGTTCGAGGCGACCAAGGACCTGCTGATCCGGCGGTGCGTCACCTGGGCGAAGGAGCACGGGCATCCAGCCGATGGCCTGCTGCTCTCCGCCGCCGTCGACGCGCGGCACGAAAGCCGTGACGGCCGGCTGGCGTACTGGGACGGTACGCGCATCAGGTTCTTCCTGCTGCGGTACGTGCCGTACAAGGTGACGGCTTCGCGGGAGGAGCTCGACCTCGCCCCGGAGGTGCTGCGCACGTACCTGCGCTATCTCGACGTCACGGGCCTTCGCGACCCGCGCGGCGCCACGCTCGCGGAGGCGGAGGAGATCATCGCCGGGGCGCAGGCGGAGTACGCGTCCGCGCTCGACGATCCCACGCTGCGAGGGTTGGCGACGTTCTGGGCGCACACGGCTCTCGACCAGGGATTCGATCTCACCGTCCCGGGGGCGTTCGAGCGGTTCAAGCGCGAACTCGACGCCGGACGCGTCCCGTACGACCAGCAGGTGCTCGACAAAATCATGCAGAACCGCTTGGTGTACGGCGGCATCGACGAGGAACGCGCCTTCCCTCAGCCGCCTGTCTCCCTGCCCCCCGCGTCCGAGCTGGCGGAGGCCGCCGGGCGCAGCCGGACCGTCCAGCGCCTCATCACCCTGGCCGATTGGGTGGGCAAGGACGGCCGCGCCCTCACCGACGCGGGCAACCTCCGCGTCGCCGACGCCCTCGAGGTGTCGGCCCTGCTGGGCACCGGCGAGGACCAGCTGCGCGTCCGCAGCGCCGCCGACCTGCCGCAGCTCAACCTGCTGCTCGCCTGGGCCAGGAAGCTGCGGCTGACCCGCACCAGCAAGGGGCGGCTGCTCCGCGTGGCCAAGGCCGTACCCCTGCTGCGCGACCCGGAGACGCTGTGGGGTCGCGCGTTCGAGGTCCTGCCGGAGCTGGGGCGCGTGGTCACCGTGCCCGTCGCGACGTGGCGGCCCGAGCCCATTCTGGCCGAGATCTTCGACGAGATTCTCCCGGACGTGCTCAACTCCATGTACGGGCTGGACGAGATGCCTGTGGTCCGGCTCGAAGAGACGGTGTGGCTGGCCTGCCAGGAGTACGTCGTTCTCGACGAGGAGGAGCACCGGCTTGATCTCTTGCGCCGCGAGGTCGCCCGGGACCTGGGACGCATGTTCGAGGTCCTGTCCGACCTCGGGGCCGTGGAGCTCACCCACGGCCCCGCCGACCCCCTCTACGCGAGCGACCTCGACCACGACGACCAGCCCTTGCCGCCGGACGCGGTCGAACGCCTGCGCGCCGCCCTCTCCGAGTCCGACCTCCCGCTGGTCCGCCTCACTCCACTCGGCGTGCGCGGCGTCCGCGACCGCCTCCTCGCCGAGGGCCGCGACGCTCCCCTCGTCGGCGAACTGGCCACCGCCCCGCCGGCCGAGCTGCTCGGGGTGCTCGCCCAGCACTATCCACCGGAGGACGCCGTCGCGGAGCTCCAAGGATGGCTGGCCCGGCCGGGGCAGGACGTCGAGATGTTGGTGCAGGCCGTACGGGACTGCCCGTTCCGTACGCGGGTGGGGGCGATGCTGCGCGTGCTGGCCGGCGCCCTTCCCGAAAGGCGGCTGCTGCAGGACCTACGGCACGACCCGGTCCTCGGGCCCGCCGTGTGGACGCAGCTCATCGATGCGGGGGAGATGAGGCCCGGGTCGTTGAGCGAGCGGGAGAACCTGCTGCTGGGGGCGGAGAACTTCCTGTCGGTGCTGGAACTCGCGGGGCCTGAAGGGCTTGTCGAGCAGCTCAGGAGAATGGGGGGCGGGGACGCGGACGAGTTCCTGGAGGCGATCCTGGCGTCGGGGCACCCTGATGTCGTGGGGTTGCGGGAGCTACACGAGCTGGTGGCCGAGCCGCTCCGCAGGACCGCCCGCCACCCCCTCCGCCTCGTCCCCACCCGGCCGCCGGGAGCCCGAGGTCGCCGGAAGAAGCGTAAACGCTGATTTTGATCATTGAACTGCGCGGCCAGGTTACGGGTTGTCCGGGTCGACCGGTTCCAGGGGCCGAGTGGCCGGACCGTGCAGGACAGCTCCGTCGGGTCCGAATCGGGAGCCGTGGCAAGGGCATTCCCAGGTCTGTTCGGCCTGGTTGAAGGCGACGACGCAGCCGAGGTGGGTGCAGGTGGCGGAGACCGCGTGGACGACGCCTGCCGCGTCGCGGGAGACCGCGCACCGCCGCCCGCCGATACGGACGATGGCGCCCGATCCCGGAGCGACGTCGTCGACCGAATCGGCGTGGGAGGGGCGCAGCCGATCGCCGATCAGGTGGCGTGCGGCCTTGGCCTGGAGCTTGGCGATGGGGCCGGCTTCACGCAGCGGGTGAAGCCGCCGGGGATCGTACAGCTCGGCCCACGGCAGATCGTGCCCGGTGATGAGAGCGGAGATGAGTTTGCCGGACATGACGCCGTTGCTCATGCCCCAGCCGCCGAATCCGGTGGCGACGTAGACGTGCTTGGCGCCGGGGTGGAAGTGGCCCACGTAGGGCAGGTGGTCGGTGCTGGTGTTGTCCTGTGCCGCCCACCGGTGGCTGATCTGTGTGCCGGTGAACCGGTCGCGGGTCCAGGCGGCCAGGCGCTGGAATCGTTCGCCGGCGTCGCCCGAGCCGGGGTCGGCGGTCTCCCCTGTGACGATGAGCAGGCGCTGCCCGTCCCGATACGGGGTGGTGCGGATCGACCGGGTGTTGTGCTCCGAGGTGATGTACATCCCGCCCGGGTCCTGCTCAGCTGGGATCGGCGCGGCGACCACGAGCTCACGCCGCGGCTCCAGCCGGGAGAACATCAGCGCCCGGTCGAAGATCGGATAGTGCGTGGCCACCACGACATCGCCGGCGGTGACCGTGGTGCCGTTCTCGCACGCCAGCCGGCACGGCCGCCCCTCCTCCAGCCCCATCACCCGGGTACGTTCGAACACCCGGGCGCCGTCGTCGGCCATCCGCCGCACCAGGGCGAGAAGGAACTTACGAGGGTGGAACTGGGCCTGGTCCTCCACCCGGACGGCCGCCGCGACGTCGAACGGAAGACCCGTCCGGGTCACCAAGGAGGCGGGCAGTCCGGCCTGCTGGGCCGCCTCCACCTCAGCGGTGATCTGCTCGGTCTCCCCGCCGGACTCCACATAGGTGTAGGCGGGCAGGCGTTCCAGGTCGCAGTCGATCCCCAGCTCGGCCGCGGTCGCGAACACGTGCTCGACCGCGTCCTGTTGCGACTGCGCGTACAGCCTGGCAGCCTGCTCCCCGTGCGACTTGCGCAACCGTGCGTAGATGAGCGTGTGCTGTACGGACAGCTTGGCGGTGGTGTAGCCGGTGACGGCCCCGGCGACGCGGTCCGCTTCGAGCACGACGACCGAGCGCCCCGTCCGCGACAACTCCCACGCCGCGCACAACCCGGCGATCCCACCGCCGACGACGGCGACATCGGCGGTGATGTCCTGCTCAAGCGAGGGGAACGAGGTGGTGGGGGTCGACTCGACCCAGTACGACTCGGGCACTCCCGGAAGCGCTGCCATGACGGACGCCCTGCCCTCGCGCCCGCCGGTTAGACGCACCACCGGTTATACGCACCGAGAGCCTCGAAGACGCCGATGGCGGTGACGCGGCGGGCCGCATAGTGTGTGGCGTAGATCGTATTTCGGGGCCGAGTTCCGGACGAGACCAGGGGCGAGCACGGAGATGACGTCAGAAGCCTCGGCGACACCGGCCGACGTGGCCACCTCCGGCAGGGTGCCGCTCGACGCGCTGGACGTCCCTCGCAGGTCGGGCGCCGAGCCGTTCACCGAGGCCGGGGCCCCGGCCGGTGCCACCTTGGCCGACTTCTGGGGATGGGCGTGCTCCGACGTGGTCGGCAACAGGCTGCGCGGCGTCCTCGCCGAGTACATCGTCGCCCTGGCCCTGGAAGTTCATGACGGTGTCCGTACGGAGTGGGACGCGGTCGACCTGGTGTTGCCCAGCAAGCTGAAGGCCGAGGTCAAGTCGGCGGCCTACCTGCAGTCATGGAGCCAGCGGCAGCCGTCGGCCATCAAGTTCACCATCGCCCGTGCCAAGGGCTGGGACGCGCGGACGGATGTGGTGGCGGCCACGCCGGAGCGGCCCAGCGACGTGTACGTCTTCTGCCTCCTTCACCACACGGACAAGCGGACGATCGACCCGCTCAACCTGGACCAGTGGGAGTTCTACGTCACGTCGACGGCGGAGCTGGAGGCGGCGTTCGGCGACCGGACGCAGATCTCGCTGGCGGCACTGCGGACGATCGTCCCCGTCCCCGTACCGTTCGGCGGGCTCAAGGACTGCGTGCTCTCCTGGCAGGGCTCACGCAAGGTCGTCCCACGTGACGTCCGGATCGCGTTCGAGGTAGGTGACCGCGATGCTCGCGGCCGCCATGCCGAGCAGTGACCAGTCGGAGGCGGCGCTCGCCGTGGTGGGATTGGCGGGCACGCGCCGGGTGAGCAGGTCCGGGTCGGACAGTGACATCAGCACCAGGCCGCGCATCGCCGCACAGGCCAGGGTCGCGATCAGCGGGAAACTGCCGCCCGTCTCCGGCCGCAGCCGGTAGCCCAGCGCCGTCGCCACCGTCTCCCAGCCGCGCGCCACGCGATCGACGAACCGCTGCTCGGAGCGGGCCAGCGCGGCCTGCACGTCGGCCCGCAGGTCCCCTTCCGGCAGGCTCAGGAACGTGGCCTGCAAGGCCAGGTACGTGCGCCACTCCGGGGAGCCGTGGACCGCCTCGAAGTCGCTGACCGCGGTCACCCGCAGGAGTTCGGTAACCAGGTCGTGGCGGCCCTGAGGCGAGGCCAGGTCCTCCGAACGGCCGGACAGGACCTCACTGAGCACCTCCCCGGTGGTCTCCAGGGCCGGCGCGGAGGCGGGCGCGGCGCCGCGCGCCAGCTCGCGCAGCAGGTCGCTGAAGAACAGGTCCTTGTACGGCCAGCGGCGGTAGACGGCTGTCCTGGACACCCCGGCGTCACGGATGACGTCCTCGAAACCCAGGTGGTCGAGCCCCACGGTCAGGCCGTCGCGGTGGACCATCGCCACGGCCGTGTCGAGCATCCGCCGTTCGGTCTCCTGGTCGCTGAGTCGGGCGCGGCGCCGGGCGGGGCCGGTGGGCCTCGACGGGGCGTGGTCCGGCGGGTAGTTTCGAGCCATGAGACATGGTATCCCAAGTTCCATTAGTGGTGTGGCGGTGTTCTTCCCGCTGGTGTTCCTGTTCAGCGTCCCGTTCGTGGTGGTGGGGTCCCTGTCCGGCGCGCAGATCGTGCCGGGCGTGCCTCTGTCGGGGCTGGCCTTCGTCTGCCCGGCTCTGGCCGCGGCCGTGCTCGTCCACCGCGAGGGCGGGATGGACGGGGTGCAAGCGCTTGCCGGACGCGCCTTCGACGCCGGCCGGGTCAGTCGCAAGGCGTGGTTCGTGCCCGCTCTGCTGCTGTACCCGGCCGTGGTGGCCCTGTCGTACGTGCTGTTACGGCTGTCCGGCACCCCGTTGCCGGACGCGCACTTCTCCGTGGCCTCGGCGCTGTCGCTGGCCGCCGCGCTCTTCGTGGGCGCGCTGTGCGAGGAACTGGGCTGGTCGGGCTACGCCACCCAGCCCTTGCAAGCCCGCTGGGGACCGGTGTGGGCGGCCCTGACCATCGGGTCGGCCTGGGCCGTCTGGCACTGGCCGGCGCTGCTCCAGGTGGGCCGCCCGGTGTCCTGGATCGCCTGGTGGTCGCTCGGCACCGTCGCGGCGCGCGTGATCATGGTGTGGCTGTTCGCCCACATGGGCGGCAGCGTCCTGGCCATGGCGCTGTTCCACATGACACTCAACCTGGCCTGGCAGCTCTTCCCGGTCGACGGATCACATTTCCCCGTGGCGCTGGTGGCGGTGCTGATGACGATCGTGGCTGTGACCATCGTCGTGCTGGACTTCAGTAGAGCGAAGGCAGCGTCCGCGCGACCGCGTCGTTGAAGCGGTCGAGCAGCGGTTCGAGACCTTTGCTGTGCTGCCGCGCCTCGTCAAGGCTGCCGGCCCAGATGGAGTCGCCGGCCACTTTTTCGACCTCCGCGGCGAGCGAGCGAATGCCGTCATCGAAAACCCGGGCCCGGGAGGACTTCAACAGGAGCAAGGCCGTGGACCATCCGACGGCCGTGGGCGTCTCCCATCGCCGTGCCGGCCACTGCCCTGTCTCTTTCGAGACGGCGATGAGCCTGTCGAGTTCGGCGTACGCCGATTGGACCAGATCCGTTATCGCGCTCTGGAGAGTGAGGATGCTGTCCCGCTGGAACGTGTCGCGCGCCGTCCGTCGCTCCCGTTCGTACTGACGATCGCTCTGGTCCGTCTCACGCTTGCCCTTCTGGACTTCCGCATAGATCGTCACGATCGCCGTGATGACAGAGCCCACCAGGACTCCGATTAAGCCGAAAAGCGCCTCGCTCACGTTGGCCCTCTTCCCTCAGATGCGGTCAGCCGGGTGTCCTCCCACCATCATGGGGCTGCCTTCGTCGGAGCCGCTCGCCTCCGACAGACGGCTCCATCCGTACACATCCACAGGAGGTGGGCCCACCCGGGCCCACCTCCTGGTGCGGGTGGTGTCAGACGATCGGACCCTCACTGGCGAGTTGGACGCCGGGGCGGCCGTTCTCGACGACGTACGTGGCTCGGGTGGATGCCGGAGCGCCGGGCCGGTCGACGTACGGGAGCACCCGGAAGTCGGTGCTCCACAGGTCCTCGGTCACCGTGCACCGCAGGTATCCCCGCCGGTAGTTGGCGAACTTGATGTGCGGGTTGGCGCGTACCGACAGCTGCGAGTAGGAGTCCATGTCGGAACCGTTGCCCTCGGCGCTGATCGAGGTGCAGACGAACTCGCTGGCCAGCACCGGGGCGGCCGGGTCGCGGTAGTCGGCCTTGATGTCGCCGGCGTGGTGCCGGTGGCGGTCGCCGGTCAGCACGACGAGGTTGTCGACCCCGCGGTTCCGCGCGCCGTCGAGCACCCGGCGGCGGTTCGCGTCGTACCCGTCCCAGGGGTCCATGAAGACGGAGACCGCAGCGGTGTCGTCCATGTCGGTCTCGGCCATCGGCGCCTGGTTGGCCAGCACCTGCCACCGGACGCTGGAGCGCTCGAAGTTGTCCAGGAGCCACCGCTCCTGCTCCCAGCCCATCATCGTCCGGTTCGGGTCGAGGCTGTCCGGGTTCGGGGCGGCCAGGCCGCCGCCGGCCGCCTGGTCGTCGCGGTACTGCCGGGTGTCGAGCACGTTGATGTCGAGCAGGTCGCCGTAGACGAGCCTCCGGTACAACTGCATGTCCGGACCGTTCGGCAGGGCCGACGCGCGCAGCGGCAGGTTCTCGTAGTAGGCCTGGAAGGCGGCGGCGCGCCGGTCCATGAAGCCCGGGATGTCGGCAGGGTTCTGCGGGATGTCGTCGGCCCAGTCGTTGTCGACCTCGTGGTCGTCGAGGGTCACCGCCCAGGGGTGGGCGGCGTGCGCCGCCATCAGGTCCGCGTCGCTCTTGTACAGGCTGTACTGCAGGCGGTAGCGCTCCAGCGTGACCGTCTCGGGGGACAGGTAGTCCGGGACCGTGGTCTGCCGGGTGCCGCCGTTCGCCGGTACGCCGTTCTCGTAGATGTAGTCGCCGACGTGGAGGACCAGGTCGAGGTCATCCTCGGCCATCCGCTGGTACGCGGTGTAGAAACCCTGCTGCCACAGGGCACAGCTGGCGACCGCCAGGGAGACCGAGCTGACGTGGGCGCCGTGGGCCGGGGCGGTCTTGGTCCGCCCGACGGGACTGATGTCGGTGCCGACCTTGAACCGGTAGAAGTAGTGCCGGCCGGGTCGCAGGCCCCACACCTCGGGGTGGACGGAGTGGTTGAGCTCGGGCGTGGCGACGGCGGTGCCGCGCTTGACGATCCGGCGGAAGCCCTCGTCCTCGGCGACCTGCCAGTGGACGGGGACCCGCCGCCGCGGCATACCGCCCGACCCGTCGGCGGCGAGCGGATCCGGGGCGAGGCGGGTCCACAGCACGACGGAATCCGGCAGCGGGTCACCGGAGGCGACACCGAGCTTGAACGGGTTGTCCGGCAGACCGCGCTGCAGCGGCGTCGCCCCGGCCGGGCCGGGGATGGCACTGGTGCCGAGGAGTACGGCGGCCGCGCCGGCGCCGCCGAGGAAGCCGCGTCGGCTGAGGGTGCGTCCGAGCGGAGAGCTCATGGAGGGGTGTCCTTCGAAGATCAACGGTGAAGCAGCGATGCTAACGGCGGGGGGTGAACCACGGATTGGCGGTACGTGATCGGCGGGGAAATGCCAGGTACGGTACAAGATCGCTACTTTGTCCACAACTGGTGCTTGACCTGTGGGTGTCAAGAAGATCGGGCGGGACTCCGTGAGACCGGAGGCCCGCCCGTGGCTGCGCGCTGGTCAAGATCGAGTGCCACCGGCAGAATTCGAACCGGCGTGAGCCGCGGCTGAGGGCGCGCGTGGCTGCTCATGGGCGAGTCTGGCGGATGAAGACCTGCGGCTGAGAAGCCACAGGTCAGACTGGCTGATCCTCGATCGGGCGGCCGAAGGTGACGGCCTCCAGCACGGATTGCGGTGCCGTGTCGCGGAGGGCGGCGTCGGGACGTGCGCCGAGCGCGTCGTTGACGGTCGAGAACGCGATGCGCAGTGCCACGAAGACGGTGACCGCGAAGATCTGACCGTCGTCGTACCCCGCTTCCCGCAACCCGCGCACGTCCGTCCGGTTGATCCCGTTGGGGTCGCGTGCCACCTTCCGCGCCCAGCCCGCCAGCACTCGCTCCCGGGGCGTCAATCCGTCGTCGTCGCCCCGCAGCACTCCCGACGCCACACGGGCGTCGGCGGACTCGGCCAGCTTGTTTCCCCAGGCCAGCGAGCAGTATGAGTCCCCCATGGCCGAGGCGCAGGCGGTCACCAGGATGCCGCGGGTGCGCAGGTCGAGCCCGCCTGCCTCGACGCACTGCCGTAGCAGGTCGAACAGTCCCGCGATGGTGTCCGGCTGGTGGGCCCACAGCCTGGTGAGGTTCATGACATAGCCGCACTCGGCCAGGTCATCGTCGAACAGCTGCCGTACCTCTGAAGTCATCTCCGGAGGTTGGAGGAATCCGCTCATGAAGTTCTCTCCCTTCCGCAGGAAGAGTGGTCGAGCGTACTTGCCAAACGCTTGCCAACCGCTCGTAGCCGAAGAGGGCTCGGCATGCCGGCGGTGGGTGAGCCGGTCCCTCAGGGGTGGATCAACTAAGGTGCCCGTTCATGCACGGAATCCGAAGGATGCCGTCTATCCTCACGCTCGTGCGGAAAACGAGCGTGGCGCTGATGGCGCTGCTGGTCCTGACCGGTTGTACGCAGCAGGCTGGTGAAGACGGGCTGCTGGACGCGATGGCCAGCGTCTCGGGGGAGGGACCCGCCGCGGCGTACTTCGAATACGGCGAACCGGCCTGGTGGCGTGACCTCGGCGTCGATGCCGGCTCCGGCGGGGATCGCCGCTGGCTTCCCGCGGCGGTCTCAGGTCTCGGAAGCCTGGGCGCCGCTTGGCAGACCCTGCCACAGGCCACCGGCATGGCTCCCGCGACCGGCACCCGGGCGATCTCGATCGGCGTGCCCCCGCAGCAGGCGTTCCGGTTCGACGGCGACGTCGACTCGGACGCCGTACGGACGAAGCTGACCGCTCTCGGCGCCAAGCCCCGCACCATGGGCGGCCACGAAGGGCTCTCCTTCTCCCCTGGAGCCGAGATAGACCTGTCCCGGCTGATCGTTCCCGGGCTGACCAACCAGCTCAACCAGGTCGTGGTCACCGACTCCCTGGCAGCGGCGGCCTCCACCCCCGGCCCGCTGGAGGCCATCCTGGGCGGGGAGCGTACTTTGGCCGACAATCCCGCGCATGCCGCCGTGGCCGCCTGCCTCGGCGACGTCGCCGCCGCCACGATCATGGCCCCGTCTCCTCCCGGCGCGGTCACACTGTACGGCGTCGGGCTGCGCCGCCCGGCCAGCCTGGACGACCGGCCGGTCAACGTCATCTGCGTGCTGCCGTCAGCACCCGCCGCCGCCGACGTCGAACGCGCGCTGACAACCCGCCTCACCCCTGAGGGAAAGATGCGGGACGGCGGGACCTTCGGAACGTACGCCCCAGAGATCGCACACGATCGGATCACCTCGGACGATCATGTGGTGCTGAGAGCCGTCCTCACGCTGAGCGGCACCAAGTCCGTGATGTTCGCCAACCAGATGCTGGTTCGGAACGAGCTCCAGGGCCTGATCAACTCATCACGTTGATCCATTGCGTCGCCTATGTCAGCATGCGCACCTGTAATGTTAGTTGGGCTTGGGAGTACATTCATGTAGTTCGCCGTAGCGTTTGCGGGCAATGGTGAGCAATTGCGTCAAGTCGCTCACCGGGTCACGCCCTTTCGCCACTTCCGACAGATCAACGCTGATCCATGGTCGTTCGTCCCCGCATCGAAACAACATCATCGTGTAGTACGGTCTGGTGCGCGGCAATCGAGCGGTATAAGCGATGAGCCCGGTGCCGAGATCCTCCGGAAGTGCAGCCAGTTGACTCTTGCCGTAGTTCTCGCGTGCGATGTCCAAGACGCCGTCACCATCTCTTACCGACCACACGAGGGAGAGTCGGTCATAATCATTGCGAAGCGCACATTGCCCATGAGTCGTGGGCACACCAGTCTTGCGCTCCTCGACCGTCACAGTAAGGCCAGTGATCGCCCGGACTGCCTGCTGGGGGAGGAAGTCACACCAGTAGGGTGAGGAGTCGACGACAGGACTGGTCGAAGCTTTGGCCTCTGGACCGGGCGACGGCGGCGAAGTGGCATCGGTACAGCCGGCGGCCAGTGCAAATAACAGTGTCAGGCCGGCGACGGTGCTGCGGGACTGTCGGGCAGCTCGAAACGGCATGTCAGTATCCAGTGATGTTGAGGTTGTCGTGCGTATGGTCACGGGCCGTGTGCACGGTGTTCGCCAACTCGTTGGAGCTGCTTTCTATGATGGAATGCCGATGTGCCCATTCCATGGACGGAATCCATGTCCGGTGGGTGTCCTGGGAACGGCGGGTCAGACTGGTATCACCGCTGAAGTAATGTCGCGCTCCGTACTCGATATTTAGAGTTCGATACATGGCTGAGAGCCCTCGGATGACCTTGCCGACGATGCTGGTGCTGCAAGTGCTGCTCTCCGATCCGGCCAAGCGCCGTTATGGCCTGGAACTGTGCGAGAAGACCAAGCAGCATCCCGGTACGGTCTACCCGATCCTGGCGAGGCTGGAGCGTGAATTCGGCTGGCTCGAGCGGCACGAGGAATCTCCGGCCGAGCACCTGGCCGAAGGCCGCCGTGCCCGCCACTACTACCTGCTGACCGACAAAGGCGCGGTGAAGGCGCGCGCTGCGCTCGATCGGGCTGAGCGGTCGCGCATGGCCGTGAGCTTCCGGACGGCGACGTCATGACTCACCCGGTAACCCCGCTGTCGACCGAGCTGAGCGCCGGATTCACGGCCGTGGAACTCGGCAGGATCCAGCGCGCTTACGAACTTGCCGCCCATTTTCATGCGGGCCAGGTGCGCAAGAGCGGCGATCCGTACATCACCCATCCGGTCGCCGTCGCGGAAATCGTCGCCGAGGTGCGTCTGGACTGCGACAGCGTTTGCGCCGCTCTGCTCCACGACGTGATCACGGACACAGAATGCACCTCCGCGCGGCTCCGCGCCGAGTTCGGTGACGAGATCACCGGCCTGGTCCAGGGTATGAGCGACCTCGACCGCCAGTACGATCAAGCCGCCATCGACGGCGCTGACGATCGCGTCCTCACGCTGAAAGTGCTCGATCGACTGCACAACATGCGGACACTTCAGCCCTTGCCTCTGGCCAAGCGACAGCGCAAGAGCCGGGAAACAGTGGATCTCGTAGCACCGGCCGCAAGACGTCTCGGCCTGCAAGCTATCGCGGATGAACTCGAAACGATCGCTCGTCAACACCTACCGAGTGACACCGGCCTGGCGGGCCGCGTTCTCGCCCTCGCGTCGATGATCCTCCCTGCGGCGTTCAGAGCGAGCTATCGGAAGGAATGGCTCGGCGATCTCGAACAGTTACGGGGCCGCCGGGCTCGTGCATGGTTCGCGGTCGGGCTCGTGTATGGCATGCCCGCCCTCGCCTTGGCCTTACGCCGCTCGCCAGGGCGGACATCGAAGACCTGGCTGTTGGCGGTGTCACACTGGATACTGCGCTCAAATTCCCGCACATGGGCCCCGCTGGCCCTGTTCTTGGGTTGGGTGGTCATGGAAATCGCACAGAACAGTCTCGGTGACGCAATCGTGGCCCTGATAACCGTGCCTCCAGTTTTCCACGCCGGTGTCGGATACCTTCGCGCGAAGTTGGGTCTCAGCACATCGGACGAGTAGCCTCCGCATTGTGTCCCCAAGCTGGTTGGACTGTTCTACGCGTCTGGTCGGCCAGTGCCTGCACTACGTCGCTTCAGGGCTGCATCGATGTATTTCACCAAATCGGTCGCGCGCTATGCGGAGCAACGCGACGAGGTCTGCGACCACGTTCCGGCCCTTGGCCACCTCTGAGAAGTCGATGCCCATCCAGGGTCTTTTGTCGCCGCATCGGAACAGTATGAAGGCGACGTAAGGGCCTGTCCTGGGCTCGCCCTCGGTGTAGGCAATCAGCCCTTTTCCGAGGTCAGGCGGTAGGTCTGCCAGTCGCCGGCGACCGAAGTTCTCCTGTGCGAGGTCAAGCGCGTTATCGCCACCACGGATCGACCAGTTGAGGGAGAAGCGGGTGTACTCATTCCTCAGCAAGCATCCACCATGGGTGGTCGGCACGCCGTCTTTGTTCTCCTCCAGCGGTATGGACAAGCCGCTGATCAGGCGCACTGCCTGCTGCGGGATGACATCACACCAGTAAGGACCTGAAGCACTCACCGGGCGTAGGTCCGCCGTCGCCGGGGGCGGAGATGGGGGACCGCTCTGCTTACTGCAGCCGGATGTCAGCGCCAGCGCGAGCAGGGTGCCGAGGATCGTGGCCAGAGTACGTGTAGACATATCAGTAGTTCCGGTCGATGCCGAGGTTCTCGTGAACATCCACGCCGGCACTGTTGTCCATCGCCTCTTTCACGGTTTGCAAATCACTCTCGATCTTGGCGTGCCAGCGTGCCCACTTGATGAATTGATCGAACATGGCCGGGTCCGCCACGATCTCGTCGAGCGGCTTGAGAGCAGGAGGCTGGCCGTCTGTGGCGAATATTTTTCCCTTGAGATCCGCTCGGGCCTCGGTGTTCCATTGACCGTGTGCGATCCTGGCGCTGAGCATCATTGTCTCAATCATCGACATGGTCATCGTGCGATCGTTGCTCGCCTGCTGCATGGCCGACCCTGTGGTCATACCGTCCCGCAGCATCCGGTCAACCAATAACGCCGAGAGCTTCTCGAACGCCATCGGGGTGAGCTTCTCATGCGCCTTGTCGCCCAAGAACCCGAAGCGAGTGGCGAATTTCCCCGCCGGTCCGGTCAGCTCGCTCAGCACACTGTTGATCATTCCTTTCATCTCCTCTTTGACCTGCTCATCAGTCTTGGCTTGGGCCAACAAGTACAGTCGCCGGGTCTCCAGGATGTGGCCCATGAAGCGTGCCTCCGGAATGAGTACGTCCTCTATCTGCTCCCCGCCGTCCCGCCGGTAGGACTCGTGGACCATGCTCAGCATCCGTTGGACCTCGGCCTCCACCAAGGATTTCGTGGCAGCTGCGTCGGATCCCACGAAGGCCAGCAGCCGATCCATCTCAGCATGATTGATGCCTTTCAGATCTGGCTTGCGTTCATCGAAAACGGTGAAAACCTTGTCGATGTGCGCGGCCATAACTGATCCGATCGGGCCGGCCAGGAATGACAGTCGCTTCAGCTTCTCTGTGTCGGTGATCTGAAGCTTGCCGTCGCCGCCACGTCCGAAGACGCCATCGAGTTCGTTCTTGAGAATGACGAGCGCCTCGTTCGTGTGTTTGAGCGACTCCTTGTCCTTGCTGCTCAACGCCGTGCGCAGCAGCCCTGCGAACGGGGCGTGGTTCCCCGTCTTGTTGAAGCCGTCCAGTCGGTCGGTGAGCAGGTACGCCATGATCGACTTGTTCCAGCCCTTCGGGGTGTGGAAGAGCAATGCCTGCGCGGCCGGCAGCGAATACTGGGCCGCCTGGGCCAGGTCATCGATGACGCTCGCTTTGATCGGCTCTCCCGGCTGCCCCATCCGCGGCCCACCTGGCTGCATGGAGTCGCTGATTCCGAGCACCGTGGCCAGGTCCATGCTGTTGGCGTAAGGAGTTCGCGAGTCGGACAGCTCCTTCTGATGCACGATGGCGTCCCTGCCGACCACTTCCATGAACCGTTCGGAGAAGGGCGGCTTGCCGTCGCTGGCTCTCCATATCAGCGCCTGAGCCTGGTAGCCGACGTAGGTCACTTCGAGCGCCTTGTGCTCGGCCCGCCCTTCCTCGACCAACTGATTCAGGAAGGCCTCTCCCATGAACGCCTCGTCTTTTGGGTTGGTCCCCTTCGCCAGTGTGGTGGCCAGCAGTTTCATGACCTGCTGGACTTGTTTCACCTGTTGTGGATCACGCGTGGAATTGACATTGGCGCGCACCTGCAGGCCCAGCGCGGCCGGAAGTTCGGTGACGCCCTTGGCTCCCAGCTTGGCGAGGAAGGTCTTGACGAACTCCGGATCGTTCACCCTTCCCGCGTACTTCTGAAGCTCCGCCATCGCCTTGCGGTCACCGCGGCCGGCGGCGGCCGCCGCCTTGGCAGCCAGTGTGCCGTCGAGCTGTCCTTGGGCCTGGCGGAGCGAGTCCGGCACCGCGATAAGGGATCCCGTCGCTACGGACGTTCCAAGGGTGATTTTGTGCCGCTCGATCTCACGGACGATGCGCTGCCGTTTGCGAAGATCATCTGCTTCCTGGCCGACCTGTGTCGCGAGCTTTCTGATTCGTTCCGCGGGAGTGGTGTCGAGCCCTGCGCTCGTGAGCTCTCCGTATAACAGGGAGGCCAGCTTTTCCATTTGCGCGGCGGCTGCGGTGTGACGGGTGACAAGCATGTCGAACTCCGGCAGCTTGACTCCGCTGAAGCTCATCTCGTCTTCACCAGCTCATCCCTGGCCATGGCGACGGCCTGGGCGAGCATCGCATGCAGTTCCCGCTGAGAGTTGTGCACCGACTGATCGAATCGGCTGCCCGTCGGCCCCACCCAGGCGTCGGCTTCCATGAGCTGGCAGGAAGCGTGCAGAGTCCACCAGTTGTCGTCGGACAGCTTCTGAATGCGTTGCACCGCTGCCTGCATGAGCTCGCGATCAGGACCAGGCATGCCGATCTCCTCGTACAGCTGTCAAGGGCCCCAACTGACGATAACCCCGTACGAGTCAATTGCCTCGGTAACCAACCTTTTTGAGATTCCTCCCAACATGTTTGACCCGAAGGGCGAGAGGCGTACGTACAAGTACGAATCGCTGTGTGCAGGCCTGACGAATCACGAGCAAATGATCATGCGGCTATGGGCGCGCACGGCGGACAAGTTTTGCGATCACATCAGAAAGAGCCTCGACAGCGCTGCCGGCGAATCAGACCGATCCGCGCCGCCACGACCCTCCGTCGTCCTGCTCGGCTACCCGCCGCCAGCAGGGTGCCGCCCTGGCGTTGCGATCCCGCTCTTCGGATCCGGGTGCCCTCACAAGAGTGTGCGCCGCCCCACGGTGACCTTCCTTCTTCGGAAACGCCTCCGGCGGCGACACTTCTGCGGGTCGGCCAATGGTGGCAAGGCGCATCGCGGAGCTTCAACCCACGGCGATCGTGGAATGCTCTGCGTGCGATCACCACGGTCGGGAGGTTCGGCGTGTTCCAAAAGATGGTGCGAGCCCTCACCGGAACTGCTTCAGCGCAACGGCAGGCAGCTGAGGACGATGCGTGCGCTTACGGAACGCAGCTGCTCAGTGAGGCCCGCGAGGAACTCAACCGGGCGGACACCAAGGCCCAGGTTCTTCTCGGCATCGTGGGCATTGGCCTCGGCGCCGTCATTGGCGGCCTCCTCGCAGGAAGCTGGTCACCTTTTACGTTGTCCAATGCCATCGAGTGGCTGTGGTGGGCAGGGGCGGCGGCTGCTCTTGCGTCCGTGATCGTGCTCGCCAGCGCGGTCTACCCGCGGCTGGATCGGCGAAAGATGCACGGCGCCGCCATGTACTACGCCGACATCCTTCACCTTGACTCCCCGGCGACCGTCGCCAACGCTCTCATGCGGTCGTCGGCACTGGACCTGGAGCGGATCGCTGATCAGCTGTACCGGGTCAGCCACATAGTCGGGCAGAAGTATCGCCTCATCCGGTGGGGGTTCTGGCTACTCCTCGGTGGAATGGCGGCCACAGTGAGCGCGGCGCTCATCGACGTCGTGCTCACTGAGTCCCCTCCCTGACCGCGTCGCCGCCGAATGACGGCACTCTGGCGAGCACCTCACGCTCGGCCTACCAGCAGCGTGTCGTCCTCCAGCGGCGGAACGGGCAGGCCGAGAAGTTCCAAGGTCCTGCGGAGCACCGTTTCGTTGCTGACGACGAAGTTGAGCATGTCCTCCCTCTCGTACCGCTGCATGATCGTGTCGACGGTGCCGAGCAGTTGTTGTGCTCCCTGCTGCCGCTGCTCGACGAGTTCAGCGATGATCTGAGGTAGGTGGTCCGGTGAGACTGCCAGTTTGATCGCGTGCTCCACTTGGGCGCTTCCCACCACAGCGGTGAGAAAGTCCTGCCATTTCTGCCGGACCTCGTCTGTGCTCTCGATCCGGAGCAGCGCGGCGGCGGCGTCGGCTCTGATGTCATGCTGTTTCCTGTAGGCATCCCGGTTGAGCTGGCGTATCTCCTCGGGAACGTCGACCTCGGCTCTGACCGCCCACCGGTAGACACCCGTCATCGAGCCTGAGATCGCTTGGAGCCTGTCGTTCGTGGCCTGTTCCGCCGCGCCCGCCGCGGTGATCTCGAATTGCCGGGTGGTCGACCGTACCTCCTGACACGCGCGCTGGAGGACCGCCTCCACCTCCGGTACTTCATCGTTGAAGACGGCTCGGGCCCGTACTCCGCCCGAGGTCGCGGTTCGAAAGAGGGTGACGGAGAAGTTGTAAGCGTCGCCCTTGGCAGGCGAGGCCAGAATGAACGGCTCGATGTTCACGGGCGGTTCGGGCTCGGGCAGGTTCTGCTGGATGTGGTAGAGCCTGGGTGCCAGCCATTTGCGCATGAGATCAGCTCCTGTGAACGAGTTGACGCAGGTGATGGTGAAGTTCGGCGGAGATCTCGCCATGGTGCCGCCAGAACCGGAGGTAGAGCAGGGCCCGCTCGGCGTTCCGCCCATCGGTCAGGCTGAAGATCTGATCCGTGATCTCCCGTACAGTGGGCCGCTTGTCGTAATGGCGGAGCCATTCGTTCAGCAACAAATCCCAGGACTCGGGGACGGCCAGGCGCCCCTTTTCCTCGTAGCTGAGCGCGTTGCGCCAGAGTGTCGCCAGAGAGGGATGGGGATCGAGCTCGCTCAGATGCTGCCGTTCGGGCCCCGAAACGGGCAGCGCGGCCAGTCGTCCGAAGGCGAGGGCGGCGCCGCGACGACCAGCCGATCCTCCCTCACGGACCCAGTCGGCGAGATGGTTCATGATGATGGGCGCGGTGTCTCTGCGATAGAGGTACGCGATGGACTGTGCCACGTCGTGGTGGAACTTGACGCCCCTGCTCAGGACCAGGGTCCGGAACGCGGCGAGGGCTTGGTCAGGTGCGGAGAGACCGACGGACGAGGCGTAGGCGCGGATGGCGATCGCCTTCTTCGCATCGTTGCCTCGGATCATGAGATCGAGATGGAGGTGGACGCGGCGTGTCATCGAGGGGTCCTCGGCGGTGGCTTCCAGTGCCAGTGCCGCGAGCTGATGGTCCCGGGATCGGCGGGACTGGCTCCATACCTCCAGGAACCGCTCGTTCACGAGGGCGAAGTCGAAGGTCGCGAGCTTACCGACCGCGTGCCCGACCTTGATCCTCGTATGCGAAGATCCCTCACTGCCGAGCCAGATCAGCCAGTCGACCAACGAGTCGCGGATGGTCGGCTGGTCTTCCCAGATGACGCGCAGCATGACGGCCGCCAGCTTAGGACGTCTGAGCCTTATGCTTCGCCCGCCGCCGGGCCCGGCTGGTGTGGCCTCGGCATCCACGTAACTCAGCCAGGCCGGCAGCTTCTCCCACAGTTGGACCGGTTTCGGCGAGTGATCACGACGCCACTTCTCGTCGAGCCGTTCGGCCAGGGCCAGCGCCGCGCCGGAGATTTCCGCCTCGGGCAGGCCGTGAAGTACGGCGATGCTGGTCATGAAACACCGGCCCAGAGTCGGCCTGCGCTTTTCGAGATTTTCGCCCACCTTCGCGCGCATGCGGTGGAAGCGCCGGTTCAGCATGGTCTCGATGGAGCTGCCGGACTCTACTGCGCCGACCACCTGCCTGACCAGTTCAACTACCTGCCAGGGCGTGGAAAGGGCGCGAATCTCCTCGTCCAGGATCTGCTGATCGTCCCGAGCAAGCCCTGCGATCGATGCCTGAGCGGACAGATGCATGGCGAAGACTCGGCGGTTCGGCGGTGGATCGTGGTCGACCACGGGCGCGATGGACGATCGGACATGCTCCGGCACCAGGACGATCACCCTGCAGTTCGCGTTGACGCCGGCACGCTTAAGACTCGTGGCCACCCTGTCCACGTCATCGGGCGTATCGACCAGGTCCAGCAGATAGCCGTGCCCCGACTCCAGTTTCCAGTCGCGGGGATTCGGCGTGCTTGCTCCATGCGGAATGATCCAGCTCGCCCTGCCACCCCAGTCGAGCAGCGCCGCCAGGGCCGTGGTCGCCTTTCCCGTCTCTGCCGCGCCACTGAGCAGGACCAGGCGCTGACTGTCGAGCAGCCTGAGCGTTTCGGCTTGCGACTGGGTAGGTACCAGCGTTCGCCGTAGGTCCTCGATCTCGTTTTCCGTCAGTTCGTGGATCGTCGCTGTCGGTTGCGGCCGCCCCTGGCCTACGTGTATGTCGCCCTGGGCGAACCAGATATTTCCCTTCTTGACTCGGTTGCTCACCTGGCCTATCAGGTCCCGGGCGCCGGAGCTCGGCAGTTCGTCGGCGTACAGGTCGTCCAAGCTCGGCCGCGTCCAAGATCGTGGTGTATGAGGTTCAACCACTCTGCGATCTAAATCCTATTTAAGCAGCAATAGCACTATTAGTCACACTTGCATCA
>NZ_JBVJKR010000026.1:0-81819 GCF_055585125.1 Nonomuraea sp. NPDC054003
CAGCCCGAGCAAGGCCGGCCATCTCTGCAAGGCCATTGCCGTCCTTCAGAACCACCGCGTTGCTCAAGCCGCCTGAGGATGAAAAAGGGTCACTGTTCGTCAAGCTCCGCAACCACGTAGCCCATCACACCGCCTATCAACTTATTTCACCGCCGGAGTCCGCCCGGGCTATCAGCGACTTGGCCGAGATCGTCAACCGGCTGTGGGGTGTGCCCACCCCGGGCGGACGGCTCTATCCAGCACCGGTGCACCGTGACGTCATCGCCGTGAGCTGGGACCCCAGCGGCAGAAACGTCGTCCACAGCCTGGCAGAGCACCTGCACATGATGCCCGCCGATCTCAATCCTGAGAAGCTCACCCACGTCATCGTCCGCGCTGTGTTGCATGACCCAACGCTGACGTACTTCGACGCCCGCTTCGAGACAACGCTCTACCCGTGTCAGCTGTTGTGGGGACCAGGGACTTGGGCCAATGCTGCGAAATGGCTTGCAGCAGAGCACCCGGCCCCAGACACAGTCGACATCCTGGACCGGCAGTTCCTGATCCGTTTCCACGAAGAGCGCCTCTACCTGCCACAGCAGATCAACGTCGCCGCTGGGCTGCAGGGCGTCGACCGACACGGCACCTGGTACCTGGTCCGCGCTGACTTCCCCAACGACGCGTTCAACCACCTCCGGCAGCAACTCACCGGGAACGCCGGCTGCTCCCACCGCCGCTGCGACCAGTGCGCAGTGGAGGTCATCACCACCGGCACCTGGCAGCACATCATGGATCCTCTCGTGGCAGAGGGCTCGGCACCTGCTGTCCGGCCGAGTACGCCCGACGTGCGGACTCCTTCATGGCTGCCGCGCTGGAATGAGATCCACCGCGGCAGCCACTGGACGATTCCACCCTCGTAGATCGGAGCCAATCGTTCGATCGTCACGCATCATGGATCGGGTTGCGTCGACGGAAGTGGTGCAGAGCCGTACAGCAACACCGCCTCACACGATCACACTTCGCCGGTCCGCATACACCGCCTGATCAGGTAAGAACGTCGCAGATGAGGCGTCTGCCCTTCCCACGCAATCAAGGTCTCATCAGCGCCCGTGTTGGCCCCGGACGATCATGGACGCTCGTGGACTGTCCATCCGCCACCTTGCTGTACGAACTGGGCTAGCAGAGGGATGTGGACAAGCGTGGACGATCTCGTTCTCACTCGTAATGAAGCGGTCTTGTGGCCTTGCAACGCTCAGAGGGTTAGTGCGGATGACGGCGTAGGGGTCTGTTCTAGTAGGGGCGAGAGCCGTTGGGGCTATGTTCCGGAATCATTCGTGATGGAGACGGCCGTGAGTGCCTCAGCCAGTTGACGCATCGAGGAAACCGCGACCGAACCCCCAACGCCAGCGAGATGCTTGCGCTTGCCGTACTTGCTGACCACGCCGATCGCCTGGACGTCGGCATCCGCGGCCACGAACATTTCGTCAGCAGACACGCTGATCAGCGTGCAGTCAGACGGTTCCGTGTTGAGCGCCAGCGCCGCTTGCCACAGAAGTTCGAGACCCGGCTCCTGTGTGGCGGGCTGGCGCTGCTCGCGGCCGATGACCGGTCCCACTAGGTGTCGCAGATCGTGCGCCTCGAGGTAGCTCTCGATGGCGGCCGTGCAAGTGTCACCCACCATGGCGACGCGTCTGCCACTGGCCCTACAGGCCGTCAGTACCTCGGACGCCCCTGGTGTCGGTACGGCCATCAAGGCTGCCGCCATCTCGGCGTCTCGCACGGTTTCCTCTGCGTCGGTCCCGTAGTCCCGCCTGACACTGTGGGCGTAGTCCAGCATCCACAGCGGGTCGGTCACTATGAGGGTCAGAAGCGACATCCTGTGCCCGTGGGCGGCGAGTCGGTCGCGGATGCCGCCGGTGATCGCCGCCGCGTCCATTTCGGCGTAAAGATCGCAGGTTGCGCCATTGAAGGCGAACAGTACAGCGCGGGTCCGCTCCAGGACGCGGGCGACATGGGGCCGCACTCTCGTGCTCGTCACGCGGAATCCTCCTGATCAGGATGTCACGACCGATCGTAGGCCTACGGCCCGGGGGCGTTTCGGCGAGAGATGTACGGAGTGACGGCACCTTTAGCCGATCACGCTGACCGTCGAGCGGCCCCCGCTGTTCACACCCGTCTGTACACGCGTTTCATCAAGTGAGCAGGGTCTCTGAAAAGGCGGACGGTCTTTTCGGTGCAAGGCGAAGGCGAGTAGCGGTCGGATCTCCACCAGTCCGGCTATGGGGGCATAGCCCTCAAGGAAGGTGGCGGTGACGGAGCCGAAGAACTGCCCGCCTTTCCAGTATCCGATCGTGTCGGTGCGTAGTCGAGTTCGTACATGATGGGAATGATCTCGGGGAATGCCATGGCTGGCGAGTAGCCATCAAGTACGACAGTCGCTACTATCGCGATCTTGCTAACGCCGGTGCTAACAACACCTCTGAACGGCCCTGGACGGCGTTGGAATCTCCGAGGCGAAGCACCTCTCACGAGCAGGCGATTCTGTCGGTAGCGGATGGCAGTGGACGTGTCTGACCTTGCTACGGATCAGAAGGCGGCGCAGGGGCTGAGAATGTGACGATCGCGAACTTCGGTGCCCGCCATACGGGTTGGGGCGATCGCCGGCAACGCCCTTCTCCGTCGGGCCCTGCCACCGGGGTAACCATGGCTGAGGTGACAGCAGCGGTGACAGCAACGTCCTCACACGCTCACGCATTCGCGCCACCGGCCACATGCGCCTGACCACGGTCTTGATCAGCCGAGCAGGGTGATTGCTCCGCCTGAAAAGCGGAAGGTCGGATTGCCGCAATGCATCCGCCGCCGAGGATAGAAATGTCGCTCCGGGTCAGCTTGCCATCGAGTTACCTGCTACGGATGCCCATGACTTCTGCTGCCTGATCTCAGCGTGTAGATTCCCGGCCAGTTCCTCCAAGGTCTCTCCGCAACGCACGTTGGAGAGACCGCTGTTCTTGGGCATGAAGTTGACTCGCATGGCGACCCAGCCTCCGGACATGTCGGTGATCTGCCAGCCGGGGAATCTGTTGTGCACTTGCTGCACGGTTAGGGGCATGGCTGCGCTCCGGCGATCAGTGACGAGAGCGGATGTGACATGCGCAGTTGCGTGTAGCGAAGGGCGACGCGGTGGGCGGCGCGGGCCGGCTGGGTGAAGGGGTGGCCTGCGTAGATCGGTCGGTGTCTGCATGGGTTCCAACCGGTGCGCCACCAGTACGTTCCGTCCGCGCACCAAACGATCAGGCCGACCCAGACCGACACCATGGGCGTGCCGTAGTCGTGATGGACGTCGGCAGTGAGTCCCTCTTCCGCAAGGGCGGCGGCCAGTTGTTGTGCGGCGGCCAAGGGGTGAGGCGGTAGTTCGTTCATGTACTGAGCGTTGCCGTCATGAAACCGCAGGTGAACGGCCTAGTGCTGCTGGTGGTACGCCTATTCCAGGCCGGAAGCCGAATTTTTGGCCGCAGTCAAGTTTGAGCTGAGATATCTCTATGGCTGGGACGATGCGGACTTCGCCGAGTTCTCATGCGAATTGCAGCACGAATGCTATCGCGTCCTGGAAGCCGCCACTGGGCGACACTTCGGGGTGGAAAAGAAGGTATCCACTTACGCCTGGGCCTACGACGTGGCTTGGTATCGAATCGAGCGCAACGACGACCTTAGGGATCAGCGTCGACGTAGAATCAGGATTTATGATCCTATCCCCAGGTGACGTACTACCTGCATATCGATAGCTGAGGACGCATCGGGTCAGGCATCTCGTGCTCGCCGAAAGTGAGGATCGGATTCAGCTCTGGGTGTTATCGGCCTGTGGCGGCCTTCGGAGATGTGGCTTTGCCGCGCGGTCTCATACGGAGACACACTCGCGAGTCGCTGGCCACCATCCCGGACGATGAGTGATCCGTGTTGGACGTCGCCTTACGACGTCGGCGGTCGATGGCCCCCGACGCATCGGCCCGGACGCGTGCCCAAGGTGTTGAAGAAGAGGCATGAACGGTCGTCGCAGGGACGATCTAGAGAAGCCCGCGGTCCCTGGCCCAGCCCGGAAGCTCAGGTCCTGTGCAGGGAAGGCGCATCCCGGAGGCTCGTAGGGCGTCCACGTGGTTGCAAATCTCGACCAGAGTCATCTTGCCGAGCCTATGCAGCCGCGTCAGCAGCCATATGGTGCCGTGGATCTCGAGTCCGTTCGTCCGGCCGACCCTCGTCGCGTCTCGGTCATCCGTGAGCGCGACCAAGCCATGTATCTGGGCCGCGGCGAAGATGCTGGCTTCTCCCTTGTCGTAGGCGTCGCTGGTGCCGAGTAGCTGGCTCCATGTCTCGAAGGCGATGAGCTCTTCGACCGAATCCTGAGGTTGGATTTGCAGCCACTCGAGTTCCGCAAACCGGCGCAGCAAAGGACACTCGTCCGAGTACTTGCCCAACTCGTCGACAACGACAAGAGTCGTGGACATCTCCGTGACACATGCTCCGAGAACATCGAGCCGGTCGGCCTTGGCGAAGTGAAGGAGCACCATGGTGTCGGTCACGAGCGGAGGCAAAGGGCCGACAGGCTTCGATTCGGTCACGGGCGCTCATCCGTCTCAGCTATCGGAGGCAGGTCCGTCTCGCTTTCGAGCTGTCCGTGCATAAGCTCCAGTGCTCGATGACTGGTGATCTGACCGTTCCTGTACGCCGTCATCACCGCGTGGGCGAAGGCTGGAGGTACGCGGATCTCGTCCAAATCTGGCTGAGGCGTCCAGCCCAGGGAGTCTCTGAACTCCGCGAAGGTCGGTGGACAGATCCGCAGGTCTTTCTCTTCGTTCTGGTTGATGGCATTGGCGACTCTTGCCTGCCGGAGCGCGAGACTCCAGGATGTCCGGTACTCCGCCGCGAGACGGACCAACCCCGCTCTGGTGAGGGCAGCCGATGCCGCAGCACGCCGGATCGCCTCAACCGGCAGGAGAAGCTCAGCGGCGAAGGTGTCTACCACGGCTTCACGAGCTTCGCGGGAGGTGCCTACTCCCAGATCGGTGGAGTATTCATCGCCCAGGACCAGGTGTCCGAGTTCATGGGCGGCGGTAGTTCGCCGCCGTCCAGGATCACCGCTGATGGAGACAACGGCGGCAGCCACGTCACCATCTATCGCCGAAGCACCTTCTCCAGAGAGCTCGGTCACCAGGACGAACTGGCCACTCCGTTCACACAGGCCGGTGAGCGATTCGATGGGTGCGAGTCCCATATTCAGCTCAGCTCTCAGCCACCGAGCCGCATCTGAAGCTGCCGCCGGCCCGTCGACCCGGCCGCTGTATCGCTTGATGGGCATGAGTTCCAGAGTCCCGAGGGAAACCAGGAGCCGGATCTCCCGAATCCAGGCCGCGAGAGCCACGTCCATGCGATAGGACACCTGTGCGGCAGGCGACGCCGTGTCCTCAGTCAGAGGCGGGCGGTGGGACATGACGGTGGGAGGCGCGCTGAGGAAATGGCCCAATGGAAGATCGAGTGCTCGGGCCAGCCGTACGAGTTCCAGAGCGTCGAGACGCCTTGTGCCGGCCTCGATCTTACTGACCATGGTCCTGTCGAGGCCGGTCAGCTCGGCCAGCTGCTCCTGGGAGAGCCGCATGGCCAGTCGAGACTCTCGAACTCTCGCGCCGATGTCGGTCCAATCCAGGGTGCTCATGGTGCGATAATCGCACACTCGTGGGTGAGGTGACCACCGGCGCGCACCCTTAGGGCGACGTCTTTACCTGAGGCCGCCGTCCAAGGCGGGCAAGAGCCACTCATGTCAGCCGCCGCCTCTAAGCGCTCAATGGGGCGTCGGTGTGTCATGCGTCAAGGCGTGGGAGCGTTCGATCAGGCTGGTCATCGCTTGTTGGAAGTCGAGACGCCGCTGCTCGCTCCAGCCGTCGGTCAGTCGGTCGAAGACCTGCTCCTGCCAGCGGTGCGCGTCCTCCAGCAGCGCGTGGCCTGACGGGGTCACCGTCGCGTGGCGTCGGCGTCCGTCCGCCGCCGAGGTCCGCATCTTCAGGAATCCGGCGTCTGCCGCGCTCTTCACCAGCCGGGACGCTCCGCTCTGGTCGATGCCGATCTCGTCGGCGATGGCGTTGACCGTCGCTTCCCGGCCGTGCCGGGTGAGGGCGAAGACCGCCTCGGTGACGAGGACGAGCCGGCCTTGCTCAGTGGCTCGATGGTCCACGCTCCTGCGTGACCAGTGACGTACGAACTGGAACAGGACCTGTCCTGGGCCGCTCATTCGGTGGCCGCCATCTCACGGCAGATGTAGGCCAGTTCCAGCGCTGACCTGAGGTCGGGCAGTCGGAGGGCGGCGGACACCTGCTGCCCGGTCACTCGAAACACCGTGGCCACCCTGGTCGGGGTCTCGCTCCCGGGCCAGGTGGCGTCCTCCTCCACGACCATGAGCCTGTCACTGATGGGGTGCCACGATCGCGGCGTCATCGTGATCCCGGAACGCCCGACCCACTCCGCGAACTGCCCGGGGGTGATCGGACCCGCGCCCTTCGGGCCCAGGACGACGATCGGATCGCTGACCGCCTTCGCCGCACGCTCCAGGTCGCCGCCGTTCACGCTCGTGTGCCACTCGTCGATGGTCTCTTCCAGAGCTGACTCCATGAGCGAAGTGTATGCGAAACGCATGCATCTCTGGGTGCGGCGATCCGAGCAGCGACACCCCCGCGCGCGGCATGGGCTAGGCTCCGCCCGATGTCTTCCCCATCTCCCCGCCGACAGCCGAAGCGACCCAAAGCACCTGCGGCCCCCAAACTGCCCTCGCCGCTGGTCATGGCCGAACTTCCCCGGCATGCTCTGGAGGACGACGGCACCTACCGCGGCCTGGAGTTCCATGGCGGCGACCTGACCTCTCGCCAGGCTGACGCGGTGGACTACGAGGGCTGCCGGTTCGTCACCACCAGCTTCGCGGGCACCCAGTTGCGTCGAGCCGGGTTCGTGGACGTGGAGCTGGAACGCTGCGACCTGTCCAACATGACGGCCAGAACGTCGGGCATGCATCGGACCCGGACGTCGGCGACCCGGCTGACCGGCATGACCTGGACCGAATGCACGTTCCGTGACGTGCTCTTCGACGCATGCCGCGCCGATCTGACCGGGTTTCGATTCTCGACGTTCAAGAACGTCGTCTTCCGCGACTGCGTCATGCGGGAGGCCAATTTCCAGAACGCCGACCTGCGGGGAGTCCGCTTCGAGCGTTGCGATCTGAGCGGGGCGCAGTTCTCGCAGGCGCAGATGGACGGCGCGCACTTCTCCGACTGCGTGCTGCTGGGGATCGGCGGTGTCACCAGTCTCAAGGGCGCGATCGTGACCGGCCGTGACGCGCAAGGACTGGCTCTCGCCCTGGCCGGCGCGTTGGGCATCCTCATCGAGGAGTAGCGCATCCCCGCGGTAGGCCGATGTGCTGCTCGCCGCGTACGAGTGATCTGCCGTCTCGGTCAGCGCTCGCGACGGGGCCGTGGCTTGCCCGTCACCCCGCCGAACAGCGCCAGGCCCTTCACCACGAGCACCGGCGCCGACGGGTCGACGTCAGGGCCGCCGTGCACGTCGAAGCCGCCGAAGATGCCGACGCCCTCGCAGCGCACCTCCATCCCCTCGGGAATGAGGATCTCGGCCCCGCCGAAGATCGCCGTGATCCTGATCTCGACTTCCCTCGCCTCGAACTCGGCATTGGTCAGGTCGAATCGCGCGCCACCGAAAAGGGCGAGCGCCCTGGTCCGGCGCCGTACTCGCCAGCGGCCCTTGCGGTCGGCGCCGCTGAAGATCGCGATGATGTTCTCGGGCTCGGAGTTCGTGGCCGAGGGGTTGGAGACCAGGTTCGGGGTGACCGGGTGGCGCTGGTCGATCTGGAGGTCATGGGTGAGGAGTTGGAGTTCTCCCACGGTCTTGGCCTGGTAGAGCTTGTCCAGGCGCTCGGAGTACTCCTCATGGCTCAGCTGACCGGTGCTCATCGCTTCACCGAGCACGGCGGCGATCTGCTCCCTGTTGCTGTCCGAGGCACGCAGATGCGACTGCTGGGAGTCCATGGGCGAGGGGCGGTTTTCCATACCAGTCACGATAGTTCTCGTTCCTCCCTGGAGGGAGCCCGCTTCCGGGTCGTGGTCAGCGCCGTGACAGCCGGTGACCAAGGAGGAGCCTTGATCGAACATGTCCTCACCGCGCGTTTGCTGGTCATGGCCTTTTCCTCGGACGAACTGCGGGCCTTCGCTCTGGAACTCCGGCGCGGCCGATGTCGGGACCTTGGTACGTCACGCCAAGCGGCTCGTTCCGCAGATGGCGCACGCGGACCTGCCGAAAGCCCTGGCCTTGTCCAGATCGACCTTGTCGATATCCCTCAGTTCGTAGCCCTGGACCCTGCCACCTTCCTGCCCCGCTTGCAGCGCCATGCAGTCGGGGGAGGTGTGGTAGCGGTCGCCGGCTGCGGTGACCCATACGTCAGTCATGATCACTTCCGCTTCTGGAATGGTCTCGTGAGAGTTCTCAGCGGCGCCAGTGGCCGCCGCGGCAAAAGTAGGTGCGGCCGTTCGACGCGAGGCCGGCTGCTCCAGGCGTCCCGCAGAAGCCACCCGGGTGCGCTCTGGCAAGCGGTGCTGGCTCTGACCGGATCTTCGGTTCGGGCTTTCGGGTGCGCTTCTCTGGGCGTCCTTTGCTGGCGTCTCGGTCATCGCGGTCGCGGGCCTTTGTTACGCCGTCGCCATCTTTGTCGTTGTCATAAGAGTCTTCGATGCCGTCCTCGTCGAGATCGTCGAAGTCTTCGGCGGAATCCGGCTTCCACGAAGCTTCCGGCGTCCACGAAAGGGTCTGCGATGGGACGGGCGGAGGGCTGTAGGCGGCAGGAGGTGCTGGGTCCTTAGCGAAGAAGAGGGCGTTACAACCGGCCGCGACAAGGAGGACAACTGCGAGACAACCGCAGCCTTTCGCCTGGTCGCGATCTGCGGGTTTGGTATCGGGCATCAGCGCTTCCTCTCCGAATCCGCATGAACACGAACGGTAGGTGGGACGCTGCGGTGCGCTGAAGAGTTCGCGGATCTCCCGTGTCGATTCCGTGCTCACTTGGCCACGTCGGCGAACCAGGTGATGAAGGAAATGGACGGGCTCACCCGCTAAACCCGCTCGGCTCGGGCGTACGACACGTCCAAGCCGAGCGCGACGCTGGCGGCTGTACTACGCCGAGAGAGTTCCATCTCAGCACATCGGACGACCGGAGACCGTTATGGCGCATTCCTGAGGAAGCCCAGGTCGTCGCCGTGGAGGGCGAGCAGTTGGTCGTCGGGGGCGCGTGTCTCGATCTCCTCTCCGACGTGGACGAGGAAGAGTTGCATGGCCCCGATGGGTGGTGCGGCGTCGGGGAAGACCTCGGCGCCGTCGCCTTCCAGGGCGTGGAGGTGGCGTTCGAGGCTCGACGCGTCGACGGCCAGGCGCACGGGCGGGACGAGGGACGCCCCTTCCCAACGGGTGATCTCGATGAACGCGCCACCGGGATCAGTGGCCGCGCGGGAGTCGAATCCGTTGAGTCGTCGGACGAACTCGTCGAACAATTCGCTCCGGTCCATGGGTGTCATGCTAGTGGTCCCGATAATTCAGACGCCCTTCCAACATTTGGCAACGGGATAGGCCGTGATGATGTTCTTCGTTCTCGTGGCGATGAAGACAGCCGGCTCAAGAAAAGGGAACACGTCATTCCTGGAAGGTATCGGCGGTCTCCCGTGCGGTCGCCTCGTGTCCGAAACTGTGCGCATCGTGGCGTTTCAGACGCTCGTGCCGGCCGGCGGCCGCCGCCAGGATGATCCCCAGCGGACATCTGAGGACAGTAGGAGAGCTGATGGGCACGGCTGTGGTGGTCTACGGTGCGTACGGGCACACGGGGCGGTTCGTGGTGGCGGAGCTGAGGGAGCGGGGGTTCGTCCCGGTGCTGTCCGGTCGCGACGAAGGCAAGCTGCGGGCGGTGGCTGAGCCGGGGGACGACGTCCGGCCGGCGTCGGTCGACGATCCGGCGGCGCTCGACCGGGCGCTGGCCGGGGCGGCGGCGGTGGTCAACTGTGCCGGGCCGTTCGCCACGACCGCCGCCCCGGTGATCGAGGCGGCGTTGCGGGCCGGGATCCCCTATGTGGACGTGGCGGCCGAGATCGAGGCGAACGCCGACACGTTCGCGCGGTTCGCTGACCGGGCCCGCGAGGCCGGAGTCGCGGTCGTCCCGGCGATGGCGTTCTTCGGCGGTCTGGCCGATCTGCTGGCGACTGCGGCGATGGGTGACTGGACGGCGGCCGACGAGGCGCACGTCGCCTACGGGCTGAGCAGCTGGCACCCCACGGCCGGGACGCGCGTCGCGGGCCGGGTCTCCGGGCAGCGGCGGGACGGCCGGCGTGTCCGCTTCACCAAGGGTGAGCTGGCCTACCACGACGACGAGCTGCCGACGCTGCGGTGGTCCTTCCCCGAGCCGATGGGCTCCCGGGAGGTCATCGGGGAGTTCGCGATGGCCGACGTCGTCACGATCCCCAGCCACCTGTCCATCCCGGAGGTGCGCTCGTACATGGCGGTCGAGGCGGCCAGGGACCTGGCGGCGCCGGACACGCCGGCGCCGGTCGCTGCCGACGAGCGCGGACGGTCCGGGCAGACGTTCCTCGTCGACGTCGTCGTACGGTCCGGCGGCGAGGAGCGGCGGGCGGTGGCGAGCGGGCAGGACATCTACGCCATCAGCGCGCCGCTCGCGGTGGAGGCGGTGCGGCGCGTCCTGACCGGGCGGGCCGCGACCACCGGTGTCGCCTCCGCCGGGGCGATCTTCGACGCACCGGACTTCCTCCGCGCGCTGTCCGCGCACCTGAAGTTCGAGCTGCGTGGATAGGCGCTTCGACGTCGCGGGCGGCACCCCGGGGTCTACTGGGAGGAGCCCTGACGCTGGAGCAGCAGGGTGACGAAGCCCAGGACCTTCCGGTAGCCGTGCAGCCACGTGTCGCGGTGTTCGAGGGCGGCCGCGCGGGCGGCGTCGGCGTCGGGGCCGGGGTGCTCGTTGGCCCAGCGCAGCAGCGTGCCCGTCCAGGACCACTCGTAGTCGTCCCATTCGGACAGGTCGCTGGTGTACGCGTAGACGGTGTCGAATCCGGCGGACTCGGCCGCGGCGACGGTTCCGGGCAGGTCGAGGAGGTCCGACGGGCCGGCGCCGAGGCCGGCGAGCGCTTCCGGCGTCGGTTCGCGTTCCCAGAAGCCCTCGCCGATGAGCGCCAGCCCGTTCGGCTTGAGGTAGCGGCGCACGTGTCCGGCGGTGGGGCCGAGGCCGCCGAACGCGTGGGTCGCCCCGACACAGAGCACCAGGTCGTACTTCTCGGCGACCGGGAAGTCGGCGGCCGGCTTCTCGTGCAGCCGGATGCGCTCCCAGACGCCCTGGACCTCGGCGTGCGCCTCGGCCGCCTTGAGCGCCTCGGCGGAGACGTCGACGCCTTCGGCGGTCGCGTCCTCGTACAGCGCCAGCGCGCGGAGCGTCCACGCGGCCTCGCCACAGCCGAGATCGAGGATCCTCGCCCCCTCGGGCAGCCGGGCCCGGCGCAGCAGGCGGGTCACGTGCGCGCCGGAGACCGGAGCGGCGATGGGGTGGTCGCGGTGGGCGAGATGGCTGATGAGCCGGCGTTCCATGGACCCATCCAAGCCGAGTGATCAGATCTTGACGACCACTTTTCCGGACGCGTGTCCCATCTCCTGATAGCGGACGGCTGCCGGGATCTCCTCGAAGGGGTAGGTACGGTCGATCACCGGGGTGACCTTGCCGGCCTCGATGAGCTCGGTCAGCGCCAGCAGGTTCCGCTTGTTCTCGGTGCAGCCCACCACGTCGGCCGTGGTCATCGTCTGCGACACGAACAGCGACAACAGGGGCGCCGCGACCACGTGGGGCATGGGACGCAGCCACCTGCCGCCCTTGCCGCCGACGACCACGTAGGTGCCCTTGCGGGTCATCACGCGCCTGCAGGCCAGGGCCGAGTGACTGCCGGCGCAGTCCAGGACGACGTCGTAGCGCCGGCCCCGCCGGGTGAAGTCCTCCTTGGCGTAGTTGACCACGTCGTCCGCGCCGATCGAGCGGACCAGGTCGACGTTGCGCGGGCCGCAGACGCCGGTGACCTGCGCGCCGAACGCCTTGGCGATCTGTACGCCGAACGTGCCCACGCCTCCTGAGGCGCCGATCACGAGCACGCTCTGGCCCGGCTGGACCGGGGCCCGGTCGCGCAGGGCGATCAGGGCGGTGTTGGCCGCCAGGGGCACCGCCGCGGCCTGCTCGAACGTCAGGTTCTCCGGCTTGGGGGCCAGCTCGTCCGCCCGTACGAGGGCGTACTGGCCGAAGCCGCCCTGCTTGGACATCGCGTACACCTCGTCCCCCGGGCGGAACTCGGTCACGCCCTCGCCGACCGCTTCCACCTGGCCTGCCACGTCGGCGCCGAGGATGGAGATCTTCGGCCGGCGAACCCCCAGGGGGCCGCCCATCAGGCGTGAGACGCGGGGCTCGCCTCTCATGAGGTGCCAGTCGTACGGCTGGACGGAGGTGGCGCGCACCCGGACGAGCACGTCGCCGCGGCCCGGCACGGGCCGGTCGAGGGTGGTGAGTTCGAGCGCGTCGGGTGAGCCGTACGAGCGCAGGACGAACGCCTTCATCGTTTTCTCCTCGGGAGATCCGGAATCGTGCAATCAGCGTAAAAATCCTGCTCAAGGGGGTCATCAGCCGAAAGTACGCCTGATTGACGGACGATCGGCCAGCTCAACACCGGCCCTTCTGCTGATGAGCCACCACCCGCTCCACCGTCACGATCGGGGCATGACAGACAAGATTGCGACGCGGCGGGGCCGGGCAGGGTGGACCGTGGCCGCGCTGATCGGGCTCGGCCTCATCCCGGTGATCGCCGGCGGCATCCGCATGGCCGAGCTGACCGGCGGCGCGGCGGTCACGCCGGACAACGCGCGGTTCCTGGCCTCGCCCGTCCCGATCGTGCTGCACATCGTCGGGGTGACCGTCTACACCGTGCTCGGGGCGTTCCAGTTCGTCCCCCGGTTACGTCGCAGGAAGGTCGGCTGGCATCGCAGAGCCGGGCGGCTGCTGGCCCCGTGCGGGCTCGTCGCGACGGTCAGCGGGATGTGGATGGCCGTGTTCTACGCCCTGCCCGAGCATGACGGGCCGCTCCTGGCCGTCTTCCGGCTGGTGTTCGGCACGGCCATGGCCGCCTCGATCGTGCTCGGCCTGGCCGCGATCCGGCGGCGCGACTTCACCGCGCACCGCGCCTGGATGATCCGCGGTTACGCGATCGGCCTGGGCGCGGGCACGCAGGCGTTCGTGCTGGCGCCCTACTACGGGATCGCCGGCCCGCCCGAGCAGCTCGCCAGGGCGCTGCTCCTGGGCGCCGGTTGGCTGATCAACCTGATCGTGGCCGAGGTGATCATCCAGAGGTGGCCGGTCAGGTTCAGCTCCTGACCCGGTTCGTCTCGTACGCCCACATCGCGATCTCCACGCGGTTCCGCGCGCCGAGCTTGGCCATCAGGCTCGCGATGTGGGACTTGACGGTGCTGAGCGAGATGTGGAACTCGTCGGCGATCTCCCCGTTGGTGCGCCCGCGCGCCACCGTCAGCAGGATCTCCTCCTCCCGGCCGGTGAGCGCCTCCACGGGACGGGCCGGCGGCTCGGCGGGGCCGGTGCGGGCGAAGGTGTCGAGCAGCCGAGCGGTGATGCTCGGCGCGATCAGCGCGTCGCCGCCCGCCGCGGCGTGCACCGCCTGGGAGAGCAGCTGGGCACCGGCGTTCTTCAGCAGGAAGCCCCGGGCGCCGGCCCGCAGCGCGGCGTAGACGTACTCGTCGAGGTCGAACGTGGTGATGACGACGACCGCGAGGGGGTCGGCGACGTCCGGCCCGGCGAGGGCGCGGGTGGCGGCGATCCCGTCGAGGCCGGGCATGCGGATGTCGAACAGGCACACGTCGGGGCGCAGCCGCCGGGCCAGCTCGACGGCCCGCCGCCCGTCGGCGGCCTCGCCGACGACCTCGATGCCGGGCTGGGCGTCGAGGATCATCACCAGACCGGTACGCACGATCTCCTGGTCGTCGGCGACCAGCACCCTGACGCTCACGTCGCCGCCCCCGTCCGGGGCAGCACGGCCGTGACGGTCCAGCCCCTGCCGGGATTGGGACCGGCCACGCACGTGCCGCCCAGCAGGCCGGCGCGTTCGATCATGCCGACGAGCCCGTAGCCGGGCGACGCGTTCAGCCGCGCGAGCCCGTCGTCGCTCACCCGCAGGTGCACCGACTTGTCGTCGGCGTCGACGCGGACCTCGATGCGGGTGGCGTGGCGGGCGTGCCGCCGGGCGTTGGTGACCGACTCCTGGGCGAGCCGGTAGACGGCGGCGCCGACCGAGGGGGAGAGCCCGTCGAGGTCGCCGGAGACCTCAACGTCCACGGCCGGGCCGGACGGGCTCCCGGCAGCCAGTTGCTGGAGGTCGGCGATGCCCCGGCCGGGCTGCTCGTCATGGCGCAGGACGTGGACCATGGCCCGCATCTCGTCCAGGGCCCGCGCCGCCTCGGCCTCGATCACCCGCAGCGCGTCGGTCGCGGCCTCCGGTCGTGACGCCGCGGTGGCGAGGCCCGCCTGCGCCCGGATCGCCATGGCCGAGATGTGATGGGCGACGGTGTCGTGCAGGTCGCGCGCGAGCCGTTCGCGTTCGAGCAGCTTGACCTGGTCGAGCTCGCGCGCCCGCGCCCCCGCCCGGAACCGGAAGGCCGCGCCCAGCGCGAGGGCCGCGAACATGACGGCGAGCCCGCCGACCGCGTCGGCGGACGCGATGCGGCCGGCGGCCATCGAGTGGAAGAGCGAGCCGAGCATGATCGGCAGCCCGGTCACGACCTCGCGCCCGGACCCCCACCGGGTCAGCGAGTAGACCAGGATCAGCAGGTAGGCCAGCGTGTTCGTCTCCGCGGACTCGCCGGACGTGACCAGCGTGGCCAGGTTCGTGACGCCGAAGGCGATCACGAGCATGAGCAGCGGACGGGTGCGGCGCCACACCAGCGTGGGGATCAGCCCGAGGGTGATGAGCACCGCGACGGTCCGCCACGGGAGGTCCGTCCGCAGGGCCCCTTCGAGCACCGCGACCGGCACGAGCACCGCCACGAGCACCCAGTCGCGCCACACCCGCGCGGGCGGGCCGGGGGGCCGCGGCTCATTCCACACGGAGCGGATGAGACCGATCACGTGCTCATCGTACGAGAGCGCCCCGCCGATCGGTCAGGACGATTCTCCGGATGTACGGGCACCTCGAGAACCGTGGCGTGCCGGCCGTCGGCGTCCACGAGGTGTTCTTCCAGGGTGGGGCCGTCGACGGCCAGATGGTGGCGGCGCAGCCAGCCGAACAGTTCGTGACCGGCCGGGACGACCCCCGCCGAGGGCGGCACGACGGCTCGCACGACGGTGCGGGCGGGCAGGGTGAGCTGCTCGCCGGCGCGGCCGGTGGTCACGGCGCAGGTGAAGCCGTCGGCCGGTGGCCCGTCCAGCCAGGTCAGCAGGGCGGCCGGTGGCGCCGGGCAGAGGGCGGCCAGCTCCGACGGGTGGCGCACCCGCGTGCGGTGGACGCGCAGGCGGCGCGGGCCCACGGCGGCCTGCTGGGGCAGGATCGACATCGGGGCGTCGAGGTGGTCCTGGGCGCGTGCCGCGGTCGCGGCCAGCGTGGCGATCTCGCGCCGGATGCCCGTCATGGTCGCGGCCAGCGCCTGGCGGAGCTGGGCCTCGGGCGCGTCCAGCAGGTCGGCGATCAGGCGCAGCGGCAGGCCGAGGCGCTGCAGGCCGCGGATGCGTTCGAGCCGGGACAACTCGGTGACGCCGTACCAGCGGTAGCCGGTGACGCCGTCGATCGCTGCGGGGGCGAGCAGGCCGATGTCGTCGTAGTGGCGCAGCGTGCGTTCGGACACGCCGGTCATGCGTGCCAGTTGCCCGATCCGCCACATGCCGCCCCCTCTGTGTGGACGTGTTGACCTTGCCGCCGCGGCAGGGTTCTACCTTCCCGCCATGACTGATCAGAAGAGCCGGTCGCTCACCGGCGTGCTCCTGCTCGCCTCGCTGGTAGCCATGGTCGCCGCCGCGGCCATCGTGGTGCCATCGGGGTTGACCCTGAATCCCGCTGATCCCGCCGCCGCGCTCGCCGCGGTGCGCGAGCGGACCGGCCTGCATCTGACCGAGCTCGCCCTGGACGTGCTGGGCTGGCTGGGCCTGACCGCCGCCGGGCTGGCCATGGCCGTCCGCCGGGCGGTCATGGCCGGTGGTCTGCTCGCCGCCGCCGGGCTGGCGGGGCTTCTGCACGATGCCGGCAACCTGGCGGTGACGCAGCTGGCCGCCGACCCCGCCGCCGTGACGGTGGCCTCGGCGGTCCTGCTCACCGCCAAGTGGATGGTCAACCTGGCCGGGCTGCTGTGGGTGGCCGCCACCGTCGCGGCCGCTGCCGGCGTCCCCGGTCGTCTCCGTACCGCCGGCCTGGTCGCGGCGCTGTCCGGGCTGGTCGCGGTGGCGCTCCCGTGGACGACCGGGACGGACGGGCCGACGGCGGCGATGGAACAGCTCGGGTACGCGCTGCATCTGCCGATCATGGTCTGGTACGGCATTCTGGGCCGGCGGTTCCTGCGGAGTTCGTGAGCGCCGTCAGCCCAGGTTCTGCTTCCGGCAGTCGAAGGTCTCGGGGCGGTCCGGGTCGAGGGCGATCTGCCGGATCATGGTGGCCTCCATCGAGATGCGGAACGTCTCCTGGTTCCGGCAGTCGTAGAAGGTGTAGACGCCGTTGCTCTCGCCCAGCAGCATCAGCTTGGCGCCGCCGCGCAGTTGCTTGCCGCTCGCGCGGTCGGCGGCCACCACCCACTGGTCCTGGACCCCGACGCCGGCCAGCCAGAGGCTCGGCTGGCCGGTGGTGGCGAGCCGGTGGGCGTCGCTCTCCATCTGGCCCATCAGGGCGAAGCCGAGGCCGATGCCGGTGAAGGCGCCCACCACGATCTTCATGCCCGCCCTGCCGACCTTGCGGGAGCGGAGCAGCCTGAACGGGACGAGGAAGGCCAGCACGCCGATGACCGCGGCGACGATCACGACGGTGGCCAGGGTAGCGCCCTCGTCCAGGTCCAGGTAGCCGAGGAAGCCCCAGTAGGTCGCGCCGCACCAGAGGGCGCCGAGCAGCGCGGCAACCCAGGGCCGGGCGCGGATGGCGCGGACGAGACGGGCGGCGTGGCCGAAGGTGACCTTGTCCAGCAGCCACCCGAGCGCGACGACCGGTCCGAGCAGGATCGCGCCGAGGAGGATGAGCAGGACCAGGGTGCCCACCAGGCGGGCGAAGATCGTCGCCTGGTCGATGCCCACCTGTTCCGGGCTGACGTTGAAGACGCCGTAGACCTCCTGGATGCCCAGGTAGAGCAGCGCGTACAGCCCGATGGCGATCGGCACCGCGACGGAGCCGGTCCGTTCGAGCATGCCGACGACGCCGGGGGTGGGTTCTTCGTTCTTGTCGGGTTCGGCGCTCTCCTGCGTGTCGGAGCGCCGGTCGACCTCTGTGACGGTCATGGGAACTTTCGTGTGGATCAACGCGGAATGGGGGCAAGAGCGTATCCGACTGGCCCCGCGCTGATCGGGCCGTTCCGTCTAGTCCTCTCGCGGGTGGATGCGGAACACGGGGTGCCGGGGCGCGATCCGGTGGAACTCCGGCAGCGGCGCCGTCGGCCTCAGCCCCACGTGCGGCCGTGCACCGGGTGCGATGGCGAGGTAGCGGCGGAGGATCTCGGCCCGATGCTCGGACGGGATCTCCTCCAGCAGGATCGGGGTGTCACGCCCCCGGCGGCGGAGCGTGGCCCTGCCACCCGCGGCCCGGACGTTGCGCACCCAGTTCGCGTCCGGCCCGAGCATCGAGACGAGGAACTCGGCGTCGCGGTGGCGGGCGACCGCGACGGGAACCGACGTGACCTTCCCGCTGCGGCGCCCTTCCACCTTCAGCACGGCGGTCCGGCGCGGTGACAGCCGCCGAGCCCCGTAAACCAGGACGTCGAGCCGGTTCATGAGCCGCATGAGCGCGTTCGGCCGCCCTCCGCGGTACATCGCGCGTTTCAGGGCCGCGAGCCCGCGTACGATCACTCAGTCCTCCTCCACAACGCGACCGCGGCCAGACCGGGAACGCACGGAAGGACCAGCAGCCAGCCCAGCAGCGGCGCCAGGCCGACGTCGCCCGAGGTGTCCCGGACGGTCAGCGCGGCGACCGCGACGCAGAGCCCGGACACGAGCAGCCCGACCGCCGCCGAGAAGGTCCAGCGCTTGCCGGCGCGGGCCGCCCAGATCGTGCCGGCCCAGCCGAGGAGTCCCAGCGCCCCGACCGCGGCCAGGATCACCAGGTAGGCGGTGACGGCGGCGTCGATCGCACCGGGCGCGTAGGCCGGGTAGCCCGCCCTGATGTGATCCGCCAGGACGGTCCGGTCGACGAACGGGAACAGGGCGGCGACCACGGTGAGCCCTGCCCCCGCGTACATCAGCGATCTCCGTTTCATGGCCTTCCGATCCGTTGAGAAAGTGACTGTCTCCAGCGAGTGACTCTAGACATCCGCTTTCAGACAGTCAATGTCCCAACGACAGCCGCATGCTTGAGAAAGTGACTTTCTGATACGGTGAGGCATGAGCGGACTTCGTGAGCGCTGGCGGCTCAAGGCCATGCGCGCCATCCAGGACCACGCCCTCGACCTGTTCGACGAGCGAGGGTTCGGCGCGGTCACCATCGAGGAGATCGCGGCGGCGGCGGAGGTCTCGCCGTCGTCGGTCTACCGCATCTTCGGCACCAAGGAAGGCATCGTGGTCGCCGACGAGTTCGACCACATGAGCCCGGAGACGCTCGAAAGCCTCCTCGACCCCGCCGACCCCGTCGGCAGCCTGGTCCGCGCCGTCCGCGCCTACGAATCCAGCCCCGGTCCGGGCGAAGGCCCGCAGACCGGGAGAGGCCCGTGGCGCAGGGTCCGCTACTTCTTCGCCGAGCCGTCGGTGCGCATGGCCGTCTGCGCCACGCTCGACCGCGCAGGCCGGCGGATCTCACCGCTGATCGCGGCCACCGGAGAGGTCAGCGAAACGCAGGCCCGCGTGATCGCGAACGCCCTCGCCTTCGGCTACTTCGCCGCACTGGAGCAGTGGTACCTCGACGGCGGCGACCGCCCCATCGCCGACTACGTCGAGGAGGGCATGCGCCCCCTGCGCGCCGTCTTGAGCACACCCGCCGGGCGCGACCATCCCGAACCGCTCAGTGGCCGACGCTCTGGCAGTGGGTGAGCTGGCGGCGCCAGATGAGGTAGGCAGGCCAGACCAGGAGCACGCCCAGCAGCGGGGCGGCCAGGGCCCAGGAGGTGTCGAGCTTGCCCAGCACGACGCTCGACGGGATGTAGGCCACGAAGGCGACCGGCAGCACGTAGGTGAGCAGCCACTCGGTCACGCCGCCGAAGATCTTCATCGGGTACGAGCCGAACTTGCTGAAGACGTCGTCCAGGAAGACCCGCAGGGCGAAGGTGTCGATCATGCGCAGCGACAGCGAGCAGAGCGCCAGGAAGAAGGCGGCCTCGATGAGCGCGCCGCCGACGATCGCCAGGGCGCAGAAGGCGACCAGGCTGAGGCTCCAGTCGACCTGGGCGTTCTGGGAGGCGACGGCGAGCAGCGCCACGCCCACCAGCAGGTCGCCGAACTGGGCCAGGCCCATCCGGTTGCCCATGAGCTGGACGAGCGGGTTCAGCGGGCGCAGCAGGAAGCGGTCGAACTCCCCGTTGCGCACCACCCAGTGGATGTCGTGCACGCTCATCATGGGGATCATCGCCAGGGCGTGGGCCGTCAGGCGCATGCCGTACAGGAAGGCGATCTCCGCCAGGCCCCAGCCCGCGAGCGAGGGGAAGGTGTGCATCACCACCCAGATGAAGGCGAACCCGGTGCCCTGCCAGATCGCGCCGCTGAGGACGCCGATCGCGGTGTTGAGGCGGTACTGCATGGCGCCGCGGGCGGAGGCGCGCTGGAGCAGGACGTACAGGCGCAGGGCGCGGACGACCTCAGCCACCCTGGATCACCACCCTCCGATGGGTGCGTGACCAGGTCAGCGCGAGCAGGGCCGACAGCCCGGCGACCCAGGCGAGCTCGACCAGCAGAGGTCCTGAGATGTCGGAGATGTGGCCGACGTAGATCGCCGCGGGAACGTACCCCATGTACTTGAACGGCAGCACCTCGGCCAGCGTGCCCAGGAAGCCGGGGAAGAAGGCGAGCGGCACCATCGTCCCCGCGAAGAACTGGCTGACCAGCTGGTAGAGCAGCGAGATCGCGCCGATCTCCAGCATCCAGAAGCCCAGCAGGCTGATCAGCAGGGCCAACTGCACGGCGATCACGTACCCGAGCACCAGCGTGACCACGTAACCGGGCCCGTTGACCGGCGCCGTGATCGAGCCGACCAGCAGCACCACCGGGACGACCGGGGCGAGCAGCAGCAGGCTGCCCGCGGTGTTGCCGGCCTGGAAGGCGGCCATCTGCCGCAGGTAACCGATCGGCCGGGCCAGGTCGAAGAAGACCGTCCCGGTACGGATGCGGTGGTGGATGACGCGGGAGACGAGGGTCTGGGTGGCGAAGGACTGGAGGTTGGCCAGGGTGAGGTAGGCGAGCAGGGCTTCGAGGGTGAGCCCTTCGGCCTCGGGCCGCGACCCGTACACCGCGGTCCAGATCATGCGCAGCAGGAACACCTGGGCGACCAGCGTCACGCAGGTCATGACGATGGAGCTGCGGTAGGCCAGGGCGAAGAGGAAGCCGACGCGGGTCACCGGGCGTAGATCCCTTTGATCACGCTCTCCAGGTCCGGTTCCACGATCGACAGGTCGCGGATCGTGTGCTCGGCGGAGATCGAGGCGATCATCGCGGGCAGGTCGCCGTGGATGTCGAAGACGTGGCGGCCCTCGTCGTCGCGCGACACCCCGCGCACCTCCTCGGGCGCGGACTCCAGCAGCACCACCAGCCGTCTGGGCTGGTCGACCAGCGCGTCGATCGCGCCGTCGAAGAGCACCTTGCCGTGGTCGATGAGGATGATCCGCTTGCACAGCGCTTCGACGTCGGCCAGGTCGTGCGTGGTCAGGATGACGGTGGTGCGCCCGGTCCGGTTGGTCTCCACGATGAACTCGCGCACCGCCTCCTTGGCCAGCACGTCGAGCCCGACGGTCGGCTCGTCCAGGTAGAGCAGCGGCGGCTCGTACAGCACGGCCGCGGCCAGGTCGCCGCGCATCCGCTGGCCCAGGCTGAGCTGGCGGACCGGGGTGTCGAGGAACTCGTCGAGCCCGAGCAGGTCACGCAGCTTCTTCAGCGAGGCGTCGAAGCGCGCCGCGGGGACGTCGTAGAGCGAGCCCACCAGGCGCAGGGACTCGATCAGGGGGAGGTCCCACCATAATTGGCTGCGCTGACCGAAGACCACGCCGACCCGGCGGGCGTTGGCCGACCGGTCGCGCCACGGCACCAGCCCGTTGACCCGCACGGTGCCGGCGGTGGGGGTGAGGATGCCGGTGAGGATCTTGATGGTGGTCGACTTGCCGGCGCCGTTGGGCCCGAGATAGCCGATGACCTCGCCCTCGTCGATGTCGAAGCCGACATCGTCGACGGCTGTCTTCTCCTCGTACTGGCGGGTCACGAGAGTGCGCAGCGCCCCGAAGGGCCCGGAGAAGGTACGCGGGCGGCGGAAGACCTTGGTTAACCCCTCGACCCGGATCATGACGGAATCTTTTCGGTACGGGTCGAGAGCTGCAAGTTGTTTTCAGGACTTCATCGGCGATGCGCCACCGGGGTGAAGGCGACGGGCAGCGACTCCAGGGCGCGGATCCACAGGGTGCGTCGCCACCGCAGTTCGCTGGGCGTACTGGGCGATCAGGTCGGCCCGGCCGTCGCCCGCGAACGCGTCGGCGGTCTGGTCGGCGACCTTCTCGCAGAGCAGGGTCAGCTCGATGCGGTCGATCTCGTCCAGCGCGTCGCCGACGGCGCCGCCGCGCCGCCGCCGCTCCTCGCCCTCGCTGCACACCAGCGACGGCTGGTAGAGCACGTACGGCAGCGACGGCCAGTCCGGCGGGACGTGTTCGCGCAGGTTCCAGCGCCTGGGGTCGCGGCCGAACCGCCCGCTCTGGCCGGTGACGTGGTGCAGCTCCCGGTAGCCGAGGACGAGCCAGGCGGGCAGATCGGCGTCGAGCAGCACCGGCACGACCGGGCCGTGCTCGCGGCGCCTGCTCACCTGCCCATGGTGGGGGTGAAGGCGACCGGGAGGGCCGACAGCATGCGGTTCCAGATGTTGCGGCGCCAGCGCAGCTCCTCAGGCGCGACCGCCAGGTGCACGTCCGGCAGGCGGTCCAGGAGGACCTCGATGGCCGTCTTGGAGATGATCTCCGCGAGTTCGGGGGCGGGGAAGGGGCAGCCGTACTCGCCGTGGCCGAACGCCATGTGCGCCCGGTTGGCCGCGGTGTGACCCTGCTGCACCTGGGGGTCGGCGTTCGCGCCGACCAGGCTGATCACGATCATGTCGCCGCGCCGGATGCGGTGGCCGGCCAGCTCGCAGTCCTGTGCGGCGTAGCGTGACGGCAGGTTCTGGGCCGGCGGGTCCTTCCACAGCACCTGGTTGAGCGCCTCGGCCACGCTGCTCCTGCCGCCCTGCAGGTCCATCTGGAAGTGGTCGTCCACGAGCATCAGGCGCAGCGTGTTGCCGATCCAGCCGGCGCAGTTGTCCTGCGAGGCGATCAGCAGCGACAGCATGTCGTAGACGACCTCGGGGTCGGTGAGCCGGGCGTCGTGCGTCACCAGCCGGGAGGCGAGGTCGTGGCCCGGCCGGGCGCGCTTGCCGGCGACCAGGCGGCCCATGAGTTCGCCGACCTGCATCTCCGCCTCGTCGCGGTTCGCCGGGTCGTTCATGGCCTGGAAGATGGCGCGCAGCAGGGTGCCGACGTCCGGCTCCGGCAGCCCGAACAGCCGGGCGATGACCTGGGCCGGCATCCGGTGGGCGTACTGGGGGACCAGGTCGGCCTGGCCGTCGCCGGAGAACAGGTCGATGGCGGCGTCGGCGACCTTCTCGCAGAGCTGGGTCAGCTCGATGCGGTCGATCTCGTCCAGCGCGTCGCCGATGGCGCCGCCGCGCCGCCGCCGCTCCTCGCCCTCGGTGAACACCACCGACGGCTGGTACGTGACGTGCGGCCGGGCCGGCCAGTCCGGCGGCACCAGGTCGTGCTGGTTCCAGCGGCGCGGGTCACGGGCGAACAGCTGCGGCTGGCTCGTCACGTGGTGCAGCTCGCGGTACCCGAGGACGAGCCAGGCGGGCAGGTCGGCGTCGAGCAGCACCGGCACGACCGGGCCGTGCTTGCGGCGCAGCTCCTCCAGGAATGCGGCCGGGTCGTCGAGGACCTCCGGCTCGTACAGCCGGACGGCGCCGGCGTGCTCGGGATGTCCGGGGTTCGTCACGGCTGCCCCGCAGGGGTCCGGTCGTACAGGCGGGTGAGATGCTCGACGAGCGTGATCAGCACGTGCTTGCACGACTGCCGCTCCCGCGCGTCGCAGTCGACCAGCGGGATGCCGGGCGACAGGTCCAGCGCCTCGCGCACGGCGTCCAGCGACGGCCCGCCCGCGAAGCGGTTGACCGCGACGACGAACGGCATGTCGTGGTGTTCCAGCCGGTCGATCGAGTAGAACGAGTCCTCCAGGCGGCGGGTGTCGACCAGCACGACCGCCCCCAGGCTGCCGGCGAACAACTGGTCCCAGACGAACCAGAACCGCTCCTGGCCGGGCGCCCCGAACAGGTAGAGCACGGTGCTGTCGCTGACCGTGATGCGCCCGAAGTCGAAGGCCACCGTGGTGGTGGTCTTGGTGCGGACCCGGCTCGCGTCGTCGATGCCCACGCTCGCCTCGGTCATCACCTCTTCGGTGCTCAGCGGGCGGATCTCGCTGACCGAGCCCACCATGGTGGTCTTGCCCACGCCGAACCCGCCCACGACCACGATCTTCATCGCGTCCGCGGCGGAGTCGCGCAGCGGCGTCCGCACGGGGGTCTCGTCAGAGGTTGTTGAGCGCAACGAGCACCTGCCTCAGGATGTCCGGATCCGGCTTGCCCGCCGTGGCGCCGGCGGAGGGGTGGCGTACGGTGATGCGGCCCGTGTCGAGCAGGTCGCGCAGCAGGATCTTCACCACGCTGACCGGCAGCCCCAGCTCCGCGGAGATCTCCACCACGGCCGTCGGGCGGCGGGCCAGCTGGAGGATCTTGACATGCTCCGACTGCATGCCCGGGACCGGCTCGCACTCGCTCACGATGAGCGAGACCGAGTCGAACGCGGTCTCGTCGGCGCGGGTGCGGCCCCCGGTGACCGTGTAGAGGCGGTCCGGGCTCTCCCGGTCGATCGGGCGCCGGTTCACGAGGCGTCGCCCTCGGCCGGTCTGGGCGCCGCGGTGAGGTACACCCCGATCTGCTCGACCAGCTCGTTCATGTTGTGCGCGATCAGCCCGACCTCGCCGTCCTCCTCGGCGACCACCGCCAGGTGGGCGCCCTCTCCGGCGGGCACGATGAGCAGCAGCCCACCGGCGAACTCCACCATCGCCTGCCCGGCGCCGATCGCGTCGCCGAACTCGGCCGAGGCGCTCAGCGACAGGCTCTGGATCCCGGCGGACAGCGCCGAGAGCTGGTCGGCCCTGTCCCTGGTGAGGCCGCTGCTGTAGCTCATCTTGAGCCCGTCCCTGGTCAGGACCAGGACGTACCTGATGCCGGGGGTCCGGTCCTTGAGGCTCTCCAGCAGCCCGTCAATGGTGCGATCCGTGGTACGCGATGCGTCGATAGTGCTCATCGAAACGCGGGGCGTCCGCCCGGGGGCGGCCCCTGCCTCCTATCTGAGATCCAAGTGGTCCGGTGCTCGCTGCGCCCGGGGGTCTAGGAGTCGCCGGAGGCCGGATCGGCGGGACGCCCGCGACCGCCCGCCTGGCGGAACGCGGCGAACCTGGCCGCCGCCTCGCGCCCGTCGCGCTGCGGCTTGACCGCCGTCGCCGGTCGCGACCCGGTGGCCTCGGCGAGCGTCTGGCCGCGCCGCCGCCGCGGCAGCGACTCCTCGGCCTCCTCGGCGGGCGCGGCCTGGGCGGGCACGGCCGCGGCCACCAGGGCGGGGCGGGCCTGCCGCTCGATCGCGGCCGGCGGCTCGGGGGCGGTCCTGGGCTGGGTGATGAGCACGCGGGGGATCAGCATCACGACACCGGTGCCGCCTCTGGCCGACGGACGGAAGCTGACCGTGAGGCCGTACTTGTCGACCAGCCGGCCCACCACGGCCAGGCCCAGCCGGGTGCCGGACAGCGTGCGCAGGTCGAGCGGCTCGGAGACGAGCTTGGCGGCGTGCTGGCGCTCGCGGGGGCGCATGCCGAGGCCGCTGTCCTCGATCGTGACCACCATGCCGGCGTCCTCCTCGTCCACGTACACGTGCACCTCGGTGCCGTGCGCGGAGAAGGTGGCGGCGTTGTCCATGAGCTCGGCCAGCGCGTGCATCACGCCTTCGGCCGCGTACCCGACCACGGCGGCCGTGCTGGTGGAGTGGACGCGGACGCGCTGGTAGGCGCTGATGCGGCCCATCGCGCCGCGCAGGACGCTCTCCATCACGATCGGCCGGGTCCACCTGCGGCCCGAGCGGCCGCCGCTGAGCAGGGCGATGTTGTCGGCCAGCCGGCCGAGCTGGGAGACGCGGTGGTCCAGGTCGAGCAGGTCGGCGAAGACCTCCTCCTGGTCGCCGTACTGCTCCTCCAGGTCGCGCAGCTGTGCCAGCAGGCTGGTGGCCTGGGCCTGCACCCGGGCCGCGGCCCCGGCGCAGGCGGCCATCACGGCGGCGCCCCTGCGGTCGCCCTCGGAGAGCTGCTGGGCCGTCTCGGCGAGCAGGTCGCGCAGCGGGGCGTGCACGGGCTGGCGCACCTCGGCGAGCGCGGAGGTGACCGGCTTGCGCTCCACCTGGATCTGCCTGACCAGCTCGGGCAGCGTGTCGCGGGTGAGGGTGACGATCTCCGACTCGGTGGCCGAGCGGGACGCGTGCGCGATGGCCCGCTCGCGTTCGAGCCCGTCGAGCTCGTTCGCGGTGGCCTTCAGCAGTTGTTGCAACGGTCCATCGGGAGGCTGCGGCAGGCGGGAGAGCGCGTCGGGGACGGAACCGCCGCCGCGCATCTGGCGGCCGAGCGCCGGCAACGTGTCCTCGGCCACCCGGGCGATCTCGCGCTCCAGCCGGGCGACCCGGGCGGCGGCGGCCCTGGCCTGCTCGCGCAGCCGGCGGCCGGTGGCCACATGGTGGGCGATCACCGCGGCGGCGGCGGTCAGCAGCACCGCGCAGAGCCCGCCGGTGATCGCCATCACCCCGCGGGCGTCGGCCGGCGTGGCGAACACGGCCCACAGCCACAGGCAAGCCACCACGACCATGGTGCCCAGGGCGGTGACCACCATGAGCTCTCGCGGGGCAAGATCGCGTCGCGTTCGAAGAGGTACGTCTGCTGGCATCCGCGGTCCTCGGGGGGTCGTACTGCTGCTCCCCGTGCAGCAGAGGCTTACTGTTACCGCTCCGTAACAGAGTGCGAACGGGAACAGGCGCTTACCGTAGCACCAGGAGTATCAGAGACAACAGGCAAAACGCCCGCTTCACTTCAACCCACCAGTAGTCAACTCAAAAGTTGAGATATCGGGCCGATGACTTCCCTCCGCCCGGCGAATCCTCCTCGGCTTCCGCATCTCGCCGGCCGAGGCGGGGCTGCCGCCGGTGATCCCGCACGTCGTCCTGCCGGCCGGCGGGTAGCGGTCAGCGGTCGAACCAGCGCGCGGCGGCGGGTGTGAGCAGCATGGCGACGACGAACGCGGGGACGAGCACGTTCAACGACAGGAACGACAGGGTGCCGAGCTCGGCATCGGCCCACTCCACCGCCAGCCAGCCCGCGATCAGGACCGCCTGGAGCGCCGCCGAGCCCCATCGCACCCGCCGCTCCCGCCTGGGGAACCGCGCCATCACCCACCCGGTCAGCCCCAGGATCACCGCCGCCACGGCGACGAGGCCCCAGAACTGAGGGAGCATCATGGCCAGCGCCCCGCCGAAGCCCACGGCCAGCCCGATCAACCCGAACGCCATCTGGAGCGTCAGCCCGACATACGCGGCCTGCACGGTTAACGGCCAGCCCGTGGACTTGGCGTCGGTCATGCTGATCACTCTAGACAGGCGGGGTCCCTTCTGCGGGAAATGGCCAGCGGGCCAACTTGGCGTCGGCCATGTCGATCACCCTGAACGGGCAGGGGCCGCCGATCGAAATAGAGAGGCTTCTCTAGCCCGCCACCGCGATGGCGCAACTGGTCACCAGGTCCTCGGCGTAGGCGGGGAGCGGGGTGCCGGCGGACTGGTGGCGGCGGACGGTGGCGTAGGGGATGTCGACGGCCGCCAGCGTCAGGCGTTCGAGGTCGTACGGGGAGCTCCTGCCCAGGCGGGCGGCCAGGGCGTGCAGGGCGGCGGTGACCCGGCCGTTCGCGGCGGCGAGCTGGGCGCGGGCCTCCCCGGGCCAGTGCGGGTGGTCGAAGTCGGCCGGTCCGTAGAGCAGGACGCGGGCCTCGTGCGGGTGGGCGCGGGACCAGGCGATCACGTGGCGCGCCGCGGCGGGGGCGGCCTGCGCGGGCGGGTCGGTGTCGAGCGCGGCGAGGAATCCCCGCTGGAAGCGGCCGACCGTGCGCAGCCAGAGCGCCGCCAGGAGGGCGGGGCGGCCGGGGAATCGGTGGTAGACCGAGCCGCTCGGGGCGCCGGCGGCGCGGGCCACTGCGGTCATGGTGACGGCGCCGGGGCCGCCGGTCGTCACCAGCTCGGCTGCGGCGTCCAGTAGCCGGTCCACGTCATGGCGAGGCGGTCGTCCCATGGCGTCGAGCGTAGCCGCGCGTTATTGTAGAGAGAAGTCTCTAAAAAGGAGGGCGCATGCTGTCGACGCTCATGGAACGGGCCGACTTCGTGGACGAGGTCGCCGTCGAAGGAGGGGGCGGGTTGCGCGCGTTCGCCGCCGGGGCGCTGGGCTGGGAGCCGTGGTGGGTGCGCGGGCTCTTCAGGGCGCGGTCGGTGTTCGCGCGACTGCTCCGCACGGCACACCCCGACGTGCGGCCCGGATCGGGCGGGATGCGACCCGAGGAGATCCCGTTCACGCCGGGGCGCAGGATCGGGTTCTTCACCGTGATCGGCGGCGAGGAAGGCCGCGAGCTGGTGCTGGAGGCGAGCGACTCGCACCTCGCGGCCTTCCTGGCGATCGTCGCCGACGACGCGGGCGGTGGACGGACCAGGTTCCGCATGATCACCGTGGCGCGCTGCCACGGGTGGACGGGCCGGATCTACCTCACGGTGATCCGGCCCGTCCACTACGTGGTGGTACGCGGCATGGCACGCGCGGGCCTCGCCGCCTCGGCGACCACCCCTTGACCACGGCGGCGGCCGGACCGGCGGGAAATGTCGGGGGCGTTTGGTACACAGGGCCCCATGGGTGTGAGCGTCGACGAGTTTCTCGAACTGCTGAAGAGCCTGCCCGAAGTGCGCACGAGCGACGGGCCCGGCTGGGTCGCGATCAAGGTGCGGGGCAAGGGCTTCGGTTACCTGTGGGAGGACACCGAGACCGTCGGGCTCAAGTCGACGATCGAGGAGCAGCTGGCGCTGGTGGCCGAGCGGCCCGAGGTGTTCGAGGTGCAGTTCACCGCGGGGCGGTTCGGGTGGGTCGTGGTCCACCTCGACAAGATCGACTACGACGAGCTGTTCGAGCTGACCGCCGAGGCGTGGTGCCTGACCGCGCCGAAGCAGCTCGTCACCGCGTTCGAGGCCGCCCATAAAATAGGCGGTTGATGGCACAGATCAGACTACGGAAGTGGCGGGAGGAGGACGCCCCGGTCGTGCTGCGCGCCTTCCGGGCGCCCGACCTGAGGCGGCAGAGCTCGTGGCCCGTCGTCACGCCGCAGGACGCGGTCGGGTGGATCGCCTCGTGGGAGGGCGCCGGCCACGCCTTCGCCGTCACCCTCGACGGGCGGGTCGTCGGCAACGTCGCGGTGACCCGGATCGACGACCACGACACCGGCTGGGTGTCCTACTGGACGGTCCCCGAGGCGCGCGGGCGCGGGATCGCGGCTTCGGCCACCGACGAGCTGGCGCGCTGGGCGTTCGGCGAGCGCGGCCTGCACCGGCTGGAGCTGAGCCACCGCCTCGACAACCCCGCCTCGTGCCGGGTCGCGATCAAGGCGGGCTTCCTCCCGGAGGGCGTCGAACGCGGCAGGCTCCGCCACGACGGCGTCCGCTACGACGTCGAACGCCACGCCCGCCTCGCCACCGACCCACCCGCCTGACCCCCGCCCCACCACACCCACCGACCCAGTGGGGTCGGCCATGGCCGCCCCGCGCCTTCGTCCACCCCGATTCAGGTCGGCCCCGTAGGGCTGGGTGCGTCCCCCCTGATCCGTGTCGGCCCGTGAGGGTTTGGGTTTGTCCACCCCGATCCGGTCGGTCCCGTGGGGGCCTGGGTGGTCATGGGGATGGCGGGTGATCTACGCTGGGCGGGTGGACGGCGAGAGCCTGGCCGCGGCCGCCCTGCTGGCGGCCCTGGGCCGGGCGGCGGGGATCCTGTCCGAGTTACGGCATCCGTTCGTGCGCGGCCGTCCCTTCTCCTATGTGGTGCCGCCCGCCGGCGTGCGCACCGGCGCCGCCTTCATGCTGCCCGACGGGCGCGAGGTGACGTTCGCCGTGCTCGTCGCGGCGTCGGGGAACGGGTTCCGCGTCGAGGGCGGCGTGACCGTGGAGGACGAGGCGCTGGTCGAACTGCCCGCCAGACATGTCCCCGAGGTGCGCGGGGCGCTGGCGCTGCTGGACGAGTACGCGGCCGAGGTGGGGGAGCGGGCCGGGGCGCTCCTCGATAACCTGTTGGACGAAATTGTATAGTTGTCAGACAATGTCTGGCATGAAGAATGGCCCGCTCTCCGTCGTCGCGGCCGCCGTGCTCTGGGGGACCGCCGGCACCGCGGGCCTGCTCGTCTCGGCCGACTCCGTCGCCCTGGCCGCCGCCCGGCTGGTCATCGGCGGGGCCGCGCTGGCGCTGCTCGCCCGGTCCGGGCTCAGGACGGCGCTCCGCCCGGGGCTGCTGCTGGCCGCCGTGGCCGTGGCCGCCTACCAGCTCTGCTTCTTCGCCGCCGTCGCGCGCACCGGCGTGGCGATCGGCACGGTGGTGGCGATCGGCAGCGGGCCCGTCTTCACCGGGCTGCTCTCCTGGGCGCTGCACCGGCAGCGGCCCAGCCCGCGCTGGGCTGCGGCCACCGCCGCGGCCGTGGCCGGATGCGTCGCGCTGATCGTCGGCGGCGGGGCCGAGGCGGGCGGTCAGGTCGTGTCCGGGGTGCTGCTGGCGCTGCTCGGCGGGCTGCTCTACGCGTTCTACGCGGTCAGCGCGGCCGGCGCGATCGGCGCGGGCGCGGAGTCGAACGCGGTCATGGGAGTGCTGTTCGGCGGCGCCGCGGTGATCATGCTGCCGGTCCTGCTCTGGCAGGGCGTGGGCTGGCTCGGGGAGCCCCGCGGCCTGCTCGCCGCCCTCTACCTGGGGGTGGGGACGACCGCGCTGTCCTACTTCCTGTACGGGAGAGGGCTGCGGACCACGCCGGTTGCCACGGCCGCCACGCTGGCGCTGGCCGAGCCGGCCGTGGCGGCGCTGCTCGGCCTGGTGGTGCTGGGCGAGCGGCTGGCCCCGGTCTCGGTGGCGGGGCTGGCCCTGCTGGCGGTGAGCCTGGTGGCGGTGGCCCTGCCGGAGAGGCGGCGGGTGATCGTACGAGAGGGGTCGGAGGCCCCGGCGGGGCGTTAGAGTCGCACCCGTGCGGACCCCGATCAGACCCGTCTCCGCCGTCGGCGCGCTCGTCGACGCGCTGCGCGGCCGTGTGCTGTCCGGCGAGATCGAGCCCGGCACGCCGCTGCCCGAGCAGGAGATCGCCGCCGCCTACGGGGTGGCGCGGCCGACGGTGCGCGAGGCGCTGGCCCGGCTGGTCCACGAGGGGCTGCTCCGGCGGGAGCGCAACCGCAGCGCCTACGTCCCCGAGGTGACGCCGGCCGACCTGGACGACCTGATGTTCGTCCGGCGGCCGCTGGAGGGCCTGATGGCGGACGCGCTGGCCGGGCAGCGGGTGCCCGAGGCCGACGCGGCGCTCGACAGGATGGCCGCGCTCGACCCCGGCGCGCCGTGGTCGGAGTCGGTGGCGGAGCACATGGCGCTGCACGAGGCGCTGATCGAGGCGGTGGGCAGCCCGAGGCTGGTGCGGCTCTACGGCGCGCTGGCGGCCGAGACCCGGCTCGGGCTGGTGCGGCTGCGCCGGGTCTACGAAGACAGGGACGTGCTGGTGCGCGAGCACCGCGAGCTGCTCGACGCCATCGCGACCGGCCCGGCCGACGCCGCCCGCGCGGCCGTGGCGGCGCACCTCTCCCATACCTGGGGTGCCTGAGCAGGCGGCCCGGTACGCGCGAACCCTTGCGGGACAGCCCCCGAACTCGCAAGAATCGCGGCCATGCACGGCAATCCGATGCCGGACTCCTACGTGTACGTCACGGAAGAGGGCGTCACCCGTCACTACGCCGACGGGAGCGTCGAGGCCCTCGCGTGGGAGGACGTGGTGGAGGTCCGTGTGGTCACCGAGACGGACTCCGACGTCCTTTACGTTCTCCTCGACCGCGACGGCGAGGGATGCGTGGTGCCGCGTTCGGCGACGGACGCGACATTTCTCGCCCGGTTACGTTACCTGCCCGATTTCGACCTCGACCGGTTGACGATGGCGAGCGACGCGCAGCACGACGGGGTTGTGGTCGTGTGGCGGAGCCCCGATCCGCCGTCCGCATTGCCGGATCTGGAATACGACTAGCGGTTTTGCCGCGCCGTAATTCCGCAGGAATATGGCCGTAATGCCATGATTTACCACCCTCAAGAGATCACTTGTGGATCGTTCCGTCAAGCCCTGACGGCCGGTGACCTTCGTCCGATTGTGGACATATCGCGATATTCCCCATCACTGGGTTGATCTTTACTCTTTAGTGGGGGCCGCCGCCCTTGATAATCATGGGACTTCCCGGACCCGTGAAAACAGTCAAGGAACATCTGGTGTTACGCGGTGTACGAAGATTCTGGGTGGTGCTATGAGGGTGGGGACTGGGGAGTCCGCTGTCGTGCTCCTCGAAGCCGTACCACGCCATGCGTCGAGCATCTGGACGCGCGCTTACCTGCGGCTCCTGTTATCCGGGGACACCGCCTGCGTGCTGCTGGCCTGCGCGGTGGTGCTCGGCATCCGGTTGCTCAACGGCGTCTACATCCCGGCGGAGGAGTTCCTCCTCGGGGTCGGGCTGGTCGCCGCCTGGCCGGTCGCGCTCGCGCTCGGCGGCGCCTACCGGCAGCGGGCCAACGGGGAAGGGACGGACGAGTTCAAGGCGGTGCTCAACGGCGGCGTCGGGCTGATGGCGGCCGTGGCCATCGGGGCCTACGCCACGCAGACGGTGATCGCGCGCAGCTTCGTGTTGGCGATGCTGCCGCTGGCGCTGATCGCCACGCTCTGCTTCCGCTACCGGATGCGTAAACGCCTGCACCGCAGGAGAGCGGTGGGCGAGTACATGCGCGAGGTCATCGCGGTCGGCCACCGGGAGTCGATCCTCGACCTGGTGATGCAGTTCCGCCGGCAGCCGTACCACGGGATGCGGGTCGTGGGCGCCTGCCTGCCGGCCGAGCGGCAGGACGACGACCTGGACGGGATCCCGATCCTGGGCACGTTCGCGGACGTCGCCGGCGTGGTGACGCGCACCGGGGCGGACGCGGTCGCCGTGCTCGCCTGCCCCGAACTGGACGGGGCGGCGCTGCGCCGGCTGGCGTGGAGCCTGGAGACCTCACGCACCGACCTGTTCGTCGCCCCGGCGCTGCTGGACGTGGCCGGGCCGCGGATCAGCATCCGCCCTGTCGCCGGGATGCCGCTGATGCACGTGGAGCACCCCGAGTTCGACGGGGCGAGACAGTTCGTCAAGAGCGTGTTCGACCGGCTGGTCGCGGTGGCGGCGCTGCTCGTGCTGGCCCTGCCGCTGCTCGCCATCGCGGTGCTGATCCGGGTCACGAGCGCCGGACCGGCGCTGTTCCACCAGACCAGGGTGGGCCGGCGCGGCAAGGAGTTCCGGCTGGTCAAGTTCCGGACCATGGTCACGGACGCGGAGCGGCTCAAGGACGGGCTGGCCGGCGCGAACGAGTTCGACAGCGTGCTGTTCAAGATGCGGAACGATCCAAGGATCACCGGGATCGGCGCTTTCCTGCGCCGCTACTCACTGGACGAGCTGCCGCAGCTGCTCAACGTGGTGCGCGGCGAGATGTCGCTGGTGGGCCCGCGGCCGCCGCTGCGCGAGGAGGTCGCCCAGTACGGCGCCGACGTGCGCCGCCGCCTCGTCGTCAAGCCGGGCCTGACCGGACTCTGGCAGGTCAGCGGCCGCTCCGACCTGACCTGGGAGGAGTCGGTCCGGCTCGATCTGCGGTACGTGGAGAACTGGTCGCTCGTCCTCGACCTGCAGATCCTGTGGAAGACCTGGTCCGTGGTGGCGCGTGGAGAAGGGGCGTACTGACGGTGAAAGCACTCGTGCTCGCCGGGGGGTCGGGCACACGGCTGAGGCCGATCACGCACACCTCGGCCAAGCAGCTCGTGCCGGTCGCGAACAAACCGGTGCTGTTCTACGGGCTGGAGGCGATCGCCGCCGCCGGGATCCGAGAGGCGGGGCTCGTGGTGGGCGACACCTGGGCGGAGATCGAGGCGGCCGTCGGCGACGGCTCCGCCTTCGGGCTGGAGGTCACCTACCTGCGCCAGGAGGCGCCGCTCGGGCTGGCGCACGGCGTGCTGATCGCCCGCGACTACCTGGGCGACGACGACTTCGTCATGTACCTGGGAGACAACTTCGTCGTGGGCGGCATCACCGGCCTGGTGGAGCGCTTCGCCAGTGAGCGGCCGGCGGCGCAGATCATGCTCACCCGGGTCGGCGACCCGAGGCAGTTCGGGGTCGCCGAGCTGGACGCGGCCGGGCGGGTCGTCGGCCTGGAGGAGAAACCGGCGTCCCCGAAGAGCGACCTCGCGCTGGTCGGCGTCTACCTGTTCAGCCCGGCCGTGCACGCGGCGGTGGCCGAGCTGAAGCCGTCGTGGCGGGGCGAGCTGGAGATCACCGACGCGATCCAGTGGCTCCTGGAGACCGGGCTGCGGGTGGAGTCGTCGGTGATCACCGGCTACTGGAAGGACACCGGCAACGTCGCCGACATGCTGGAAGTGAACCGGCTCGTGCTGGAGTGGCTCGACGCGGGGACGTACGGCCGGGTCGACGCCGCCAGCGAGCTGATCGGCCGGGTGCGGGTCGAGGCGGGCGCCGTCGTGGAGCGCTCGCGGCTGGTCGGCCCGGCGATCGTCGGGGCGGGCGCGGTCGTCCGCGACTCGTACGTGGGCCCGTACACCTCGATCGGGGCGGGCTGCGCGGTGACGCGGAGCGAGGTCGAGTACTCGATCCTGATGCCGAGGGCGTCGATCGACGGGGTGGGCCGGATCGAGCAGTCGCTCATCGGGCACGACGTCGAGGTCACCCGGGCGCCCGACACGCCGAGGGCCCACCGGCTCGTGCTGGGCGATCACAGCAAGGTACAGATCAGTTCATGAAGAGGATCCTGGTGACCGGCGGTGCGGGGTTCATCGGCTCGCACTTCGTCCACGGGCTCGCCGGCGCCGACGTGACGGTGCTGGACAAGCTCACCTACGCGGGCAACCGCGCCAACCTGGACGGTGCCCCGCACACGTTCGTGCACGGCGACGTCTGCGACGCGGGCCTGCTGGCCGAGGTGGTGCCGGGCCACGACCTGGTGGTCAACTTCGCGGCCGAGTCGCACGTCGACCGGTCGATCGACGGCGCGGCCGAGTTCGTCCGCACGAACGTGCTCGGCACGCAGACGCTGCTGCAGGCGTGCCTGGACGCGGGGGTGCCGCGGGTGGTGCAGGTCTCCACCGACGAGGTGTACGGGACGATCGACGAGGGGTCGTGGACGGAGGACGCGCCGCTGCGACCGCGTTCGCCCTACGCGGCGTCGAAGGCGGGCGGCGACCTCATCGCCCGGTCGTACGCGATCACGTACGGGCTGAACGTGTCGATCACCCGGTGCGGCAACAACTACGGGCCGCGCCAGTACCCGGAGAAGGTCATCCCGCTCTTCGTGACGAACCTGATGCGCGGCCGGAAGGTGCCGCTCTACGGCGACGGCGGGAACGTGCGCGACTGGATCCACGTCGAGGACCACTGCGCGGGCATCCGCCTGGTGGCCGAGGTGGGCGAACCGGGCGAGGTCTACCACATCGCGGGCACCGCCGAGCTGACGAACAGGGAGCTGACCGGCCGCCTTCTGGAGGCGTGCGGCAAGGGATGGGACATGGTGGAACACGTCGAGGACCGCAAGGGGCACGATCGGCGGTACTCGCTGGACGACGGGAAGCTGCGCGGGCTCGGCTACCGGCCGCGGATCCCGTTCGAGCAGGGGCTGAAGGAGACCGTCCGCTGGTACGCGGCCAACCGCGACTGGTGGGCCGGCTTATGAGATGGCTGGTCACCGGCGGCCGGGGCATGCTGGCCGCCGACGTGCTGCACCGGATCGCCGTGACGGGGGAGCCGGTGCTCGCGCTCGGCCGCGACGAGCTGGACCTGTGCGACGCCCGCGCGGTGCGCGACTTCGTCGGCGCCTACCGGCCGAGAGTGGTGGTCAACTGCGCCGGTTGGACGGCGGTCGACCTGGCCGAGACGCGCGAGACCGAGGCCATGGAGGTCAACGGCACGGCGGTGGGCACGCTGGCCCGGGTCTGCGAGCGGGCCGGGGCGCGGCTGGTGCACCTGTCGACGGACTACGTCTTCGACGGCACGGCCGCCGGGCCCTACCCGGAGGACGCGGAGCCCTCGCCGGTCAACGCCTACGGCCGGACGAAGCTGGCGGGTGAGCGGGCGGCGCTGGAGCACGGGCAGTACGTGGTCCGCACGGCCTGGCTCTACGGCGCGGGCGGGCCGAACTTCGTCCGCACGATGACGCGGCTGGCGGCCACCCGCCCCGTCGTGGACGTCGTGGACGACCAGCGCGGCCAGCCCACGTGGTCCGCCGACCTGGCCGACCACCTGGTCCGGCTGGCCCAGTCTGACCTGCCGCCGGGGGTCTACCACGCGGTCAGCGCAGGCGAGACCACCTGGTACGGGCTGGCCAGGGAGGTGTTCGCCCTGCTGGGCGAGGACCCGGACCGGGTCCGGCCGGTGCCTTCGACGGCCTTCCCCCGCCCGGCCCGGCGCCCCGCCACCAGCCTGCTCGCCGTCACGAGAGGCGAGCCGATCCGGCACTGGCGCGACGCCCTGCACGCCGCCTGGCCGGTGCTGACCGGAAAGGCGCCGCACGCCGGGCAGGCGGTCGGGAAGGTGGGCTGGTGAAGCCTCTCGGCATCGACGGCGCCTGGCTGCACACTCCGGTCGTGCATCACGACACCCGGGGCGCGTTCGCGGAGGCCCTGCGCGCGGATCTGCTGCCCCGGGCGTTCGAGCTCGCCCAGGTCAACTGTTCCGTCTCGCGGCGCGGGGTGCTGCGGGGGTTGCACTTCGCGGACGTGCCGCCGGGGCAGGCGAAGTACGTGATGTGCGTGTCCGGGGCGATCCTGGACGTGGTGGTGGACCTGCGTGCGGGCTCGCCCACGTTCGGCCGGTGGGAGACGGTCGTGCTGGACGACGAGGAGCGCACCGCGACGCTGATCGCGGAGGGGCTCGGCCACGGGTTCATCACGCTGAGCGACCGGGCGACCGTCGTCTACCTGTGCACGGCACCGTACACCCCGGCCAGGGAGCACGGCGTGCACCCGCTCGACCCGGACCTCGGCATCGCCTGGCCCGCCGAGCTGGAGCCGGTGCTGTCGGAGAAGGACGCGGCCGCGCCCTCGCTGAAGGAGGCGCTCGACGCCGGGCTGCTGCCCTCGTACGAGCGGTGCCGGGAGTTCTACAAGGGAGCGATGGCATGACGACCTGCCGCCTCTGCGGGGCCGGCGACCTGGCCTCGGTGGTGGACCTGGGGGCCACCCCGCCGTGCGAGCGGATACTCACCGCCGCGCAGCTCGACGAGCCCGAGGTCACCTACCCGCTGCACCTGCGGGTGTGCACCGCGTGCTGGCTGGCGCAGCTGCCGCCGCTGATCACGCCGGAGGAGACGTTCACCGACTACGCCTACTTCTCCTCCTACTCGACGTCGTGGGTGGAGCACGCGCGCGCGTTCGTGGCCGGGCTGCCGCTGCGGCCGGGCGCGTTCGTGGTGGAGGTGGCCAGCAACGACGGCTACCTGTTGCGGCACGTGGTCGAGCGGGGCGTGCGCTGCCTGGGCATCGAGCCGTCGGTGAACGTGGGCGAGGCCGCCCGCCGGGCCGGCGTGCCGACGGTGACCGCGTTCCTCACCCCCGAGACGGCCAGGGCGGTCGTGCGGGAGCACGGCAGGGCCGACCACGTGGTGGCGAACAACGTGTACGCGCACATCCCCGACGTGGTCGGCTTCACCGAAGGGCTGCGCACGCTCGTCGCCGACGACGGATGGGTGTCGATCGAGGTGCAGCACCTGCTGACGCTGATCGAGCGCAACCAGTACGACACGATCTACCACGAGCACTTCCAGTACTACACGGTCGCCTCGGCCCAGCGGGCATTGGCGAGCGGCGGGCTGACGCTGGTGGACGTCGAGCTGCTGCCCACCCACGGCGGCTCGATCCGGCTCTGGGCGCGGCCGGAAGGCACGCCGGGGCAGCGGGTGCGCGACGCGCTGGCCCTGGAGAAGGCCGCCGGGCTGCACGACCTGTCCGGCTACCTGGGCTTCGCGGCCCGGGTCGCCAAGGTCCGGCGCGACCTGCTCGGCTTCCTCGTCGGCGCGGCCGAGGCCGGCAAGACCGTGGTCGGCTACGGGGCTCCAGGCAAGGGCAACACGCTGCTCAACCACTGCGGCGTCCGGCCCGACCTGCTCGCCTACACGGTGGATCGCAACCCGTACAAGCACGGCAAGTTCACCCCCGGCGCGCGCATCCCGGTCTTCGAGCCCGGCAGGATCGCCGCCGACCGGCCCGACTACGTGCTCGTCCTGCCCTGGAACCTGCGGGACGAGCTGGTCGGGCAGCTCTCCTATGTCCACGACTGGGGCGGCCGGCTGGTCTTCCCCATCCCCGAGTTGGAGGTCGTGTGAAGGTCGTCCTCTTCTGCGGCGGGTACGGCACGCGGATGCGCACCGGCGCACCCGGGGACGCGCCCAAGCCCATGCAGCTCGTCGGCCCGAGACCGCTGATCTGGCACGTGATGCGCTACTACGCGCACTGGGGGCACAAGGAGTTCGTGCTCTGCCTCGGCTACGGGGCCCACCAGATCAAGGACTTCTTCCTCCATTACGAGGAGACCGCGTCGAACGACTTCGTGCTCCGGCAGGGCCGGGTCGAGCTGCTGGCCAACGACATCTCCGACTGGACGATCTCGTTCGTGCACACCGGCGTCGAGTCGTCCATCGGCGAGCGGCTGCGCCGGGTCCGCGAACATCTCGGCGGGGACGAGATGTTCCTGGCCAACTACGCCGACGTGCTGAGCGACGCGCCGCTGCCAGACATGATCGACCGGTTCGCCCGGTCGGGCGCGGGCGCCTCGCTGATGGTGGTGCCCCCGCCCGGCACCTTCCACTGCGTGGAGGTCGAGGAGGGCGGCCTGGTCGGGCAGATCACCGCCGTCACCGAGATGCCGTTATGGGTGAACGGCGGCTACTTCGTCCTGCGCCAGGAGATCTTCGACCACATCCCGGAGGGCGGTGACCTGCTCGTCGACGGCTGCCGGGAGCTGGCCAAGCGCGGCCGGCTGCTCGCGTACCCGTACCGCGGCTACTGGCGGCCCACCGACACCGTCAACCAGCGCGTCGAGCTGGACCGCGCCTACGCCCGCGGCGACCGGCCGTGGGCCGTCTGGGAGCCCGCCGCATGATCGACCTGGTGCCCGGCGAGCTGCGCCGGATCGCCGTACTCGGCGCGCACTGCGACGACGTCGCCATCGGCGCCGGCGGCACGCTGCTGACCCTCTGCGCCGCCCGTCCGGGGATCCGGGTGGAGGCGCTGGTGCTGTCGGGCGGCGGCACCCAGCGCGAGAGCGAGGAACGCGACGCGCTCGCGGCCTTCTGCCCCGGCGCCGACCTGCGCGTGACGGTCGGCAAGATGCCCGACGGGCGGCTGCCCGCGCACTGGGACGAGGCCAAGCGGGCGGTGGAGGACCTGCGCGTCAGGATCTCGCCCGACCTGATACTCGCGCCGCACCCCGGCGACGCCCACCAGGACCACCGGGGGCTGGCGGAGCTGGTGACCACCGCGTTCCGCGACCACCTGGTGCTCGGGTACGAGATCGTCAAGTGGGACGGCGACCTCGGCCGCCCGAACGCCTACCAGCCGCTCATGCCGGCGGTCGCCGAGGCCAAGGTCGCCCTGCTGTGGGAGCACTACCCGTCGCAGCGCCGCCGCTCCTGGTTCGACAGGGAGGCGTTCACCGGGCTGGCCAGGATCCGCGGGATCGAATGCCAGACGCGCTACGCCGAGGCCTTCTACCTGCGCAAACTCACTCTCGACCTCGCTGGAGGCTGATCCGCATGCGCGTTCTGCTCACCGGGCACCTGGGATACCTGGGCACCGTGATGGCGCCGGTGCTCGCCGCCGCCGGCCACGAGGTGACCGGGCTCGACTCCGGGCTGTTCGCCGACTGCGTGCTGGGCCCGGATCCCGCGGATCCGCCGGGCCACCGGACGGACCTGCGCGACGTGCCCGCCGGGCTGCTCGACGGCTTCGACGCGGTGGTCCACCTGGCGGCGCTGTCGAACGACCCGCTGGGCGCGCTGGCCCCCGAGCTGACCTACGCCATCAACCACACGGCCTCCGTCCGGCTGGCCAGGCTGGCGCGGGACGCGGGCGTGCGCCGCTTCCTGTACGCCTCCACCTGCTCGGTGTACGGGGCCTCGGGCGGGGACGAGCTGCTGGGCGAGGACGCGCCGCTGTGGCCGGTCACCCCGTACGCGGAGTCCAAGGTGCGGGTGGAGGACGACCTGGCGGCGCTGGCCGACGACGACTTCTCGCCGGTCTACCTGCGCAACGCCACCGCGTTCGGGTTCTCGCCCCGGCTGCGGGCCGACATCGTGCTGAACAACCTGGTCGCGCACGCCCACCTGACCGGCACCGTGCGGGTCCTGTCGGACGGCACGCCGTGGCGGCCGCTGGTGCACGCGGCCGACATCGCCGAGGCGTTCGCCGCCGCGCTGGCCGCGCCGCGCGAGGCGGTGCACGACCGGGCGTTCAACGTCGGCTGGGAGCAGAACAACCTGACCGTCGCCGAGATCGCCGAGCACGTGGTGGAGGCGGTGCCCGGCGCTGAGCTGCTCATCACCGGTGAGAGCGGGGCCGACCCGCGCTCGTACCGGGTGGACTTCTCCCGCATCAGGGCCGCGCTGCCCGGCTTCCACGCCCGGTGGACGGTCAAGGCGGGGGCGGTCGAGCTGGCCGACGCCTACCGCGAGCACGGGCTGACCGCGCACGGCTTCGAACGGCGCTTCACCCGGCTGGCCAGGCTCGCCGACCGCCGCGCCGACGGCACCGTCACCCCGGAGCTGCGCGCGTGACCGGTGAGGAGATGCACGCCCTGGTCGAGCGGCTCTACCCGGTCTGCCGCTCCATCACCGGCGACGGCGTGCGCCGCACGCTGGAGATCGTCGGCGAGCACCTGCCGCTCGACGTGCACGAGGTGCCCACCGGGACGCAGGTGCTCGACTGGACGGTGCCCAAGGAGTGGAACATCCGCGACGCGTACGTCAAGGATCCCTCCGGGGCCAGGGTGATCGACTTCCGGCGGCTCAACCTGCACGTGGTGGGCTACAGCGTGCCGGTGCGCGGCACGTACACGCTGGAGGAGCTGCGGCCGCGGCTGCACACGCTGCCCGACCAGCCGGACCTGGTGCCGTACCGGACCAGCTACTACAGCGAGACGTGGGGGTTCTGCCTCAGCCAGCGAACGCTCGACGGGCTCGGCGAGGGGCCGTACGAGGTGCTGATCGACGCCACGCTGGCCGACGGGCACCTCACCTACGGCGAGCACGTCGTGCGCGGCACCAGCGACGAGGAGGTGCTGATCTCCTGCCACGTGTGCCACCCGTCGCTGGCCAACGACAACCTGGCCGGGATCGCCGTCGCCGTCGCGCTCGCCGCCCGGCTGGAGGCGCAGCGGCCGTCACTGCGGCTGACGTACCGGTTCGTGTTCGCGCCCGGCACGATCGGCGCGATCACCTGGCTGGCGCGCAACCGCGACCGGCTCGGCCGGATCGGGGCCGGGCTGACGCTCGCCTGCGCCGGCGACCCCGGCCCGCTCACCTACAAGCGCAGCAGGCGCGGCGACGCGGGCGTGGACCGCGCGCTGGCGCACGTGCTCGCCGGCCGGCCGCACACGATCCTCGACTTCTCCCCGTACGGGTACGACGAGCGTCAGTACTGCTCGCCCGGCTTCGACCTGCCGGTCGGCAGCCTCACCAGGACCCCGTACGCGGGCTACCCCGAGTACCACACCTCCGGCGACCACCCGGGCTTCGTCACCGCCGAAGCCATGGCCGACACGCTGGAGACGCTCTGGGAGGCGGTGCGCGTGCTCGAACGCGACGGCCGCTACCGGAACCTCAGCCCGTACGGCGAGCCGCAGCTCGGCAGACGCGGCCTGTACGGGTCGATCGGCGGGCGCAGTGACACGCGAGAGGCGCAGCTGGCGATGTTATGGGTGCTGAACCAGTCCGACGGCGGCCACAGCCTGCTGGACGTCGCGGACCGGTCGGGCTTGCCCTTCGACATGGTCGCCGACGCCGCCGCCGCGCTCGAAGGCGCCGGGCTGCTCAAACGGGAGGACTGATGGAGTTGCGTGTGGGCGACCTCGTCGAGGTCCGCGGCCGGGAGGAGATCCTGGCCACGCTGGACGAGCGGGGCGAGCTGGAGAACCTGCCGTTCATGCCGGAGATGCTGCGCTACTGCGGGCGGCGGCTGACCGTGCACAAGGTGGCGCACAAGCTCTGCGACACGATCAGCCGCAGCGGCATGCGCAAGATGGAGCGCGCCGTCCACCTCACCGGCGCCCGCTGCGACGGGGCCGCGCACGGCGGCTGCCAGACCGCCTGCTCCCTCTACTGGAAGGAGGCCTGGCTCAGGAAGGTCGAGCCGGGCGATCCGCCGCGGCCCGCCGCGTCGTCGCCGAGGCTGCTGCCGCTGCTCCAGGTCAACACCCGCAAGGGCGCGGACGCGTACTCCTGCCAGGCCACCGAGCTGCTCAGGGCCGCGCCCACCTGTCTGCCGTTCCGCGACCTCGGCCAGTACGTCACCGACGTGCGCAGCGGGAACGCCGGGGCGCCCGCGGTGGCGCGGGCGTTCCTGGTCGGGCTGTTCAACCGGTTCCAGGAGGCGAGCAAGAAGATCCTGCCGCGCCGGCTGTGGATCAGGCGCGGGCTGCGCTGGGGGTTCGTCGAGGGGCGGGCCGGCCGGACCACGCCCACCGGCAAGCTCGACCTCCAGCCGGGCGAGCTGGTCAGGATCAAGCCGAAGGACGACATCCTCGCCACGCTCGACGACGACCTGCTCAACCGCGGGCTCGGCTTCGAGGAGGAGATGGCCCGCCACTGCGGCCGCACCGCCCGGGTGCGCGCCAGGGTGGAGCGCTGCCTGGACGAGAAGACCGGGCGGATGCTGCACATGAAGAACCCCTGCATCGTCCTCGACGACCTCGTCTGCGAAGGGGTCTACAACGCGAACTGCCCGCGCGAGTTCGTCCCGTTCTGGCGGGAGATCTGGCTGGAGAGGGTCGAGGACGGTACGTGAGCGACGTCGGCGAGGTCGGCCGCAAGGCGGGCCGCGGCCTGCGCTGGAGCCTGCTCGGCAACGTGGTCATGAAGGCCGGCTCGTTCGCGATGAGCCTGGTCCTGGCCCGGCTGCTGACGAACGACGACTTCGGCGTGTTCGCCATCGCGCTGGCGGCCAGCCAGTTCGTCATCCACGTCAACGACGCCGGGGTCATCGCCGCCACCGTGCAGTGGCGCGGCAGGCTGGAGGAGATCGCGCCGACCGCGACCGTCGTCGCCATCGCCTCCAGCCTCACCCTGTACGGGCTGTTCTGGGTGATCGCGCCCTTCTACGCGAGCTTCGCCGGCAACGAGGACGCCACCTGGGTGATCCGCATCCTCATGGCCACCAACGTCGTCTACGGGCTGACGGCGGTGCGCAGCGCCGCCCTGATGCGCCGCTTCGAGCAGGACAAGCTGGCCTGGGCCAACCTGGCCGGGTTCGGCGCCAACGCGGCCGTCTCCATCACCCTGGCCGCGGACGGCGCCGGGGCCTACAGCTTCGCCTGGGGGCAGCTCAGCGGGGCCGCGCTCACCGGCGTGCTGGTGCTGGTGCTCGCCCGGGTGCGGATCGCGTTCGGCTTCGACCGGGTGCTGGCCGCCCGGCTGCTCCGCTTCGGGCTGCCGCTCTGCGTCGGGCTCGGCATCGAGGGGCTGCTGCTCAACGTCGACGTGGTGATCGTCGGGGACACCCTCGGCACCGCCCAGCTCGGCTTCTACCTGCTCGCCTACAACATCGCGGCCTGGGTGCCGGGCATCATCGGCACCGCCCTGCGGTACGTGGCGCTGCCCAGCTTCTCGCGGCTGGCCGAGGAAGGGCCGGCCGCGATCCAGGAGGGGGTGCGGCGGGCGGTCCCGCTGCTGGGCTGCCTCGTGCTGCCGGTCGCGGCGGTCATGTGCGTGCTCGCACCCGCGCTGGTGGAGTTCCTGTACGAGCCGCGCTGGCTGCCCTCGGCCCAGGTGCTGCGGTTCCTGGCGATCGTGATGGCCGTGCGGATGCTCAGCCTGCTGATCACCGACATCCTGGCCGGGCTGGGCATCACCAGGGCGACCCTCTGGGTGAACGTGTGCTGGGCGCTCGCGCTGGTGCCCGCCCTGCTCGTCGGCGCTCGTACGGGCGGCATCCAGGGGGCCGCGACGGCGCACGCGGTGGTCGCGGTGGTGCTGGCGCTGCCGCTGCTGGCGCTCGCGCTGCGCCGGGCCGGGGTGCCCGTCGGGCTGTTCGCCGCCGGGCTGGCCAGGCCGCTGCTCGCCGCCGTCCTCGCCGGGGTGGCCATGGCCGGGCTCGCCACCGTGGTCGACGGGGCGTTCCTGGAGCTGTGCGTCGCCGGCGGGGCCGGGCTGCTGCTGTTCGTGCTCGTCGCGGTGCCGCGCGCCGCGCTCCTGCATCTCGTACGCCATCTTGTACACGGAGGGAGGGCCCATGTCGGCCGCTGATCTGGTCTCGATCGCGCTGCCGGTGCGCAACGGCGCCGACCGGCTGGAAGGGGTGATCGGGTCGGTGCTCGCCCAGGACCACCAGAACCTGGAGCTGGTCATCTCCGACAACGCCTCCACCGACGGCACGGAGGAGCTCTGCCGCGACCTGGCCGCCTCCGACCCCCGGATCGTCTACCACCGGCATCCGGAGAACGTCGGCCTGCTCAACAACTTCGTGCACGCCGCCCGCGTCTCGCGCGGCGCGTACGTGCGCTGGATCGGCGACGACGACCGGCTCGACCCGCCCTGCGTCTCCCGGGGGCTGGCCGCGTTCGCCGCGGACGAGCGGGTCGTGCTGGTCACCACCCAGGTCGCCTACACCGGCCCCGACGGCGCGCCGCGCACCGCCGCCTACGACGGCACCGCGCTGTCCTCCGGCGACCCGGTGACCCGCTTCACCGAGCTGCTCAGGCTGCTGAACGAGAGCCACCTGCTGATCGACCCGCTGTACGGGATGCTGCGCCGCTCGGTGGCCACCGGCATCCCGCGCCGCAACATGCTGCGCGAGGACGAGGTGTTCGCCGCCAAACTTGCGCTGGCCGGGCCGTGGGCGCACGTGCCCGAGGTGCTGGCGCACCGCAACTGGCGGGTGGAGCGCATCTCGGGCGTGGCCAGGCGGCTCGGCGTGCCCGCCTGGCAGTCGCACCTGGCCAACACGCTGCAGTGCCGGGAACTGCTGTCCTGGCTGGGCCGGGCGGGCCTGACCGAGGACCAGCGGCGGCGGGCGCGGGTGGAGGTGCTCAGGATGTACGCGCGACGGCAGCGGCGGACGGTGACGCACCGTGGTCGACGAGTTGGCCGCAAGCTGCTCTCCCTCGCCCGCCTGGTGTAACACGCCGAATGAACCGTGCGATTTCCTCTTTGTACCGTTATATGCGACGGGGGCGGATGTAGTGGGCTTTTGGAAGACCGTTGTCGGCCTGGCCCTGAGGAAGTCCGTCGGGCCCCCGGTCGTGGTGGCGGCCGTCCTGCTGGCCCTGGCCGGCTGGCTCCTGGTCCCGGACCGGTACGTGTCGACCGCGTCCATGGTGCTCACCGTGCCCGCCAGCGGCGGCACGCTGGAGACCCTGCCCGAGTCCAAGCCGGGGCTGACCAACCCGCTGCTGCAGTTCAACGACGCGCTCCGGACCACCGCCGGCATCCTCATCCTGGCCACGAACACGCCCGAGGTCGCGGCCTCACTCGGGGTCGCCGAGGACGGGCCGACCTCCCTCACGATCAACGACGGGCGCACCAACCCCGACCTGCTGGGCATCAGCACCAACGGGCCGTTCGTGTACGTCGAGGTGGAGAGCACCTCGCCGCGGGTGGTCAGGGAGGTCATGGCCAAGGCGCAGCAGCGGGTCAAGCTGGAACTGGCCGAGCGGCAGGTGGCCCTGGACGCGCCGATCAGCACGCACATCGGCATCCTCGACGTCATGCCCGCCTCCGTGCCCAAGCCCATCGTCCAGGGCCGCCTGATGGCCGCCGCCGGCGGCGCCTTCGCCGGCGTCACGCTCGGCCTGGCCCTGGCCTTCGCGATCACCCGGCTCGGCGTCCCCTCCCGCCTCCGCCTGCCGGCCCCGGAGAGGGGCGTCGCCTCTCCTGAGGGCTCCACGGGCGCGCTCGCGACGGTAGGTGTCGCCTCTCCAAAGGGCTCCGCGGCCCCCGGAAGCGGTCACTCCGCCGGCGACGGAATCGGGGCGGGGGCCGAAGCGCCGCCGCGCCGCAACGGAACGCCCCTTGAACGGACCACGCTCCCGGCCTTCCCCCTTACGGTGGAGGAGCTGAGCTTGGGAGGCGACCCCCTCCCGGCCAAAGCTTCCGGCAAGGCCGAGGCTTCCGGCGAGGCCGAGGACGTCGGCGACACCCAGCAGTTCCGGGTCGTCGGCGGGGACACCGGGCCGATCGAGGTGGTGACCCGCGAGGGTCAGCCCGACTCCACCACCTGAGCGCACCGCCGGATCGCCGCCAGCCTGGACTCCATGGGCGTGTTCGACTTGGCCGAGATCATCATCCCCACCGCGTCGGCCCCCAGCCGGTCGGCGAAGGCCAGCGCCGTCGCCTCGTCCCACGGCTCGTGGTTGTAGCTCAGATGGCAGATCGAGGTGTTCACCGGCGGCGCCGCCTTCAGCACCTCGTCCACGAAGACCCCGTACAGGATGAACTCGGAGATGTGCAGCCGGGAGTTGAAGGCGTCCAGCCAGTCCCGTCCCGTCACCTCGGTGATGCGCCGCTGCATGGCGCGCACGATGTGCGGGTCCCAGAACGTCAGCGCGGTCACGTAGTCGGGCAGCGGGGGCGGCGGCGGTGGCGGCAGCCCCAGCAGCTCGCGCGCGACGTGGTGCCAGAGCACGTGCCGCTCCATCGAGGCGGTGACGCCTTCTTCGAGGCGGTACAGGCACAGCCGGCCGTCCCGGGTGAACGACGTCGCGTCGGTCGGCCGTACCAGCACGGCGTCGGAGTCGACGATGAGCATGGCGTCGGCGTCGATCAGCCCGGCGGCGGCGATCTTGACGGTCTGCTGCATCACCCAGCCGCGCAAAGGCGGCCACGGGCGGCGGGAGTTGACGTACACGTCCGTGCCGGGCATCCGCAGGTAGCGGCGGGGCAGCAGTTCGGAGCGGACCCACACGTGGCAGCGCGGCCCCTGGTACGGGGCGAACAGCTCCTTGTCGCCGGGCGGCACGAACACGTGGTGGATGGTGTCCTCGGAGGTGTGCTCCAGCACCGACCGGTGCAGGAGGGCGAACAGTTCGGCGTCTTGGGCGTAGGACGGCGTGATGACCGCCAGCTTGCTCAAGGGGGGCTCCCATCGAGTCCGGTGACCTGGGCGCAGCGCTGGATGGCGGCCAGACGCGCCGCCACGGGGGTCCGCGACTTGGCGGAGATCATCATGCCGATCGCCCGGGGTCCCAGCCGTTCGGCGAAGGCCACGGCGCCGGCGTGGTCGAGCGGGGTGCGGTCCCACCGGCTGTGGCACATCGCGGTGTCGCCGGGCGGCGACGTCTTCAGCACCTCGTCGACGAAGACCCCGTACACGATGAACTCCGACACCCGCAGGTGGGCCGTGAAGGCGACCAGCCAGTCGCGGCCGGTGGCCTCCTCGATCCGCGCGATCATGGCGCGCACCACGGCCGGGTCCCAGCAGGCCAGCGAGCTGACGTAGTCGGGCAGCGGCGGGGTGGCGGTGCCGGGCAGGCCGAGCAGGTCACGGGCGGCGCGGTGCCAGGTGACGTGCTCGGGCATGCCGTCGTGCACGGCGCCGTCGGCCCGGTACAGGACGGTCTGGCCGTCGCGGACGAAGTGCTCGGGCCCGGCGTCGCGGACCAGGACCACGTCGGAGTCGGCGACCAGCACCACCCGTGCGTCCAGCCGGGCCGTCACGGCGATCTTCGCCGCCTGCTGGACGACCCAGCCGCGCAGCGGCGGCCACGGCCGCGCCGGGTCGATCCAGAGCGCGGTGCCGGGCAGGTGGGTGATGCGGCGGGGGAGGATCTCCGGGTACGTCCACACCCGGCAGCGCGGCCCCGCGTACCCGGCGAACAGGGCGCGGTCCGAGGCGGGCACCACCACGTGGTGGACGGTGCCGCCGGAGGTGTGCTCCAGGACCGAGCGGTGCAGGTGGGCGAAGAGGTCGGCGTCGGGCCGGTACGTGGGCGTGACGACGGCCAAATCGCTCATGAAGACCTCTCCAGTCCCCCGTGAAACGCCCCTCTTATCCATATCGCGGGGTTTTGTGGGGTGTTACAGGGGTTTCTGCAACGCTCCACCCCGGCTCGCGCTGCGCGGTGTCAACCGGCGACGGCGTCTTCTGGACCCGGTGTCGGCGGGAGCGCTCGGACCGCCGATTCGGCGTTGGCCGACGCCACCAGTTCCGGAGTCCCGAGCGGCCGCGTGGCCTGCTCGGCGCCCTTGAGTTCGACCAGGTCACTCTCGACGACCTTGAGCGTTCGGAACTTGCGTGCCGTGATCATGACCCGTCCCTCCATCGAGCCGATGGTGTCGTTGTAGGACTTGACCGACCGGTCGAGGGACTTGCCCAGGGCGTTCAGGTGCCCGCCCATGACCGACAGCCGGTCGTACAGTTCCCGGCCGAGCTCGTACACCTGCTTCAGGTTGTCCTGCAGCGCGGCTTGGGTCCACGCGAACGCGACGGTCCGGAGCAGACCGATCAGGGAGGTCGGCGTCGCGATCAGCACGTTCTTGGAGATCGCGTACTCCTGGAGGGACGGGTCCTTCTCCAAGGCCGGCTGAAGAAAGGCGTCACTGGGCACGAACAGCACGACGAACTCCGGCGAAGCGGCGACCTGCCGGAAGTACTCCTTGCCGCCGAGGGCGTCCACATGCTTGCGCAGATGACGGGCGTGGTCAGCCCAGTGCTTGTCCACCTCGGCGTCCTCGACGGCCTCGACCGCGGCCATGAACGCGGCCATCGGGACCTTGGCGTCCACGACGACGTGCTTGCGGCCGGCCAGGCGGACCACCAGGTCGGGTCGGACCGCGCTCTCGTCACCGGCGAAGTGCACCTGGGTGTCGAAGTCACAGTGTTCGACGAGCCCCGCCAGCTCCACGGCCCTTTTGAGGTGCATCTCGCCCCACTGCCCGCGCACCTGCGGCTTCTTGAGCGCCTCGACCAGAGCACGGGTCTCTTTCCGGGTCCGGTGCCCCTCCTCCGTCAGAGTGATCAACTGCTGGTTCAGCGTGGCCTCGGCCGCGACCCGGGTGTTGGTGAACCCCTTGAGCTGCCGGTCCATTTCCGTCAACTGCTCGCGGACCGGTTTGCTGACCGCGCCCAAGGTGGCTTCGGCCCTGGTCACCAGCTCGTCCTGGGACTTCTTCAGCATGTCGGCCGCCGTCGCGCGCAGGGTCTTCTCCAGGAGCTGGTTGTTGTCCACGCGCGTCTGGTCGAGCTCCTGGCGGACGGCATGCACCGACGCGGCCTGCTCCAGCAGAGCCTGCTTCTGCATGGTCAGCTCGGTGATCTGCGCCCTGAGGGCTTGGATCTCCGTGCGCAGTTCCGTCTCCCTGCCCGTCGAGGCCGCGATCGAGACCTCGGCCTCGCGAAGCCTGCGTCCGGTCTCCGCCTTCTCGCCCTGTTCCGCCTCAAGCATCAGCTGCAGGCGCCGGGCATCGGCTTCCCTCCTCTGGAACCCGTTCCGAACCGCGTCCAGCTCGGCGGAGAGCCGGCCGAGCTGTTCGTCCAACCCACGGCGCTCGGTCAGCGCGGCGGTGTGGGCCTGCCCCAGCTCGGCGAGCTGCCGCCGCGCCATGTCCCGCTCCGCGAGCAGGGCGTCCGCACGCTCGCTGGCCTGATTCCGCCGTTCCTCGGCGATCTTCAGAGCGGTGCGGTCGGCGGTGGCGCGGCTGCGGGCGATCAAGTACGCGATCGTGGCGCTCATCAGCGTCAGCACGAGCGCCAGCACGACGAGGTACGCGGGAGTCATGGACAGCACGTCAGCCCACCCGCTTCCAGTCCTGGCAGCCCTTGGTCTCGAAGTACTCACCCTTCTTGAGGGTCACCCTCGTCTGGCCGCTGACGTTGCCGTTGGCGATGATGGCGCCGAACTCCCCTGAGGCGTCCTTCAAACGCGCCCAGTAGCAGGTGAAGCCGTCGGTGCCCGAGGTCTTGTACGTGCCGGGCTTGATCTCCTCACCGACGAGGTACTGGCCGTCACCTGGGACGGTGGTCAGCGGGCCGCTCTCCGTCTGCTCCGGTGCGGTTTCGGCAACGGTGTCCGCCATCTCGGTCACCGTGACGGTGGGGCGCGGGCCAGCCGCGCTGGTCTCCGTCTCGCCGCTGGAGCCGATGACGATCCCGAGGAGCAGCGAAACGAAGGCGGTCAGGCCGTAGGTGAGCCACCGGCGGTCGTGACGTGCCGGCTGCGGCGGGTAGATCGGTGCGTAGGCCTGCACCCAGGGCTGCGGCTCCGGATAGGAGCTTGTGCCGGGGCTGTGGTCGGTCATGTCGAGTCCTCTCGCGGTCGGACTTCGAGCCCGAAGAGATTCACGAGAGAACTGTGTCTCAGGATTCTTGACGAGCGCTAAATTCGTTCCGATAACCCCTCTTATCGACATTTACTACGTGGATGAATCGGGAGCAGATGTACGGCGCACCCTCATGAGGAACGCCAACTCGATTCTTGGAGAGAATCGCTCGCAAGCAGACCGCCATCAGCCTGAAGGGCCTTGCAAGGGAGGTCCGCACCGAGGCAGTTGTTCAGCACCAGGCCCCTTCGACCAGCCTCGCCGCACTGAGGCTGCCGTCGGCTACGCGGCGAGTCACCTCTTCCCATTCGCGGATGACCCGGCGGCTCCCTTCAGGGATGGCCGGCCAGTCCGTGCGGGTGACGGGTCTCCCCGAATAAAGGGGTTCCCAGGTGATGACGTGAAAAGTGGAAATCTCCGGCGCGAGGCCCTTGAGGATGTGAACGGTTCGGCGGTGATACCACTTGCAAACGGCCGTGATGGTGAGCCGCGATCGACACGCTTCCCGTAGGAACGGCAGGGCGTATTCGACGTTCTGCCAGGTATTCATGGACTGCGCCTCGACGCGGATGGCTTCGTCCGGGACGTCGCGTTCAAGAAGCAGGCGGCGGAAGGTGCTTCCTTCGACGATGCCGTTGTGACGGTTGACCCCGCCGGTGCAGATGATCAGTGGCGCCAACCCCTTGTGGTACCGCTCCGCCGCGATGTCGACCGGCTGGATCTGGTTGGTGCCGAAGAGAAAGTGCGCGGTCGGTCGCTCGGCGGGTGGTGGTGCCTCGACGTCGACGAAGGCGGTGATGGCGGAGACCTGCTCGGGGCTGATGTCGACGGTCATCACGATCCTCAACCTCTGAAGAGTGTGAGCGGCTGTTCGTCGGGACGCTGGTCGCTTCGAGGTGGCGAGGGCCCACCCGGCAGGTAGGCCCCTTGCAAGCTCGCCTCACCGCGGTTGTCCGCCACGATGGCCGCTTCGACGTAGTTGACAGCCGAGATGCGACACACGGCTGCGGCGATAGCGTGGGCGAATCGGGTGGCCTCTGGCTCACCGTTGATGACGGCAATGATGGCGCTGGAATCGATGATCATGCGGGAAGGCCGGTGTCCGGGTCGTACAGATCTTCAACGGACAGTCGGTCCCGACCGAGATGGGTTCGCATGTCAGCGGCAATGCTCAGGATACGTTCGGCTCTGCCGGCGGCTTCGGAGCGGCGTTCCAGCGCATCCAGACGGCGTTCGAGCACTTGAGCGGCGTGCTGGGTTTCCTCGGCCAACCGGATGACCCGGCGGGCGAGGTCTGAAGGGGCTCGTGTTCGAGGTCCACGCTCACCGTCGCTCGACTCCCTCCGCTGCGACGCCTGTGTTGCACCTTCAGCGTAACTGGTGACCGAGCCTTGCTCGCGCCGATGGGCATTTGTCGTTCAACGGGCCTCGCCCCTGAGTAGGGCGCCCCAGATCGGTTCCGTCTCCGCCGTCAACCTCCACACCGTCTCATGGACCACGCCATCGGCGGATCTCCGGACGAACGAGAGCCCGCCCGCGACGCAGACCTCGTAACAGGGTGCGCAACCACTGCATGTGTGCCGCCGAACCCGGAACCGGACACACCGGGCAGCGGGGCTCGCCCAGGCGATCCGTTCATGTCCCTCCTGGACAGGAGCCATGTGAAGGCCGTGGTACTCCTCCAACAGGTCTGACGCCCCGCTCATCGCCGGCCTGCCGTACGAGGCAGCGCGAACCAGGTCGCCTTGCCCGCCAGCCCAGGGCAGGTGGCGAACCCCTGCGGAACGCAGCCGTACAGCCCGGCCGACAGCTCCGCCACGATCAGCAGCCCCCGCCCGTGCTCGGCCTGAGCATCCGCACCCCGGCGCACCGGGCGAACGGCTCCCGCGTCGACCACCATGCACACCACTTCGACCGGATCGACCCGTACCACCAGCTCGTACGGCGCGTCACCGTACAGAACCGCGTTCGTGACCAGCTCGCTGACCATCAGCACGGCGTCGTCAACCAGATCCGGCCCCAGACCGACCAGCAGGAGCGCGCGCCGGACAAGGTCACGGGCATCACCGACCGCACGGGCGTCATCCCGAAGCCGCCAGACCATGCTCCGCCCGACAGAGCCGGAACGCTCCGCCACCGCAGCGGCCTTCGATTGAGCGGCTCCTGGCACGATCTCGCCGAACAAGGAAGCTTTTCCGTACATTTTTATCCCTTTTCTAGAAATGTCGATTTGCTCCCGCTCTAGGTATGTCACCAAATTTTCGTCTGCAGCGTTGCGGTTGTCCATTTCCTGTCATGGTCAGAGATCGGGCGGAAACCTTTGACTTTCAGTCTGCCCAGGTGAAGACTCATCTTGTAGAAGAAATCGGTGCACAATCGAGTCCCAAAAACCTCCTTCAAATGGGGCTCGTCGTCAACATTTGTCAGCACCCGTCAAGATGCTGGGGAGACAGGTGAGGGGATGGTCATGGGCAACGACCTTGATCCGCGTCTAACACCAGTTCAGCGCTTCGGCAGAGAGCTAGCCCGAACACGTAGGGAGCACGAACTGACGCAGTCAGCTCTTGGCAAGCGCCTGGACTGCTCGTCATCCCTCGTCGCGCATATCGAAAAAGGGGATCGCAAGCCGAAACCGGATTTCGCCGCGGGCTGTGACCAGGTGTTCGGCACAGGCGACCGCTTCGCCCGCCTGTGTCGCAGCATCACATCTCCGTCCGGGCCAGGCTGGTACCTCCGATGGACGGACGAGATCGAACCCTCGGCCCGTGTTCTCAGAAGCTGGGATCCCCTCCTGATCCCTGGCTTGCTCCAGTCCGAGGACTACGCCAGGGCCGTCTTTCGGGGCGGTCTCGCGGGGATCTCAGACCGAAGCGTTGAGGATGGTGTCAGCGCTCGCATGCACCGCCAACTCATCCTCGACACCGAAGCACCGCCCACACTGTGGGTCCTCGTTGATGAGCTGGTGCTTCGCCGCCCGGTCGGGGGTCCGCTCGTCATGGCCGCACAACTGGAGCATCTCCTTGCCGTTGCCGACCGCCCCTACATCACGGTGCAAGTCGTCCCCTTTGACACTCCGTGTACTGCCGGCTTGCTGTCCAGCTTCATCATCGCCGAGCTACCGGACAGTCCCACGGCTGTATCGGTGGACTCCGCAGGTAGAGGCGAGGTATCAGCCGAACACGACTTCGTTGCGCTGATCTGGGATAGATATGACAAGCTACGAGCAGAGGCTTACCGTCCCGGACAGTCTCTAGAGATGATCGAGGAAGCCCGAGACCAATGGAAGCTCAAGACATGATCCATGCGGACCTTCTCCGGGCGGCATGGAGAAAGAGTTCCCGCAGCGGCGACAACGGAGGAAACTGCGTCGAGGTCGCCGGCAATCTCCCCGGAATCGTCGCCGTGCGTGACAGCAAGAACCCGAACGGCCCCGCGCTCGTCTTCACCCCGGGCGAGTGGCGAGCCTTCCTCAGCGGTGTCAAGCTCGGCGAGTTCGACGCATAGTCTGACTGCCCTCAGACAGCGAGACTTTTGTCGTCACCTTTGAAGTCTGTGTGACGAGAACAAGATCCAAAGCGGCTGGGTGAAGGGCAGGTCATCTGAGCCGCGACGTTCGCCGAAGGGCAGGTAGAGTTCGCGGCTGACGGTGTCGGTGATGGCGTTGACGGCCAGTTGGGTGCTGCCGTGCAGGTCGGCGAGCATCCAGGTGACGCCGCTGGGCTCGCGGAGGGCCACGAGAGCCGTCGCTGCTGTAGTACCGCTTGGCGGTGACCTGGCCGCTGGCGAGGCGGAGTTCGATCGCGCCGAGGTAGAGGGTGGTGCTGCCGTCGGGGTCATGGCGGATCACCGTTCGCCGGCGGCGTCGACACCATGACGGTGTCCGCGCCCTGGATGGTGGCCTGGTCAAGCTGGCCGAGCAGGTTCCAGGTGAAGGTGGCCTGCTTGTTGTCGACGGTGCGGGCGGCGAGCTGCCGACGCCGTCGTAGGCGATGGCGGTGACCGCGTTCGGCCGCTCTGCGCCGGCACCGGGGGTGGGGTAGATGTAGGTGGCGGTCTGGCCGTTGTCGGTCAGGCTGGTGATGTTGCCGACCTTGTCATAGGTGTACGCCTGGCCGTCGGTGGTGCCGGGGATGGCGGAGACGGCGTCCAGGATCCGGGTGATGTTGAAGCCGCAACGGTCGTCTTGGACGGTCTCTGGGCTCGAGCTGTCGGCTTCGTCTGGGCGGTGACCCGGGAGAGCCAGTCCGTCGTGGAGTCGCGCTCCAGGACCCGCTCAATCTGGCCGCCCGCCCCGCCCCAGAGAACAACTTTCGAGCTTGCCGGTCAGGGTGAACGTGGTGTTGTGGACGTAGGTGAAGCCGCCCAGGTTCGAGGTGGTGACCTTAGCGAAGCCGAGATCGGTGTAGGCGTGGGTGCCGCTCCCATCGAGGCGGTGACACCGTCGTCCACCTGGTGCACGCACAGCCGCCCGTCGCGGGTGAATGACGTCGCGTCGGCGGGCCGTACGAGCAGCGCGTCGGAGTCGACGATGAGCAGGACGTCGGCGTCGACCGGCCCTGCGGCGGCGATCTTGACGGCCTGCTGTATGACCCCCCCGGCACGGGCGGCCACTGCCGCAGGCTGTTGACGAACAGGTCCGTGCCGGACACAAAGCTATTCGAACCTGTTATCGAATTTCCGCGCCACTTCTCTGTCCTCCCGCTGTGTTCTGTGTGAGACTGAGGCGACAACCACTGGTAGGTAGCATGGGGGTAGGAAGTATGACCGGGAGGTGATTCATGCTGACCGCAAACGACGTTGCTAGTGTGATCATCGCTCGCAACGGGCCTTGGCTCGACGCCATGTCGCTTCAGAAGCTGTTGTACTACGTGCAGGCATGGCACGTAGCGATCACGAATGAACCACTATTCGATGAGCAGGTCAAAGCCTGGAAGGACGGCCCGGTCGTTCCGCAGGTGTGGCGCGCCCGCAAGGACAGGGCATCCCGCCGCGCAGCAACTCAGAACATCGAGGGCATCCACTTGGACGATCTCGCCTCTGACTTGATTGACCTGGTCATCGGCGCGTACGGATCGATGAGCGGCGAAGAGCTTAGTGCGCTGACGCACGCCGAGACCCCTTGGAAAGAGGCCAGGGGGGATCTTCCGGCAGACGCAGAGTGCCGGAACCCGATCAGCCTAGATGCGATGGCTCGTTTCTATCGGACCCATCGGAAGCTGGGCGGCCGCACCGCTGCAGACCTCGCCGCTGGAGGTATCCACCTTAGCGCTGCCAAGGGCGCTGGCCGAGTAGACGTAGACGCGCTTCTGGCTTCGCTGGGCGACGAAGGCATGGACGCGGGTAGTGACCCCTGGGGCGGAGGCAACCTCCAAGACAGCAGCCTGCTCGATGCCGAGGGCATTGAGCAGGAGCCGCGCCGATCGTACGCGGACTGGTAGATCGTGGAGGGTGAAGAGCAACAGCGCCACGTCGTTGTATTCGACGTCAACGTGTACCTCGACGTGGCCAGTCTCCTTGGGCCCCCTTTTACCTGGGACAAAGCAAGCGCAGCCGCCGCTTCGGTAGCTCGGGAACCCGTGCCGCATAGAAGCGATCTCGCCTACGACTCGCTTCGCGCCATCGCGGCATGCACCTCAGGCAGGTTCGCCGGCCTGGAACCGCTAGAAGTATGGACCAACGCCCACATCGACAAAATGGTCCGCAGCAAGGCCCAGCAGCCAGTTCTCCCTGACCCGCAGACCGGCTACCGAGGGCTCGGCTGGGGCAGAAACGACGCACAAACGCTCGTGACCGAGTTGATTGGTGGTCTTACGGCCCAATCTCTTGGTGGGACGCTCGGCGATACTTACCCTGACGGGAATCCGCCGCTTGATCACGAGGACGGCCTGGTCTACGGCGCATGCAAGTGGCTCGCCGGCGATGACCCGCTCTGCGCGGTCTACTGCGTGACGCGAGACAAGGGCTTCATCGCGGCCCACTCCAACGGCTCTTTGAACAAGCACAGTTACGTCCTCGCGCCAACGAGGTTCCTTCTGCTCTTGCGCGCGGCTCGAGCCCAGTACGCCATCCAAAAGACTCGCCCCGGTAAGCCCTAACATGCTCGACGGGTGACGGGTCAGAGCCACCAGATCGCGGTGGCTCTCGCCGGCAACTCGGTGAGCTGGGTGAGGCGTTCGGCCAAAGGCAACCCGGGTGCCTTGGAGTTTCCCACGGTACGACTTGCACGGTCACGTACGGGCGGTTGGCGGCGGCAACAAGATGGTCAAGCTGTACGGACATGACCTGGGCGTCCCTATTGGTCGTCGAAGCGCCATCTCGTCAAGCAAGACCCACAGGGTGGGCGGTGAACCGGTGTCCAGGGTCGGCACATAACACCCAGTAACAGGACAGATGCTGGTGTAACGCTCCACCCCTGTGCGCCCGACATCCATGGGGCGGCACTCGTACGGGAGGGCGTGTGGACTTCTGGGGGACCATCCTCGTCCTGATCAGACGCTGGTACGTCGCCCTGCCGGCCTTTCTGCTGGCCCTCGGCGGCGCCTTCTATGCCTACAGTACGATCCCGGTCACCTACACCACCACCGCCGTGCTGGTGCTGACCGCGCCGACCACCGGCGGGATCCTGCCACCCGACCCCGGCCAGCCCGTGCCCCAGGTCAACCCGCTGCTCAACTTCGACCACGGGCTGGACGTGGCCGCCTCCATGCTGATCAGTGTCATGAGCACGCCGGACATGGTGGCCGACATGGGCACGGCCGAAGGCGACACCGAGTACGCGGTCACCAACGGCACCAACAACCTGGAGTCGCTCGCGACCGGGCCGCTGGTGTTCGTCGAGGGGGAGAGCCGCACGCCGGAGGCGTCCGCGGCCATCGTCCGGCAGGTGATCGAGCGGGTCAGGCAGGAGCTCGACGTGCGGCAGCGGCAGGTGCACGCGCCGCCGGAGACGTACATCACGATCAGCGAGGCGGTGCCGCCGACCACGCCCGCGCCCCAGCAGGGCAGGAAGCTCCGCTCGGCGGCGGCGGCACTCGGCCTCGGCGTGATCGCCGCCCTGACGGCGGCCTTCGCGGCGGAGAGCCTGGCGGCCCCGCTCCGCCGCCGCCGCCGTCCCGGCCCCCAGCCCGAGGAGAGGGAACTGGTCGGCGCCGAGAAGGCAGGGCCGTGACGGAGCCACCGCCCCGGGCGGATGGGGCGACGGTGGCGGCGGTGTTCGCCTTCGTGCTGCTGGTGGTGCCCGCGCGGCTGGTGCTGAAGTACCTGCCGTTGTCGCTCACGCCCGCGAACGTGGTCAGCCTGGTGGCCGCGCTGCTGTGGCTGTGCGCGCAGCTCACGCTCGCGCTCGGGGCGGCCAAGGGGCGTAATCCGGTACGTACAGCGCTGTTCGCCTATTTCACCGCCATGCTCGCCACGTACGGCTTCGCCACGGCCGGCCCGATGGAGTCGGACGAGCTCAACCTGGCCGACCACTCGTTCGTGCTCGTGGTGGCGATCGTCGGGCTGGCGCTGACCGTCTGCGACGGGGTGCGCGGGCTGCGGCGGCTGGACTTCGTGCTGAAGACGCTCGTCGTGGCCGGAGCGGTGATCGCGGTGATCGGCGCGCTCCAGTTCCTGTTCTCGATCGACCTCACCCGGTTCATGGAGCTGCCGATCCTGCGCTACACGACCGAGGGCGACGCGTTCGTGCTGGAGCGGGCCGACCTGCGGCGGGTGGCCGCCACCACCGGGCATCCGATCGAGTTCGGCGTCACCTGCGCGATGCTGCTGCCGCTGGCCGTGCACTACGGCGTGCGGGCGCGGGCGCTCCGTGAGCCGTCGCTGCGCTGGTGGGTGTGCGCGCTGCTGATCGGGTGCGGGCTGATGTTCTCGGTGTCCCGTTCGGCGATGCTCAGCCTGGCCGTGGTGGGCGTGGTGCTGTTCGGGGGCTGGCCGGTCAGGCGACGGCTCCAGGCGCTGGTGGCGGCGGCCGGGTTCCTGGTGGCGGTCCGCATCGCCGTGCCGGGGCTGCTGGGCACGTTCGTCGGCCTGTTCACCAATATCGGCAACGACGAGAGCATCCAGTACCGCACCCACGACTACGCGGTCGCCGCGCAGCAGATCAGCCGCCACTTCTGGCTCGGCCGCGGGCTCGGCACCTGGTATGCGCCCAAGCACCAGATCTTCGACAACCAGTACATCCTGTCCATGGTGGAGACCGGGCTGATCGGCACGGCGGCGTTCGCCGGGCTGTTCCTCGTCGCGTGCTACGCGGCGCTGCGGTCGCGTTTCCTCAGCGCCGACCCTGTCACCCGCGACCTCGGGCTCACCGTGGCCGCCTGCCTGGTGGTGCCGCTGGCCGGGTCGTTCACGTTCGACCTGCTGTCGTTCCACACCGTGACGGGGATCTCGTTCCTCCTGGTCGGCGCGGCGGGCGCGCTGCTGCGCGCGGTACGCGCCGATCAGCTCGCGCCCTCGCAGGCCAGCGGGCCGACGATCGAGGTGACCCGATAGTTCGCGTCGATGGTCACCAGTTCGTTCCCGGCCCAGTCGGCACGGCCGCACTCGGAGTCGACCGGGCCGTACACCCACGACTTGTCGACGAGCTTGTTGCCGCGCACCACCTGCTTGCCGCGCGCGTTGCGCACCTGGATGCTGAACGTGCCGCCCATCACCAGGTTGCCGGTGACCACGACGTCCTCGGACTTCTCGTCCACCAGGAAGATCGGCGCGGTGATGTGCTCGGCCTCGCGCTGGTCGACGGTGTTGTGGTGGAAGGTCAGGCCCTTGCCGCCGTTGTAGGCCTGGATGCCGTCGGAGTGGTCGCCGGGGTTCGAGCAGAGTTTCACGTACGAGTCGCGGATGTCCACGGCGTCACCGGAGACGCGGAAGCCGTCGCTGTGGCCCTGGACGAGCACGCGGGTGGCGGTGTACTTGTCGTGGCCGATCGCGGGCAGCGGGCCGCAGGTCCTCGTGGTGCCGACGGTGGTGTCCGTGATCGTGAACCGGAACGAACGGTCGCCGTCGGCGTTGGTGACGTGCCCGTCGATGACGCTGTTCTTGATGGTGACGTCGTCGGCGTGGACGAGCAGGGGGCCGCGGATGTGCACGCCGTCGAGCACGGCCCCCGGTGTCTGGACCTTGTACGCGACGTCCTCGGTGTTGAGCGGGACCTCGGTCAGCCGGACACCCTTCGGCGCGCCCGTACAGGTCGGCGTGGGATGGTCGGGGCAGGAACTGCCGTCGGGCCTGACGATCGACGCCGACGGACTGGGCGCCGGCGGCGCGACCGTGGGCCGCGGCTCCGCCTGACATGCCGCCAGCAGCACCACCATCGAGATGACCACGACGGCCGCACAGCCCGGAACCGGTGTGGTGGGGTGGGCGCTCACGGGCATCACCTCTCAGCCGCCGAGCTGGCGCGACAGGTCGGCCCAGGAGCCCGCGCGCAGGTCGCGGTCGCTCACTTCGGTCACCGGCAGGGGCCACGCTATCTTGAGATCCGGATCGTCGTACCGGACCGCGAGATCCTCCGCGGGGTCGTGCTCGCGGTCGATGCGGTAGCAGGTGTCGGCGGGCTCCGTCAGCGCCTGGAAGCCGTGCAGCAGCCCGGGCGGCACGTACAGGACGGTGAAGTCCTCGTCGTCCAGCCGCACCGCCATCCGCCTGCCGAAGGTCGGCGAGCCGGGCCGGGCGTCCACCAGCACGTCGTGGATCGCGCCCCGGGCGCAGCGCACCAGCTTGGCCTCACCCTGCCCACCGCGCCCGTGCAGCCCTCTGACGGTGCCCCGGACCGACCTCGACTGGCTGTCCTGGATGAACGTCTCCGGCTTCAGCCCCGCCTCGGCGGCCACGGCGGCGTCGAACGTCCGGGTGAACAGGCCGCGCCGGTCCCGATGCGGCACCGGCCTGAACAGCAGAACCCCGTCGATCTCGCCCGATTCCACTCTCAAGCTGTCTCCTTCCGAAAGGCGGTGTGATGAAGCCGACGGTCAGCGTGGTGATCCCGGCCCACGACGAGGCAGGCGTGATCGCGGCGAACATGGACACGTTGCTGGCGGGGACCGGGCCCGGCGAGTTCGACGTGATCGTGGTGGCCAACGCCTGCACGGACGGCACCGCGCGGGCCGCCGCCCGGCCGGGCGTGCGGGTGCTGGAGACCTCGCGACCGGGCAAGGTGGAGGCGCTGCGCCTGGGTGACGCCGCCTGCCGCGCCTTCCCGCGCGTCTACCTGGACGCGGACGTGCGGCTGGACGCGAAGTCGGTGCGCGCGCTGGCCGAGGCGGCGTCCAGGCCGGGGGTGCTGGCCTGCGCGCCGGTGCCCGAGTGGGACCTGGCGGGGACGGGGCGGGTCGTCCGGCGGGTGCACCGGGTGCACGATCGGCTGATCGCGCCGTCCCGGGCGCTGGCCGGGGTGGGGGTCTACGTGCTGACCGAGAAGGGACACCGGCGGGTGTTCCCGCTGCCCGACGTGATCTCCGACGACGGCTACGTGGACGGCTCCTTCACCGGCGACGAGCGCGTCGTGGTGACCGAGGCCAGGTCGGTCGTCCGGCCCGCCCGCACGGTCCGCGCCCACCTGGCCCGCCGGGTGCGGGTCAGGCAGGGCAACCGGGAGCTCGCCCGCCTCGGCCTGCCGGCCCGCTCGCTGCGCGCCGGAGCCCTGCGCGACCTCCTCGCCGCCCGCGAGGTGAGCGCCCTCGACGCCGCCTGCTACCTGACGGTCCTCGCCGCCGACCGCGCCCTCACCCTGCTGAGGGGAAGAAAGACAACCTGGGGTACGGACACCGGCACCCGAAACGGACAACCCCCGGCAACCCCGTGACCCGGCAGCCGCGAGCGGAAACAGCCCGGGACGAGTACGGACCCCCATAGAAAAGCCGCGACGCGCGGTGGCAGGGGTCACCGGGGGTCCGTGGCGGCTTCGTAGGCCGCGAGGAGGGCCTTCTTGGAGTGGGTCCACGACAGCGGCCCCGCCACCCGCTCCCTGCCGATCTCGCCCATGCGGCGTCGTTCGGAAGGGTCGTCCAGCAGCCTCGCGATGAGCTTGGCGAACTCCGACTCGTCGTTGGCCGGCGCGTACATGGCCGCCTCGCCCGCCGACACCCGCGCCTCCCGCAGCTCGAAGGAGACGATCGGCCGGGCCATCGCCATGTACTCCATGACCTTGTTCATGGTGGAGACGTCGTTGAGCGGATTCAACGGGTCAGGCGACAGGCACACGTCGGCCGTCGACAGGTAACGCATCAGGTCCGGGTCCGGGATCCGCCCGGTGAACTCGACGGTCTCGCCCAGCCCCAGCTCGCGGGAGAGCGCCACCATCGCGTCGAAGGTGTCGCCGCCGCCGACGAACACCGCGTGCCAGTCGGTCCGCCCGTGCTCGTCACGCAGCCGCGCCAGGCTGCGCAGCGCGTAGTCGACCCCGTCCTGCGGCCCCATCACGCCGAGGTAGCACAGCAGGTGCGGCTTGCCGCGGCGCAGCCCGGGCTCGGCAGGCACCTGGTGGAACCGCTCCACGACGGGCGCGCTGCGCACCACGAACACCTCGCCGGGCAGCTTGCCGCCGCGCGACAGCGCCACCTGCCGGTAGCTCTCGTTGGTGGCGATCACCACGTGCGCGGCCCGGTACGTGCGCCGCTCCAGCAGGCACACGGCCCGGTACAGCAGGTCGCGCCCCCGGCCGAAGCGCGACAGGTACAGCTCGGGCACCAGGTCGTGCTGGTCGAAGATGAACCGGGTGCCCTTGCCCCGCATGGCCAGCGCCACCAGGAAGAACAGGTCGGGCGGGTTGCACCCGTGCACCACGTCGAAGCGCCCGAGCCGGCGGGCGATGCGGAAGGTGTGCCACAGCGCCGACCCGTACTCGCGCAGGTAGCCGACGGGCCCGCCGGTGGCGGCGCGCAGCGGGTAGCGGTGGATGCGCACGCCGTCGATCACCGCCTCGGCCTCGCGGTCCTGCTTGGCGCCCATCGGGCAGATGACGTGCACCTCCCAGCCCGCCTCGCGTAACGCGACGCTCTCCTGCCAGACGCGGCGGTCGAGCGGGACGGAGAGGTTCTCGACGAGGATGAGCGCTCTACCAGCCAATGCCCACGTAATCCCTTCTGTCCCGATGTGTCGCGGCTCCCGGCACGCGCACGAGGTCGATCACCTTGCCGCGGAAGCCGTCGAGCCCGTCCAGCACGGCCGGATCCGTGCTGCCGATCACGCACACCTCCGCGTGGTCCAGCACCTCGGCCACCGAGTCGGCGAGCAGGTCGCCCAGGTGTGGCAGCCGTTCGGCGATGTACTCGCGGTTGGCCCCCATCAGCCGCGACATCGACACGTTGGCGTCGTAGATGCGCAGGTCGTAGCCCTTGCCGAGGAGCCGTTCCGCCAGCTCCACCAGCGGGCTCTCGCGCAGGTCGTCGGTGCCCGGCTTGAACGACAGCCCGAACAGCCCGACCTTGCGCAGCCCCGGCGCGGTGACCAGGTCGAAGGCCCGCCGCAGGTGCGCCTCGTTGGCGGGCAGCACGTGCGACAGCAGCGGCACCGACACGTCCGCCTTGCGCGCCGCGTACACCAGGCCGCGCAGGTCCTTGGGCAGGCAGGAGCCGCCGAACGCGAACCCGGGCCGCAGGTAGGCCGGGCTGATGTTGAGCTTCCTGTCGGCCAGGAACACGTCCATGACCTGGTACGAGTCCACGCCGAGGGCCTGGCAGACCGCGCCCAGCTCGTTGGCGAAACCGATCTTGACAGCATGAAAGGCGTTGTCCGCATATTTCGTCATCTCGGCCACCGGGATCGGCACCCTGAACACCTCGCCCGGCAGCCCCTCGTACAGCCCGGCCACCACGTCCCCGCTGGCCGGATCCGACTCCCCGATCACCGTCTTCGGCGGCGCGAAGAAGTCGCGCACGCTCGTCCCCTCGCGCAGGAACTCCGGGTTGACCGCCACCCCGAAGTCCGCGCCCGCCCGCAGCCCGGAGGACAGCTCCAGGATCGGGATCAGCAGCTCGGCGCAGGTGCCCGGCAGCATGGTGCTGCGGAAGACCACGACGTGCCCGGGTCGCAGCGCCCGGCCGATCTGCTCGGCGACCCGCTCCAGGTAGGCGGTCGACAGGCTGCCGTTCGGCGCGGACGGGGTGCCGACGCAGACGAGGGAGAGGTCGCTGGACGCGACCGCCGCGGCGGCGTCCGAGGTGGCGCGCAGCCTGCCCTCCCGAACCGCCCGCTCGACCAGCTCGCCGATGCGTTCCTCGACGATCGGCGCCCGGCCGCCGTTGACCAGCTCGATCTTGGCGGGGTTGACGTCCACGCCCACGACCTCGTGGCCCATCGAGGCCAGGCACGCCGCCGACACGCACCCCACGTAGCCGAGCCCGAAGACGCTGATCCGCATGGCTTCCCCCGCCTGAAGAGCGTGCTGGACCGTGCAGAGGACGTTCGCGATCTTCCCCGCCTCCACCGGATATGTCGGGGATGTCCGTTGGAACGTTACGGATGTGTCCGAGTTCGGACAGATCTCACCATCGCCCGTGCCCGGGTCATCGCCACCGCCGCGGCCCGCCGCGCCGGATTCCGCGTCACCAACCCCTGGCACACCCAGGTCTCGCCGGTCTTGGCCCGGCGCTTGTACTCGTCCTCACCCCGGCCGAGGTCGATCCGGTCCACGCCGAGCGTGGGCGCGGCGGCGACCAGCTCGCGCAGCAGCATCCAGCCGGGTGACAGCCGGGCGAACTCCGGGTCGTACACCGGGAACCACCAGTGCAGCACCCCGCCCGCGCGCAGCCCGAAGTGCGCGGCCACCAGCCGGGGCCCGGCGTGCAGCGTCGACAGCACCCCGCCGAACGACCCGTCGCGGGCGCCCAGCAGGCTCTCCAGCAGCCGCACCCGGTCCGGCTCGGCGAAGTAGTCGGCCGCGCCGGTGGCCGCGTACTGCGCCCGCTTGAGCGCGATCACCAGCGCGAGCGCGTCCCGGTCCCGCGAGTCGGCCTCGAACTTCACGGTGCCGTGCTCGCGCTCGGCCTTCGCGGCCCGGCGACGCGCCTGGTTCATGTTGTCCCTGCCGCTGCGCGAGGCCCGCCCCAGGTAGCCGGGCAGCCCGCCGGTGACGTCCAGGTACGGCGACGGCCTGCGCCCCAGCACCCACGGCCCGAACCCGGGCGCCGCCTCCACCAGGTGGTCGAACACGTATGCGGCGGTCCCCCTGGAGAGCAGCCCGAGCGGCCGGAACGGCGTCCCGGCGGCGAGCACCGGCCCCTGGAAGTCCGCGCCCGGCCAGCCGGCCGGCCGCAGCACCCGCCCGTCGCGGTGGTGCGGCACCAGCGCGTCGATCCCGCCGTCGCCCGTGCTCACGGCCACGTGCACGGGCCGCCCGCTCGCGTGCACGGCGGCGGCGAAGCCGGGATGGAAGTACGGGCTGTCCAGCGCGGGGTTGGCGGCCCGCAGCGCGTGCCAGGCGTCGAGCTCGGCGGCGGAGAGCCCGTCGAACGGCACGGTCCGCATGGCCGGAGCGCGGCTCATTGCGGCAGCGCCGTCATCCGGCGCGACGGCCGCACCAGGGCCGCGACGGAGGCGCGCGAGGTGCGCCGGCCCGCGAGCGCGCGCACGGACTCGCCGCCCAGCACCGCCAGGTAGTAGGCCAGCCCGGCCAGCGGCCCGTGCCGCCGCCGGTACAGGCGCACCTTGTTGACCACCAGCAGGGCGGCCAGCGTGGGGTCGATCCCCGAGTCGCCGCCGATGTGCTCGATGACCGACGCGGGCTCGTACCAGGTGGTCCAGCCCAGGTCGGCGGCGCGCAGGCAGAAGTCCGTCTCCTCGCTGTAGAGCAGGAACGACTCGTCCCAGGGCCCCGCCTCGCGGATCACCCGAGGCGAGATCAGCATGGCCGCCCCCGTCGCCCAGGCGTACGCCCCCGGCCGCGCGTAGTCGCGCGGGTCCGTCACCAGCTCGCCCAGCCGCCCGACGCGGCCCGCCAGGCTGCCGCCGATCACCGCCTCCACCAGCGCCCGCCCCACGGTCGGCCGCCTGCGCAGCGACGGCTGGAGCGAGCCGTCCGGGTTGACCATGTACGGCACCGCGATGCCCCGGCCCGGCTCGCGCAGGCACGCCAGCAGCGGCGCGACGGCCCCGGGCCGCAGCCGGCAGTCGGGGTTGAGCACGTACACGCCGTCGACCGCGTCCAGGTCGAGCGCCGCGATCCCGGCGTTGACCGCCGCCGCGTAGCCCGCGTTCCTGCCGGTCTGCACCACCCTGACCGGCGGCCCGGCCCGCTCGGCGACCGCGACGGAGCCGTCCTTCGAGGCGTTGTCGGCCACCACCACGTCCACGAGCTCCACGCCCTCGGCCCCGGCGGCGAGCGAGTCCAGGCAGCCGCCGAGCACGCCGGCGCTGTTGTAGGTGACGATCACCACGGCGACCCGGCCCATCAGCGCATCCGCTTGTAGAGCCGCGTGGCGAGCTTGGCCGCCCGTCGGGGGAGCGACGGGCCGCCCAGCACCCGCGCGATCCAGCCGCGGTCCAGGTCGTGGCGGAGGCTGGTGCGCGGCTGCAGCCAGGAGCCCGGCCGGGCGCGTCCGCCGTCACTGGTGTACGCGCGGGTCACGCCCATGCGCCTGAGCCGGTTCAGCACCAGCCGGTCGTAGGAGCCGAACGGGATCGCCACCCGCGACACCGGCTCGCCGACGAGCTGCCCGAGCAGGTGGTGCGCGGCCGACAGTTCCTCGGCCGCCTCCCGCGTGCCCAGGGTGCGCCAGTCGCGGTGCGCCCAGCCGTGCGAGCCGATGCGCATGCCCGCGCCGAGCAGCTCGCGCACCCCGTCGGAGTCCAGCCGGCCCGGCTCGCCGAGCAGCCCGGCCAGCACGAAGAACTCGGCCTTCAACCCCCGCTCGACCAGCCTGGGCAACGCGATCTCCACGTCGGACAGGTTCCCGTCGTCGAACGTGAGCCGCACGTCGGGCCGGCCCGCCACGGCGTCCACCACCTGCTCGAACTGGGCCACGCTCACCCAGGTGTCTCCCTCGCCCGGGTCCAGCTCGCGGGTGGTACGGCCGATGCCGTGCACGGTCAGGTTGGTCACCGCACGCATCCCGCCCCCTGCGTCAGTAGTCGCCAGGAGGGATATCGGCGTCCGAGATGCGGCGTTACAGACTTTCTGCGTACCAAGCGACGGTACGGCGCAGTCCTTCCTCCAGCTCCGTGGCCGGTCGCCAGCCCAGCACCCGCTCCGCCGGGCCCGGGTCGGAGCGCTGCGTCCGGTCCAGCGGCCGGGCCGCGACCGCGCCGAACCGGGGCCGCGCCGCGCCGCCCACCACCCGGGCGAGCAGCTCCACGGTGTCGCGGATGGAGACCGGCTCGGCCGTGCCGACGTCGAGCACCTCGCCGGCCGCCCCGCCCGCCCCGGCCAGCACGAACGCGTCCACCACGTCCTCCACGTACACCCAGGTCACCATCCTGGTGCCCGAGGTCAGCTCCGGGTCGCGGCCGCGCAGCAGCTCCAGCGTCGCGTACGGGATCAGCCTGGACGTCTCCCGCTGGCCCGGCCCGTACACCATCGCCACCCGCAGCACCGACACCGGCACCTGCCAGAGCGCGTGGAACATGCGGGCGTAACCGGTGGCCGCCGCCTTGGCGGCGGCGTACGGTGAGCCGGGCGCGAGGCCGTCGCGCGGCTCCTCCACCGACCCGGCGAGCACCACGCTGCGTACGGGGGAGCCGGTGACGGCGGTGAGCAGGTTGACCGCGGCGGTGAGGTTGGCCGCGAGCGTGGGCGCCACGACGCCCGGCTCCCGCACCCCGGTCACCTCGCTGGCCAGGTGGAAGACCACCTCGGGGGCGGTCTCCGCGACCAGCTTCGCGGTGGCGGCCGGGTCGCCCAGGTCGGCGGCGTGCCAGCGCTCGCCGTGCCCGGAGACGTCCGGCGGGCGGCGGCTGACCGCGTGCACCCGCGCCCCCAGCCCCGCCAGCCGCCTGACCAGGTGCGCGCCGATGAACCCCGTCGCGCCCGTCACCAGCGCCGGCGTGCCTTCCCACATGTGCGCCTCCTAGTCGTGCCGTTCGGGTTCGGGGATCGGCCCGCCGGTGTCGTGCCACACGTTGCCGCCGCCGTCCGCCAGCTCTGACTTGGTGCTGAGCAGGATCGGGCAGTCGTACGCGGACGCCCGGCCGAACCGGTTGCCGGTGACGTGCTGGCCGCGCAGCGGGCGGCCGAGCGGCGTGTGGTCGATGTTCACCACGCACGCGCCGCCGTCCAGGTAGTTGTCCTCCACGCGCAGGTCGTCGGCCGAGGACTGGACGGCGGCGTTGGGGTCGCGGGTGGTGGACAGGTCGATCGTGTTGTGCTCCAGCGTGACGCCGGTCTGGTCGGCGAACGCCTGGACGCCGTCGTTGTGGGTCGGGCCGCCGCCCTGGTCGGGGTCCTCGGGGAACCAGCTCAGGTCGTGGATGTAGGAGTCGCGGACGAGGGTGCCCGTGTGCGCCTTGATCCCGTCCACGGTGCCGGTGAACTCCGACCTGAGGATGCTGGTGTGCGCGGCCCAGATGCCGTCGACCGACGGAGACGGGTGAGCCGGCCGGAACTCCGAGTCCTCGATCACCGTGTCCCGAGCATGCTCGGTGTCAAGCAGCGGCCGCACCCTGTCGGCCTTCCCCCCGAGAAACCGGCACTTCCTGAACGTGACACCCCGCCCGGTCACCGTCACGAACCCATGGAACTCCCTGCCCTCCACCACCTCCCCATCGACAGCAAACGTCCGATCCCCAGCCACCACCACAAGCTCCGTCCCCACCGGCACCCCGGTACTACCCGCATCCGGAAACCCTTCCGGCACCCACCGCCCAGCCCCGGTCTCCCCCTCCGCCACCACCGCTCCGTCGCTCACCCCCGCCCCCTCCAGCGGCTTCTCCCGCCCCTGCCCACCCGCCAGCACCACGACGATCACCACCAGCGCGACAACCCCCACCGCGCCGACCCCCCACCACACCTTCACCCCGGCATCCTCACCCGAGACCCACCCCCCACACCAGATCCCACCCCACCCCGGAGGATGCGATTGCGGAGGGCTCGCGCCAGATTGCACCAAGGCCCCACCGCACCTCACCAGCGGCTCGCCATGCGGGAGTTCGCGCCGGATGGCACCCAGGCCCCACCGCACCTCACCAGCGGCTCGCCGTGCGGGAGTTCGCGCCGGATGGCGCCCATTTCCATCCCACCCTGCTGCTCTGGCGGAGGCGGTCGCGGCGGCTCGCGCCGGACTCCTCGCCCCGCTACTCCGGCTGAGGCGTCCGTGGGGAGCTCGCGCGAAATCTCCCCCACGCCGTTCCGTTGGAGGTGGTTGAGGGCTCGCCTTGGACCCCGCGCACCTCCCGCCTCCCACCACTCCAGCGGAGGCGGTTGTGGTGAAGCCCACGCGATCTCACCCACGCTCCACCGCACCGCCCTGGCGGGTGACCATGGGGGAGTTCGCGCCGGATGGCACCCATTTCGCGCCCCGCCCCACCTCACCTCACCGCTCCGCCGGAGGCGGTTGTGGGTGCTCGTGATGGATCCCGCGCACGTCCCGCTGCTCCGGTGGAGGTGGTGGCGGCGGCTCGCGCCAGATCCCATCCCCCGGACAGCTCCGGCGGGTGGGCCGCTCCGCCGGGGGCGGTTTGCGGCTGTTCGCGTTGGATCCCGCGCGCGTCCCGCTGCTCCGGTGGAGGTGGTGGCGGCGGCTCGCGCCAGATCCCATCCCCCGGACAACTCCGGCGGGTGGGCCGCTCCGCCGGGGGCGGTTTGCGGCTGTTCGCGTTGGATCCCGCGCGCGTCCCGCTGCTCCGGTGGAGGTGGTGGCGGCGCTCGCGCCAGATCCCACCCCCAGACCGCTCCGGTGGGGGCACTGTGGGGAGCTCGTGCGGACACGGTGCTCGCCGTTGCGGGGTTCGGCGGAAGCCCACGCTCGGTGAGGGGAGCGCGAGCGGGGGCGGTTGTGGGCGTTGCGCCGGTATCCCGCTCACGTCCAGAGGAGGTGGCTGTGGGGGAAGCGCCGTACCGGGGGTTTCCCCCTTGTGGTGGGTCAGCGGGGGCGGCGGGCGCAGTGGGGGCAGCCTGAGGTGGGGCGGCGGGGCGACCGGTGGTGGTGGTCGGCGCGGGTGAGGGTCAGGGAGGCGTCGCTGGTGAGGATCGCCGCCTCCAGCCGGCGCAGTTCGGGCGAGGGTTCCAGGCCGAGGTCGTTGGTGAGGATGTGCCATCCGTCGCGGTAGACCTCCAGGGCCTCCGCCTGCCGCCCAGCCCGGTACAGGGCGAGCATCAGCTGACCGCGGAACCGTTCGCGCAGCGGATGTTCACGGACCAGCCCGGTGAGCTCCCCGACGAGGTCGGCGTGCCGGTGCAGCCGCAGGTCGGCGTCCACGCGGTCGGCGAGCGCGGCCAGCCGCTCCTCCTCCAGCCGGGTGGCCTGGGCGTGCAGGAGCGGCAGGTCGTCCAGCCCCGACAGCGCCTGCCCGCGCCACAGCCCCAGCGCCGCCCGCAGCAGCTCGCCGCCCTTGCCCACGTCGCCGCTCTTGAACGCCTGCCGCCCCTCCTTGACCAGCTCCTCGAAGCGCCACGCGTCCACCGCGCCCGGTGGCACCCGCAGCAGGTAACCGGCCGAGTCGTGGACGATCTCCGCCTCCGGCCCGAGAGTCCGCCTGAGCCGGAAGAGCTGCAGCCGCAGCCGCCGATGCCCGGCGTCCGCGGCCTCCCCGCCCCAGAGCGCGTCGATCAGCGCGTCGCTGCGCACCACCCGGCCCCGATGGCAGAGCAGCAGGGCCAGGAGCGTGCGCTGCTTGGCGGAGCGCACGGGTAAGCGCTGGCCTTGCGAGACCACCTCCAGCGCACCCAGAATTCCGAACTGCATGGGCTCCCCTTCCCGTGCCGTTCCCGATCCCTCAGTTATAGAGCCAACACTTGCCGTCACCTTGCCTGTTTTGCGGGAAACCTCCTTGAAACCCGAGTGAAACCCGCCGTCCGCACACTCGGGGCTTGCCGACGACGGATTGCTCGGCATTTCTACGGCTTATCGGGGGCCAGGGCTTAGACGGGTGATACGAGTGGGTTCTTTTCGGCTGTCCAAGAACAAAAATCTGGTACGTTCCAGCAGAATGCTCGCGCTGGCCGGCGTAGTCACGCTCGTTTCGGGGCTATTCGTAGCCCATTCAGAGCCGGCCGAATCCGCGCCCAAAGACCGGTCCCACAGCCACGCCCCGCTGCGCGGCGAAGTGGAACGTCCCAAAGTGGAAATACCGGACCCTTTGCCGAAAAAGCAGGGCAAAGTGAAGCTCGACCGGTCCGCCCGCGCCGCCACCACGGCCGAGGCCCTCGCCGCCGCGGCCACCGACAAGGTCGAGCTGCGCGCCCTCGTCATCGCCGTGGACGGCGACGACTGGGGCGAGGACACCTGGAAGGCCACCCTGGACCGGGTGGGCGCCGCGTACGACGTCCTCCACAGCAGGACCGAGCCGCTCACCGACCTGATCGCCGCCGACGGCACCGGCCGCTACAACGCGATCCTGCTCACCAGCAACAGCCTGCTCTACGAGGACGGCGGCTCCTATCTCAGCGGTCTCGACGCCGACGAATGGAACGCTCTATGGGCGTACGAGCGCGACTACGGCGTCCGCCAGGTGTCGCTCTACACCGCGTACGGGACCTGGCCTGAGGACTACTGCCTGCGGGCCGGCAGCGAGGGCGGCGTCGGTGACACGCCGATCAGCACCGCGCTGACCCCGGCCGGCGCGGGCGTGTTCGACTACCTGCGCGGCGGCGTGAACGTGCCGATCTCGCTGTCGTACCTCTATCGCGGTACGATCGCCGCCGGCTGCGCCGCCGACCCGCTCATCACCAGCGGAACCGACGTGCTGGGCGTGCGCAGCACCTCGACCGACGGCCGCGAGCGGGCCGCGCTGACCTTCACCTCCAACCAGTACCTGCCGCAGGCCGACCTGCTCACCTTCGGGCTGTTCCGGTGGGCGACCAGAGGGCTGTACCTGGGCGAGCAGCGCCACTACCTGAACGCCGACGTGGACGACTGGTTCAGCTACACCGACCACCTGCTCGCCAACGGCACCGTCGACTCCGATCCCGGCTTCCGGATGAGCAGGAGCGACGCCGTCAGCACGTACCAGCAGCAGAACTCCTTCCGCACCGCGCACCCGCTGGCCGGCGGCTTCAAGCTCAACATCGCCTACAACGGCGATGGAGCCGGCCTGAACGTGCCCACCCTGTGCCTGCTGCCCCCGCTGCTCACCGACGGGCTGACCGCGTACTCGCGCTGCCGCGCGTCGTCGTTCACCTGGATCAACCACACGTTCAGCCACCCGAAGATGAACGACACCGACTACGCGACCAGCTACGCCGAGATCGAGGACAACCTGACCATCGGCTCCGCGCTCGGCTTCACCGTCGACCCGACCGTGCTCAAGACCGGGGAGTACTCGGGCCTCGGCGTCTACCACCCGGACCCGGACAACGACATCGACCCGCCCACCGACCACGGCCTGGCCGCGTCCAACGCCGACCTGCTGCAGGCCGCGGCCGACCTGGGCGTGAAGTATCTCCACGGCAACATGTCGTTCGCCAGCCACCGGCCCGCGTGCTTCAACTGCGGCATCCGCCACCCGCTGAAGCCGTCGGTCATGGTGGTGCCCGACTGGCCGACGAACATCGCGTACCACACGACCACGCCGGCCGAGCAGACGCTGTTCTACAACTCCTACTACGGCCCGAACGGCAGGTTCCCGTACTGGCCCGTCGACCAGACCTACAACCAGGTCCTCGACCACGAGAGCGACGTGGCCATGCAGCACGTCATGTCGGGATCGGTGTACACGCACACGTTCCACCAGGGCAACCTGCGGAACTACGGCGGCAACAAGAACCTGGTCTTCGACTGGCTGAACGCCGTGATGGCCAAGTACGAGAGCTACTACGGCGTCCCGCTGCTCACCCCCGACTGGGGCGGGCTGGCCGGCTACGTCGAGGACCGGACCGTCCACTTCGACGACCTGGCGGACGTGCGCGCCGTGTACGACAGGACAGCCGGGACGATCACGTTCACCGCCTCGGCCGACGCCGAGGTGTTCGCCACCAACGCCGCCGCAACCGGCGCGACCACGTACGGCACCGACAAGATCGCCCACCTCGACCTGGCCGCGGGCGTCCCGCTCACCGTCAACGCGAGCGTGCGCCCGTGAAAGTGACGCTCGTGTCCGAGGGCACGTACCCGTTCGCCATGGGCGGCGTCAGCGTGTGGATGGACCAGCTCATCAAGGGCATGCCGGACTACCGATGGGACGTCGTCACGATGACCGTGGACGGCGCCGAGCGGCCGGTGTGGGATCTCCCGCCCAACCTGGAGCAGGTGATCAACCTCCCGCTGTGGAAGGGCGGCCACCGGCGGTCCGGCCGCCCGCCCGGGCGGGAGTTCGCCGAGGCGTACGAGCGTTTCCTGCAGATTGTGCTCACCCCCGCCGTCATGGGCGCGGGCAGCGCGGAGTTCCTGTCCGTGCTGGAGTCGCTCTACCGGTACGCGCACGACGGCGGCGACCTGGTCGGCGCGCTCGTCGCCAACGACTCGCTCAGCCAGCTCATGGACGCGTGGTACTGGAACAGGACCGACGGCATCAACCTGGCCGACGCGATCGTGGCCGCCGACCTGATGGGCCACATGCTGCGCCCGCTGGCCGAGCCGCCGCTGCGCACCGACCTGACCCACGTGGCCATGAACGGTCTCAGCATGCTCGTCGCGATGACCGCCAAGTGGCAGCACGGCACCCCGGTCGTCCTCTCGGAACACGGCGTCTACCTGCGCGAACGCTACCTGCAGTACGTGCACGAGCCCGTCTCGCACGCGGTCAGGGTGCTGCTGCTGAGCTTCTTCCGCAGGCTGGCCGGCGCCGCCTACGTGGCGGCCGACCGGATCGCGCCGCACTCCTCGTACAACCGGCGCTGGCAGCTCCACAACGGCGCCGACCCTGACCGGATCCGGGTCATGTACAACGGCGTCGACCCGGACGACTTCCCGCTCGCCGAGACCGAGCCCGACGAGCCGACGCTGGTCTTCATGGGCCGGGTGGACCCGCTGAAGGACCTGCACACGCTGATCAGGGCGTTCGCCATCGTGCACGACAAGATCCCGAAGGCGAAGCTGCGCATCTTCGGCGGCGTGCCCGCGGGCAACGAGAGCTACCACCAGAGCTGCCTGGAGCTCATCGACGAGCTGGACCTGGAGGGCGCGGCGGTGTTCGAGGGCCGGGTGTCCACCCCGGTCGACGCCTACCACGCGGGCAGCGTCGTCGCGCTGACCAGCATCTCCGAGGGCTTCCCCTACACCGTCGTGGAGGCCATGGCCTGCGGCAGGACCGTGGTGTGCACGAACGTCGGCGGCGTCGCGGAGGCGGTCGCCGACGCCGGGCTGATCGTGCCGCCGCGCGACCACGTGGCCGCCGCCGACGCCGCCGTGCGGCTGCTCCAGGACGCGCCGCTGCGCCGCCGCCTCGGCGCGATCGCCCGTGACCGCGTCCTGGAACGTTTCACGCTCCGGCAGTCGCTGGACGACTACCGCGCCGTCTACACGGAGCTGTGGCCGTGACGTCGACCAGGGACGACGGACAGGCGCACCCGATCGACGCCCTCATCGAGCCCATGGACGCGAGCCTGGCCCGCGCCGTGGAACCGCTCCAGGTGGCCGCCATCCTGGAGAGCGAGGGCCTCAACGACAAGATCGCCCGCGAGCGGTACGGGCACACCGACGTGTTCTCGCTGGCCGAGACCGCGTTCTCGCGGGTGGCGGCCAAGGCCGTGCCGCCGGTGCCCGACGCGCCGCTGCGCCGGGCCAGGCCGACCGCGCAGATCCTGCACGGCCTGCTGTACGGGCTGCCCGCGGCGCTGCTGCCCGCCGCCTCCGGCCTGGTCGGGACCCAGTGGCTGATGCCGGGGCTGGTGTTCACCACCGGGATCGGCTGGGTGCTCGGCAGCTCCGCCGCCCAGATCGCCTACACCCTCATGGGACGCGGCTGCCCGCGCTCGGCCGGGCGCGTCCTCCGCACCGGGCTGGTGATCGGCGTGGGCTGCGCGGCGCTGACGGCCACCGGGCTGGCCCTGGGCATGGGCGCGCCCGTGGCGCTCGTCGCGCTCTGCGTCACACAGATCGCGTTCCAGATCTCGTCCGGGATCCTGCTCTTCTACCGGCGCGAGGCCTGGCTCGCCGCGATGATGATGCCCGCCGTGCTGGCCGGGATCGGCTACATCGGCGTCGCCGACCGCTTCGTCGGCCTGCTGACCGTCTGCCTCGGCGTGATCTGCGTCGCCGCCGTCGTCGGCGCCGCGATGCTGCTCACCCTCGCCACCCCGGACAAGGGGGAACAGCCCGCCGGCGAGCCGCCGCTGCGCACGCTGCTGCGCGCCAACCTGCGCGGTCTGCCGCCCGCCTTCCTCTACAGCCTGCTCACCGCGCTCTTCCTGCTCCAGGCCGAGGCCAGGTACGTGCTCGACAGGAGCGACATCGCCATCGCCGGCGCCGGGCTGGTGCTCGGCATGGGCGTGCTGGAGTACCGGGCGCACGTCTTCGACGACGACGCCAGGGCGGCGATCCGGCGGGTGAGCTACCCGGCCGAGTTCACCTCGCACGGCCGGTGGCTGCTCGCCAAGGGCGTGCTCGCCTGCCTGGTCACGCTGTCCGTGCTGTCGGCGCTGCCGCTGGCGTTCCTGCACGCCACCGGCCGGCTGTCGGACGCCAGTGTGGTCATGGCTGCCGCGCACGTGGTCGTCGGGACCGCCTACTTCGTGGCCTTCCTGCTGGCCAACCAGGGCAAGGTCAGGCACCTGTGCGCGGCGCAGGCGCTCGCCCTGGCCGTCCATCCGGGGGCGCGCCCGTTGTTAGCCGGCGCGCCGCCGGTCCTGGCCGACGTGCTGCTCTTCCTCGTCGCCGGCCTCGTCTTCTTCCTCATCCTGCTCGTCCCGATGGCCGTGAGCCTGCGGGACGTGCAGCGGTATCGCTGATCCACAGGAGGGAACCAGCATGCACGTCGTCATACTCGCGGGCGGCAAGGGGGTCCGCCTGCGCCCGTACACCTCCGCCCTGCCCAAGCCGCTGGTGCCGATCGGTGAGGAGTACGCGATCCTCGACATCATCCTCCAGCAGCTCACCCATCAGGGGTTCACGCACGCCACGCTGGCGGTCGGCCACCTCAGCCCGCTCATCCGCGCGTTCGTCGGCGACGGCTCGCGCTGGGGGCTGTCGGTCGACTTCACCGAGGAGCTCGCTCCGCTGTCGACGATCGGGCCGCTGTTCCCGATCAGGGACCGGCTGCCGGAGCACTTCCTGGTGATGAACGGCGACGTGCTCACCACCCTGAACTACGCCGACCTGCTGGCCCGGCACGTCGCCTCCGCGGCGCCGCTGACCGTGGCCACCTCGCCGCGCGTCGTCAAGATCGACTTCGGCGTGCTGGAGGCCAGCGGCGGCCGGATCGTCGGCTTCCGGGAGAAGCCGCTGCTCAGCTACCTGGTCAGCATGGGCGTGTACGCGCTGTCCAGGGACACCATCGCCCACTACCCCGAGGGGATGCCGTTCGGCTTCGACGACCTCGTCCTCGACCTGCTCGCGCGGAACAGGCCGCCGGGCATCTACGAGTTCGACGGCTACTGGCTCGACATCGGGCGGCCCGACGACTACGACGAGGCCAACGCGCGCTTCGACGAGATCAGGCCGCAGCTGCTGCCGTCCAGGGATCCGGTGCGATGACGGACATCCTGCTCTTCGGCGCGTCCGGCTTCCTGGGGCGGCAGGTCAGGGACCTGCTGACACGGGACGGCCGGGTGTCCGGCCTGCACTGCCCCGGCCGGGCGGACCTGGACCTGCTCGCCGCCCGGCCCGCCGACGTGGCCGGCCTGCTGCGCGCCGTCCGCCCGTCCGTCGTGCTCAACTGCGCCGGGCGGATGTCCGGCGGGTACGACGAGCTGATGCGGGGCAACGCGCTGGCCACCGCCGTCATCATCGAGGCGATGGCCCAGGCCGCGCCCGGCGCCCGGTTCGTCCGCCTGGGCTCGGCCGCCGAGTACGGGCCGACTCCGCCCGGCCACGCGGTCCACGAGCAGGACCCGGCCCGGCCGGTCAGCGGCTACGGCATCAGCCACCTGGCCGGGACCCAGCTGGTCGAGCAGGCCGCCGCCGACGGCCGGGTCGACGGGGCGTCGCTGCGGATCTTCAACCCGGTCGGGCCGGGCCTCACCGGCGAGAGCGTGCTCGGCCGGGCCCGCGATCTCCTCGCGAGCGGGGTGCGCGACCTCGACCTGGGCCCGCTCGGCGCGTACCGCGACTTCGTGGACGTACGCGACGTGGGCCGCGCCGTCGTGAGCGCCGCCTTCGCGCCCGACCTGCCCGAACGGGTCTTCAACGTGGGCGGCGGCCGGGCCGTCCCCGTCCGTGAGGCGATCGCTCTCCTCGCGAGCGCGGCCGGCTTCACCGGCGACATCCGCGAGAGCGCACCCCCCGCCGGCCGCTCGGCCACCGTCACCTGGAGCCGCGCCGACCTCACCCGCATCGGCCACATCCTCGGCTGGCAACCCCAGTACCCCCTGCCCGACTCGATCAAGGCAATGCTATGAGCGACCCAAGCCTCACACCCGCTTCTTCCCGCCCGAGCCTGCCGGTAAGGGCGAAGGGGGAACGCGAGCCAGGCAGCTCCACACGACCGCGCCCGTCGGCGGGTGTGGTGTGGGGGCGCAGGTCGAAGGGGTTCTCGCGTTCGCTTCTGCGATCTCCACGATCTCTCGCGTCGGGTGGGTTCCCGCGGCTGGGTCCTGGGGTCTGGGGGCGCGCGTCGGGCCGTCCTGCGCGGCCGCGTGTGTCGATGGGGCCGGTGTTGGTGGTCGGGGCGGCGTTGGTGGTGTTGGGGGGGTGTGTCCGGGCCGTGCCCGCGCCTGCTGAAGGGCGAAGGGTGCCGGGGTTGGCGGATGTGACGTCGTTCACGTATGTGTTGCAGGGGTATCCGAAAGGGCGGCTGGACGGGGTCGCGCGGGCGCCGCATCAGCTCGCCGTGATCGATCTGTCCCGTGACGGCACCGTCCCGGGGTACTTCAGCCGCGACGAGATCGCCCGCGTACGCGCCACAGGGAAGCTGGTGCTGGCGTACTTCGAGATCGGCTCCATCGAGGAGTTCAGGACGGACTTCGCCGAGGTCGACCGGGACCTGCTCCTGCACACCTGGCCCGACTGGCCGGACGAGCACTTCGCCCGCTACTGGGAGGAGCGCTGGTGGGAGCAGGTCGTCCGCCCTCGGCTCGACCGGGCGCTGGAGACCGGCTTCGACGGCGTCTACCTCGACACCCCGCTCGCGTACGAGGAGATCGACCTGGCGAGGGTGCCCGGCGAGACCCGCGCCACCCTCGGCCGGAAGATGGCCGACCTGGTCATCCGCATCAGCCGCCACGCCAAGGAACGCCGCCCCGGATTCGCGATCGTCCCGCAGAACTCCCCGGAGCTGCGGCACTTCCCCGGGTACGCGGACGCGATCGACGGCATCGGCATGGAGGAGCTGTTCTTCCGCGCCACCGACGACCCCTGCCGCGAGGAGTGGTGCGACCACAACCTGGCCGACACCCTCGCGCTGAAAGCCCTGGGCAAGGCCGTGCTCGCCACCGACTACGCCGTGGACCCGGCGAACGTCGAGGCCGCCTGCGCCCATTACCGCAGGCACGCAATCGCGGGAAACGTCACCGTGGTCGACCTCGACCGCGTCAGCCCGCCTTGTGCATCCAAGTGAGAGGAAAGGAGCGTCCGATGCCGAAGACAGTCGGCGTGGTAGGCATGGGCTACGTGGGGCTGACGCTGACCGCGGCCATGGCACGCAACGGCTACACCGTGGTCGGGGTCGACACCAGCGCCCCCGTGGTCGAGGCGCTGTCCAGCGGCCGCGTCCACGTCTACGAGCCAGGGGTGGCGGAGACCTTCGCCGAGCTCCTCGGCGAGCGCATCTTCGTCGGCGACCACCTGCCCGCAGAGCCGCTCGACGCGGTCATCCTGTCCGTGTCCACGCCGGTGGACTTCCCCACGGGCACCCCACGGCTGGAGAACCTGGCCGCCGCCGCCGAGGAGGTCGCCCGCCGGTGCGACCCGGACACGCTGGTCGTGGTCCGCAGCACCGTCCCGATCGGCACCAGCCGCGACGTCGTGCTGCCCGCCCTGGCCGCCCGCTGGGCCCGCCCCCGGCTCGTCATGGCGCCCGAGCGCACCATCCAGGGCCAGGCGCTGCGCGAGCTGGTCGAGCTGCCCCAGGTGATCGGCGGCCTGGACGAGGAGAGCCTGCGCGCCGGCGTCGAGCTGTTCGCCGGGCTGGCCGACCAGATCGTCCCCGTCTCCAGCCTGGAGACCGCCGAGATGGTCAAGCTGTCGAACAACTGCCACACCGACGTCATCTACGCCTTCGGCAACGAGCTGGCCCTCATCGCCGAGCAGCACGGGCTGGACCCGCTGGAGGTCATCAGGGCCACCAACCTCGACTATCCCCGGCCTGACCTGGCCAAGCCCGGCTACGTGGGCGGCGGCTGCCTGACGAAGGACCCGTACCTGATGCTCGCGAGCATGTCGCGCAGACCGTACCTGGTGAGCCGGGCGCGGGCGCTCAACGAGAGCCTGCCCGGGCACGTCGCCGAGCGGGTCGTCGGCCTGGTCCGCGAGGAGTTCGGCCGCACCGAGGGGGTCCGGCTGTCCGTGCTCGGCTGGGCGTACAAGGGCTGGCCCGCCACCGACGACATGCGCGGCACCCCGATCGCGGACATGATGCCCGTCTTCACCGCCGCCGGGCTCACCGTACGGGGGCACGACCCGCTGGTCGCCGACGAGGTCATCCGCCGTTACGGCGGCGAGCCGGTCAGCCTGGACAAGGCGTTCGCCGACGCCGACGCCATGATCGTGATCAACGACCATCCGGACTACCGGGAGATCGAGGTCGACGACAAGCTGGCCGGCTCGGGCGTGCGGGTGCTGTTCGACTCGTGGCGCATCCTCGACGAGGCCGCCGTCACGGCGCGTGGCGTCCGCTACGCCGGCATCGGCTACCGCACGAAGGGGCGCGTGTCATGAGGGCCCTGCTGCTCGGCGGCGCCGGGTTCATCGGCCTCCACCTGGCCGCGCGGCTGCTCGAAGCCGGGCACGAGGTCACCGTGGTCGACGACTTCTCCCGTGGCCGCCGCGACCCCACGCTGACCCGGCTCGCCGGCCAGGTCGAGATCAGGTCGGCCGACCTCACGGATCCGGCCTCGTACGCGGCCCTGGAGCATCGCTGGGACCACGTCTACATGCTCGCCGCCGTGGTCGGCGTGCGGAACGTCGAGTCCGACCCGGCCCGGGTGATCAGGGTCAACACGCTGGCCCTGATGCACCTGCTCGACTGGATCGCCCCCGGCACGCGGCTGTTCTTCGCCTCCACGAGCGAGGCGTACGCGGGCGGCGTCAGCGCCGGCGTGGTGCCCGTGCCCACGCCGGAGAGCGTGCCGCTGATGATCGAGGACGTCGGCTCGCCGCGCCACACCTACGCCATCTCCAAGATGCTGGGCGAGGCGGCGGTCCTGCACACCGCCCGGGCCAGGGGGTTCGCCGCCGTCGTCGGCCGCTTCCACAACGTCTACGGCCCGCGGATGGGCGCCGACCACGTCATCCCCGAGCTGTCGCTGCGTGCCATGCGCGGCGAGGACCCGTTCGACCTCTACGGCGCGGACCAGAGCCGGGCTTTCTGCCACGTCGACGACGCCACCGACGCCGTGATCACGCTCATGGACACCCCGGAGGCGGCCGGACGGATCGTGCACATCGGCGACGACACGGAGGAGACCAACATCGGCGACCTGGCCAAGCTCGTGCTGCGGATCGCCGGGATCAGCCCCGCCGTCCGCGAGCTGCCCGCCCCGGCGGGATCGGTCGCGCGCCGCTGCCCCGACCTCACGCTGCTGCGCCGGCTCACCGGGTACGAGCCGCGCGTCCGGCTGGAGGAAGGCGTGCGCAGGACGTACGCCTGGTACCGGGAGTCGTGGACGACATGACCAGGCCGATCGCGTTCTACTACGGGGCGGGGGAGGTGGACCGGCTCTCCGGCTTCGACATGGTCGTCCTGCAGGCCGACTTCTACTCGCGGACCGAGCTGGACCTGTTGCGCGAGCGCGGCGTGCGGACGCTCGGCTACCTGTCGCTGACCGAGGACGTCGGGCCGCCCGCGCCGTGGCACCGGGAGGAGCGCAACCCCGACTGGGGCGGCGCGTTCGTGCAGGTGGGCGACCCGCGCTGGGTGGCGCACGTGGTCGACCAGGCGGTCCAGGCCATGGACAAGGGCTTCCACGGACTGTTCCTGGACACGCTCAACATCGAGCACAACTACCCGGACGACCTGCCCCACCTGCTGCTGCTGATCGCCGCCGTCCAGGAGGAGGCCAGGCCGGGCTACCTGCTGGCCAACCGGGGGTTCGGGCTGCTGCCCGAGCTGGCCGACCTGGTGGACGGCGTGCTCTTCGAGTCCTTCTCGGCCCGCTGGGTGGACACCGAGAGCTACGCGCCCTGGCCTGACGACGTGCTGGAGGCGCACGCCACCGTCGCCGAACGCCTGCTCGGCCTCGGGCTCGACCTGTACGCGCTGGACTACGCCGACAGCGACGAGCTGACCGACTTCGCCTGCCGCCGGGCCAGGGAGTTCGGCATGCTCTGCTTCGTCAGCGACCGGGTGCTCTCACGCATCTGAGGCGCCGCCGGGGATCCGGCGGCGCCTCAGGAACGGCATGGTCAGCCGATGCGCCAGGTGTCGCCGCCCATCAGCAGATCGGCCAGATCGCCCTGGCCCTTCTGCGCCACGGCCTCTTCCAACTGGCTGGTCATCAGCGTGTCGTAGGCCGGGCGGTCCACGCTGCGGAAGATCCCGATCGGTACGTGGTCGAAGGCGGGCTCGTCCAGCCGGGACAGCGCGAACGCCACCGACGGGTCGAGGTTGTGCGCGTCGTGCACCAGGATCCGGTCCTCCTCCACGCTGTCGCGGGGGACGACCTCCAGGCTGCCGTTCGCGGCCCGGATGACCGCCTTGGAGGCTGAGGCGATCGGCTGGCCGTGCTCCAGCTTCAACGTGATGTCGTCACGCAGCTCGGGGTCCTTCAACGGCTCGAAGGCGTTGTCGTTGAAGATGTTGCAGTTCTGGTAGATCTCCACCAGGGACGCGCCCCGATGCGCGGTCGCCTCCCGCAACACCGCCTGCAGGTGCTTGCGGTCCGAATCCAGGGTGCGCGCCACGAACGACGCCTCCGCCCCCAGCGCCAGCGAAATCGGGTTGAACGGCTTGTCCAGTGATCCCATCGGGGTGGACTTGGTGACCTTGCCGACCTCGGAGGTGGGCGAGTACTGGCCCTTGGTCAGCCCGTAGATGCGGTTGTTGAACAGCAG
>NZ_JBVJKR010000027.1:0-73785 GCF_055585125.1 Nonomuraea sp. NPDC054003
CAGTCGGTGGCGGCCTTGAGCGGACCCGCCTGGAGCCGGCAGGGCCGCCGTTGCGCATCCCGGCTCCGGGAGACGAGCCCGGCGCGTTCGAGCACCTTGAGGTGCTTGGAGATCGCCTATGCCTTCGACAGCTGCGAAGGATCGCGGAGTGACCGTCCTCATGTCACATCGATCTTCCCGAACGGGCGTCAAGGTGACGGATGGGTTCAAACCTGTGCACCACTGCCGTGGACGCTAACCTTGGGGCTGGCCAGCTGATCGATCCTGCGCGGGTGTCCCACCTGCGGGTACGGTACGTATTCTCCTGAACGTCCGGGGTAGGGACCAGTCCCGGGGGTGTTGCAGATGCGTGCGCTGACATTTGCGCCAGGCAAGAAGGGGACGCTGGAGGTGCAGGAGGTGCCCGGCCCCAACCCGGGCACGGGGGAGCTGCTTGTCCAAGGGCTGGCCCTGGGCATCTGCGGGACGGACAGGGAGCTGGCCGCCGCCGTGTACGGCTGGCCGCCGCCAGGCAAGGACCGGATGGTCATGGGGCACGAGTCGCTCGGCCGGGTGTTGGAGGCGCCAGCGGGCTCCGCATTCTCGCCTGGCGACCTGGTGGCGGGTGTCGTACGCCGCCCCGATCCGGTGCCGTGCGGGGCGTGCCTGCGTGGCGAGTTCGACATGTGCCGAAACGGCCGCTACACCGAGCGCGGCATCAAGGAGCTCGACGGGTACGGAAGCGAGCGCTGGACGGTCGAGGCCGCGCACGTCGCGCGCCTGGATCCGTCGCTGGAGAGCGTCGGCATGCTGACCGAGCCCATGTCCGTGGTCGCCAAGGCGTGGGAGCAGATCGACCGGATCGGCACGCGGGCCTGGTTCGAGCCGCACATGCTGCTGGTGACGGGAGCGGGGCCGATCGGGCTGCTGGCCGCGTTCTTGGGGCGACAGCGAGGGCTCGAGCTGCACGTGCTGGACCGGGCTCCTGAAGGAGGGCTCAAGTCGAGAATGGTCTCCGACCTGGGCGGCACCTACCACTCGGGCACGTCCCTAGTGGATTTCCACCAGCACAAACCCGACGTCATCATCGAGTGCACCGGTGCGGGGAGGCTCGTCATCGAAGCCATGACGATGACTGCTGCGGCGGGCACTCTGTGCTTGTGCGGGCTCGCGCCCGGGGGGCGCGAGCATCGGGTGGACCCCGGAATGATCAACCGGGAGATCGTGCTGGAGAACGACGTGGTCTTCGGCAGCGTGAACGCGAACCTGCGCCACTTCAGGGCCGCGGCCACCTTCTTGGCCGAGGCCGATCGTGGGTGGCTCGAACGGATGATCACCCGGCGGGTGCCGCTGGACCGCGCACTTGAGGCTCTCGAGTCTGGGGACGACATCAAGGTCGTCATCGACCTCACCACGTAGCGGAACTCCCCAAGTCTGCTACTGAGCGTGACTTGATGGGTATGCCCCATCAAGGGGAACTTTCATGATCTTTAACCGAGCCGGTCAAGAGCGCTTGGGACATGTCGTGTTCATCGCGGCGGCCGCGGCCGTCGGCGGATTTCTGTTCGGGTACGACAGTGCCGTCATCAACGGCGCGGTCGTCGGTATCCAGAACCACTTCCGGGTGGGACCGGTCGAGACCGGGGTCGTGGTGGCGATCGCGCTGCTGGGCTCGGCCGCGGGCGCCTGGACGGGCGGAAGGCTGGCCGACCAACTGGGGCGTACGAGGTCCATGCAGGTGGCGGCGCTGCTGTTCATGATCAGCTCGATCGGGCAGATGCTGCCGTTCACGGTCTGGGATCTCGGCTTCTGGCGGGTGATCGCGGGCTTCGCGATCGGCATGGCGTCGATGCTCGCGCCCGCCTACATCGCCGAGGTGGCGCCGCCCGCCTACCGCGGCCGGTTGGGCTCGTTCCAGCAGTTGGCCATCGTGCTCGGCATCGCCGTCTCACAGCTCGTCAACTACGTAATCGCCAGCATCGCCGGCGGCAACGTCAGCAACCACTTGGGGCCGCTGCAGGCCTGGCAGTGGATGCTGGGTGCCTGCGCGATCCCAGCTTTGCTGTATCTGCTGCTCGCACTGAAACTCCCCGAATCGCCCCGCTATCTGATCATGTCGGGCCGCACCCGGCAGGTGCGCGAGGTGCTGACTGAGATCGAGGGTGAAGACGTGGACCTCGACGAGCGCATTGCGGAGATTCAGCACGTGGTGCGCGCCGAAGGCGTGCCGGGGATGAAGGACCTGCGTGGCCCGGCGCTCGGGCTGCTGCCGATCGTCTGGATCGGCATCACTCTGTCGGCCTTCCAGCAGTTCGTCGGCATCAACGTGATCTTCTACTACTCGACCGTACTGTGGCAGTCGGTCGGCATCAACCAGAGCGAGTCCTTGCTGATCAGCTTCTCAAGCTCGATCATCAACATCATCGGCACGCTGATCGCGATGGCGCTGGTGGACAAGATCGGCCGCAAGCCATTGCTCATGATCGGCTCGGTGGGGATGACGATCGCGCTGGCCACCACGGCGTGGGCGTTCAGCGCGGCCAGGGTGACCGGCGGCAGGGTTACGCTGCCGGACCCGCAGGGACTGATCGCGCTCGTCTCCGCCAATACGTTCGTGTTGTTCTTCGCACTGTCGTGGGGCGTGGTGGTCTGGGTGCTGCTCGGCGAGATGTTCCCCAACCGTATCCGCGCCGCAGCCCTGGGCGTCGCCGCCGCGGCCCAGTGGCTCGCCAACTGGCTGATCTCGGTCTCGTTCCCGGCGCTCGCGGAGTGGAATCTTCCGCTCACCTACGCGGGGTACACCGTCATGGCGCTGCTGTCGTTCATCTTCGTCGCCAGATGGATCAGGGAGACCAAGGGCCGCAAGCTGGAGGAAATGGGCTGACCCGCTCAGTACGGTTGTGGTGTCCCACCGGCGAGGGACACCACGGGGCCTAGGTGTGACGACTGGGGACCTGGTCGCTGGTGTGACGGATGGGACGATCCCGAGCCACGGCTTGCCGCACGCGCTGATCCACTCTGCCTGACGGACTACGTCGAGGTTGTGTTCGATCCTCGTAGACGATGGATGGCGAAGAGCGGCCGAGCGCCTGCTGCAGCCGCCGGACGGCGGAAGGTTAGTGCCGCCGACGTGACGTGAACCAGGCTGCTTGTTCACGAGCGCGTGGGAGGATCGCGTCGCGATGCGGCCCGCCGTCGGGATCGACCTCATAGCGCAGTTGGACGCAGTCCTCGAGCAGCGCGCCGTACAACGTCCAGAGGGGTGAATGCGGATCCATCTCTGCCAGTTGCCTGCGGGCAGCGCGTTCGAGGTGCTCGCCTTCCGCTACGGCGGCGCGCAGGCGGAGCAGGTCCTCGCCGTTGCCAGGGACGACCAGAAGTTGCTCGAAACAGGCGTAAGCCTTCCCGACCGCATCCAACAGGTCGGCGAAGACCCGGGGAAAACTGCCGGTCTCGTGCTGTCCTGGCAGGCCGCGAACCCCCGCAGCCAGATCGGCGAGGGCACGGGCGACGCCGCGCAGTTGAAGGCAGGCGTGCTCCAGGCACGCGACTGCCTGCATGATGCGGCGCAGGCGCTGGCGGGTTCGCGCCCGACGTAGGGTGAAACGCAGGGACTCATTGGCTCGTTCGGCGCTCTCGTGTGCCGAACGCAGCCTGACGGACAGGCGTCTGGCGCGGGCCAGCCACTTCTGCGCCTGGTGGGCGGTCCAGGGTTGCCTGACGCCTTCCGCCAGTTCGGAGCAAAGGTCGGCGAGACTATCGGCCAGGTCGGCCATGTCCTTGATGGCCCGGCCCACGTGACGGGGCGGGATCACCAGTATGAGCGTGGCTCCGACGATGGCGCCGATGACGATGTCGAGCAGCCGCGCCATGCCGTACTCGCGGCCCAGGGCGAACACGAGTAGGGCGGTGATGGGCGCCTGCGTGTTCTGCCAGGGTATGCCGACGGTTCTGCTGACCACCAGCGCGACCGCGACCAGGACGGCCATGGTGGCGGCGCTGGTGCCGAACACCTGCACGAAGCTGATTGCAGCCGCCAGTCCTACCAGCACCGCGATGGTCTGCTGGACCGCCTGGACCAGGGTGCTGTAGGCGGTCGCTGTCACCGACAACAGCACGCCGGTGGGAGCGAGCACCGGCTGAGGTGAGCCGATCAGTACGGTGGCGATCCACCAAGCCACCAGGCAGCCGACGGTGACCGTCACCGTCGGCAGCAGCAACTGCCTCTCACGCCGCACCCAGCGGCGTAGCCCCCGCCGCCGCCATCGACCCAAGCCGGGGACTAGGTCAGCCCACCTGTCCAGCCATCGCCTCGCGGCGGAAAATGCCATCACCGCACCCTCAGACGTGGTGCCCCACCTGGTGCTTCCGGGTCGTCTTTCACCTTCTATCGCGAGGCTGCCCGCGTCGGGTAGCGGGCGCTCCGTTTTCGAGTGGCATTTTGCCCTCACCAGGCCTTCGAGAACACTGCCGGTCAGCGACGTCGGCACTCGATCCACCGCCGACGCTGAGAGGGTCTCATGAGCCTCGTTGCTGTCTGACCGTGCCGCCATCCCGTATCCGACCGCGCCTTTGCCCACTTGGCCGATCCACAGGGCAGGTCTCCGATCTCCATGGTGGACTTCGCGGTCGCGTCGGTGAACGAGGCTGAGCCGCCGCGACACCGCTTGGTGAGGTACGTGGTCGGCTACGACAGTTCTGGCAGCATGAGCGGCAGGTGTCCCGTGAGACTTGTCAAGGAGATCGGCATGACCATCGCCTCGTACCCCGTGACCGACCCCGTCGCCGAGCACGGGGAAGGGCCCGTCTGGTCTGGCCGGTGGGGCGGACTGCGGTGGGTCGACATGCTGGCCGGCGACGTGCTGATGCTCGACCTCGACGGCAACGTACGCCGCCGCCATGTGGCAAAAGTCGCCGCTGTCGTACGGCCGCGCGTGTCGGGCGGCTACGTGGTCGCGGCAGAACGCGAGTTGCTGCTGGCCGACTTCGATGACCTGGACGCCCCGCTGCGCTCGCTCGGCGAGGCGTGGACTGACCCCGCGATCAGGATGAACGAGGGCGGTTGCGACCCCGACGGCCGCTTCTATATTGGCACCATGGCCTACGACGAGAGTCCCGGACGCGGCTCGTTCTACGTGGCCGAACTCGATGGGACGCTGCGGGTGGTCCTGCCCGAGGTGACGATCTCCAACGGCTTCGACTTCAGCCCGGACGGCTCCCTCGCCTACTACACCGACACCGCCACCGGGCGCGTGGACGTGTTCGACTATGATCCGGAGGGCGGGCTCAGCGGGCGCCGCCCGTTCGTATTCATCGACCGGGAGGTTGGGGCTCCGGACGGCCTGACAGTCGATGACGAGGGCGGAGTGTGGGTGGCGCTGTGGCAGGGAGCAGCCGTCCACCGCTACGACGTCGGCGGCCGCCTCGACGCGATCGTCGGCCTGCCGGTGCGCAAGGTCACCTCGGTCGCCTTCGGAGGCGAGAATCTGGACCGCCTGTTCATCACCACCTCGGCGCGGGACGTGGACCGCACTGAGCAGCCGGAGGCGGGTTCCCTCTTCGCCGCCGACCCCGGCGTGCCAGGTCGCCCGGTCTTGCCGACGACACTCTGACCGGGTGCTCTATCGCCCTGGCCTGAACGACGAACGGCGGCTATCCCGAAGCCGCCCGTGCGGAGTACGCCGACCTGCATGCCACCCGATGTCGCGCGGGTGCTCGCAGCGGAAGTCTGCCTGAATTCGGCCGGCGCTGATCCTACGGCGGAAGAACAACAGGGGGCAGAGGGCGAGGGGACGGCCAGGGCCGTGGCCCTGGCGAGCCCGCCCGGCCCCGCTTCGGCTGCGCCGCGACGGTCTCCAAGCTGGTGAACTGGCCGCCTTGTCGGCGGCGCTCACTCACTGACGCTGGTGGCAGTGTGGCGTGGACCGGCGTACCGCCAGAAGAAGTTGACCAGCACGGTGATCCGGTTGCGTCCGCCCAGCAGGTACGCCACATGAATGAAGATCCACACCAGCCACGCGGGCCACCCACGCATGGTCAATCCGTTGGACAGCTGCAACACGGCCTCGGCCCGGCCCACGGTCGCCATGATCCCCGGATCCCGGTACGAGAACGGCCGCAACGGTAGTCCCTGAGCCGCAGCCAGGACCTGCTTGCCCACGTGCTCTCCCATCTGGATCGCCGGCTGAGCGAGCTGCGGCAGCTGCACGGGCGGTCCGGCCAGGTCGCCGGCCACGAAGATCTCGGGATGCTTCGGCACACTCAAAGTTTCGGTGACCCTGATCCTGCCGCCCTTGGTCTGCGGCAGCCCCCATTCCGCCACGTAGGCGGGCGCAGTCACGCCGAGCGCCCACACGGTCACGTCGCTCGGCACGTACGTCCCGTCGACGATCCCCACCGCATCCGGTTCCACGGATGCCACGGTGGCGCCCAGCCGCAGCCGCACCCCTCGCTTGCGCAGCGCGGCTGCCGCCGCATTCCGCAGCCGCGGCCTGTACGGCGCCAGCACGAAGTCGAAGCGCTCCACCAGCGTCACGCTCGTCTGGTCGGGACGAATCTCGGGATGCGTCAGCGGCAGCGTGCGCCGCCGCAGCTCGGCCAGCGTCCCGGCAATCTCGACCCCGGTCGAGCCCCCGCCCACCACCACGACATGGACGCTGTCGCGCCGGCCCGCCACCGCGTCCTCCAGACAGTGCTGGAGCCGCCGCCGCAACGCTGCCGCGTCGTTGAGCGAATAAAGCGGCTGTGCGTTCTCCGGCGCGCCCGGCACGTCGTACCAGTTGGTGGTCACACCGGTGGCCAGCACGAGAAAGTCGTAGTCCAGCGTGCTTCCGTCATCCAACTCCACGCGCCGCTTCTCGGGCAGCACCTTGCTTAGTGCACCGCGGCGGGCGCGCACGTTCGGCCACCTGGCGGCGTAGGTCCTGATGGGGTATGACACGTCGGACATGCTCATCCCGGCCGTAGCCACCTGGTAGAGCAAGGGCTGGAAGGTCGAGTACGGGTTGTGGTCGATCAGCGTGACCAGCGCACCTGCCTTGGCCAGCGTTCGCGCCGCGGCCAGCCCGGCGAAACCGGCTCCCACGATCACGACGCGGGTTCTTCGTCTCATGACCATCTCCCTGCCCCGTGCCACCCCCTCGGAGGCCCAAAGCATGCCCTGTGTCCGTTGAACCCGAGGGACGCAGGAACCGCGCCTCGTACTACCTGGGCGAACCAGCCTCGTCCAGTACTGTCTCGACGCTCCAGGGTGACCTGTTCGAGATCGTCAGGCATCGACACAGGCTCATCGCTGCCCCAGATCGGCGAGGAGACCGACCGACACCGCGATAACGACGGTGCCGAAAAGGTAGGAAAGCAGGGCGTGCCCGAAGGCGACTTTCCGGATGCGGGTGCTGGCCAGCACATTGTCCGATACTCCGTAAGCCATCCCCACGGTGAACGCCGTGTAGGCGAAGTCGCTATAGCTCGGCGGCTGCTCCTGCCGGAAGTCGATGCCTCCCTCAACTTCGACATAGTACAAGCGTGCGTACTTGAGGGCGAAAACGGTGTTCGTCAAAGTCCAGGACAGGACCACGGTCACCAAACTCAAGATCACCGCGATTGCGGCAACAGGGTCCTGATCGCTGCCCGGGCGGAGGAGGGCCGCCACGACAGCCGCGAGACTGGCCACCGCAGCGATCAGGATGCCCGTGTCGGTGGTGTGCGTCCCACCTTCCTGTTCGGCGATGCGCTTGGTCCCCTCGTGGTCCTGCGACCAGCTGATCAGCCAGGCCCACGCCAGGACGAGGGAAACAGCCACATCCCAAGTGACGAAGAAGAACAGTTCAGGGGCGCCGATGAGCGCGACGCCCCCGCCGGCCACGGCACCGAGCAGGACGCACATCAAAACCCGCCGCAAGGAAAGTATCCGCCGTCCGCGACGCTCCCACGCTGCCCTCACCTGCACCAGAGTGTCATAGGACGGGCCGACGCCACCCCTTTTGACGTGCGAGTCCAGCGCACGCTCGCCGTCGCTGACCTCGCTCTCGCCCTTCCGACACCGGGAAATTACCCGTCGGCCCCGAGCACAGCCAGATCAGCGGCGGTAACCGGCCATGGCCTCCAACCGTGCGATCCGGTCGGCGATCGGTGGGTGGGTGGAGAAGAGCCTCCCGATGCCCCCGCCACGGAACGGGTTGGCGATCATGAGATGCGAGGTCGAGGAGAGCCGGCCGGTCTCCGGCAGCGGCAGTTGCCGGGTGCCCGCATCGATCTTCCGTAGCGCGCTGGCCAGCCCGATCGGGTCACGGGTCAGCCGGGCACCGGACTCGTCGGCCTGATACTCCCGCGCCCGGGAGATGGCCATCTGAATCATCGCGGCCGCCACCGGCCCGAGGATCATCATCAGGAGGGCCCCGAGGAAGCCGGGACCCTCGTCATCGTCTCCCCCGCCAAAGAACCCGGCCATGTATGCCAGATAGGTGACCATCGTGGCCAGAGCTCCCGCAACGGAGGAGATCAGGATGTCGCGGTTGTAGACGTGCGACAGTTCGTGCCCGAGGACAGCGCGCAACTCGCGTTCGTTCAGCAACTGGGTGATCCCGCTGGTCACACAGACTGCGGCATGACGCGGATTGCGCCCGGTGGCGAACGCGTTCGGCTGCAGGATCGGCGAAATGTACAGCCGGGGCATGGGCTGGCGCGCTTCCTCCGACAGTTCGCGGACCATCTGGTGCAGCCCGGGCCAGTCACCGGGGCCGACAGGCTGTGCATGCATCGCCGACAGTGCGATCTTGTCGGAGAAGAAGTAGGCGACACCGTTGCTGACGAGCGCGAACAGGACGGCGATCTGAATTCCGGTGCTGCCGCCGAGCCACCACCCCACCAGGATGATCAGAGCAGACAGGGCGCCGAGCAGCGCCGCGGTACGCAGACCGTTGTGACGCATGGCGTCCTCCTTTCTCGAACACATCTCCTACTCATCGCGCTCGAGCCCATCCTCCCCGTGGTGTGGGGCCAGGCCTGCCTGTGCCCCGCCATCCGATCGCGTGGCGAGCAGAGGCAGCAGCAAAGCTGCCGAATCTCGTCATAGCAGCAGGTCGAAGACACGGATTGTGCGTGTCCACTCCCCGCTTCCCGGATTCTTACGATCAGGCTCTATGACCCTGATCGCCCTGGCGAGCGCCACGGAGAGCCCACCCGCCACGGCCGGCAGCCGGGCCTCGGTTTCTTCGCTGAGCGACAGATCCAGCGGAGGCAGCGCCGCGAGCTCCGCCAGGATCGATGTCAGGTCCAGTTCCTCGTCCAGGTCCCGGAAGTCGTACATGTTCTCCTGCAGTCCTTTGGTGATGGGCAGGTCCCAGAACTGGATGATGTCGCGCCGGTTCGACTTCGCGGCGGCCTCGGCGACAATGAGCATGTCGTACAGTTTGCGGTTGACGAAGTCGCTGTAGCGCTTGAGATCGGCCTTGTCCACGTCGAGTCCCGCGGCGGCGCGAAAGAAGTGCTCGAATCTGGAAACTGCGATCACGGGCATGTGGATCACCGTCCTTCCTATTGAGTGCCTGTGGTGGTGAATCTCTCGTGCACCAGGCGTACCGCCATGGCACCTTCTCCGACTGCGGACGCGACCCGCTTGACCGAGCCGCTGCGAACGTCGCCGGCGGCGAAAACGCCCATATGTCCGGTTTCCAGGGAAAGAGGGGTACCCCAGGGCGACGTGCCCTGACCCGTGACAACGAAGCCGCGATCGTCCAGCGGGACGGTCCCCTTGAGCCATTCAGTGTGCGGCTCGGCTCCGATAAAAACGAACAGCGCGCTCGTCTGGATCTCCAGGAGTTCTCCTGTTCGCGTGTTCTCCGCGCGAACAGCCTGTAGCGTGCGCTCTCCGAGCAGTTCGCGTACCTCGGTGTAGTACATGATTTCGATGCCGGGAGTTCGGTCGATCTCGTCGGCGAGGTAACGGGACATACTCCCGTGTACATCGCCGCCGCGCACGAGCATGCGCACCGACGACGCGTTTCCGTTCAGGTAAAGCGCCGCCTGGCCCGCGGAGTTCCCGCCGCCGACGACGACCACGGGCGATCGCCGGCACATGCGCAACTCGAACGGTGTCGCCGCATAGTAGACGCCGGATCCTTCGAATTTATCGAGATGAGGAACATCAAGCTTCCGATAGCGGGCGCCGGTCGCGATGATCACGGCGTGGGCCTTCACGACGCACTCGCCCTCCACGAAGATGCCGTAGTGGCCCTCACGCGGTTCCAGCTCACTCGCCTCGGCGGGGACCGTCAGGCGGGCGCCGAACTTGCCTGCCTGGATGACGGCACGCTCGGCGAGTTCGGCGCCCGAGATCCCCGTAGGAAAACCCAGATAGTTCTCAATGCGGGACGAGGTGCCCGCCTGGCCGCCCGCGGCTACGGCATCGAGCACGACGGTTGTCAGGCCGTCAGAGGCCGCGTACACGCCGGCGGCCAGGCCTGCGGGTCCCGCGCCTACGACGACCACATCGCATACGGTGTCGCTCGACGCAGGGGCGAGCAGGCCGATGGTCTTCGCCAGTTCGGCGGTGGTCGGGTTACGCAGCACCTGGTCGCCGCGCCAGATCACCACCGGGGTGTCGTGCGGGGAAAAGCGCAGCTCGCGCAGGAGCGCGTCCGCGGCTTCGTCCTCCTCCAGGTCGATCCACCGGTGAGGGATCCTGTTGCGTGCGGCGAACTCGCACAACCGCCGGGCATCGGGTGAGTATCGGGAGCCGATGATGCGGAACCCGGCGTCCAGACCGATCAGCAGGGTGCGGCGGGTCAGGTAGGACCGCAGGATGAGGTCGCCGAGCGCCGGATCGCCCGCCACGATCGTCCGTATCTCGTCGGCCGGCACGGCCAGCACCTCGCCGGGCTCCCGCACGACCGCGGTCACGAATCCCGCCTGGCCGGTGAGGAGGCCGAGCTCGCCGAGGAATCGTCCGGGGCCGTGGACGGCGATCGTCCGCTCCTTCGCGCCGTACCCCTCGACCACGGCCACCTTGCCCCGCAGGATCACGATGAACTCACGGAGCTGCTCGCCCTCCCGGTGCAGAATGTCGCCCGGGGACACGGATCGCCGCTCGCCGGGCCGCGACAGCTCGGCGATCTGATGCTCGTCCAGCCGGGGATAGGCCCCGCACAGGTCAGGCGTCTCGACCACGTCGGCCGGCGAGGCCGTCATGACGGTGCCCCTACTGTGTCTTCGACCCACTCGCGCAACTGCGGCGCGGGCGGCGCGCCTGCGCGTTGCGCCACGACGCGGCCCTCGTGCAGCACCATGAGTGTCGGCACGGCCGTGATCGTGTATCGGCGGGCGAGGGCCGGAGAGCCGTCCACGTCGACTTTGACGAGTTTGAGCCGTCCCGCCATCTCGCGAGCGAGCTGTTCGAGTGCCGGGGTGACTGTCCGGCACGGGGCGCACCACTGTGCCCAGAAGTCGACCAGGACGGGAAGGTCGGCTTGTTCGGCGACCTCGGCGAAGGTGCTGTCGTCAGCGTCGGCGATCCACGGCAGCGGCTGGTGGCAGATCCCGCACTGGGGCCTGCCTCGGTAGGCGTCCGGGACCCTGTTGGGTCTGCCGCAGTTGGCGCAGTTCACGGTGTGCATGTCAGGTCCTGGGCGGATAGAAGGTGACGTTCAGCTCACCCTTGTCGGCACCGACCGTGATGGTCGACCCGTCGGGCACGTCGCCAGCGAGCAGGGCGCGTCCAATCCTGGTCTCCACCTCGCGGGCGATGAACCGGCGCAGTGGCCGGGCACCGTAGACGGGGTCGTAGCCCTGGTTGGCGATGAGCCGGCGTGCGTCCTCGGTGACCTCCAGGGTGAGCCGGCGGCTGGCCAGGCGGTTTCTGATGTCGGTGAACATCAGGTCGACGATGCGCTCAATCTCGGCCTCGGTCAGCGGCTTGAACAGCACGATGTCATCGACCCGGTTGAGGAACTCGGGCCGGAAGTGCCGGCGCAGCTCCCCCATCACGCTCTCGCGTGCCTGAGGCTTGATCTCCCCGTCGGCGGTGACCCCGTCCAGCAGGTGCTGGGAGCCGATGTTCGAGGTCATGATGACCACGGTGTTGCGGAAATCGACCGTGCGGCCCTGCGCGTCGGTCAGCCGCCCGTCGTCCATGATTTGCAGCAGCGTGTTGAACACATCCGTGTGGGCCTTCTCGATCTCGTCGAACAGCACCACCGAGTACGGCTTGCGCCGCACCGCCTCCGTGAGCTGACCGCCCTCCTCATAACCGACGTAGCCCGGCGGAGCACCGACGAGCCGGCTGACGGTGTGACGCTCCTGGTACTCGCTCATGTCGATGCGCACCATGTTGTCCTCGGTGTCGAACAGGGCCGCCGCGAGGGACTTCGCGAGCTCGGTCTTGCCGACCCCGGTGGGTCCGAGGAACAGGAACGATCCGATGGGGCGCCGAGGATCCTTGATGCCGGAGCGAGCGCGGATGACGGCGTCGGCCACGAGCCGCACGGCCTCCACCTGCCCGACGACACGTTCGTGCAGGATTTGATCGAGCTTGAGCAGTTTGTCCCGCTCCGCCTCCTGCAGCCGAGTCACGGGGATGCCCGTCCAGCGGGAGACGATGGACGCGATCTCGTCCTCCGTGACGACCTCGCGCAGCAGCCGGTGGCCGTTCTGCCGGGTACCGAGCCGCTCCTCCTCGGCGTGCAGCCGGCGTTCCAGTTCGGGGAGCCGGCCGTGGCGCAGTTCGGCGGCACGGTTGAGGTCGTAGGCACGTTCGGCCTGTTCGGCCTCCCGCCGCACGCTCTCCAGCTCCTGCCGCAGGCTCTGCACCTTGCGCAGGGCCGACCGCTCGGCCTCCCACTGTGCCCGCATCGCCTCGGCCTCGGCACGCGAGGCGATCAGCTCCTTGCGTAGCTCTTCCAGACGGGACCGGCTCGCGGGGTCGTCCTCCTTGGCCAGCGCGGCCTCCTCGATCTCCAGCCGCATTACCTTCCTGGTGAGCGCGTCGAGCTCGGCCGGCATGGAGTCGATCTCGGTACGGATCATCGCGCACGCCTCATCGACCAGGTCGATGGCCTTGTCCGGCAGGAACCGGTCGGCGATGTAGCGGTGGCTCAGCGTGACCGCGGCGACGAGCGCGCTGTCCTGGATCTTCACCCCGTGGAAGACCTCCAGCCGCTCGCGCAGGCCGCGCAGGATCGACACAGCGTCCTCGACCGAGGGCTCGTCGATCAGTACCGGCTGGAACCGCCGCTCCAGGGCGGCGTCCTTCTCGATGTGCTGGCGATACTCCTGCACCGTGGTCGCGCCGATCATGTGCAACTCGCCCCGGGCCAGCATCGGCTTGAGCATGTTGCCCGCGTCCATGGCACCCTCGGTCGCCCCGGCACCGACCACAGTGTGCAACTCGTCCACGAACAGCAGGATCCGCCCCTCCGCCGCCTTCACCTCGTTCAGCACGGCTTTGAGGCGTTCCTCGAACTCCCCGCGGTACTTGGCTCCCGCCACGAGCGAGCCCATGTCCAGGCTGAAGATGGTCTTGTCACGCAACCCCTCGGGCACGTCGCCGCGGACGATGCGCTGGGCCAGCCCCTCGACGACGGCCGTTTTACCGACGCCGGGATCGCCGATCAGGACCGGGTTGTTCTTGGTCTTGCGGGACAGGATCTGGATCACCCGCCGGATCTCCTCGTCACGGCCGATCACCGGGTCGAGCTTGTCCGCCCGGGCGTCGGCGACCAGGTCGCGCCCGTACTTCTCCAGCGCCTCGTAGGCTACCTCGGGCATGGCCGAGGTGACCCGCTGGTTGCCCCGGACGGCGGTGAGCGCCTCCAGGAACCGGTCCCGGGTCACACCCTGGCCGTGCAGCAGCTGTCCTGCCGCAGTCGTGGAGCCCTCCTCGATCAGGGCCAACAGCAGGTGTTCGACCGAAACGTATTCATCCTTGAGCCGGCTCGCCTCCCGGTCCGCGGCGTCGAGCAGCCGGGCCAGGCGTTGAGTGAGGAACACCTGGCCAGGGGCGGTGCCTGGGCCGCTGACCTTGGGACGGCGCGTCAGCTCCGCTTCTAGATCGGCGCCAAGACGTTGCGTGTCGGCACCTGCTTGTTGCAGCAGCCGAGGTGTCAGCCCATCGGGCTGGTCGAGCAGGGCCAGCAGGAGATGCTCCCCGTCGACCTCGGTGTGACCGTGCCGCAGCGCCTTGGTCTGGGCGTCGTGCAGGGCCTCCTGCGACTTCTGCGTCATCTTGTTCGGGTCCATTCCAGTCCCCCTAGCGTCGTGGCGAAGGGCCGCGCAGGGCGGTCTCGAGTTCCGCGATCCGGTCGAGGAGGTCGATCACTACGCCGATCGCGGCGTAGTTGATGGACAGGCCCTCGTGCAGCCGCTGAATGCGGGCGGCCGCCATGACCTGGGAGGGGGTGAAGCACAGCTCCCCCCTGGCATCCCTGTCCGGCTCCAGCAGTCCGAGCGTTACCAGCCGGCGGACGATCTCCGGGTGCAGCCCCGTGACCCGCGCGTAGGAATCGAGGTCCAGCCGGGCCGGGCGTACCAATGCGTAGATCACGAGCGCCTCCTCGGGTCGAACCGCGATGCGGCAGCGAGCTGCTCGAACAGGCGTCGTTCCTCGTCGGTGAGCGTGGCCGGCACCATGATCCTGACTTCGGCGAAGAAGTCACCCGCGGGGCCGCTCGGGTTGCGCATGCCGCGCCCTCTCAAGCGCAGGCGACGGCCGCTGGACGTGCCCGGCGGCACTTTCAGCTTCGCCTCGCCGCCTGGTGTGTCGATGGGCACCGTAGCGCCCAGTGCCGCCTCCCAAGGAGCGAGTGGCAGGGCGGTGTGGATGTCGCGGCCCTCCACGCGATACCGGGGATGGTCGGCGATTTGCACGATCAGGTGCAGATCGCCTGCCGGCGCTCCGTCGCTTCCTCGCCCGCCCTGCCCGGCGAGCCTGATGCGCTGCCCGTTCGTGACCCCCGGCGGGATCGTGACGTCCAGGCGCCTGCCACCGGGCAGTGTGATTCCGCGACGGCCGCCGCGGTAGGCCTCCTCGACGGTCAGCGTGAGCTGCGCCTCCTGGTCCGCACCGGGCACAGGGCCCCAGCGCTGCCTGCCACGGCCGCCGAACATGCCGCTGAGCAGGTCGTCCAGGTCAACGTCTGTGCCGAACCCAAAGCCTTCGGCCGGTGACGACCGCCAGGTGCCGCCCGAAGCGCGCGTGCCTGCGCGGGCGTAGTCCGCGGGATCTACGTGGGGCGGCACCTGGCGGAAATCGTGGCCGAAAGCGTCGTAGCGGCGACGCTGCTCGGGATCAGAAAGCACAGCGTAGGCCTCCGAGATCTCTTTGAACCTGTCCTCTGCCCCCGGATCTTTGTTGACGTCCGGGTGGTAGGCGCGCACAAGCTTGCGGTAAGCGCGCTGGATCTCGTCCGCGTCGGCGTTCCTGTCCACGCCGAGCACCTCATAGAAGTCCCGCCGTGTGGCCATCATCCCGCCTTCTTCGCGACGGCGACTCTTGCGGGCCGCAGTTGCCGCTCACCCTCGCCGTAGCCGGGCCGCAGCACTTCCACGACGTTGCCAGGCTCGACATCGGCCCGTTCGACGGCTGCCACCGCCTCGTGGCGCGCCGGGTCGAAGATAACGCCCGTCTCGTCCTGTCGTGGGTAGCCCAGGTTGGACAGGACGGCGACGGCTTGGTCGCGCACCGCTCGCACACCGTCGAGCACCGCCTTCGCGTCGTCGTCGCGGCACGCATGGCTCAGCGCGAGCTCGAGATTGTCCAGGACAGGCAGCCACGCGGCGGCGACCCTGGCGCGTTCCTCGGCCCGCAGCCGCTCGTTGTCGCGGGCGATCCGCTTGCGGAGGTTATCCAAGTCCGCGACGGCGCGAAGCCACCGGTCCTCCAGCTCCGCGAGTTTGGCGTCTGTCTCCGCAGATGCGGCGGCACTCTCTTCACGGGGTTCCTTCCGGACATCGGGTACGTTCTCGTTCATGTCAATCGGGCTCCGAGGTGGAGAACTCCGCGTCGATTACGTCCTCGTCGGCGCCCGGGGCGCTTTCCTCCCGGGCCTGGGGAGGCACCCCAGGCGTCTCTGGCCGGCCACCGGCGGCGCCGAGTCCGTGGTACACCTGCTGTAGTTCGCCACTGAGTGACCGCAGCCGGTCGATCGGCGCCTCTTCCTTGATCGCCTGGCGGGCTTCCTCGATGAGCTGCTCCGCACGTGCCTTCTCGTGCACGGGTACGGTGTCCCCGAGCTCCTGTAGCCGGCGCTCCACCTGGTAGGCGACCGAGTCCAGCTCGTTGCGAGCGTCGATGGTCTCTCGGAGCCTGGTGTCCTCGTCACGGTGCTGCTCGGCGTCCGCCACCATCCGCTCGATCTCCGACTTGTCCAGGTTGGAGCTCTCGCTGATGGTGATCCGCTGCTCGGCCCCGGTGTCCTTGTCCCGGGCGGAAACGTTGAGTATGCCGTTGGCGTCGACGTCGAAGGTGACCTCGATCTGCGGCACCCCCCGCGGCGCGGGCCGGATGTTCTCCAAACGGAAACGCCCGAGCACCCGGTTGTCGGCGGCGCGCTCCCGCTCACCCTGCAGGACCACGACGTCCACGGCGCTCTGGTTGTCCTCCGCCGTAGAGAACGTCTCGGTCCGGCGGGCCGGGATAGTGGTGTTGCGCTCGATGACCTTGGTCATGAGCCCGCCCAGCGTCTCGACACCGAGTGAGAGCGGTGTGACGTCGAGCAGCACGACGTCCTGCACCTCGCCCTTGATGATGCTCGCCTGGATCGCCGCTCCGATGGCGACCACCTCGTCCGGGTTCACCGTCATGTTGGGGTCCTTGCCGCCTGTGAGCCTGCGGACGAGGTTCTGGACAGCAGGGATCCGGGTGGATCCGCCGACGAGGATGACCTCGTCGATGTCCGCGGGCCTGAGCTTGGCGTCCTCCATCGCCTGCTCGACGGGATGGATACAGCGTTCGACGAGGTCGGTGGTGATCTTCTCAAAGGTGGCCCGCATGAGCGCGGTGTTGAGATGCTTGGGTCCGGAGGCGTCCGCCGTGATGAACGGCAGGCTGACCGTGGTCTGGGTGACCTCGGAGAGCTCGACCTTGGCCTTCTCCGCCGCCTCGAAGAGGCGCTGCAGAGCCTGCGGATCGTTGCGCAGGTCGATGCCCTGGTCCCGCTGGAACTCGTCGGCCAGGTGGTCGACGATCCTGCGGTCGAAGTCGTCGCCGCCGAGATGCCCGTCGCCGGAGGTGGCACGGACCTCGACGACCCCCTCGCCGATGTCCAGGATGCTGACGTCGAAGGTGCCACCGCCCAGGTCGAAGACCAGCACGGTCTCGTTGGACTTCTTGTCCAGCCCGTACGCCAGGGCGGCGGCGGTCGGCTCGTTGATGATCCGCAACACCTCGAGCCCCGCGATGCGCCCCGCGTCCTTGGTCGCCTGGCGCTGGGCGTCGTTGAAGTACGCCGGAACGGTGACGACCGCCTCGGTCACCTTCTCGCCGAGGTACTTCGCCGCGTCGGCGGCCAGCTTACGCAGGACCAGCGCAGAGACCTCCTCCGGCGCATACTGCTTGTCGCCGACCTGGAAGCGCACGGCTCCCTGGGGCCCCTCCACGACGTCGAAGGAGACGGCGTGCTGCTCGCTCTGGATCTCGTCGTAGCGTCGGCCGATGAAGCGTTTGGCGGAATAGATCGTTCCTTTCGGGTTGAGGATGGCCTGGCGGCGGGCCAGCTGGCCGACCAGCCGTTCGCCCTGATCGGTGAACGCCACCACGGACGGCGTCGTCCGGGAGCCTTCAGCGTTGGGTATCACCGTGGGGTGACCGTCCACCGTGGCGGCGATCACCGAGTTCGTGGTACCAAGATCGATGCCTACTGCTTTCGCCATTGCTCGTTCGCCTTCCGGAGAAGCTCTTGGGCCCTGGCCGCGTGCTCGGAGTCGACGAGGACCTCGTACTTGTCAGCCACTAGGCCGGTCTCGGAGATGAAGTCCCTTCGGCCGCCGTGTGCCGCGTGCGCGATCAGGCCGAAGATCGCCCCGGCGACCGCGCCGCCCAGCAGTCCCCACAGGACCAGGGCGACCATGGACGCGGCCGTAGTCGCGAAGATCCCGAAGAACAGGCCGATGAGGAGGCCGAACCAGGCTCCGCTCAGCGCGCCCCAGCCGGCCGCGCGGAGGTACGTCATCCGTGCGACGACGTGCTCCACCGAGCGCAGCCCCACGCCCACGATCAATGTCCCATGCACGGGGAAGCCGTGATCCGACAGGTAGTCGACTGTCTTCTGCGCCTCCTGGTACGTGTGGTAAGTGGCGAGCCGTTCCCTGTTGGCCGTGATGGAACCGGTCGGCGCGACGGTCACGGCTGCTCCTTTCCCCGCCTCAGGCGGTCACCTCGATGTGCCGGGGCTTGGCAGCCGCCGCCTTCGGAACGGTGATGGTGAGCACGCCGTCGGACAGGCGCGCCTCGACCCGCTCGGCGTCGACCTCCCCCGGGAGCAGCGTGCGCAGCTCAAACCTGCCGGTCTTGCGCGTCTTGCGGTGCCGCCGCTGACTCTCGTGCTCCTCGATCTGCCCGGTGACGATCAGTTCGCGCTCGGAGAGCTGAACGTCTATCTCGTCCTTCTTCGCGCCGGGGACGTCGACCTCCACGACATACGAGTCCTCGGTCTCCGAGATGTCGGCCGTGGGAGTCCATACGCCTGTGGGCCTCTCTTCGGCGAACTCTCCCAGGGCTGCATTCATCAGCTGCCCCAGCCGGTCGTAGACGTCCTCGAACTCGCGCATCGGGTATGTCTCGCCGCCCCTGCGGCGCATTGCCAGCAGTGCCATCGGTCTCCCCTCCTGGGATGGAGGTACGGGGTCGGTATTTACAGTTCTGACTCTTGTCGGCGCGCTGGGCTGTCACATCCCCAACTCGTGTAGTTTCGGCGGCTCAGTTTTCGCTCTCATCGTGCGACCGGTCGGGGCCGACCCGTTCCTGCGCCACCGCGAGGCGTGTGAGCTCGACGCGGGAGCCGATGTTCAGCTTGCGGTAGACGTGCCGCAGATGGAACGCGACTGTATGGACGCTGAGGAACATCTGCTCGGCGATCTGCCGGTTGGTATGTCCGTCGACGGCGAGCAGGGCGACGGCATCCTCGGTTTCCGTAAGGCTGTCCCAGCCGGAAGCGGGCCGCGGAGTGTTGTGCCAGTGGCGGCGGCGCACTCCCATGCCGCGCAGCTTGCGGCGGATGCGTGCCGCATCCCTGGTGGACCCGATGTCATGGTAGATCGCCAAGGCTCGATCCAAACTGGTGATCGCCTCCTGCTGCTCCCCGACGGCCTTCAGCAGCACGCCAAGATCCTCCTCGGCCGAGGCCCGCGCCCATATGTCCTCGATCTGCTCGGCAGCGCGGGTGAGGGCCTCGCGATCGCCGTCGAGCAGGCCCCGGGCGTGCGCGGCGGACGCGGCCAACATCGGAAATCCCAAGCTGGCTTGGCTGAGGGACTCCGCCATGGTGACGATGGACTCGGCCGTTGCACGGTCTCCCGCGCCCATGGCGACCCGGACCATCCACGCGCTCACCGTCGGATCCATGGCGAGCAGCGAAGACGGCTGCCGCAGCGGGCCGCAGAGACTCGTGAGCAAGGTCATCGCGCTCCGAGGGCCGTCGCGCGCCTCGGTGACCTGGGCTGCCAGCAGCGCGTGCCGCGCACGCGCTTCGCTCGATCCCTCAGCGGGGGCCGCGACACGTCGCGTCGCTTCTCGCAGGTCGCCCCGCCGGAGAGCGACGGCGGCGAGCATGCCGCTGGCCACCTCGGCTGCCAGCGGGATGTTGTGAACGGCGGCGAGGCTCAGGGCTCTCCTCCCTTCGGTGATCGCACCGTCGAACCGGCCCGCGGCGAACTCGGCGCGAGCCTCCAATGCCGCGACGTCCGCTACCCAGGCCAGATGGTCATGAGCGAGCATGTCCGTGCGTGCCTGCTGGAGCATTGCCCGCGCCTCGTCGAGGCGGCGCACATCGATGAGCATCGCCGCGATGGTGAGACAGGCCTCGTAGCGGCGTTCGTCCGGTCGGTCCTCGCTGGCCAGCCGCCAGGCGTCCTCGGCCAGTGCAACGGCGTTGGAGAGCCTGCCCTCGTCCCGCTCGATCGTGGCGAGGGCGGTCAGCGCGGCCACCATGACGGTTGGACCGTGCCCGGATTCGCCGTCGATGATCTCATCCGCGTACGCCCGTACGTAGTCGTCTTGCAGGCGTGTCATGGCGTACAGCCTCACGACGACCGCGCGGTCACGCACGTGATGCCAGCGGGCCGGGAGGGCCAGCACGCTGTCGGCCTCGTGGATCGCCTCGTCGCCCCTGCCGGTCCGGTACATGATGTCCGAGAGCAGGCATCGTAGTTCCGCCACGTTCTGTGCGGAGCGATTGCCGGCGAGACGTTCCTGGACCATGTTCTCGGCCTCCTCCAGCCGCCCATCGGCGACCGCCGCGTGGACGGCAGCGGCCGAAGCGGTGAAAGGGGTGCCCGCCGGTTCGAGGTCTGTGAGAGCGCCGGACTGGCTCAGCAGTGCATCCCGTATTGGCGGAGGAACCCATGTGGCGGTAGCGGTCCCGATCAGCTCGTAGCGGAAGGCGAGCCCACGCCCCGTGACGTCGAGAATGCCCGCCGCCGTGGCTTCCTCGATGGCGGAGAGCAAGCCGGCCGGTGTGGTGCCGAGCAGCGACGCGGCCTGCTCGATCGGTAGCGGCCCACCGAGCACGGCGACCGTCTCCACCAGGCTTCTGGCCTCCCCGCCCAGGGCATCGGTCCAGCGTCGCACCACCATTCGCAGCCGGGCGGGCAAATGGGCACGTGACATGGCACCACAGGACGCGTCGAGGCGGCCTTCGACGCGCAGGCCGGCAAGCAACTCGGTGATCAGCAGAGGATTGCCCCCGGCACCGGCCACCAGCGCACGCGTCGTCGGATCGGGCGGCCTCCCGAGCATGTCCGCTGCCAGCTCCGCGACGGCTTCCGGCGAGAGCGGCGCGAGCGTCACCCGCGCGGCGCCGTTCCGCTCCAGGAGGCCGAACAAGCAGGCGGCCCGGGCGTCGTTCCCGGCGGTCGAGCCGCTCAGCAGCCAGCCGACGGGCTGGGTCGTCAGCCGGTCGTGTAGGAGACGGACGGTCCGCAGCGTCGCAGGTTCGGCCCGGTGCAGGTCGTCGAACACGGCCAGCACCGGCGCTCCGGCCCGCTCTAGGAAGCCCTTCGTCAGGCGGTCCAGCAGGTGCGCCGGTGAGCCGACGGACTCTGCCTCGAACGGGAGGTCGAGGGCTTCCAGCAAGAAGCCGCACGAAACGAGTTCGCCGAGCTCCTCCACGCTGCCGCGGATCACGCCGATGCCGTGGTGGGGAGCGGCATCGGCGGCTTCGTTCAGCAGCCTGCTCTTGCCCACCCCGGGTTCACCGTCTACGAGTAGCGTGCCGGTCCCGCCTTGTTCCAGCGTACGAAATAGCCCCTCGACCTGGCTCCATTCCCGATCGCGTCCCCGCATCTCGTCCCCCCCAATCGAGCACTTTCCGGCGCCGGAGCAGCGAATCCCATGCCTGTCGAGATCTTTTGTCCTCGGTGCACTACATGTCCTGGGGATGTGGTTCGGGGGCGGCTGGAGCCAGGGTTGTAGTGCCGCAAGAGAACGCGAAGGGGTGGACGAGATGGCGGAGACCGGTTATGCGCCGTTCAACCGGACGGTGGACAAGACGAACCGGGTCCTGCGGGAGATCGAAGAGGCGCACGGTTGGTCTGCTGAGCACCGGAACCGATCCTACGCCGCCCTCCGGGCGGTGCTTCACGCGCTGCGCGACCGGCTGTCCGTCGAGGAGAGCGCGCACCTCGCCGCCCAGTTGCCGCTGCTGATCCGCGGTCTCTATTACGACGGCTGGCGCCCGGGCGCGGTTCCGGTGAAGCTCAACCGCGAGAAGTTCCTCGACCGTGTGTCAAGCGGGGTGGACTTCGAAGTCCAGGAGAGTACGGAAGATCTCGTCAAGACGGTGTTGCAGGCGCTCAGGAAGCACATTTCCGACGGCGAGTGGGAGGACGTGAAATCCAGCATGCCGAAGGACCTGGCTTCGGTGCTGCCCTAGCGGTCAGGTCTTTGCCGTCGGCGCAGGGCGCGGATGAGCCGGAGCGGGAGGAGTCCCACCAGAGGAGTTCGCCTGCCGAGATCGTCTCGGTCCTCTTTATCGAAGGCCTCGGCGTAGCGGCGGGCATCCTCGGCGGAGGCGTACCGTTTGGCGCTGCGATCGGGTTCTTCATCGGAGCGGCAGCCATGGCCACCTCCGGGCCGAGCACGAGTATGGCCTGAGCATCGAGGGCAGGCGCGAGGCGGCGGAGCGCAGGGAGCGGGCCCGCCTGCGCAGCGAACGCCGAAGGACGTTGGAGAGCGCAGGAGCCCGACGCTTTCGCCCAGGTCCCGGGACCAGGCTGTACTCGCCAGGCGCGATCGGCATCAGTGGGACGGCCAGCCGGTACGCCGCCATCGCCGAGGAAACCCTCGATCGGGAGATCGACGAGGTGGCTCACGCGCTGGAGCATCACGCACGGCCCTGCGGATCGCGACACCCTCGCCAAGCGCGTCCACGGCCGCACGTGGGGACCGGGCCGCTTCCGCGCCGCCCTGCACCACCCGGCTTCGCGCAACCGTGTCGTTCTCCAAGACCGCTCCAAGCGCGCCTGCCGTTAGAGCCATCGAAGCCGCCATCCACAACAGCTGCAGGTAGTCGGCCAGGCCGACGGCATGGTCCAGCACGCTCCCGGTGGTGAGGGCGAGGGAGGCGAGCAACACGATCGCGAACTGGGCCGCGTAGGAGGTGAACATGCCCATGACCACTGTGAACGGTGGGGAGGTTGAACAGTGCCGCATGTTCGCGTGCCTCCTGCCTGCTCCCATGGCCGGGCACCCGCTCCCACAGTCGATGCACGACGGTCAGGACCCCGTGGCCGTGAAGTGCGTACGGTCCTCCTCCTCAGCGATGCACTGATCCTGCCGCAAGCCGATGCGCCATACCCAGGTCAGGACGAGGCTCTAGGCGACGATCCAAGAGACCGGTACGGACAAGTCGGCGGCACCCGCGATCCCGACAGCCATGTCCACCACAACCCCCGACACGACCGAGGTCGACAACCGCCGCTAGGAGAGGAGCCGTCGTTCGGGGCGCTCCCAGTGAGCCCTCGTCTGAACCACGATGTCACAGGAGCGCGTTTCGCACTTGGGTATGACCTCCTCATGGGGGACCTTCCGGAGTACTCGCCGATGCTGGCGCGGCTTGGGCGGCTGCCGCCGCCGGCCGAGGACCGGCTGTTCGGCTACGAGATGAAGTGGGACGGTGCACGGACGCTCGGCTACGTGGACGGCGCCGCGCTCCGGCTGTTCTCACGCAACGGCCTCGACGTCACGGCCGCCTATCCGGAACTCGGACCGCTCCCGACCGCCGTACGCGGCCCCGCGGTGCTCGACGGGGAGATCGTCGCACTCGACCACCGGGGCGTGCCGAGCTTCACCGCGCTACAACCGCGCATCCACCAGCGGGATCCGAGTAGAGTCGCGGCATTGGCTCGGTCGACGCCGGTCTCCTATCTGATCTTCGATGTCCTGCACGTGGACGACTTCTCCACCATCGACCTGCCGTACGCGGAACGCAGAGAACTGCTTTCAACGACCGTGGCGGCAGGAGAACGGTGGAGCGTCCCGCCCCACAGCGTCGGCGACGGGGCCGCGGCGTTCCGGAGGAGCCGCGAACGCCTGCTGGAAGGCGTGGTCGCCAAGCGGCTGGCATCGACTTACGAGCCGGGACGGCGCAGCCGCCACTGGGTGAAGGTGAAGAACTTCCGCACCCAGGAGGTGGTCGTGGGCGGGTGGAGATCAGGCGCGGGCAGACGCGCTGACATGATCGGATCACTGCTCCTCGGCGTGTACGACGATGCGGGACGGCTGGTCTACGTGGGGAATGTAGGCACGGGCTTCACAGACGATATGCTGCGGGATCTCGCGGCCCGACTGGCGCCGTACGAGCGGCCGGACAGCCCGTTCGACGAGGAGTTGCCGCGCCCGCACGCGCGCGACGCGCGATGGGTCGATCCCGCCCTGGTGGGCGAGGTGCAGTACACGGAGTGGACGGCAGACGGCCGTCTGCGGCATCCGAGCTGGCGCGGGCTGCGCCCGGACAAGCGTCCGGACCAGGTACGGAGGGAGGAGGACTGACGGCGAGGATCGGTCAGTCCTCATCCGGAAGCGCTGGAGTCGCGGCGCGCGCCCGACGGCGGACGGGTGGGCCACCGCTGCGACCATCGCGCCAGCGCCAGCGCCGCGACCAGCATGAAGGCGCTCGCCGTGTAGATGACAAGCTCTGTGAGCTGCTGGCGGCTCTCTGCCGGGTTCACAGGGATAGTCAGCCGGACGACCACCGACAGGATGTGCCGGATGATCGCGATGATGCCGACAATGATGAACGGTTCCAGATGCAGGCGGCCGCCCGCGAGGTGGGTCTGCACCGTCACGAAGATCTCCAGCACGATCAGCACGAGGAGCAGCTCTTCCAGGATGACGATGATTTTCTCAGCCCCAGACGCCCCTCCTTGAACGACCGTGAGGGTCATCAGGGCGAGAATGCCGACGCCCAGAGCCAGCAGCGCGAACGACACCAGATAGAGGATCCCGTGCTCGGCAGCGACCAGCATGGCCAGCAGCCTGCTGTTGCCCGGCTTGTGGGCGACCTCGTGTGCCACGGCCTCGGCCGGAGATGGAGGTCCGGGCGCACCTGATCTGTCCGTTGGATTGTTCATGAGCTGTACCTGGGATCGTGCTGGGTGTGTTGCGACCGTGGTCAGGGTGGCCCATACCCTCGGTTTGGCACGCGTGAATCTCCCGGTCCGGTGCGGTGCCGTCCATCATCTGCCCAGCTCAGGTACCCGCACAACGCGATGGCCGAGTCGTTCTTCGCCGCGATCAAGAACGAATGGCTGCACCGCTTCGTCGGCTGATACGCGAACTGGGCTTACAGGGCCTTGTGCGCGGCAAGACCACCTGCACCACCCAGCCCGGCCCGGACACACACCGGCCCGATGATCTGGTCGCACGGGACTTCCACGCGCCGGCGCCGAACCGGTTATGGGTGGCGGACCTGACCTACATCCGCACCTGGAGAGGCTGGGTGTACGCAGCCTTCGTCATCGATGTGTACTCGCGCAGGTGGTCGGCTGGCAGTTGGCTACTCATCTACGCACCGACCTGGCACTGGACACCCTGGAGATGCCTCTGTGGCACCGCCGCCACAACCCCGCCGACGGCGGCTCTGGCCGCGAAGGCAGGCTTACGGAGTGAGAACCACCTTGTTGCACTCGTCCTGCTTGTTCTTGAACAGCTCGAACCCGCGCGGCGCCTCGCTGAGCGGCATGCGGTGCGAGATGACGAAGCTCGGGTCGATCTCGCCCGCGCGGATCCGCTGCAGTAGCGGCTCGGTGTAGCGCTGCACGTGGCACTGGCCGGTGCGGATGGTCAGCGAACGGTTCATGACAGTGCCCATCGGGAACTTGTCGACGAACCCGCCGTAGACGCCGATGACGGAGACCACGCCGCCGTTGCGGCAGGCCATGATGGCCTCGCGCAGCACGTAGGGGCGCTCGGTCTCCATCCGGGCGGCCTGCTTGGTGCGGTCATAGGCGTACATGGCCGAAGTCGGGTGGTGGGCCTCCATGCCGACGGCGTCGATGCAGGCGTCGGGGCCGCGCCCGCCGGTCATGTCGCGCAGCGCCTCCAGCACGTTCACCTCCTCGTAGTTGAGGACTTCGGCGCCGGTGCGCTGGACCCGCCGCAGCCGGTACGGGAAGCGGTCGATGACGATGACCCGGTCCGCGCCGAGCAGGAACGCGCTGGCCGCGGCGAACTGCCCGACCGGGCCCGCGCCCCAGATCGCGATGGTCTGGCCCGGCTTGATGTCGCACATCTCCGCACCCATGAAGCCCGTCGGAAAGATGTCCGACAGGAACAGCACCTTCTCGTCTGGCAGGTCGTCCTCGACCTTGATGGGGCCGACGTCGGCGAACGGCACGCGCACGTACTCGGCCTGCCCGCCGGCGAAGCCGCCCAGCATGTGGGAGTAGCCGAAGATACCGGCGGGCGCGTGGCCCATCAGCTTCTCGGCCATGCCCGCGTTAGGGTTGGAGTTCTCGCACACCGAGTACAGCTCGGCCTCGCAGGCGAAACAGGCGCCGCAGGCGATCGGGAACGGCACCACCACGCGGTCCCCGGGGTGCAGGTTGTGCACGCCGGGGCCGACCTCGACGACCTCGCCCATGAACTCGTGGCCGAGCACGTCGCCCTTCTTGACGGTCGGGATGTAGCCGTCCACGAGGTGCAGGTCGGAGCCGCAGATCGCGGTCGATGAGACGCGGACGATCGCGTCACGCGCGTTGAGGATCTGCGGGTCCGGAACGTCTTGGATCTCCAGGCGGTTGCGGCCCGCCCACACGTTGGCCTTCATGCCCGTCCTCCGATCGGCTGTGCGGGACGCTGATGGAGCTGGCGCCGGGCGCGGTGGCCCTCGGGGCTGCCCTCGGAGCGGACCACCTCGCCGGTCTCCATGACCTGCTTGAAGCGACGCAGGTCGTCGCGGACCTGCTGCTCGGGGTGCTCGCCGAACATACGGGCGACGGCGGCGAGCCGGCGGCCGGGCGCGCCGTACTCCAGCGAGACGTCCACGACGGTGCCCCGCCCACCGGGGCCGTCGGTGAAGCTGACCAGGCCGGCGGTGGAGATGCCGGTGCCGGGCACCGAGCGCCAGGCGATCAGGTCGCCGGCCCGCTCGTCGATGATCTCGGCCTCCCACTCCAGGTCGACGATCGGGCCCTTGACCTTCCAGCGGGAGCGGCGCTGATTGATGGTGCGCACCGAGTCCAGGTGGACCATGAACGAGGGCAGGTTCTCCAGCTCCCGCCAGAAGCGGTAGACGTCCTCGCGCGGCTTGTTGATGGTGATGGAGGCGCGCACCTGCAGCGGACCCTTGGTCTTGGCAGTGCCGCCCCGGGCGCAGGCGGCGTCCAGGGCGGTGAGCCCGGCGACGGCGCCGAGCGCGGCCAGCGCGCGGGTGCGGCGGGCGCCGGTGCGGGCGGCGGCGGCCCTGCCCAGGACGCCGAGGTCCATTGTGTCGCCGGCGACCCTGGTCCACGCCCACTGGGCAGGGTTCTTGGCGCCGAGTAGCAGCGCGGCGTGCAGGAGCTCGCGCCCGCCGACGAGCCTGGCGACGGTCGTGGCCCCTGGCGCGTCGTCGACGCCGCACAGGCGGGTCACGGCCCGTGGTGCCGCCAGTTGCACCGCGCCCAGCGCGAGGCTGGTCCACCCGAGCGCACGGGCGAGTTTGTCGGTCATCATGCGTCCTAACGCAGGTTCTGGTGGTATGTGCGGGCGGCCCCCGGTCTGCTGACGCCCCGCGTCCACCGCCCCTTGCCCCTGACAAAACGGATGACACCAGCGGATTCAGGCACTAAAGGCGCAGGTCGTCTGGATGGCCGTCCACGACGGGCTGGACGACGCCAGGGGGCCCTGCCTCCGGCCCAGGTCCCATGAGCCCAGCCCGCCGCTCGATCAAGAGGCCAAGCGGCGCCTGGCAGTCACCCGGCATGCAGGGAGGTCACCGGCAACGTCGCCATGTCGTGCCGGTACGTCGGCATCAACCGGCAGGTCTACTCCATCTGGTACCGGCGCTGCCGAGCCGAGGGCATCGACGGCCTGCGGACGCGCTCCAAGCGGCCCAGGACGAGCCCGAACGCCACCGACGTCGAGATCGCCGAGATCGCCGCGTGAAGATCGTGGTCGCGCTGTACCTGAAGCGGTACCACGACGCCACCGTCAGCAAGTCGGGCGTGTGGCGTATCCTCAAGCGCCTGGACCTGGGCCGGCCTCGCAGCGGGCACGCGGGCACCCGCCCCCAACCAGGTCTCATTCCGAAAGCAGTGCCAGCGCGGACAGCGACGGACGCACGTTCGTGAGCGACGAGGTCACGCCCGACGTTCAGCGGCGGTGGCCTGCGGGCCCCTGGCGAACTCCTGCACGATGCGCTCGCAAAAGGCCGGCAGGTCGTCGGGCGACCGGCTCGTGGTGATGTTGCCGTCGGTGTCGACCGGCTCGTCGACCACCTCGGCCCCGGCGTTGCGCAGGTCGGTGCGCACGCTCGGCCACGAGGTCAGCCGGCGGCCCCGCGCGGCGTCGGCCTCGACGAAGTTCCACGGGCCGTGGCAGATCGACGCGACCGGCTTGCCCGACTGGACGAAGTCCCGGACGAACCGCACCGCAGGGGGTTCCATCCGCAACTTGTCCGGGTTCACCGACCCGCCCGGCAGGAGCAGCGCCTCGTCGACCGACACCTCGCCGACCAGCCGGTCCATCGTGAAGGTGCCGGCGTCTTCGAGGTCATGGTCGCGCGCCTAGTCGGTCTGGCGCTGCTCGGCGTCCCCGCCCAGCCGCAGGCAGTTGAAGTCGCCCCAGGGCACGCGCAACAGCTCGGCCTGCCCGCCGCCCGCGGTCCACGCCGCCTACAGCGCGGCCCTGGCACGGGGCCGCTGGACGGCGAAACCCGCCGCGCTCTCGCACCACCGACACCGTCAACGCCTGCCTCACCGTTCCGGAACACGTCGTCACCCAACTCGGGCTCGGCCCCGCCGCGACGACATCCCCGAGCTTCGCGCCCCGCATCCTGGACGCCCGCCAGCAGAGGCGCTACCTGCGCGCCGTCGAACGACGGCCCCCTCGCCCGTGACCAAGCCGTCGGCGACTGCTGTTACACAAGCGGGCGGCCTCGCCCTGCCCGCCCACATCCTCCGGCACACCCTGGCCACCCCTTCGCTCCGCACCGGCGTCGACAGCGTCGTCGCCCGGCTCGACCCCACCCGGCGCTACACCTTGCCCACCGACCAAGGGGTCCCCACCAAGCGCTCAGCATGAAACAACCACAAGCCCGACGATGCGGTGGCCAAGCGTGCGCGCCATGGGCCGCCATCTCGCGGCGCCCTTCCCTCGACAAGCATCGCCGGATCAACGCCGCAGCGGCGACTCGGTGCCCGCTGTGGACACGTACCCCTCACCTGCCGCGTCCAGATCTTCATCACCCGATACACGACGCATGTGCCGCGCGACTGTGGGTATTCGGTCACGGAATCCACCCGGCTACCGGCGAGGAGCGCTCATGGCCATCAGTGAGCATCGGCCGGAGATCGTCGTCGGACTCGTGGCGACCCCGCCGGACTATCCGGCGCAGGTGGTCGCGCGGCTCGCCGCCGAGTTGGCCGACCGGCTCGCCGAGCAGGTGGACCAGCAGGTGCGGTGGACCGTCCGGGCAGGCTGGGGTGAAGTGGCACCGCGCCGCGACGGCGGCGTCGAGGCGCTGCTCGACGATCTCGCCCGCCGGCGCGCCGACGCCCGGTGGGACGTCGCGATCTGCCTGACCGACCTGCCGCTGCACACCAAGCGGGTGCCGCTGGTGGCGCATACGTCCGCCCGGCGCCGGGTCGCGGCGGTGTCCTTGCCCGCGCTGGGGCTGCGCCAGCTGCGAGCGCTCCGCGCCGCCGTCCCGGGTCTCGTGAGCCGGCTGCTCACTGACACTTCCGAGGAACGGGTACCGCCGACCGGCCGGGCACCAGCCGAACTGGCCGGCCAGGTCGCCGCCATTCACCGAGTGGTCGGCCAGGCCGATGCCGGGGAACTGGGCTACGTCGCCTCGCGGCTGACCGGCCGGGTGCGGCTGCTGACCGGAATGATCCGGGCCAACCGCCCGGGACGCGCCCTGCTGGGCCTGTCCAAACTCCTGGCCGGCGCCTTCGCCACGGCCGCGTTCGCGCTCACCACCAACACCATCTGGGAGATGGGTGACGCGCTCGACGGACTCCGACTCACCGTGATCATGCTTCTCGGACTGACCGCGCTGGTGACCTGGCTGATCATCGCGCACGACCTGTGGGAGAAACCAGACCGGGAGACACCGGCTGAGCTGGCCCGGCTGTTCAACCTGGGCACAATCCTCACCCTCACCCTGGCCGCCGCGGTGTCCTATCTGGTGCTGTTCGCCGGAACGACACTCGCCGCAGCGCTGCTGATCGACACCTCCGTGCTGGAACAGAACCTGCAGCGGCCGGTCGATCTCACCGACTATCTGAACCTGGCCTGGATCATCAGCTCGCTGGCCACCGTCGGCGGCACGATCGGCTCCGGGCTGGAGGACGAGGACACAGTGCGGGCCGCCGCTTACGGCTACCATCCCGAACCCGGCGGCTGGCGGGACGAGCGGGACGCGTGATTCCCGCCTCGGGCCAGGGCTTGTCCGCATTACCCGGGCGGGCACCGCAGGCCAGCGCCGCCGGAGATGCAGGATCACCTCTAGATCCAGGTAAGCAGCGACATGGTCGTAGCTCGTCTTCCCGAATGCAGCCGCAGCCACACACGGCGCCGACCTCGTAAAAACTCTGCACATCCGCTGGGTATGGCACGTCGGACATGCCTATCACCGCCGTAGCCATCGGGTAGAGCAGAGGTTGAAAGGTCGGGTCCGGGTTGTGGTCGATCAGCGTGACCAGCGCACCCGCCTTGGCCAACGTTCGCGCCGCGGCCAACCCGGCGAAACCCGCCTCCACGACCACAGCACGAATGCTTCGTCTCGTGATCATCTCCACCTCGACGTACGCGTCCATCGCATGCTCACTGTCGCTGACCGCGCCCTGCCCGCCGGCAGCGAGCCCAGATCAGCGGCGATGACCGGCCGTGGCCTTCAAGCGGTTCTCGGCTGGGCGATGGCCGACCACTACCGCACCGATCTGATCAAGGACGCGATCCGGATGGCGGCTGCCACAGGCCTGCTCCAGCCGGACGCCATCTTCCACGCCGATCGCGGCTCGAACTACACCTCGGATGAGTTCGGCCGCAGCAGGTGCGCCACCTGATGCGCCAGCGCCGACTTGCCCACCCCCGGGGGGCGCTGATGGAGGCGATGGGCACACGGCCGGGCTCTCCGGCGGTATGCAGATAGCGCGACAGCTCTTCCACCTCCGCCGCGCGGCCGGTGAAATCGCTGACGGCCGGTGGAAGCTGAGCCGGAGGTAGTCCTCCGGCTCCCCAGGCGATGGTGGGGGCGGCCGGTTCGTCGTCGTCCAGGATCCGAGGACCGAGGGTGTCCGCGGCGATCTCGTCGCGTAACCGGCGCAGCTTCGACCCGGGGTCCGCGCCGGTGTCCTGGGCCAGCAGCGTCGCGAGGGTGTCGTAGTGCCGCAGCGCCTCCACCCGATAGCCCGCCCGGTACAGAGCGGTCATCAGCAACGCGTTGAGTATCTCCGACAGCGGATCGTCGGCCAGCTCCCGGCGGAGATCGCCGAGGAGCTTATGGTGCTCGCCCGTGTTCAATCGGGCCTTCAGGAGATCCTGCTGCGCGACCTTGCGCTCCCACAGCAGTTCTTGCCGCCATGTCGCCAATCGGAGGGGGTCCTCAGGTACGTCGGCCAAGGGAGGATCGCCCCATAAATCCAATGCCCTTCGTAATGAGGCAACTGCGGCATGTTGATCACCGGTTGATATCTGGATTCGGGCCTCCTCGACCAGCCGCCGGAATTCCGTCAGGTCGAAACTGTCTTCCGGGCGCAGCACGATGCGGTACCCATGGTTGCGTGCGGACGGAATGCGCCCCGGGAGCAGTTGACGAAGCTGCGACAAGGCGGTTTTCAGTGAGTTCTCTCGGCCGTGAGTATCACCCCAGACCGCCTGCATCAGCGTCTCAGCGGCGATCCCGTCGGAGGCGGCCAGCAACAGTGCCGCCAGCAGCGATCGCCTGGTACGCGTGATCTCGACCGACTCGTCCCCGCGCTCGACCTGGAGCCGGCCCAAGATGGCGAACCGCACAGGAGTCCCCCATTCACCACGTGAAGGCGATCGGCGATGTGGTAGCAGTGATTCCTGATCAAATCAGACCATTGTGGATATTACTGCGCAAATCCACGAGAGGATCATGACCAGGCGACAACCACATCACAACCAGGTCAACACCGCTGCCTGACAGGTCCTGACATCCCCTCACCCGCGCGGGCCGGATGGTCCGCCGCCGCTTAGGTCAGCACGCCATTCAGTCTGGTAAAAGCTCAAATGTACGCACGTGTGAGCGCCACCTGAGCGAGTGGCGGGTCAACGGGTCCAGCATTGAGAGGGCGCTCCAGGTGGAGACTGATGGTCCCCGTCGCCTGCCGCGGATCGTGGCCGAGAGTTGATCTATCCGACGCTGGAGAGCGTGACGGTTGCGTACGTATCCCACTCGTACATCTGCCGGTCTCGGCCGAGCACGATCAACTCCACGCCCCGCACCCACGTGGTCGCAGGGACGGCTTGCACTCCGCTTTGGCGGCGCGGATCCTGTCGCGTACCGCGGCCACCGGCTGCGGCGGCTGGGCTTCCCAACGGATCGCCTCAGGGGTGATCCTGGGCCGGTCCAGCGTCAACGCGAACGGCTCGACGTGAGTCAGGCTGATCTGGGCGGCTTCGACGATCGCCCGCACGTGGGCCTCCTCGACCTCATCGACGAACCCGAGGCCTTGCATGGTCAGGTGCAGCCATTGATCGGGTACGAGATCCAGCCCGTCGACCTTGGCGAGCCCGTCCCGGCCCTAGCCAGCCGACGTACATCGGCGGCGTCGTCGAACGTGAGGTGCCAGGTGTGGAAGCGCCGGCCATGCTTCCACCCCGGCCTCCACCACCAATGGTCGGCCGTCCGCTCGCCGGTCATGCATTGCCTCCCCTTCATGTGGTGACTCAGGGCGCTTCCGCACCATCCGGCTGTCCAAGCGCGAGGTGGGCGGTCGCTTGGACGATGCGCACCTGCGCGACCGTCCCGTACGCCTGGGGCTGCGGAATGTTGGCGACGGCGCGGTCGGGCGTCGCCGGGCCTTCTGATGCGCAGCGGCACCGACGAGGCGTAATCGGCGCGCCGAAAGTCGGAGCAGGCGAACAGCCCGGCGACTTCGCCCGCTCCTTCCATCTGGTCGCGCGCGGCTTCGGCACGAGCCAGAGCGCCGCGGGCGCCGTCGATGGCGCCGAGCGCAGCCCACGCGTCAGCTTCCTGGCAGGCGAGCATGATGCCCGCGGTGCCGTGGGGACGGAAAGCGGCTCCTCGCCGGGCCAGGTTGATCGCGTCGCGGAGCCGTCCATCCCAGAACGCGATCTTGCTGCGGGTGGACAGCACCCAAGCCCGTAGGTCGTCGTGGCTGGTCAGCTCGGCGCACAACCATGCGGCGCGGCCGTGGGTGTCGGCGGCCTGTAGCTGGCCGAGGTCGCAACTGATCCACGCCAGCAGTGCGCACAGGTAGCCGGCCGTCGCATACAGCTCCGCGGTCTGGCGCGGGTGCTGCCGCCCCTCCAACAGCGAGAACCGGGCGCTCTTCCCCACTCCCGCAGTGACCCGTAATGAGCCCGCCTTCGCCCCCTTCAAGGACGCCCGCGAGCCGCTCAGTGAGGCCGACGCGCCGAACTGGCCGGTGCCGCTGAAGGCGCGTAGCGGGCCACCCGCTCGACGCCGGTGAGGGCGTCGAGCGGCCGCAGACGACCCGGATGGGGCAGGTTCGGACCAAGGGGTCAGGGCCGAGGGAGACGCCGGCGGGCCAGGTGAGCGGTCAGTGCCGCCAAGGCGGTGAAGGCGCCCAGCGCCACAGCCACCTGGACGTCGTCGGCGCCGTCCGTGCCCACGGCCGGGGGCGGAGCCGGGCTGAGGTCCGGGTCCAGCACGGCGGCGGTGGCGATCAGCCGGGGCGCGGGCTCCTTCGCATCGTCATCGGCGCCGATCCACTCGTACCCCTTGCCGCCGGTGCACCGTTGCGTGGTCGGGAAGATCAGCGGCTCACCGGCCTTTCCCGACAAACGCGCGCTGACGGTGAAGGACGCCTTGGTGCCGTCGGCGATGCCCGGGCCCGTCCACTCGACCGTGTTTCCCTTCACCGCGCTGGACCAGCCGCTCGGCTGACCGGCCGACAGCGCCGAGGACCCGGCCGGCATCCGGACGAGGAGTGCCTCGGTCGGCGCGCCGTCGCATCCATGGTCGAAGGAGAAGGTGAGCGTGACCGACCCGTCGCCGTTGGGCTGCGCGGACTCCAGCAGCACGTGCGCCAGCGCCGGGGCGGCCGGTAGCAGCACCAGCACGGCTGCCGCCAGCACCACCCCGGCGGCCCGGGCCGCGCGGGAGACACCCGATTTCACGGGATCACCACCTCCTGGGAGACGACCGGGCTCTCGAACTCCGACAGCCGCACGACCAGCGTCACCGTCCACGTCCCGTCCAGCGGGAAGTCGACCGCCGCCTCGTAGGTGCCCTTGCCCGTCGTGGACAGCGGCTTCTTGAACGGCCCCAGCTCGTATGCGGGCAGCCGCACCGACAGCTCCGGCGTCTCATGCGGCACCAGCGGCACGCCCTTGCTGTCCACCAGGGACAACTGGAGCGCGTTGACCCCTCGCTTGCCGGGGCTGATCACCATGGTGGCCTTACCGTCGCCGACAGCCGCGGTGAGCGTCTTGGGCCCGGCAGCGGAGGACGGCGCGGCCGCCGCGGGCGCGGCGCCGGTCTCCTCGCGCGGCGTCTGCGAGACCAGCACGCCGGTGACGGCCACCACCACGGCCAGGCCCGCCGCCTCGATCCCGACCGTACGGCGCAGCGCGCCCAGGGTGGCTGGCGAGCGCGTGCCGGAGAGCACCGAAGGAACGAACCGGTACCGGTTCCAGGCGGCGACGCCGACGACGGCGACCACCAGCACAAGCTTGACCAGCACGAGGCGGCCGTAGCCGGTCGTCCACAGACCGTCCACGCTGTCGGCGATCCGCCACCACAGCAGGACCGCGCTCGCGCCGAGCCCGGCCACCAGCCACAGCGCCGCGGCCGAGAAGCGGCCGACCGCCGAGGCGACCTCGGCCACCCGGTGGTGGCGGTCGGGGACGAACAGCAGGCACAACCCGAGCAGCCCGCCGACCCACAGCGCCGCGGTGGCCACGTGCAGCAGATCGGCGGCGAGCACCAGCCAGCCCGGCCCGTACACCCGGGTGTGACCGACCATGGCGAGGGAGCCCAGCGCCAACGCCGTCCCGGCCGCGGCGGCGACCGGCAGGTCGCGGCGCACCGCGACCAGCGCGATCACGACGCCGGCGGCCAGCAGCGCCGCGGCGGCCGCGGGCGCCGCCGACAGCGCAGCGGGCCACAGCGAGGCGGAGAACAACCCGCCGACGCCCGTGCCGTCCTGCCAGAGCTTGACCAGCGGGACCAGCGCGACGGCGCCGAGCACCGCCGCCGCGGCCAGCGCGTCGCGGGCACGCCCGACTCTCCGGGCGAACGCCGCGGACCTGCGCACGCTCGGCTCGGCGATGAACAGGCCGAAGACGGTCAAGCCGGCGAACCCGAGCACCCCTCCATACCGCAGCACCTCGGCGCCGATCCGGAGCACGTTCACTTCGCGGTCGGCGACCTGGGCGGGGACGGCGACGGAACTGGCGCTCGGCTCGCCGACGGAGAAGCTGATCCCGCCGCTGACCGGGTGGGTGTCGAGGGAGATGATCCGCCAGCTGACGATGTAGGTGCCCTCGGCGAGGGTTGAGGCCGGGGTGTAGACGACGGTGTCGTTCACCGAGCGGACCTCGGCGGGGACGGGGCGGCCGGCCGAGTCGAGCAGCACGTTCCCCGTGGGAGCAAGGGTGATCGCCTCGCTGAAGGTGGCCGTGACCGTGCGCGGCGCCTGAGCGAGGACCTGGCCGTCCTTGGGGTCGGTGCTCTTCAGCACGGCATGGGCGTAGGCCGTGCCCGGCAGCAGGAGGACCAGGAGGGCGGCCAGGAGCAGGACCACCCAGGTGGGCGCGGCAACCGGCCGAGCCCACCTGAGCGTGTTGCGGCGGACCGGACAGGTCAAGAGGTCTTCCTGCCGCGCACCAGTGCGGTCACGCCCGCGGCCGCGCCGATCGCGCCCAGCACCAGACCGGCCCAGCCGATGACGCCCGAGCCGGAGGACTCTGCCGAATCAGCGGCCGCGCGGGAGGTGTCGGCCGCCGGAGCGGCCGCCGCGGTCTCGGCCGGCGTGGGCGTGGCCGCGTCCTGCCCCGCCCCTTCGGCGGCGGTCAGCACGATGAACGGGGCCGGATGCTCCGGCTCCTCCGCACCATCCGCGGCGACCTCGGTCCAGGGCGTCTCGCCCTTCTCGCACTTCTGGATCGCCGGGAAAACGAGCTTCGTGCCTTCCTTCTCTGGGAGCTTCAGCGACAGCTCGAACGTGTCGCGCAGGCCATCGGGCAGCGGCGTCTTGGCGGTGTAGACGACCTGGTCGACCCGCTCGGTGTACTGGCCGCCGTGGCCGTCGTCGACGGGTGTGTCGAGCTTCTCCATCTTCTTTTCGACATCCCAGCCCGGGTTGACCGTCGGGGTGACCGCGATGATCTCCTCGGGCATCGCGATGGCGATCGAAGTGGTGGCCGATGCGTCGCAGCCGTGCGGGACGCCGAAAGTCAGCACGGTGTAGCTGCCGGCCGCGGTGGTGGAGGGGGTGACGGTGACGTGCGCCGACGCCGCGCCGGCGCCGAACAGGACCAGCCCGAAGGCGGCCGCGCCGACGGCGACAGTGCGCATGGTGGTACGCAGGGCAAAGCTCATGGGGGGTTCTCCTCTATACAGATCATGACCGAACCGTTCGGTCCGGTCCGGGGGTAACGGGGCCTTTCGTCCCCGTGGTGGTTCAGATCCGGTTGAGGAGCGGTGGAGCGCGCGTCCCGACCGGTCCGGCGCAAAGCCGGGTCAGCGTGGGGACAGCGCGGGAGGCGACCGGGACCGGGCGCCGGACCGGCGGCGGTAGGTCGCGGGCGCGGACGGTACGGTAACGGGCGCCGAGCATGCGGAGCAGGCCCCACCACATCCGCTCGCCATGCTCCAGCAGCAGCGCGGTGAGCACGGTGGCCGCAGCGTGGGCGAGGACCATCGGCAACGAGGCGTCGCCGGGATCGTGGTGGACGGGGCCCGCCAGGTAGACGCTGAGGCCATGGATGCCTAACTGGGCGCCGCCGAGCAGGGCCAGCAACTCGCGCCGGGAGACCCTGCGGCCCGCCAGCGCGTAGGCGACGCCCCAGGCCGCCAGGACCACGGGGACCAGGGCCAGCAGGGGCGGGGCCGTCCCATGGCCGGCGCGGTGGGCGGCGACCGCGATCACGGTAGTGCTGAGTGCCACCAGGGCCGAGCGCAGACCGCGCATCGCCCGTTTGGTGGACTTCATGGCCGGAGCTTAGCAATGGCTGCGACCCCGTTGCCGACTGATGCGGGGATCCGCGAGCCACAACCACACCCGCCGAGGGGCAGTCGCCACAGCCGCTGGCGACACAGTCGCCGTATACCGCCAGACCAGGCAAGCCGTCCTGCACGTCATCGATTGCTACCCGGCCTCCACATGATCACCTCAGAGATGCGCTTCATGCCCGTGGGTACCCGGCCGGTCGGCCAAGGACCATGAAGCTTTCAACGCGCGCTACAGGGCGGGCATGTCACCGAACTGTGGAGGGCGAGCCCACCCGACCAGGAACTGCAACCGCGCCGCCGTCTGCTCCGGGCTCACCTGGTGCCAGACCGATGAAGCACCGGGCGGCACCGCATCCGGCACCAGGTCCAAGGGCAGGGCCAGGTAGGCCAGCAGCGGCACGAGCCGTACGCGGACACCACGTGACAGGTCGCCGTCTGCGGCATCACAGGCGTCCTCGTCGACCTGACCAACGGACAGATGCGCGTGACCGGCCAGGCGGCATCCGACGCCGAGGTGATCCGGCGAGCCTGACATCACCGGCGAGTTGTCCTCCCATCGGATCGTCCTTCAGGCACGTGGCCGGAAGGACTGCCGGTAGCGGTGCGGGCTTGTCCGCAGCTCGCGATCGAAGTGCGCGCGCAGGGCGCTGGGCGAGCCGTGGCCACTGCGATCGGCGACGGCGGGAATCGGCAGGTCGGTGGTCTCCAGCAGGTGCCGTGCCAGCAGCAGGCGCTGGCGGGCGAGCCACGCCAGTGGCGTGGTGCCCGTCTGCTCCTGGAAACGGCGTGAGAGCGTGCGGACGCTCAGGTTGGCCTGCCGGGCGATGTCGGCGAGGGTGAGCGGTTCGGCCGCGTGCTCGCGCATCCAGGCGAGGGTCGCGGCCAGGCTGCCGTCCACGACGGCGGCCGGCGGTTGCGGGATGAACTGGGCCTGGTCACCGTCGCGGCTGGGCGCCATGACGGTGGCACGGGCGGCGCCCGCGGCCACCGCCGCGCCGAAGTCGCGGTGGACCAGGTGCAGGCACAGGTCGAGCCCGGCGGCGACGCCGGCCGAGGTGAACAGGCGTCCGTCTCCGATGTAGAGCGGCTTGGCGTCCACGCGGACGTCGGGATGGCGGCGGGCCAGCTCGCCCGCGGCCGCCCAGTGTGTCGTGGCCTGCCGCCCGGCCAGCAGGCCGGCCTCGGCGAGCACGAACGCGCCGGTGCAGATGGACACGACGCGTGCCTGGCGGGCCGCGGCCTCGCGGAGCAGGTCGAGCACGGCGCCGGGGGCCGGACGGGTGGTGGTGACGCCGGGCACCACGATGGTGTCGGCGTCTTCGGCGCCGTCCAGGCCGTTGGGGGCGTCGATGCGGTAGTAGCCGACGCCGCCGGCGGTGGCGTTCACCGATGGCGCGGTACCGCAGACGCGCACCTGGTAGGGGTAGCTGCCGTCGGGCAGGCGGGCGGTGCCGAAGACCTGGCAGGGCATCGCCAGGTCGAAGCCGACCACCCCGTCCAGGGCGAGGACGGCGACGATGTGCGGGTCAGCGGGCATCGGTCAGCAGTGTCTCCATGCGGTTGCGGCAGCTCCAGTGGCAGGGCCGGTCCGGGCACACGCAGCGTGGTCGCAGCGCGAATCCCGGCCTTCCTCCCGCGTCATGCACGGTGGCGTCCACGTCGAACACCTCGCCTATCGTGGCGGGCGTCAGCACGTCGGCGGCCGGGCCGTGCGTCACCATCCGCCCTTCTCGCAGGACGGCGACGGTATCGGCGTACGTGGCGGCCAGGTCCAGGCTGTGCAGGGCGGCGAGCACGGTGATGTCCAGGTCACGGACGAGTTCGAGGATGTCGAGCTGGTGACGGACGTCCAGGTGGTTGGTGGGCTCGTCCAGGACGAGCAGCCTGGGCCGGCCGGCGAGGGCGCGGGCGAGCAGGACTCGCTGGCGCTCGCCTCCGGAGAGCCGGCCGACCCGCCGGTCCGCGTACGAGGTCAGGCCGGTGCGTTCCAGCGCCTCGGCGATCGCGGCGCGGTCCGCGCCGGTCAGCCGGTCGAAGAAGCCGAGGTGCGGGGTGCGGCCCAGCGCGACCGTCTCCGCGACCGTGAACTCGAAGCCGGTGTGCTGCTCCTGCATGAGCACGCCGACGTTCCTCGCCGCGTGAGCGGCGGGCATGGACCACAGGTCACGTCCGTCGAGGCGAATCTCACCGGTGTGCGGGCGCAGGGCCCGGTAGACGGTTCGCAGCAGGGTGGACTTGCCGCTGCCATTGGGGCCGACGAGCGCGGTGAACGACCCGGCGGGTATGGCCAACGACACCTCCTCCACCACGTCCCGGCCGCCCAGCGCGACCGACACGGCGTCGATGTCAAGTCTCATGGCGACTCCTGACTGGCCAGGCCGCGCGCACGCATGACGAGCACGAAGCACGGCACCCCGATAAAGGCGGTCAGCACGCCGATGGGCAACTCGGCGGGCGAGATGAGGATCCGCGCGGCGACGTCGGCCCAGAGCAGGAAGAGCGCACCGAGCACCACCGTGACGGGCAGCATGCGCCGGTGGTCGGCACCGACCAGCATCCGGGCCAGGTGCGGCACGATCAGGCCCACGAAGCCGATCCCGCCGGACACAGCGACGACCGTGCCGGTCAGCAGCGTGACGAGGATGAGCAGGTACCAGCGCTGCCGGCTGGCGTTGAGGCCGAGCGCGGCGCTGGCCTCCTCGCCCAGCACCAGGGCGTTGAGCCGGCGGGCCCGCATGAGCAGCAGCCCGGCCACCACGCCGACCACGACCGCCGGGATCGGCAGGGTGGCCCAGTTCGTGCCGGACAGCCCACCCAGGAGCCAGAAGATGATCTGCTGCTGGGCGGCGGAGCTGTCGGTGCGGGCCAGCACGAACGAGGTGATCCCGGCGAACAGGTGTCCGAAGGCGACGCCGACGAGGATCAGCCGCACCGGCAGCAACCGGCCCTGCCGGCTGGACATCGCCAGCACGATGCCGATCGCGACGGTCGCGCCGGTGAACGCGGCGACCGGCAGGGTCAGCGCGCCGAGCACGGCCGCCCCCGTGGTCAGCACCAGCACGGCACCGACGGAGGCCCCGTGGGAGAGCCCGAGCAGGTACGGATCGGCGACCGGATTGCGCACCACGCCCTGCACGACGGCCCCGGCCAGCGCCAGACCCGCACCGGCCACCGCGCTGAGCAGCACGCGCGGGAAGCGGATCCGCCAGACGATGAGATCGGCGGTGGCCGCGCTGTCGCCGCCTCCGGTCAGGTGGTGGACGAGGATGCCGGCCACCTCGCCGGCCGGCACCGCGACCGGCCCGAACCCGGTGGCGACCACCACCGAGAAGGCCAGCCCCGCTGTGAGCGCCGCGACCAGAACCGGGTAGGGCACGGCGGCGACGCGCCACGGCAGCTTGTGGACGATCGCGATCATGAGCTGCCCGCGTGCAGGTCGGCGGCGAGCTGTTCCAGGCCGTCGAGGTTGAGCGGGCCGGGGAAGGAGACCAGGTACTGCGACGTGGAGAAGACCTTCCCCTGCTTGACGGCGGTGGTCTCGGACAGCAGCGGGTTCAGCTTGACCTGGTCGACCAGTTCCTGTCCTTTGACCTTGGCGAAGGTGTAGTCGGTGATCACCCAGATCGCCTGCGGGTCCCGTTTGACCACCTGTTCCGGGGAGACGTCGGCGTGCATCGCGTGGACGTCGGGGAAGAGGTTCTCGCCGCCCGCGAGCGTGAGCACGGCGTGCGCGATCGTGCCGCTGCCGGAGGTTTTGATCGGCTGCCCGGCGACCGGGTTGTCCTGCACGATCATGACGCGCGGCTTGGGTCCCTGCGGCTTGACGGCCTCCTGACGGGCCCGCAACTCGGCGACGAGCTTGTCCGCGCGGTCCTGGACGCCGAACACGGTGCCGAGCTTGCGGATGTAGTCGTAGGTGGGTTCGAGGTCGGTCAGGGCCTGGCTGGAGGTGCCGCCGCTCATGGCCATGCCGTCGCCCGGCATGCACGCGGCCAGGCCCTTCGCGTTCATGGTGGTCAGATCGGTGTCCTTCGGGCTTCCTGGTGGGCCGCCGAAGGCGGAGAATCCCGTCAAGACCAGGTCGGGCCGCTGGCCGGCGACGACCTCGGTCACCGGCACCCGTTCGGCCAGGACCGGGATCTTGGCCAGCTCTTCCTTGTAGGGAGAGGTGTCCGCCGTGAACGGAGCCGGATAGCCGGTGGCGGCGATCTTGCCGGTCAGGCCGAGCCGGGCCATCGTCTGGGCGGCGTACCCGTCGAGCGTCACCACCTTCGCCGGCGGCTCGCTGAAGGTGACGTCCTTGCCCGCGCAGTCCTTGACCACGATGGACGAACCGGTAGCCGCCGACCGAACGTCGCCGCCGCAACCGACCGCCGCCAGGGGCAGCATGACGGCCAGGCAGAACGTCAGCCGCCGCATCATCGTCCCGCTCCTGACGCGACCGGCTCATCAGAACGCCACAGCGGTTCGCGGCGCTCGTACTCCAGGACCTTCTGCACCAGCGCGGCGGCCTCCGTGCCGCGATAGCGCTCGACGAGCCAGATCGCCAGGTCCAGGCCCGAGGTGATCCCTCCGGCCGTCACCAGGTCGCCGTCGTCCACCACCCGGGCGTCCACGAGCCGGCCGCCGGCCGCCACCAGGTCTTCGACCGCCCGATGGTGCGTGGTGCAGGCCCGGCCGGTCAGCAGTCCGCCCGCGGCCAGCAACAGCGCGCCCGTGCAGACCGACGCGAGCACCAGGCCGGGCCGGGCCGCCGCCGCGAGCGCGGCCGGCAGCCGTGCCGAGTCCAGCTCCGCCCGGATGCCCGAGGTCTCGCTTCTGGCGTAGCCGCCCCCGGGCACGATGAGCACATCGGCCTCCTGCGGGGCCCAGCCTGCTGCGGGCAGAAGCAAGCCGCCTGCGGTGGTCACCGTCCGCGGCCCGTCCAGGGAAACCAACCGCACCGTGACGCCCTGCCCGGCACGGGCGGCCAGGCTCAGCACCTCGTACGGGCCCACCACGTCGAGGTCGTCCGCCCCGTCGAAGACGACGATGTCGACTCGCATGCAGCCTCCAAATTCTCGGTGTCGAATCGCGGTTCCCCATGGTGACGAGGGGCCCTCTCGCGTGGAAGTGGCCAGCAGGCCAACGTCCGCCAGCTTCTGGCCAGGGCCATGAGCACGAAGCGGCTCGTGCGACCAGTCGTCGCAAATCCCGCCCTGGTTCCCGGGAACTTGGGCGAAGGTGGTGAGTAGCCCTGGACCTTCATGCCACAGGGGTGGCAGTGCTGCTTTCTCCGTCGCCGGTCACGAGTGCCATGCTGACGGCACTCACCGTCTTCATCACCTGCCGCGCATGAGCGACGACATCGGGGAGATCCTCCCCCGGCTGGGCCTGCGCAGGACAGTCCCGCGACTCCTGATCCTGGCCATCCTGCGAGAGGCGGCCACCCACCTCAGCGCGATCAGCCTGCACGAGCTGGTGACTTCGACCCATGGCTCGGTGAATCCCTCCACCATGTATCGGAACGTGGCGGTGCTGACCGAACACGGTGTCCTGCACAGCATCGAGTACGCCGGCGAAACTCTCTTCGGACTGGCCACAGTCCCGCACCATCACCTGATCTGTCGTCGCTGCGGCAGGCTCTTCGAACTGCCGGCGAGCCACTCGACCGAGGTCACGGCAGCGGTGATGACATGCAGCGGCTTCGAGGTGCACCCCCGACGGCTGCCGAGGCACGGGACAAGGGCGAGTTCGGCGGGCTGGTCGGGCTCGAGAAGACCTACGCGTTCAACCTGTCCGGGCACGTCCTGCCCTTGCTGTCCGCCTCCCCGGGCGCGTCGTGGTGGCTCACCACGCACCCGCGAGCCAGCGCGGCGCTCGGGCTGTACCGCCGCAGAGGGTGGCGGGTGGCCGCGCTGCTGAACACGGAGAACCAGGTCAGATTGATCATGCTCAAGCAGCCGACTGAAGGGCTCGATGGAAACGGGTGAGCAGGAGCGCCGCCGTGGCAGCCAGCCCGGTGAACAGTCCGAGCCACGTACCCAGTGTGTCCAGCCCGACGGGCACGGCCAGCAGGAAGGCGGCGGGCAGGCCGACGAGCCAGTAGCCGACAAGGGTGACGCGAAAGCCACCCTTCGTGTCGTCGACGCCGCGCAGCAGCCCCACGCCGATGTTCTGGGCGCAGTCGATGAACTGCATGACGTCCGCGACCATGAGCAGCCCCGCGGCGATCCTCATCGCGGTGGCGTCATCGGAGTCCAGGAACGGACGCAGGACCAGCTCCGGAAGCGCCAGGTAGACATGGAGGCCGCATGCGAGAGGCCGACGGAGACTTGGAAGACGATGTAAACGAGCTGGTTGACGGCGGTGTGCGCAGCAAGGGCGGCGGTGCCGAAGGTGCCGACGAGCAGGGCGACGGCGGAGAAGAAGCCGGATTCCAGGTCGCCTGACTGCTCCGGGAAGGGGCCGGCACTTCTCGGCAACCCGTACGTGCCCGGGTGTCAGCTCGACTGACGGACCGGTTCAGCTGCCGCAGGGCTGTGGGCCTCCAGGTCGTCCACATGCCCGGCAAGGAAGTCGGCACGCGCCGCCGCCGGTGCGAAGCGTCGCAGGCGCAGGCTGTTGGTGACCACGAACACCGAGGACAGGGCCATGGCGGCTCCGGCGATGAGCGGGTTCAGCAGGCCGGCGGCGGCCAGCGGCAGGGCGGCGACGTTGTAGCCGAATGCCCAGGCGAGGTTGCCGCGGATGGTGGCCAGGGTGGCGCGTGCCAAGGTGAGGGCGGTGGGCAGGACGTTCAGGTCGTCACGGACCAAGATCAGGTCGGCGGCGGCCTGAGCGACATCGGTGCCCTCGACCACCGCCAGGCCGAGATCGGCGCGGGCCAGCGCGGGTGCGTCGTCGATGCCGACCTGATCGGCCACGGCTCGCGCGGTGGCGGCATTGTCACCGGTGAGCAGCAGCGTGCTCAGCCCCATCGCGTGCAGTTCACCGATCGCTTCGACAGCCGAGGGCTTGATGACGTCGGCGAGGGCTATCGCTCCGGAAGCGCCAGTGATCCGCGGGTGGCGTCGGCGGGGTGGCGGTCCTTCCGGTTCCGGTACGCCACCGCCTGCTCCCCTCTGCCCGCCGGCCTCCACGAGCGGGCCGCCGCCGTTCCCTGGCACGAGGTACGGCGAGCGGCCAAGGACCACGGCGCCTCGGTGTGCGCGCTCCGCTCCCTGGAGGAAAGGGCCGCCGAGCCGCGCGCCGAGCTGCCTTGGCAGTTGTGGCCGATGGACCGGCAACCGTCACCGGGCGCTCCCCCGTCCGCGAACGTGTTCCGACCGCTGGCCGGATTCACGGTCCTGGAGGCGGGCCGGCGTATCCAGGCTCCCCTCACCGCTCATCTGCTGGGCCTGCTCGGCGCGCGGGTCATCCGGGTCGAGCCGCCGGGTGGCGACCCGCTGCGCGGGATGCCCCCGGCGTGCGGCGGGTTGTCCGCCCGGTGGCTCGCGCTCAACCGGGGCAAGGAAGCGGTCGAGATCGACATCAAGTCCCCGGCCGGGCGCGCCGACCTGGGCGAGCTGGTCGCGCGGGCGGACGTGTTCGTGCAGAACTGGGCACCGGGCACGGCCGAACGTCTCGGCCTGGACAGCGGCGACCTTTCCGCGATCAATCCCCGCCTGGTCTACGCCTGCACCAGCGGCTGGGCCGGGCGGCTGCCGGACGCCCCCTGGGCACGGACTTCATGGTCCAGGCACGTACCGGCGTCGGCGACGTTGTCCGGCCCGAGGGCGAGCCCGCCGCGCCCTCGCTCATGACATTGCTGGACGTGCTCGGCGGCCTGCTCGGAACCGAGGCCGTGCTGGCCGGGCTGCTGCTACGTGAGCGCGAGGGACGCGGCGCCCGGGTGGATTCCTCGCTCCTCGGCGCGGCCGAGCTCCTCACGGAACCCGCGCTGAGCCGGGCCGCGCGGGGCGCGCCCTATCGCAGGCCGCCCGGCTACAGACAGCCGCTCCGCACCGCCGACGGCTGGGTGGCGGCGGAGGAAGCAACGACCGCATACCGGGACAAAGTCCGCGACCTGGACAGCGTCGAGGCCGTCTCGCTCCTGCGCTGGAAAGGGCTGAGCGCCACCTCGGTCACGACCGGCCTGGACGCCTTGCCCGCTGACCCCCGTTTCGCCGCAGCGCTCACCCGCGACGAGCACGGCGCTCTCATGGTTCCCGCACCGTGGAGGTTCGCATGAACGTGACCCTGGCTCTGGCCGCTCTCGGCGCGGTCGCGCTGCCGTTCCCCGTGGCGCGCGGGATCGCCGAAGTCGTCTGCCCGCTCAGGCGCTCCGGCAGCCCCGCACCGGAGCCGGCGGACCTGTGCCCCCACTTGCCGGCAGCCAGGCTGGCCAAGGGCAAGCATCCGGAGCACCTGCTGGTGGTCGGCTCCTTCCCCCTCACTCCGGCGGGCAAGCCCGACCGCGACGCGCTACGCGGACAGCTCATGACCGGCTGAGGCGGGGGACGGAGCCGCATGCTCCGTCCCCCGCCCCGGGTGGTCAGGCGGCGAGCCAGGACGCGCACAGCTGGAGCCGGGCCCGCGCCACTCTCGATCGAACGGTGCCGACCGGACAGCCGAGCAGTTCGGCGGCTTCGGTGTACTGCAAGCCCACGACCTGGGTGAGTACGAAAGCCCTGCGCCGTTCGGACGGCACCGCCGCCAGCAGCTCCGCAAGGTCCACACCGTCCTGGAAGCTGGGCAGATCACGCGGCTGGCACCGCTCCACAACTGCCTGCCAGTCCGCGAGATCTGCCACCACCGGCCGCGCCCCGGCCGCCCGGAACCGGTCGACCACCACCCGCCGGGCGATCGACAGCAGCCAGGCCCTGGCCGACGACCTGCCGGCGAACCCGGGCAAACTGCGCAGGACCCGCACGAACGTCTCCTGTGTCAGGTCGTCGGCCGATTGGACATCGGTGAGGTAGGCGAGGAAGCGGCGCACGTCGGCGTAGGCCGCTCTGGTGAAAGCCTCCACCTCGGCCGGGCCGCCCTCGCGCGCGGCCAGGGCGAGCGAGGTCAGGCGCCGATCGTCGGCGGCACGTACACGAGTATTCATAACGATCACTCCTTGCAGTCATGACAGAACGACGCGCAGCAGACGAAGGGACATGAAGGTGCGACTGGACCGATCGGCGCCAACCGGGCAGTGGCAGGTGACGGCTTAGCTCACCTCGGTCATGGCCTTCTCGATGCTGCAGCTGTTCCTGATCGGCGCCCTCGGACCGAGGCTGCTGGCCGAGGCGGGCATTTCCCGCTCCGTCCTGGGCTGGACCACGACGGCCGGGTTCGGCGTGGCGGCGGCCCTGTCCCTGAGCGCGGGGCGCTGGGTCCGATGACCTTCCAGGCCGAACGCGCCGCGCCTGCCGGCCGTCGACCTCGATCATCCCGGTCCTGTGGCGGTGCAGGCCGAGTACGGCGCGCAGCAGGGTGCTCTTGCCGGAGCCGTTGGTGCCGGTGATGGCGAGATGCTCACCGGGGCCGAGTTCGAGGCTCACCCGATCGACCGCCAGCAGCTCGCCGTGCCGGCAGCTCACCTCGGACAGACGTAAGGAGGCGGGCACGGCGCTATCGGGTGCGGGCATGAAAGGACTCCGTTGGGGCGTACGACGACGGCCGGGCGGAGCTCGTCCGTCCGGTGGAGCGAAAAGGGAAGGTCAGCCTGCGAGCAGAGCCGGCGGGCCGCGCCCGCTCAGCGAGTGCTCCAGCAGAGCCGGACGAAGGGGCGCGGGTTCGGCGGCGGGTACGAGCACCGCCCAGTAAGTCGTACGGGGTGGCGCCCACCACCACAGGAGGAGCCGCACGCTCAGGCGACGCACCAGCGTCCAGAGCACCGCCTCACCCCGAGACAGCCACAACGCCGTCATCACGGTCGCCCACCCGTGCGCGACCAGCATCCCCAACCCCGGGACGAGACCCGAATGCACGTGCCCGCCGGGCGCCACCGGCAGAGAAGGAAGCGACGAAGCGACGGAGAACAACAGGTGCAGCACCAGCTGCACGCCGGCGAGCAGGAAGAGAATGACCCGCGTTCCCCGTTCGCGGCCGGTCACCGGCACGGCTGCGGCGAAGGACACGGCCACGGCCGCCACCACCATCGGCGCGGTCACGTTCCCGCCCCCGAGCAGGTGGGCCAACGCGCCCAGCCCGCAGCACACCACGGCGAAGGCCGCGGCGCGAACCAGGCGGAACGTCATTCCAGCAGGCATTACTCCGGCTATCACTTCCGGGCGGACGGCACGACCGTGCCGCTGTGTGCCTCCGCGATGAGTCGTATACCGAGCAGGCGGCGGGTTCCAGCGGTGTTCGCGTGCGAACACCGCTGGAAGACGGCAGGTCGCACGCTGTCCTCTGATGAGGGCAGGTGGCGTCAGTGAAACTTTTAGCAACGCCGACGGACCGTACCCAGGAACAGGACGCGCCCCCGGGCACGACGACAAGCCATCTGAACCGGGACCCGTCAGGGTGCGGTCATGAGTGCGAGCACGTCGGAAGACGGCAGTCGCACGCTGCCGCTGATGAAGGCCGTGTCGTCAGTGAAGCCGCAAGGCCGGCGGACCACGCCACTGGATCGCCCGGACGAATTCCGGACCGCGACGCGTCTCGGGCTCAGCGAGGAAAACCACCCGGACCGGGACCGTCAACGGCTCGATGGCCCCCACCAGCAGACGGCGCAGCTTCGGCAGCGGCGCCATTCCCCACAGCCGCACCATGAGCCAGAACGCGCTCTCGCCGCGGTACAACCACCATCCGCTGACCACCGCGAGCACGAGATGCGCCACGGTCATGCCGACACCCGGCATGCCCCCATGCACGTGGTCCGTTTGCAGGGCGGAGGGGGGAGCGCTTGTGGCGAACAGTTCATGCAGCAGGATCTGAGCGGCCGCCGTCGCCCCGATGATGACCTCAGGCCCGCGCTCACGTCCGCTGAGCACGGCAGCCAGGACGAACGCCCCGGCGACACCGATGAGCAACGCCGGCGCTGTGACCGCCGCGCCACCGGCGAGAACGTGACCGCCCGCGGACATGACAACGCACACCGTCGCGAAGACAACGGCGCGGGCCAGGCACGAGACCCTTTCCAGGGCGGACACGGCATTTATCCTTCCAGCCCGACGACCCGCTGAGAAGGGCGCAGCCCTACCGAGCTTCCTTCTCCCAACCTGTATCGAAAGGATTGTGTATCTGCCGATTGGGCCGGTTGACGAGGCCCATCTGCCGCTTCATCCTCGGCCACAGAGCCGTCCTGCCGGAAGGTGGAGAGCGTATGCGGTCCATCGCGCGTTTCTGTGGTCAGTGCAGCTGTGGCTGCCCTGAGCTGTGGGTCAACCCTGAGGCTCCTGCCGAGCGGAGAATCGTCATCACCGACGACTTCGGTCAGCGTGTCGAGATGAGCATCGATCAGTTCCAGGACATCGTCGACCAGGCGCGGTCCGGACGCTTCGACGAGTTGCTCACGACGTCATCCGCTGGCTGAGCAGCAGATGATCCTCGGCCGGGTATCACGAACTGGCGAGCACCGGGACGGACTGCCCCTCCTCACGGGCTACGGCGCCCTCATCGGCGCCTGGGCAGTGATCGGCGCCTACTTGGGAGGCCCTGTTGGCGCCCTCCTGGGAGTGGGAGGCGCTTTGCTGGCCGCCAGTCTGATCCGCATCCTGATCGAAGCCTGAGGATCAGCACCCCACGCCGATCATCCACACCGGCTCAGGAGACGCCGTCAGCGCCAACCTCGATACGGCAATCCCGTTGCCGTCGCCGACCTGCACGGCGCGATCACAGGCGGGAGCGGCGACGGTGGTGGCTTTCGCCGTCCGGATCGGTTCTGCCAGCTCGGCCGGCAGCTGCTCGAAGGGGACCGGCCCGCCCATCCTCGGCAGCGTGTCGACAATGCCCAGGTGGAACAGGACCAGCTGGGCATTGCTGAGCGCGGGCAGATAGTGGCGGTCGCGACGGTGACTTGGTCGAGCAGGAAGACGGATCGAACCTGAGACCAACCGTGTCTCGTCCCTTTCCGATACCGCACGGAGGACGGGATGGGCCGGATGACGCGCGGTGGGCGTTCTCCCGTAGGCTGCCAGGACGTCTTCGGTGCAGGAACCCGGTGAGATTCCGGGGCGGTTCCGCCACTGTGATCAGGCCCGCGAGGGTCTGCAGCCAGATACTGGCCGAGGGCGATCCGACCGCTATACGGGGCGAGAACCCCGGAGGAGGAGCCCGGCCATGGCCGCGTCCGTACGTCTTTGTCTGTTGTCGACGTCCGACACCGATCTGCTCTCCGCGCGGGCCAGCGGGGCCGGGTACGCGCTCGCCAATCCGGCGCGCGACGGCGATGCCGCCCTTGAGGCCTGCGTGGCGGGCGCCGACCTCGTCGTCGTGCGGCTGCTCGGTTCACCGCACGACCTGTGGCCGGGGCTGGCGGCCGTCCGCGCCGCCGGGACGCCGGTCGTCGTGCTCGGCGGGGAGCAGCAGCCGAACGCCGAGCTGATGGAGCTCTCCAGTGTCCCCATCGGGGTCGCGGCCGAGGCCCACCGCTACCTGGCCGAGGGCGGCCCGGTCAACCTGGCCCAGCTGCACGCCTTCCTCTCGGACACGGTGCTCCTGACCGGCGAAGGCTTCGAGCCGCCCACGGCGATCCCCTCCTGGGGCTTCGCCGAGCGCACCGCGCCGGTCGACGCCTGCCTGCCACGGATCGGCGTCCTCTACTACCGAGCCCATCAGGCCAGCGGCAACACCGCCTTCGCCCACGCCCTGGCCGACGCTGTCGACGCGACCGGCGAGGCGGTTGGGGTGCCGATCTTCGCCGGTTCGCTGCGCAGCGCGCCCGACGACCTCTTCGAGGCGCTCGGGACTCTCGACGCCTTGGTCGTCACCGTGCTCGCCGCGGGGGGCAGCGTCCCCGCGTCGGTGAGCGCGGGCGGTGAGGACGAGACCTGGGATGTGGAGCGGATCGCCGCCCTCGACATCCCGGTGCTGCAGGGCCTCTGCCTGACCAGCGGCCGGGCGGAGTGGGAGGCGAACGATGACGGCGTCACTCCGCTCGACTCCGCCAACCAGATCGCGATCCCGGAGTTCGACGGGCGGATCATCACCGTCCCGTTCTCCTTCAAAGAGATCGACGCCGACGGTCTTCCTCGCTATGTCGCCGACCCGGAGCGCTGCCGCCGCGTGGCCGCGATCGCGGTCAACCACGCCCGCCTGCGTCATGTGCCCAACAGTGAGAAGAAGGTCGCGCTGGTCCTGTCGGCGTACCCGACCAAGCACGCGCGGATCGGCAACGCGGTCGGCCTCGACACCCCGGTCTCCACGATCCGCCTCCTGCGCCGGCTGCGCGAGGCCGGCTACGACCTGGGCGCGCCGGGCGCGGTGCCGGGCCTCGACCTCGACGACGACACCGAGGCCGGCGACGCCCTGATCCACGCGATGATCGCGGCGGGCGGCCAGGACGAGGAATGGCTGACCTCAGGGCACCTCACCGACGCCCATGTGCGGATCAGCGCCGAGCGGTACGCCGGCTGGACCGCGGATCTCCCCGCCGCACTGCGCGTGAGGATGGCCGAGGCGTGGGGTGAGGCGCCCGGCAGCCTGTTCGTCAACGACGCGGGCGAGATCGTCCTGGCCACGCTGGTCGCCGGTAACGTGGCGCTGCTCATCCAGCCGCCCCGGGGCTTCGGCGAGAACCCCGTCGCCATTTACCACGACCCCGACCTGCCTCCGACCCACCACTATCTGGCCGCCTACCGCTGGCTGGAGGCCCCGGAGACCGACGGCGGCTTTGGCGCGCACGCGGTGGTCCACGTCGGAAAGCACGGTTCGCTGGAGTGGCTGCCCGGTAAGAACGCCGCGCTCTCCGCCGCATGCGGCACCGACGCGGTGCTGGGAAGCCTGCCGCTGTTCTACCCGTTCCTCGTCAACGACCCCGGCGAGGGCGCCCAGGCCAAGCGCCGGGCCCACGCCACCATCGTCGACCACCTCATCCCGCCGATGGCACGCGCCGAGACCTACGGTGACATCGCCCGTCTGGAGCAGTTGCTCGACGAGTACGGCAACATCGCCGCGATGGACCCGGCGAAGCTGCCGGCGATCCGCGGCGAGATCTGGTCCCTGATGCGGGCGGCGGAGATGCACCGCGATCTCGGCCTGGACGACCGCCCCGAGGACGACGAGTTCGACGACTTCGTGCTGCACATCGACGGCTGGCTCTGCGAGATCAAGGACGTGCAGATCCGCGACGGCCTGCACGTGCTCGGCCAGGCGCCCACCGGTGAGGCCCGGGTCAACCTGGTGCTCGCGATCCTGCGCGCGACCCAGGTGTGGGGCGGCGTGGGCAACGCGATACCCGGCCTGCGCGCCGCCCTCGGCCTGCCCGAGGACGCCTCGACGGCGACCGTGGACGCGTACGAGGAGCAGGCCCGCGCCCTCCTCACCGCGATGGAGGCGGCCGACTGGGACGTCTCCGCCGTGGACGCCCTGCACGACGACCCGGTGGTCCGTCAGGTGCTGGCCTTCGCCGCCACCGAGGTGGTGCCGCGTCTGGCCCGCACCACCGGCGAGATGGACGTGCTGCTGCACGCCCTGAACGGCGGCTATGTCGAGGCGGGCCCGTCGGGGTCGCCGCTGCGCGGCCTGGTCAACGTGCTGCCGACCGGCCGTAACTTCTACACCGTCGACCCGCGTGCCATCCCATCCCGGCTGGCGTGGCAGACCGGTCAGGCGATGGCCGAGTCGCTGGTGCGGCGCTATCTCGACGAGACCGGTGAGCACCCGGCCTCGGTGGGCCTGTCGGTATGGGGCACCAGCGCGATGCGCACCTCCGGCGACGACATCGCCGAGGTGCTGGCCCTGCTGGGTGTGCGCCCCGAGTGGGATGACATGTCACGACGGGTCAACGACCTCAAGGTCATCGACCTCGCCGAGCTGGGCCGCCCGCGCATCGACGTCACCGTACGCATCTCCGGCTTCTTCCGCGACGCCTTCCCGCACGTCGTGGCGATGCTCGACGACGCGGTGAAGCTGGTGGCCGAGCTCGACGAGCCCGACGAGATGAACTTCGTCCGCGCGCACGCCCGCGCCGACCTGGCCGAGCACGGCGACGCGCGCCGGGCGACCACCCGGATCTTCGGCTCCAAGCCGGGCTCCTACGGCGCCGGGATCCTGCAGGTCGTCGAGTCGGGCACGTGGCGCGACGACAACGACCTGGCCGAGGTCTACACCGCGTGGGGCGGGTTCGCGTACGGCCGCGGGCTCGACGGCGTCCCCGCCGCGGACGACATGCGCGCGGCGTACCGGCGGATCAAGGTCGCCGCGAAGAACGTCGACAGCACCGAGCACGACATCGCGGACTCCGACGACTACTTCCAGTACCACGGCGGCATGATCGCCACCGTGCGCGCGCTGACCGGATCCGACCCCAAGGCGTACGTCGGCGACTCGACCTCGCCCGACGCGGTGCGGACCCGCACCCTTCAGGAGGAGACCAACCGGGTCTTCCGGGCGCGCGTGGTCAACCCCCGATGGATCGGCGCGATGCGGCGCCACGGCTACAAGGGCGCGTTCGAGCTGGCCGCGACGGTGGACTACCTGTTCGGTTTCGACGCCACCGCCGGTGTCGTCCACGACTGGATGTACGAGTCGCTGGCGAAGTCGTATGTTCTCGACGAGACCAACCAGGATTTCCTGCGCAGGTCGAACCCATGGGCGCTGCGCGGCATCGTCGAGCGCCTGCACGAGGCCGCCGAGCGCGGCCTGTGGGCGGAGCCGGACGACGAGACCTTGAAGGCGCTGCAGAGGGTCTACCTGGAGGTCGAGGGTGACCTCGAAGACGGCGCATGACGAGCCGGGAGCAGCGGTGACGCACGTGCACGTGGTCGGCTTCGGTATGGGGCCGCACCAACTGACCTACGAGGGCGCGAAGGCCCTGGCCGCGGCCGACTACGTACTCGCCGCGCGCAAGGGCGACGACGACGAACTGCTGGAAGTGCGCCGCCGGATCTGCGCGGAGCACGACCTCGAACTCGTCGAGGTCGCCGATCCCGGACGCGACCGCGACGACCCGGCCGACTATCCCGGTGCGGTCAAGGCATGGCACGCCGCGCGCGTGGACGCGTACGCCCAAGAACTGGCCGCGCGTGGCGGGACCGCGGCGTTCCTGGTCTGGGGCGACCCCTCGCTGTACGACTCGACGTTGCGCGTCCTCGACCGGCTCGGCGAACGGATGGACCTGACCTGGGACGTCATCCCCGGAATCAGCGCCCCGCAGGTGCTGGCCGCACGGCACCGGATCGTGCTGCACGAGGTGGGCCGCCCCCTGCACATCACCACGGCTCGCCGGCTGCCCGAAGCGATCGCGGACGGCCAGCGCAACATCATGGTGATGCTCGGCTCCGAGCGGAACCTGGAAAGCCTCCAGGAGTTGCGGGATTGGCGGATCTGGTGGGGCGCCAACCTCGGCGCGGCCGGTGAACAACTGGTCGCCGGATCGGTGGACGACGTGCTGCCCGACCTCCGCTCGGCCCGGAGAGCGGCCCGTGAGGCGGCCGGCTGGGTGATGGAGACCTGCCTGCTGCGCTCCCCGGAAAGGACACCCGCGCCATGAGCGGTCTGCTCGTCGCCGGCACCACCTCCGACGCCGGGAAGTCGGTCGTCACCACCGGACTGTGCCGGGCGTTCGCCCGCCGTGGGGTGTCGGTGGCGCCGTACAAGGCGCAGAACATGTCCAACAACTCGATGGTCTGCCACGACCGCGACGGCTCGCCCGCCGAGATCGGACGCGCCCAGTGGGTGCAGGCTCTGGCCGCCCGGGTGGTGCCGGAGCCCGCGATGAACCCGGTGCTGCTCAAGCCCGGCTCCGACCGCCGCAGCCATGTCGTGGTGATGGGCCGACCGGCGGGCGAGGTGTCGGCGACCGACTTCACCACCGGCCGCCGCCACCTCGCGCAGGCCGCGCACGCGGCATACGACGACCTGGCCGCCCGTTTCGACGTGATCGTGGCCGAAGGAGCAGGCAGTCCCGCGGAGATCAACCTGCGGGCCGGCGACTACGTGAACATGGGACTCGCCCGGCACGCCGGCCTTCCCGTCGTCGTGGTCGGCGACATCGACCGCGGCGGCCTGTTCGCCTCCCTGCTCGGCACCCTGGCGCTGCTGGAGCCCGCCGACCAGGCGCTGATCGCGGGCTTCGTCGTCAACAAGTTCCGAGGCGACCTCTCCCTCCTGCGCCCTGGCCTGCACCAGCTGGAATCCCTGACCGGACGTCCGGTCCACGGCGTGCTGCCGTGGCACCCCGATCTGTGGCTCGACTCCGAAGACGCCCTCGACCTCGAAGGCCGACGCAGCCGGGACGGCGCCCGCGTGCGGACGGCGGTCGTCCGGCTCCCCCGCATCAGCAACTTCACCGACGTCGACGCCCTCGGCCTCGAACCCGGCCTCGACGTCGTCTTCGTCTCCGCCCCCCGCGACCTAGCCGACGCCGACCTCGTGGTGCTGCCCGGAACGCGGGCCACGCTCTCCGACCTGGCGTGGCTGCGCTCACGCGGCCTCGACCTCGCGATCGAAACGCACGTACGCGCGGGCCGGCCACTGCTCGGGATCTGCGGCGGCTTCCAGATGCTCGGCACCGAGATCCACGACCCCGACGGCGTGGAGGGCCCGGCGGGCACACGGGCGGCGGGGCTCGGGCTGCTTCCCGTGACGACCGAGTTCCGCCCCGACAAGGTGCTGCGCCTGCCGCGCGGCGAAGCGCTGGGAGCCACCGCCACCGGATACGAGATCCACCACGGGCGGATCACCCGCGCCGACGGGGCCGACGAGTTCCTCGGCGGCGCCCGGGCCGGTCGGGTCTTCGGCACGATGTGGCACGGCGCCCTGGAAGGCGATGAGTTCCGGGCCGCCTTCCTCACCGAGGTCGCCGGGCTGGAGCCTTCGGGGGTCGATTTCCCGGCGGCGCGTGAACGCCGGATGGAACTGCTGGCCGACCTCGTCGAGGAGCACCTCGACGTCGACGCCCTGCTCGCGCTGGCCCGTACGGGAGCACCATCCGGCCTCCCGACCCTGACCGTGGAGGGCGGGCGATGAAGGTCCTGCTCCTGGGCGGCACCGCCGAAGCGCGGGAGCTCGCCCGCCTCCTGGTCGACGCTGATGTCGACGTCACCTCTTCACTCGCCGGACGCGTGGCTCGCCCCCGACTACCCGTGGGCCGGGTGCGCATCGGCGGCTTCGGCGGCGTGTCCGGCCTGCGCACGGCCCTCGCGGCCTACGACCTCGTCGTCGACGCGACCCATCCGTTCGCCCGCGGCATGACCGCCAACGCGCTGGAGGCCTGTGCCGCGGAGCACGTTCCTTTGCTCCGGTTGGAGCGACCGGGCTGGGAGCCCGATCCCGCCTGGCGGTACGCCCCCACCCACGACGAAGCCGCCGCGCTCGCCGCCGCACTCGGAGAACGCCCCTTCCTCACCGTCGGACGGCAGGAGCTGGCCCGGTTCGTGCCGCGCCTGCGCGAGTTCGCCGTGCTGGCGCGGGTGGTCGACGCCCCCGGCACCGACCTGCCTCCGAACTGGCGCATCCTCACCAGCCGCGGGCCGTACACGCTGGACGGCGACCTCGAAGTGATGCGCGAGCACGGCTCGGACGTGCTGATCACGAAGGATTCCGGCGGATCGTACACCTGGCCCAAGATGGAGGCCGCGGCCGTGCTCGGCGTCCCGGTCGTGGTGGTCGCCCGGCCGGAGCCGGACCCCCGGGCATCGGTGGTCGACGCCGTGGGCCCGGCTCTCGACTGGGTCCTGTCGCACCGCTGAGGTCAGCCGGCGTCGAGTTCGGTGAACAACCGGGCGCAGGTCTCGGGAGGGCGCACCGCGATGCGCACCCACTCGGCGTCAAGCCCCGGAAAGGTGTCCGCCCTGCGTACGGCGACGCCGCGCTCCCGCAACGCCTCGCGGACGCCACGGCCGGGGCGGGCCAGGACGAACGAGGTGCGCGAGGGCAGCACCTCGATTCCGCGCGAGCTGAGGCCGGTAACCAAGGCATCCCTCCATTCGGCGATCTGACCGGCGCGACGTGCCCCCTCGGCGATCGCCTCCGGGGAGGTGCACGCGACGGCGGCTGCGATCGCTGGGGTCGATACCGACCACGGAACCTGCCTGGCCGCCAGACCGGCGATACAGCGGTCGCTGCCCAGCACGTAACCGGCGCGTATCCCGGGGATCGACCAGTGCTTCGTGAGGCTGCGGACAACCAGCAGCCCGCGGCGGCGGTGACCGGCGAGCGACTCCGTCTCCCCCTCGACCGTGTCCATGAACGCCTCGTCCACGACCACCACCCTCCTGGGCCGGCGCAGCCGCAGGATGTCTTCGGCCGGGTGCAGGACTCCTGTCGGGTTCGTGGGGTTGCCCAGCACCACGAGGTCGGCGTCGTCGGGAACCGCGGTCGGGTCCAGCCGGTAGCCGTCCTCCGGGCGGCACTGGACCACGGTGACCCGGTGCCCGGCGCGTTCTAGGGCCGCGTGCGGCTCGGTGAACTGTGGGTGCACCACCACGGCATGGCGCCACTGCTTCCAGCGGGCGATCAGTTCGAACGCCTCGGCCGCGCCCGCGGTGACCAGAACCTCGTCAGTACGACGCAGGTACAGCTCGGCGATCGCTTCGCGTGCGGGTGCCGGGTCCGGGTAGGAGACCGAGTCACGTACCCCTTCGAGCAGTGCGGAGGTGAGCCAGGCCGGTCGTGGTTCGGGGTGGACGTTGACGGCGAAGTCGACCAGTCCCGGCCCGGTCTCCCGGTCGCCGTGGTGGTGAAGGGGCTCGGCGGGAACCGGCTCACGTGGCGTGTCGCCGGTGCGCGTCGACGCGGCCACCGGCTCGGCCGTGGCCGCTGCCTCGGCGAACCGCTGAGCCATGTACGGCCGGCCCGCCCAGTGCAGGTGCAGGTAGGAGGCGTGCAAGGTGGGCGAGGCGACGCCGATGAGCTCGCCGTTGAGATCCCACGCCGGTGTCCAGCCAACCGCGGGGCCGGTCAGCGCGGTGCGGTGGAACTCGTGGCCGGACACCTCCTCCCCTTCTCGCGACAGCAGGTTGTCGCCCACGGCCTTGGCCACCGGGTAGCGCAGGGTCAGGCGGTCGGTCATCGTGGCGCTGGTGCCGATCACGCCTGCCATCGGAGTGCCGTCGAGGGCTTTGAGCAGGTAGAGCAGACCGGCGCACTCGGCCACGGTCGGCAGCCCTGCCATGACCGCGTCGCGCACCTGGGTCAGCAGCGAGACGTTGCGGGCGAGCTGCCGTACGTACACCTCGGGGAAGCCGCCGCCGAGCAGGAGTGCGCGGGTGCCGACCGGCAGCGACCCGTCGGTCAGGGGGTCGAAGGGCACGACGCGGCATCCGGTGGCGGTGAGCAGTTCTTCCGTCTCGGTGTACGCGAACGTGAACGCCCGGCCCGCCGCGACCGCGACCACGGGCGCCTCCCCGGCAACGGGGAGCACCTCGGCGTTCGGGTCCCACGGCACGGCGTCCAGGCCGGGCGCCGTGCGGGCCGTCTCCAGCACGGCGTCGAGATCGAGGTGCCGGGCGATCCATTCGCCCAGCCGGGCCACCGCGGCCGCGGACCCGTCGCGCTCGGCCGTCGGAACCAGGCCGAGATGGCGGGACGGCGAGGAGATCGAGTCGTCGCGGGGGACGACGCCGAGCACCGGCAGGCGCAGGGAGCGCTCGACCTCGGCGACGTTGCGCGTGGAGCCCGCCCGGTTGAGGATCACGCCGACCACGTCCACCGTCGGGTCGTATGCCGCCATGCCGGCGACCACCGCGCCGGTCGAGCGCGACATCCGGGCGATGTCGGCGACCAGCACCACCGGCGTACGGGTCAGGCGCGCGACGTGCGCGGTGGAGGAGAACCCGTCGGTGCCGATCCGCCCGTCGTGCAGGCCCATCACGCCCTCGATCACGGCCACGTCGGCGCCACGGGCCCCGTGCAGCAGCAGGGGGACGATCCGTTCCTCCCCGACCAGGTGCGGATCGAGGTTGCGACCAGGCCGACCGGTGGCCAGGGCGTGATAGCCGGGGTCTATGTAGTCGGGGCCGACCTTGTGACCGGAGACCCGCAGTCCGCGATCGCGCAGCGCGGCCATCAGGCCGGTCGCCACGGTGGTCTTCCCCTGTCCCGTGGAGGGGGCAGCGATGACCAGGCGCGGCAAGGTCACCATTCGATGCCCCTCTGCCCCTTCTGCCCAGCGTCCATGGGGTGCTTCACCTTGGTCATCTCGGTGACGAGGTCTGCGGCCTCCATCAGTTCGGGCGCCGCCCGGCGGCCCGTGATGACGACGTGCTGGCGGCCGGGGCGATCGCGCAGACTGTCGACGACGTCGTCGAGGTCGACCCATCCCCAGACGATCGGGTAGGTGAACTCGTCGAGCACGTACAGGTCGTGGGTCTCGGCCGCGAGACGGCGCTTGATCTCCTGCCATCCTTCGGCGGCAGCCCGGGCGTGGTCCTCGTCGTCGCCTTGCTTCTTGGCCCACGACCACCCGGAGCCCATCTTGTGCCATTCGACCGGCCCGCCCTCGCCCGTCTCATCGTGCAGCTTTCCGAGGCGTTCGAGCACGGTCTGCTCACCGATGCTCCACTTGGCGGACTTCACGAACTGGAAGACCCCGATGTTCCACCCCTGATTCCACCCGCGCAGGGCGAGCCCGAAGGCTGCGGTGGACTTTCCCTTTCCATCGCCGGTGTGGACCATCAGCAGCGGCCTGTTGCGGCGCTGCCGAGTGGTGAGGCCGTCGTCGGGCACGGTGAGCGGCTGTCCCTGGGGCATCAGTGGGTCTCCTCTTCGTACGCGGAGGAGGCCCACCGGGCCACCTCTCCGATGACGGTGACGGCGGGTGGACGGATGGGCTCGGCCACTCGGGCGATGTCGTGCAGAGGCGCCGTCAGGACCTCCTGGTCCGGGTGGCCGCCGCGCGCGACGACGGCCGCCGGGGTGTCGGCGTCCATGCCGTGCACGAGCAGCGTCTTGGTGATGGCGGCCAGGTTGGCGACGCCCATGAGCACCACGAGCGTCGTTCCGGAGGCCGCGAGCGCCGCGTAGTCCAGGGTGCTCTCCGGGTGGTCGGGCGGGACGTGGCCGGAGATCACGCTGAATCCCTGGACCAGCCCGCGGTGGGTGACCGGGATGCCGGCGAGCGCCGGAACGGCGACCGAGGAGCTGACTCCGGGCACGACACGCACCGGCACTCCGGCCTCGGAGCAGGCGATGAGCTCCTCCATGCCGCGTCCGAACACGAACCCGTCGCCGCCTTTGAGCCGCACCACCCGTCGCCCGGCCCGCGCGTGGGTGATGAGGAGCTCGTTGATCCGCTCCTGCGGAGTGAAGGCGCCGCGCGGCATCTTGGAGACGTCCACGATCTCGGCGCCGGGGTCGGCCCATTCCAGCGCTCCGGCGGGGGCCAGGTGGTCGACCAGCAGCACGTCGGCCTGTTCGACGGCGGCGCGGCCGGCGACGGTCATAAGTCCCGCGTCGCCGGGACCGCCGCCGACGAGGACGACCGCTCCGGGGCGCAGGGCTTCGAGCATGCCCATCAGGCGACCCGGCCGGTGACGACGTCCACGAGCCTATTCGCGCTGACCCGGGCCATCGGCACATGTTCGGCGCGCAGGTGACCGGCCAGAATCTCGGCGAGCCCCAGTTTGAGCGGGCCGTCCTCGCAGTCGACGACGACGCTCGGCACCCCGAGGGCGGCGAGGCGGTCGGCGGCCTGCCGGGAGCGGGCCACCGCGTCGGCTCCGGAGGTGGCGCGGCCGTCCGTGACGAGGACCAGCAGCGGACGCATGCGTGCGTCGCGCAGCCGTTCCCGGCGCAGCACCCGCTGGGCCTCCACGAGGGCCTCGGCCAGCGGCGTGCGTCCTCCGGCGGGGAGTTCGTCGAGAAGGGCAGCGGCCACCTCGACCGACCCGGTCGGCGGCAGGGTGAGAGCGGCGCCGTCACCGCGGAAGCTGATCAGCGCGACCTTGTCGCGGCGGCGGTAGGCGTCGGTGAGCAGGGAGAGGATCGCGGTCTTCACCTGGACCATACGGCGCCGTGCCGCCATCGACCCCGAGGCGTCCACGCAGAAGAGCAGCAGGTTGGCCTCCCGGCCCTCCCGTACGGCGACGCGCAGGTCGACGGGGAGCAGCACCACACGTCGGCCGGTCCTGTCGCCGACGGCGCCCGTGCCCTGGACGGCCTGGCGTTCCGCGGCGGCGCGCAGCGTCTCGACCAGGTGGAGCGAGCCGGTGCCCGTGCCGCTGCCGACCCTGCGTCCGCTGGAGCCCAGAGCCCGGCTGCGACGACCGGGCCTGCCCTGGCCGACGCCGTCGACGGTGAAGAGCCGGGGGCGGTACGCCGTCCGGGCTCGGTCGGTGGTCTCGCCGCCCGGAGCGGTGGGAGCGGGCGGCGCAGGCCGTCGGGGGGCGTCCTGATCGGTGGCGGGCTCGGGCTCCCTCGTCGACTCGGCATCCGTCTCGCGGGCCGAGTCGGCGGGCTGGTCGCCGGGCGCCTCCGGCCGGTTCTCGGCCTGCTCCTCGACCGGCGCCTCGCCGGGTGCGTCCCCGCCCTGCGGCTCCGGGGGTTGCGGCAGTTCGTCGTCGCCGAGCACCCGGTCGAGCAGGTCCTCGTCGATGCCGGGGGCGTCGAACGGGCTCCGGCGGCGGCGATGCGGCAGCGCCAGCAGGGCCGCCGCCCGGATGTCGCCTCGGGTCACATGGCGGCGGCCCGCCCAGGCGGCGTGGGCGACGGCCGTGCGGGCCGTGACGATGTCGGCGCGCAGACCGTCCACCTCGAACGCCGCGCAGACCTCGGCGATCTTGAACATCGCGGCGTCGCCCAGCAGCACGCCGTCGAGCCGGGCGCGGGCGGCGGCGATCCGGCGGGTCAGGTCCTCCTGGCGGTCGGCGTAGCGGGCCGCGAAGGCCGCAGGATCGCGGTCGTAGGCGAGGCGTCGGCGCATGATCTCGACGCGCGGTTCCGGGTCGCGTGGGGCGGCCGCCTCGACGGTCAGACCGAACCTGTCGAGCAGCTGGGGGCGGAGTTCCCCCTCCTCGGGATTCATCGTGCCGATCAGTACGAAGCGGGCCGCGTGGCTCAGCGACACCCCGTCGCGCTCGACGGTGACCCGGCCCGTCGCGGCGGCGTCCAGCAGGAGATCCACCAGGTGGTCGTGGAGCAGGTTGACCTCGTCCACGTAGAGGACTCCGCGGTGCGCGCGGGCCAGGAGCCCCGGCTCGAACTCGACGGCTCCCGTGGTGAGCGCCTTCTCCAGGTGCAGCGACCCGAGCACCCTGTCCTCGGTCGCTCCGACGGGCAGCTCGACAAGTCGCACCGGCCTGCCGACCACTTCGGCACCGGAGCCGAAAGGGCCGTCCGGCGACGGCTCGGCCGGATCGTGCGGGTCGGCGGAGAAGCGGTCGCCGTCGTACACCTCGATCCATGGGAGGACGTCGGCGAGGCCGCGGACGGTGGTCGATTTCGCGGTCCCCTTCTCCCCGCGGACGAGGACGCCGCCGATTTCCGGACTGATCGCGGTGAGCACGAGGGCGAGGCCCATATCGCCGAGGCCGGAGGCGGTCGTGGGGTCGTACTCACAGCCGACAATGGCAGAAAAGGGGTACTTCGTTGGCACGTGTGAGGCTCCCGCTCGCTAGGCCATACGTCAGTGGCTACGCGAGGCCGGTCTTCGGACTTGTCGAGTCGCTCGCGAGGAGTGCTCGATACACCGCAGCGGGCCTGTGCCGGAATCTCACCGGCTTCCCAGATTCTCCCCGTTGACCTTCCCCATCGTTTCCGATGGCTGGGCGCGGGGGCACCTCGCGTTGACCACCACGATAGCCTCCCGTGACGTGCCCGATTCGACAGACCCTCTCCACAGGCCGCGGCTGACCGTCGTCGGCGTCGGCGCGGACGGACGTCTCGACGAGACCGCCGCCGCGCTGGTCCGCGACGCGCAGGTACTGCTCGGAGGCCGTCGCCACCTGGCGGTCGTCCCCGAGGTGGCCGGTCAGACGCGTCTCCCGTGGCCTTCGCCACTGGCCGAGGGACTGCCGGCGATGCTGGACGAGGTGCGCGGGCGCCGCGTGGTGGCCCTCGCTTCCGGCGACCCGATGCTGTCGGGCATCGGCACGACCCTGATCCGGGTCCTGGGTGCCGACGACGTACGGATTCTCCCCGCGGTCTCCTCGCCTGCGCTGGCCCGGGCGCGCATGGGCTGGTCGGCCGAGGAGTCGATGGTGGTGACCCTCGTGGGCCGCCACGAAGCCCGGCTGCTGCGCGAGGTCGCCCCTGGGCGGCGTCTGCTCCTGCTGACCTCCGGTCCCGAGACACCGGCGATCGTCGCCGAACTGCTGGTGGAGACCGGCAACCCGGACGCGGCCATCACGCTGCTGGGCGACCTGGGGAGCCCGAGGGAGTCCCGTGTGACCCGAACGGCCCGTGAGTGGACGGACATGCCTTCCGACGCGGTCCCCGCCCTGCACGTGCTGGCGGTCGAGATCCCGGCGACGAGCATCAGCTGGACCTCGTCCTGGGTCGCGGGCCTGCCTGACGACGTCTTCGAAAACGACGGTCAGCTCACCAAACGCGATCTGCGCGCCTCGGCGCTGGCCCGCCTCCGCCCCGCGCCCGGCCAGCACCTGTGGGACATCGGGGCGGGAGCGGGATCGGTCGGCATCGAATGGCTTCGGGCGCACCCCACGTGTCGTACGACGGCCGTCGAGGCCGACCGGGCGCGCGCCGCCCGGATCGCACGCAACGCCGTCCGGCTGGGCGTACCGGACCTCCGGGTCGTCGAGGGGCGGGCACCCGGCGCACTCGCGGACCTCGACGCCCCCGACGCGGTCTTCATCGGGGGCGGGGCGAGCAGGCCGGGCGTGCTCAACGCCTGCCTCTCGGCCCTGCGGCCGGGCGGGCGGCTGGTGGTGCACGGTGTCACCCTGGAGACCGAGCAGCTGCTCGCGGACGCGTTTCGCGCCCACGGCGGTGAGCTGACCCGGATCGCGGTGGAGACCGCCCGCCCTGTGGGGGCCTTCACCGGGTGGACGCCGGCGCGCACCGTGACTCAGTGGAGTCTCAGCCTCTGACCGAAAGTCATGTCACGTGTTCCCGTGCTTCGTCGACCGGTCTCTTTCGGCGCTGTAGAGATAGGACTCTCCTCCTCCTCGCCGGTCCGCGTCGGCGAGGGCCCGTCCGACCAGGATCACCGCCGCCTGCCGGAGCCCGGCCTCCTCGACCAGGTCCGCCACCATGGCGACCGTCCCGCGCAGCACCAGCTCCCCCGGTTGGCTGGCGCGGTACACGACGACCACCGGGCAGTCGGCACCGACCACCGGCTGCAGTTCCGCCATCAGCTCGCGGGTTCGAGTGATCGCAAGGTGCAGCACAAGGGTCGCCCCGGTCGCTGCGAAGTCGGTCAATGACTCGCCCTTCCCCATCGGTGTGGAGCGGGCACGGATACGGGTCAGCACCACTGACTGGGCGACGAGCGGCACCGTCAGCTCGCTGCCCACCCGCGCGGCGGCCGCGGCGTAAGCGGGTACGCCGGGCGTGACCTGCCAGGCGACCCCCGCAGCGTCCAGGCGACGGGTCTGTTCGTGCAGCGCCGAGTACAGCGACGGATCGCCCGACGTCAGCCTCACGACCCGTCGGCCCGCCCCCGCCCCCTCCACGAGAACAGAGGTGATCTCGTCCAGGTCCAGGTCCTGGGTGTCCACGAGCACCACATCCGGGCCGCAGTGCGCCAGCACGCCGGGGTCGAGGTAGGTGCCGGGGAACAGGACGACATCGGCCTCGGCGAGCAGCCGCGCGGCGCGTACGGTCAGCAGGTCAGCCGCGCCCGGTCCGGCGCCGACGAAGTTGACGGTCACCGGACGTACCTCGGGGTCCAGACTCCGGTGGAGGAGACGCGGGTCGACGAGGCGCCCACGATCAGCAGGCACTTCATGTCGATGGCCGCCGGATCCAGCTCACCCAGGGTGGTCACGGTCAACGACTCCTCGGCACGGCCCACGTCACGCCCGACCACGACGACGGTGTCGGGGCTCCGGTACTTCAGCAGCACGTGACGAGCGGTGGCGACCTGCCCGGTCCGGCTGCGCGAGGCCGGGTTGTAGACCGCCAGGACCAGGTCGGCCTCGGCGACGGCGCGCAGTCTCCTCTCGATGGCCTCCCACGGCTTGAGCCTGTCCGACAGACTCAGCACCGCGAAGTCGGCGCCGATCGGAGCTCCGGCGCGAGCCGCCACCGCCTGGACCGCGCTGACGCCCGGCAGGACACGCACGGATACCTCGGCGAAGGCCGGGTCCTCGGCCGCCTCGAAGACCGCGGCCGCCATCCCGAAGATCCCGGCGTCGCCGCCGGAGACCACCGCGACCTTCTCGCCGCGTCGCGCGAGTTCGAGAGCGAACCTGGCCCGGTCCACCTCGACGGTGTTGCCCGACGCGTGCCGAGTCAGGCCGGGGCGCTGCGGCACCCGATTGACGTACGGGCCATAGCCGACCACGTGGTCGACCTCGGCGAGCGCGGCGGCGGCCTCGGGAGTGAGCCAGCCGCCGGGACCGGGACCGAGCCCGACGACGAGCAGTTCGGCCGCTCCGGTGGAGGGGACCCGGGCCTCGGCCGCCTCGGAGGCGTCCCGGGAGCGCCGGCCGTTGAGGCTGTCCCCGGTGACGACGATCAGCGAGAAGTACGGCACCTTCGTCTCGTCCACGTCGGCCACCGGCTGCCACCGTTGCTCAGGCATGGAGGCGCGCTCGACGTACAGCGCGTGGTCGAGGCGACCGGCCGCGGCCAGGGCACGGCGTACGGCGGGAAAGGTACGGCCCAGTTTCATGATGATCGCGCCGTCCGTGTCGGCGAGACGGCGGGCGAGCTCGGGCTCGGGCAGGGTGCCGGGCAGGACCGTCAGCACGTCGGTCTGGCGCACCAACGGGCTCCTGGTTGCGGCCGTCGCAGCGAGAAAGGCGGGAACCCCCGGCACGATCTCGGTCGGATATTTCTCCGAGAGACGGTCGTGCATGTACATGTACGACCCGTAGAACAGGGGGTCGCCCTCCGCGAGCAGCACAACGTTCCGTCCCTCGTCGAGGTGCGCGGCGAGTTGTGCCGCGGACTCCTCGTAGAACTCCGCCAGCACTCCGGTGTAACCGCCGGGGTGGTCGGTGGCGCCCGTGGTCACCGGGTAGACCAACTGCTCCTCGATGACCCCGGCGGGGAACAGCTCGGCGGCGATCCTTCGTGCGTTGGACTGCCTGCCGCGGGCCGAGTGGTAGGCGATCACGTCGGCCCGCCCGATCAGCCGGGCGGCCTTGAGGGTGAGGAGTTCGGGGTCTCCGGGGCCGACGCCCACCCCGGCGAACCTGCCTGGGGCCGTCACGGTGCTCATTCCGCCTCCTGGGCGATGGCGTTGAGCGCGGACGACGTCATCGCCGAACCGCCGCGACGGCCCCGCACGGTGACGAACGGGATGTCGATCCCGTGGTCGGAGGCGAAGTTCTGCAACGCCTGCTTCGACTCGGCGGCGCCGATGAAGCCGACCGGGCAGCCCACGACCGCGGCCGGGCGGGGCGCCCCGTCGGCCAGCATCTCCAGGAGATGGAACAGGGCGGTCGGAGCGTTGCCGATCGCGATCACGGCGCCCTCCAGGCGCGGCTCCCACAACGAGACGGCCGCAGCGGTGCGCGTGGTCCCCCACTCCTCGGCGAGGCCGGGCACCCGCGGATCGCCGAGGGTGCAGATCACGTCGTTGTCGGCGGGCAGACGGCTACGGGTCACTCCCCTCGCGACCATGGTGGTGTCGCAGAGAATCGGCGCTCCCGCGGCGAGCGCGGCGCGGGCGGCGGGCACCAGGCGCGGGTCGATGACGAGGTCGTCGGTCAGGTCGACCTGACCACTGCCGTGGATCATCCGGACCGCCAGCTTCTCGGCGTTGGCCGGCACCTTGGACAGATCGGCCTCACGCCGGATCATCGCGAACGAGTCGAGGTAGATCTCGGTTCCGCGGTCGAGGTACGCATAGCGGCGGCTCGGTCGACGCGGCCGGGTGTCGGACATCGGGTTCATCGGGTTTCCTCGGGGATCAGGATGCCACGCCAGGGGGTGACGACGAGTTCGGGGGCGGCGGCGCACAGTCGTTCCACCGCGGCGCGGTCCAGCCCTTCCGCCGGCACCGGTTGGTGAACGCCTCCGGGCACAGGGCCGAAGGCCAGGGGCGGGGCGGCAGCGGGGACGCCACGGGATCGGGGCACCGGTTCGACCAGTGGTTCAGGCAGTTCGACGACGTGCCAGGGAGCGTCCGGGCCCGCACCGCGCGCATCGAGGAAGAGCCTGGCGAGATCGGTAAGGTGCGCGTGCGCGTCCCGCAGAGGCACGGCGGGGCCCCACGCGTTGCCGACCCGGAGCTGGGCCGTCCCGTCGCCGAGAGCCACCAGGCCCAGGTCGCACGAGCGATCCAGCAGATCTCCGCGACCGTCATCGAGGACGAAGAGGAACCGTCCGGGCAGCCGCCCCAGCTCGGGATCGCCGCACAGCGCGGTGTCCAGGGCGTCGACCACGGGACGCAGGTCGGCTCGGCCACCGGCCAGCCCGGTCTGCGGGGACGCCATCACATTGCGCGACAGGTCGTGGGCCCGGCTGGGCAGTAAGCCGCTCGACTCCAGGGCGGTGAGCACCTCGTCAGGCAGGCGTTCGGTGCCGGGAACGGCGGGCATGGCACGTACCTGCAGGTTGGTGCGGGTGGTCACGTGAACATGCCCGTCTCCGTACCGCTCTGCCGCCTCGACGAGGGCGTGCAGCGACTTCGCGGAGACCCTGCCGCCGGGGAGACGCAACCGCACCAGCAGCCCGTCGGCGGCGGGCCAGGGACGCAGTACGCCCGGGCAACGGTCTGGTCGAAACCGGTTCATCCGGAGTCATTCACCTTGTTCAGAGTCCGGGTCCATACGCGGAACCCACCATGACCCGACGACGGGTGTCGTCAGCACCAGCAGGTCTTCGGACTCGGATCATCCGGGAGAGGACACCTTCCCAGACCTGGAGGTCCAGTGGCCGCCGTTGCCGGCGTGTCCTTCCCGTCCCCTCACCGCTGCGCGTCAGCTCCGGAATTGCACCGGATTCCCTGGCTCCACATGATGGAGTACGACTGGCCTCCTGAGCGTATCGCGGGCCCGCCTCGGTCCACAGCCGCCCTCCAGAGGAGGGTCGCCGGCTACCGTGTCAGGCAGCAGTCGGGACACTTCCCGCCGCCCGGCACGCGATAGTAGAGGCAGCAGGTGCGGCGGCGGAACGACAGGTCGGGGCCGGTGAACGCGCCTTTGCCGCGCAGGTCGCCGGTGTCGAGCAGCCGCCGGGCGAGGTCGGTGGCGGGTTGCCTCAGGTCGGGACGGGCCCGTACGAGTTCGCGCGCGGCCTCGGCCAGGGCGGAGGCGGCGTTGCCATGCAGCAGCCCGGCGGCGACCTTGACGCGCAGCCCCACCGCCAGCGGGACGAGATGCTCGTCCATGACGATGCGGTAGAGCAGCGGTGCGAGCCGCGTCGTCCTCGGGAGTGTGCCAGCCGCGTGGTACCGCCAGCCGGAGGCCGGGCCCCTCGGCTTCCTGCTGGAGCCCGGACAGGTCGGGCACGACGCCGTGTGCGACGGCGCAGCCGAGCACCACCGACCACAGCCGCGCGGCGTGGCCGAGCTGCACGATGGAGGCGGCGATGCGCGTCTCACCGGTGCCGTAGCGCGCGGCACGGTCCGCCACCAGGTGGGCCAGGCCGGCGGCGTAGGCATCCTTGACCGGCCGCCACTTCCCTTGACCCAGTTCCGTGTCGAGGACGAAGAAGGGACCGAAACCGGCGATGCCTCTCAGCGCTTCGCCGAGTGCGGCGGGTGAGGCGGGTGGAGGAATCATGAAGGGCTCTCCTGGTCTGGGTGAACGCTGATCTGCGGGACGCCGGTGCGGGGATGGGCGTGCACGTCCGCCGACACCTGGTAGACCTCGGTCAGCAGGGCCGGGGTGAGGACCCGGGCGGGCGGGCCGTCGGCGACGACTCGTCCGGCACGCATCACGCAGATCCGGTCGCAGAAGGCCGCGGCGAGGTTGAGGTCGTGCAGGGCGATCACGGCGGTCACGCCCAGGCCGCGCACCAGCCGCAGGACGTCGAGCTGGTGGCGCAGGTCGAGATGGTTGGTGGGCTCGTCGAGCACCATCGTGCCGGTCCGCTGGGCCAGGGCGCGGGCGATCAGGACGCGCTGCTTCTCCCCGCCCGACAGCCGGTCGAACGGCGCCTGGGCGAGCGCGGTGACGCCGAGCGCGTCCAGGGCGTCCATGACGATCCGCCGGTCGCCGACGTCGTCGCCCTGAAAAGCTCGCTTGTACGGGCCGCGCCCCATGGCCACGACCTCGTACACGGTCAGCTCGAACTCCCCGGGCGGCTCCTGGACGACGGCGGAGAGCCGGCGCGCGAGACGCCGGCCGCTCGTCCGCCAGATGTCCTCGCCGTCGAGCAGCACCCGCCCCGAGGTGGGGCGCCGGGCGCGGTAGAAGGTGCGCAACAGGGTGGACTTGCCCGCGCCGTTGGGCCCGGTCAGCGCGACGACCTCGCCGGGCGTCACGTCGAGGACCACGTCACGGACCAGGTCGCGGTCCGCCACGGCGACGCCCACGTGCTCGGCGCGGAGATGGCCGGGCCTCACCAGGCCGCCTTCCGCCGCATCAGCCACAGGAAGAACGGGCCGCCGGCGAGCGCCGTCAGGATGCCGATCGGGATCTCCTCGGGAGCGATCACCGTACGTGCCGCCAGGTCGGCGGCGATCAGGAAGGCCGCGCCGAGCAGGGCGGCGGCCGGCAGCGCGCGCTGGTGCCCGGCGCCGACCAGCAGGCGCACGATGTGCGGGAGCATCAGGCCGACGAACCCGATGGAGCCGCTGACCGCGACGACGGCGCCGATCATCAGGGCGACGAGGACGAACAGGCAGGCGCGGAAGCGGTGCACGTTCAGCCCCATGGAGGCGGCCGCCTCCTCCCCCGCCAGCAGCAGGTCGAGCGGGCGGGACACGCCGAGCAGCGTCACCGTGCCGAGCAGCACCGCCGCGGCCGGGATCGGGACCAGGTCCCAGGAGGTGCCGCCGAAGCCGCCCAGCATCCAGCGCATCGCCGACTCGGTCTTGCGCGGATCGCCGGAGGTGACGATGAGGTAGCCGGCGACCGCCGAGAGCACCTCGGCGGTCGCCACCCCGGCCAGGACGAGCCGTACCGTGGTCATCCGGCCGCCGGAGCGGGCCAGGAAGCACACCAGGGTCAGCGCGCCCAGCGCCCCCGCGAACGCGGCCAGCGGCAGCGAGAACGCGCCGAACACCGTGAGGTTCAGGACCAGGACGAGCACCGCGCCGACGCTCGCCCCGGAGGAGACGCCCAGCAGCATCGGGTCGGCCAGCGGGTTGCGCACGAGGGCCTGCAGCGCCATCCCGCACACCGACAACGCCGCCCCGGCGACGCCGCACAGCAGCACGCGCGGCGCCCGCACGTCCATCACGATCGTCTCCCTGACGGGCGGCCAGGTGGGTTCGACGAGCGCGGGCACGGCCCGGTGGACGAGGATGCCCCACACGTCGCCGGTGGCCAGCGGGACGGACCCGGCCGCGATCCCGGCCGTGGCGGCCACGAGGACCAGGGCCGTGAGCAGGATCAGGACCAGCGAGTACGGCAGGCGCGCGGCGCTTCTCGGCACCGCGGCAAGCGCGGTCACGAGAAGCGGTCCGGGTGGAGCTGCCCGGCCAGCGACTCGACGCCTTCCGGCACCCGGACGCCGAGCACCGTGGCCGACAGCGGCAGCACCGCGAACCGCTGGTCCCTGATCGCCGGGACGTCCTTGAGCGCCGGGTTGGCCAGGAGAAACCTCTTCTTGTCCGCCACGCTCTGGTCGCCGTAGTCGTAGATGACGATCACCTCGGGCGCGCGGTCGGCGACCTGCTCGAACGACACGTCGCCGAACGCCTTGCCCAGGTCGGCGAAGAGGTTCACGCCCCCGGCCCGGCTGATCATGTCATTGCCGATGCCGGCTCCGCCCGCGGTGAAAGCGGTCTTGTCGCCGCTGTCGTACACGAAGACCTTGACCGGCTCGGCGCCGCGCACCTTCTCCTCGACGCCCTCCAGCACGGCGCGCATCTGCGCGACGCGCTGTTCGGCGCGGTCGCTCACGCCGAAGATCCGGCCGATCGCACGGATCTCCTCCTCCAGGAGATCCGTGGTGACCGGGCCGGACGGGCATGCCTCCAGGCTGAGGTACGAGTTGATCCCGGCCTCGGCCAGCGCCTCCCGGCCACGCCCCTGCTCGTCGAAGGCGCTGCGAAAGCCACCGTAGACGAAGTCGGGCTCGGCCGACAGCAGGACCTCGTACGACGGATACTCCTCGGCGAGCACCTTGACGCTGTTGTAGGCGGCTTCGTACTCCGGCGGGATGCGGTCGTCGAGGAAGGCGGTGCCGGCCATCAACTTCTCCAGCCCGAGCGCCAGCATGATCTCGGTGACGTGCTGGTTCATCGTGACCGCCCGCCGTGGAGGCTGCTGGTACGTGGTGGTCACCCCGCAGTTGGTCGCGGTGACCGGGTAGCCCCCGACGGTAGACGGCGGAGGGGAGGCTGCGGGCTGCGCGGTGCCGCACCCCGTCATCAGCCCGATGGTCAGCAGGAGCGTGGCGGGGAGCGAGCGTGGACTCGTCATGGGAGGGGCCTTTCCTGACCGGCGTGGCGGGGCGGGATCGATCAAGAAGGCCCGCGCGCCGAGCAGGGGAAATGGCGTCGCGTCGGCTTCGTGGCATGGCGGCCACCGTCCTCTCTTGGGGAGATCCGCCCCAATTCCTTCGAGGAGGCGACCGCGTGAGTCTCCTGGCTCCCGGGTCGACGCTCGCCCCGGCCTTCCCACCCGTAGGGGCAGTGGCGTGTTCGGGGTCCGCTCGCCGGTCACAGTGGCGGGACCGCGCCGGATTCACACCGGCTTCCTCGTTCCGCCGTCGCCTACGTCCGGCATCGTCTCATATGTGTTCCTGCGCCTCCGGGACGGCCTGGGCGCATTGACGCGAACGGGAGGAAAGGATAGGTTCCGGTGGATTTCACGGTCGTCCAAGGGAAATCCGGTGAGATGCCGGTGCGGACGCGCCACTGTATCCGGGACGCAGATCCCGGGAGCCAGGTCGCTTGGCCGCCGTGACCTCGTTACATGGGACGCGTCACCCTGAGGAGGATCGATGAGCGGGCTCTCCACCCCGTCTGCTGTTCCCTTTCCACGTCTTGGCCCCTGGCTGCTCGCCGTGCCCGTGCTGCTGCTCGTGGCGTACCTGGTCCTGATGGACAACGGCGCGGTCTCGCAGATGGGTGCCTTCCTGCACGAACTGATGCACGACGGGCGGCACCTGCTCGGCGTGCCGTGCCACTAGGGGCCGGCGTGGTACGGACCTTCGTGGTCAGGGGCCTGCTCCTGGGGCTCCTGGCCGGACTGATCGCGGGCGGATTCGCCTTCACCTTCGGGGAACCCCAGGTGGACGCGGCGATCGCCCTGGAGGAGGCCGCGGCGCCGGCGCCCGCTTCAGCGGACGGGCACGGGCACAGCCACGGCGAGGAGGCCGAGGTCAGCAGGCCGGCGCAGAAGGCCGGGCTGTTCCTCGCCACCGGGCTGTACGGGCTGGCGGTGGGCGGCATCTTCGCGCTCGTGTTCGCCGGGCTGCGCGGGCGGGTCGGGCCGCGGTCGGACGGGCGGTTGGCGCTGGCGGCGGCGGGGACGGCGTTCGTCGCGGTCATCCTCGTTCCCTTCCTGAAATATCCGGCTAATCCGCCTGCGGTGGGCGATCCGGCGACGATCAACAGCCGCACCCTGCTGTACGTGGTGATGGTGCTCGTCGGGCTGGCCGCGGCGGCGATCGCGGTGGCGACGGCCCGCCGCGTCCACGCGGGCGGGTGGCCCCGGTGGGTCGCCGTGGTGGCCGCGTTCCTCGTGCCGGTGGTCGCCGCGTGGCTGTTGCTGCCCACGGTCGACGAGGTGCCCGACGGCTTCCCCGCCACGCTGCTGTGGGAGTTCAGGCTCGCCTCGATCGGCACGCAGCTGGTCTTCTGGGCGGTCTTCGGCGCGCTGTTCGGCTGGGCCTGCGACCGGGCGGCACGAGGCGCGGCGGCTCCCGTGGGTGCCGCCGCGCCGAGCTGAGGTGCTGTTCGTCCGGCACGCCACCACGCCGGGGACGCGGGCCGCCTGCTTCCCCACCGACGAGGACGCCGACACGGCGGGCCTGACCAGAGCCACCGCACTCACGAAGCCCGCCCGGGGAACCGCCGGGACTCCGGACGTCGGCCTGGGGCCGGCGGGGTTCGCCGGGGTCACGACGGCCTGGACCGCTCCCGTACGGGCCGCGCGGCAGACCGCCGCGGCGCTGGGGCTGGCAGCGTGCGAGGCCGTCGCGCTCGGGGAGGCGGACTGCGGCCGGTGGCGCGGACTGCCGTACGAGCGGGTCGCGGAGCAGGAGCCGGACGCGATCGCCCGGTGGCTGGCCGACCCCGACGCCGCACCGCACGGCGGCGAGCCGCTGACCGCGCACGCCGCCAGGGTGGCGCGCTGGCTCGACGGCGTACGGGAGGAGCCCGAAGGAGTCGTGGTCTGCGGCGTCGGCACCATCCGGGCGGCGCTGGGCCACGCGCTCGGGCTCGGCCCGCTGGGCGCCGCCCGCTTCGACCTCGCTCCCCTGTCCACCACCGAGCTGGCCATCACCCGGGACGGCTGGCGGGTCGCTCACGTCAACCGGAAGGTCCTGTTTTGATCGTTCCATATCCGTTCAGCGCGGTCGTCGGGCTGGATGAGCTCAAGCTGGCGCTGGTGCTCAACGCGGTCTCACCCCGAGTCAGCAGCGTGCTGTGCTGGGCAAGGTGGGCCATCCCATGGACGCCGGCCAGGAGGGGCAGAAGGGCATCGAGTGGTAGTGCCCCGACTCGAAAACCATCACATCCAGGGTGAGATTCCCTTCACCCTCAAGGGCCAGCCTCCACCTCCGTCCTCGGCAGAGACAGAGCATGAGTCGTCAACGCCCACCACCGAACCGAGCTCGATTGTCACCTCCGCCGCACTTGCCCCGGCCACGCCGGAAAGCTCGGTGAGCCCTACGCCGCAGCAGGGAGCGGCGGGTTGCCGAGCTGAATCTGGGTGGCCGTGGTGGGGTCGCTGCTGATCGGCATCGGCCTATGAACTGGCCGGCGCCAAGGCCAAGCGACCGAGGTGACGACCGTGGCCCGATCCCAGGCCTGTCCCGGGTCCCGGTCACGTGGGTGCGGCCGGCCTCCGGGTCGGCGGATATCGGGTGCACGTATGTGCCTGGTGTGCTCAGCCCGTGAGCTGGGTGGCCAGGAGCCGGGTGTACGCGCCATCCGCCACCAGGAGTTCAGCGTGCGCGCCGGTCTCGGCGACGTGGCCGCCGTCCAGGACGACGATGCGGTCGGCGGTGCGGATGGTCGACAGGCGGTGGGCGATGATCAGGGTGGTGCGGTCGTGGCGGGCGGCGGTCA
>NZ_JBVJKR010000028.1:0-62492 GCF_055585125.1 Nonomuraea sp. NPDC054003
GGGCCAGCGACGGGGCCAGCAGGGTGCGCAGCTGGTCGGCGAGGTCGGCCAGGTCTTCAGGGGCGGGCATCAGGCCGATCGCCCGCTGCATTCTGCGCTCGGGGCTGTCCCAGTCGAGCCAGGCCGCCGCGCTCAGCGTCTCGGCGAGGGAGGTGAGACGGTCCACGAGCGCCTCCAGCTCCTGGACCGCCACCGGGTTGACGAGCCCCAGGCGCGCCCGCGCGAGCTCGGCTTCTGGGCCGCCGAGCTGCTGCAGGCGCTGGGACTCGATCAACCGCCCGGCCTGGCGGGCCAGCGGAACCAGTTGACGCAACAGCTCAGTGATCAGGTCGAACTGTCGTGCCTGCCGGTCGGGGTCGGCGAGCGTCGGGTCAACGGCCAGCGCCTGGGCGACCACATCGACGGCGGCCAGGGCTCGCCGGCGGGCCGTCACCACCACCGGATCGCCCTGAGCCGGCAGTTGCCCGGCCTTGCTGCGCATTCGGTCGACGACACTCACCAGACACCGGCCTTTCCGTACGGGTTTCGTGACAAGCATGGCGCATCCCGCCCTCTATCGTCGCCTGCTAAGGCTCGCCGCTGCCGGCCTTCTGGGCGGCCACCACCCGGGCCAGCCAGGCCCGTTCCATCGCTGGCGTCGGGTCGTCGGGGTGCGGGGCCTGCTCGTGGAGCTGCTGCGGTAGCGCGTGGCGGTGCAGGACCTCCCGCTGGAAGATCTCCGGCGGTTCGGTCGTGATCCACGCAGGGACATCCGGCGCCGCCGGGCCCTCAGCGCGTCGCTGAGCGCCGATCTCCGCCCGGCCGGTGTCCATCGCCCCCGGCGGAGGCGGGATCGTCGCCAGCGGTCGCTACAGACCCGTCCGACGCCCTCGAATTTACAAAGTAAAGACCAGGTGGTCGCTGATCTTGCTGCTTGTGGCGCTGCAACGCGGCGGCAGCGGTCGGCCCGGCAGCGGCCAGTGCGGCGCGGGCGGCGGCCGCGGCCCCGGCGCTGGCGTCGACCCGCCGGGCCTGGCGGGTCCGGCGTTCGGCGGCCGCGGCGGCCTGGCGTTCCACGGCGGCCTGGCGGCGGGCGGCGCGCTGCTGTGACAGCGAGGGCTGCAGGTCGCCGTCGGCGGTGCGCCAGGCGGCCAGGCGGTGCCGGATCCAGCCGGGCAGCCAGCGCGGCGGGTCGGTGAAGGTCCAGGCGCTGCCGTCAGGCCGGTGGTCGAGAGCGTGCAAGACGTCGTTCGGCGTCCACTCGGCGCGGAAGGGCTCGCGCAGCAGGCTGCGCAGGTGCTTGGCGCTGACCTTGCGCAAGATCGGGCTGCGCGTACGCAGCGCCTGGGCCGCTTTCAGCATGTCGATCTTGGTTCCTGGCGTCGCGGACAGCGGCCACGTCCAGGCGGTGCCGTCGCCGCTCTCACTGTCTGCTGTGCGGTCCTCGCGCCCGCGTACGACGGGGGAGTCCATAACTGGTTCTCTCTCTTCAGAGAGAGAACCAGTGGGGGGTCGCTTTTGATCCCCCGAAATCAGCTCGGACTCAGGGGAAACGACCTGATCATCAGGAGTGCCGGCGTCTTCGGCGCGCGGCTGGGGGCGCTGCGGAGCCAGGGGGATGATCAGCGCCCACTCCGCGCCCAGGTTGCCGGCGCCGTCGTCGACTAGGCCTCCGCGTGTCGTCGACCGGAAGCGGGGCGTGGAGCCCTCGGTCACCGTGGCAAGGAAGCCATGCTCACGCAGCCAGCGGACCCACTTCTTGGCCGTGGACTCGCTCAGGCCGGTCTTGGCCATGATCCGGGCCCGGGTCGGAATCGAGGTCCACACGGCCGGGTTGACCGGGCTGCGTTTGCCGCACCACATGATCACGCGCGCGACGGCCAGCAGGTTGCGGCAGGCGTCGCGGCGCCGGCCGGCCAGGAATGGGTGCGCCTCGAGGGCGCGCATCCACGCCCGCTGGGAGCGGGCGGACACGGCGCCGCCGGTCAGGTAGTTGACCGTGGCGATCGCCACGGTGATGGCCTCCCGCTTGACCAGCATGCAGGCCGTGCAGGCCGGATCGTGGCCAGCACCGTGCACCTCGCACGGCGGCCGCGACGTCGCCGGCGGCGCCGGGTCGGTGCGGTCCCCGCGGGCACGCCAGGCCGACACGGCCGCGAGCTCGTCGCCGGGCCAGCCATCGAGCTGGTCATCCCGCTCGGTGCCGGGCGGGGTCGGGGAAGCGGTTTGCATGCGCCCCGGCGTGTCTTCAGGGCGTAGTGGGCTAACCGCCTGGGTGCCTGCTATCGTCGGTCTCCAGACGTGACAAAACCCGTCGACGTCGATCTGCTCTTCGCCGGCCAAAGCTTCGGAGCTGATCGATTCAGACGCGTCAATCGGAATGAAGTTGTTTGTCCCAGCCCCGCAGCCAGCGGGGCATTTTTTATGTCCTGATCGCCTCCCGGCGTGATCAAAGTCGGGTCAGTCCCGCAGTCTTCCACGTTGACAGCCTGTGGATGAACGCTGACGGCCAAGAAAGCCCCGGCGTGTCGCGCATGGCCAGTGCAAACCGGACGGCAAGGCCGCAGACGGGCACCGGCACGAACGCCGGGCACCCCGGCTGCGGACAGCGCCGTGGCCGGCACCGGCGTGTTGTGATCACTCCTACCAGATTTCCTGACAAGCCGGGCGATTCTCTTTACAACGAGTGCGATTCGCTTGTCAGATTGCCTGTTCAATCGGGTTTTCCCGGCTCGCTCTGGCCCGATAGGACGGGCCGTCAAGCTGATGCGCGACGCGATCCCAGCGAGCGAGCCAGAGGGCAGGCCCTCGCCCCGGGGAAGCGGGGCGAGGGCCTCGGTGCGGGAGGCGTGGTGCGGCATGGGTCAGGCCACCCCGAGCTCGGTTATTGAGGCGCCGTCCTGGTCGACGTCGTCTTCGAGGGAGGCGACCCACGTGTCGGCGGCCACGGCCTGCTCGTGCGCGGCCTGGATGACGGTGGTCAGCTCGGCGCGCAGGCCTTCCAGCAGGGCGGCCGCCTGGACGGCGTAGCGGGCGATGTGCGCGGCCGGGCAACTGCCGGCCAGCTCCACCAGCTCGGTGGGCCCGGCGTGGGGCAGGCGGGCCAGCAGGCCGGCGATCGCGTCGGCCTCCGTGACGAGCTCCATGCCTTCGCCGCTGTCCGCGTCGGCCAGGGCGTCGAGCTCGGCGAGCTCGGCGTGGCCGACCGGGGTCACGACGGGCAGGCAGACGGGCTGGCAGGCACTGCACAGGTCGCCCAGCATGAGCGGGTCGGGCACCCAGGCGTAGCCGCCGATGCAGGCCGCGTTCTCGGTGCATCCGCACATCCGGCAGGCCGGCCCGTCCAGATTGGCGTCCAGGTCGGCCGACAGCTCGGCGACCGTCTCCTGGACCTCGGGGTCGCGCTGCGCGGTGCGGATCGCGGCCAGCAGCAGGTCTCCGGCCAGCTCGTACGGGCGGCGCCCGGCCCGCCGGCACATCGCGGTGTAGGTGCGGATCTGGCGCTCGCCGAGCACGTGGGTGGTGAAGCGGGCCTGCGGCACGCCGGTGCTCTTGTCGACGTGGCGGACCAGGCGCGGCACGCCGGCGCCCAGCGCGGGGGTCATGTCGGTGGCGGTCATGCGTCCCCCTTGGCAGCCAGCGCGTAGGCCAGGGCCAGCAGCGCCCGCGGGATCAGCGCGTCCTGGTCGGGCAACTGGTCGAACTCGGCAGCGGCCCGGCCCAGGTGCACGGCCATCTGCGCGGCCGGCCCTCCGGCGATCGCGTAGCAGGCGGCCAGCAGCGCGTCGACGAGCGCGATCTCCTCGTGGACGACAATCGGGTCACCGCGGTGCTCGTCCAACGCCCGGGCGGCCGCGGTCAGGTAGCCGACGCCGCGCCCGCCAGTGTGGCCGGTGCTGATCGCTGCGTGACCGGCGCCGATCAGGCACGCCAGCGTGACGTGGTCGAGGACATCGAGGCCGGGGGTCTGCTTGGCGGCCCGGGTGATTGCGTCCAAGCGGCGGGCGGCCTGGCCGCGGTAGGAGCGGGTGGCGGCCGCGGCCGGGCTCAGCGACCCGGTGTCGGCCGCCAGCGCGTTGGCCACGGTGCTGGTTGTGGTGCTGATCGTGGTGGTGGACATGGGTTATCTCCCTTGGATGGATGGGACGGAGCAGGGGTGATCGGAGGGCGGCGAGGTGATCGCCCGAGTGGGGCTTCGGTGGGCCGGGAACTCGTCCCAGGTGCGGCCGTCCAGGAGCCGTCCGCCGGCTTTCGGGGTGAGCCCGCCGCGCTGCTTGAAGAAGAAGGGGATGCGCTGGTCGACGCAGCGGTCGCGGACATCGCGGACCCAGGCCAGGTCCAGCGTCCGGTGCCCGGGACCGCTCTCGCCTCCGGCGATCACCCAGCCGATGCCGGTCAGGTCGAGGCTGGGCAGCGGGCCCAGCAGCGGCTCCAGCGACAGGAACCTGATCGCGGCCGGTGCCCGGCGGATCTCCTCAGCCCGCCGGCAGTACGCGTCGGACTCGATCGAGGTGCCGATCCACACGTTCGGCAGCGGCCACGGCGGCAACCACACGGTGTCTCCGCCGGTGCCCGTCGTCCTCCAGCCTCCGCCGAGGCCGGAGTCGCCGGCTAGCCGGTGCCCGCCGAGATCGAGTTGCCAGGAACGCCAGGCCCGGCTCGCGATCAGGTCGGTGGCCTGTTCCCCGACCTCGCGCACGAACGCCGGATCGGCCAGGACCGCCGCGAGCCGCTGGGGCCGCTTGGTCAGCACCTGGAACTGGTGACGGCCGGTCAAGGCCATGACCGCCCAGATGCGAGCCTGGACCTTGCGGCCGACGCGGGCGTGCCCGAGGTCGCTCATCGAGTTGACGAACACGGTGCGCGGGGTGCGCCAGCGCAGCGGCTCGGTGAAGGTCTGCTCGTGGACGGTGAGGGCGAAGCCGGGGCCGCTGGAGCGGGGGTCGCCGTCTTGCTGGTACTTCGCTGAGCCCATGGCCTTGAGGCGCTTGGCCAAGGTCAGCGCGTAACAGTTGTCGCAGCCTGGGGAGATGCGGTCACAGCCGGTCGTCGGGTTCCACGTGACCTCGGTCCATTCGATGCGGGAAGTCGTGCTCACCTCAGACCTCCTGGTCGTGGTGGTCGGAGCGGATCTTGCTTGTCGGGGTGGGGTGCGCATCAGGCGCTCACCTCCCAGCCGTGGCAGTCCAGGCAGGCGCCGTAGCGGCGGGGTAGGCAGTAGTCCTGCTCGATCCCGCAGTCGGGGCAGATCCGGCGGGCCCGCAGTGCCTTGGCGATCGCCTCCAGCTGCGCCGCGGTCGGCCGGCGTTTGGGTTTGGCCAGCGCCCGCTCGTACAGGTAGGCGACGCCGATGCCGCGCGGAGCTCCGGCGGCCTGGCCGCCGCGCCGGGTGCGCCACATGATCTGCGCGCGGACCGGCTGGCCGCCGGGCCGCAGCCCGTCGGCGGCCAGCTGGCGCCGGGTGGCCAGCCCGGCCGGGGCCATCCGCCACGGGTAGGTGGGCAGGCCGCTGTGCCGGGACCCGTCGGGGTCCCAGAACGGCAGCCGCGCCCTGCTCACCGCGAGTCCTCCGGCGCCGCCGGGGACACCGGCTCAGAGGCCTGCTGAGAGGCGTCCTGGGCGGCGCGCATGGCGTCGATCACCTCATCGGGCACCCACCGGCCCGATGCCGGCAGCAGCGCGCCGTGGCCGTTGGCCTTGGCCCACGCGCGGGCCTGGCGGGTGTCGTAGTCGGCGCCCGGCTGGTAGCGGCGTCGGGTGGCCGGGGTGCGGGTGCGGCCGCCGCTGATGATCTCCTTGGCCTGGTCGAGCCTGGCCTTGGCCTGGTCCAGCTGCGCGGTCAGCCGGGCCTTGGCCTGATCGAGCTGCGCGGTCAGGCGGGCGATCTCCCGTTCGGCCTCGGCCGCCGCCTGGACGGCCGCCGCCTGCCGCTCCTTGGTCTTGTCCGTCTCCATCAGGCAGCCGCGCAGCACCCCGGCGGCGTGCTCCAGCTTGGCCCGGGCCCGCTTGACCTTCGGGTCGGGGCAGACGGCGGCCAGGCGCAGCAGCTCGCGCAGGTCGGCCTGGGCGATCGCCTTCTGCCCCGGGGAGGCGTCCGGCGGGTGCGGCACTCCATGCTGGTCGATCAGCAGGCCCTCGCGGGCGGCGAGCTTGCGCACTGCGGCGACCGGCCAGGTGGTGGCGTCGCTGATCTTGGTGACGTTGACGCTCTGCCGCAGCAGGGCCAGCACCTGGCCCTCGCCTCGCACGTCCTGAACCTCACGACCGTCGCGGGTGGCGGTGCCGTTGGTCACGGCGTTCATGCCGGCACCACCCCCGAGGGTGCGGGGTGGCACTGCGGGCAGCGGCTCAGCTGGCCGCGCTTGTCGACGGCCTGGCGGGCCACCGGCAGACACCGGCCGCACCACGGCGGCCGCCCGTCCAACGAGGCGAGCATCTGCAGCAGCAGCCTCACCCGGTCGGCCAGCGGGATCGCGGTGGAGCATTCGCTGAGCCGCTCGGTCAGCGCGGCCGGTGCCCAGCCGACGGCCAGCAGGTCCACGATCGCCTCGGTGCTGTCCCACCGGGCGTGGTCGTCGTCGATGGTGACCGCCCCGATGATGTCGCCGGCGCGGATGACGAGCGCGGGCGACCGCAGCGCGTCCCACAGCCCATAGGGCGAACCGGCCGCCTTCAGGTCGGCGCTGGACCGGGTCCAGTCGACGCCGAGCGCGCCGAGATGGTCAGCTGCCACGAGGGCCTGCCAGGGGGAGGTGTAGTCGTGGTGGCCCTGAACGGCCTCGCCCTGCCAGTGCACCACCAGCCAGCGCGGCCCGCCCTCGTCACCCTCGGGGTCGCGGCTGCGGATCAGCAGGCCGGGCTCGCGGGTGGTGTAGGCGGTCGTGGTGACGACCTGGTCGCGCTCGTGGTCGTGGTAGGCGTAGGGGGTCGGGGTGAGGACGACGTCCGCCGTCGCCGGAGCCTTCATCTCTGCCCCTTCGGCGTCAGCGTGATGATGGCGTTCATCACGGCCAGGCCTTCGTCGACCTGGCGGAGCAGAGGGCCGGCCTCAGCCAGGATCCGGGCGGCCTGCTCGTACGTGGGGATCTCGGTGCTGGGCGCGGTCATGACAGCGCCCCCAGGGCCCCCAGGGCTCCCAGCGGTAGTGCGGCCACCAGGCAGGCCAGCGCGGCCAGCAGCAGGTCGACCGCGATGCGCAGCCTGCGGTACTTGGCCAGGGCCAGCTGCGACAGCCGGGCCACCTCATCGGCCAGCCGCTCGGTGAGGGGCTCGTGGACGGTGAGCGTGGCCAGCAGCGCGGCGCCGTCGCCGGCGGCGTGGCGGACGAAGCCGTACCCGTGCCCGGGGGTGGGCAGCTGGGGCCGGATCACGTACAGCAGCACCGCGACGGCGGCCGCTAGCAGGGCGGCGCCGGTGATGACCGCGACGGTGGCGGGCAGCGGCAGGTGGATGACGCCGGCGGCGGCCGCGAGGATCGCCACGGCGGTGCCGGCCCAGCCCATCAGGGCCGCGGCTTTGGTGTCGATGCGGGCGAGTTCGGCGCGCACGGCGTCGCCCTCGCGCTGCAGCACCGCCACCAGGCCGGTCGACGGCTTCGTCGTCGTGGGCGCGGTCGGGGGTGCGGTCGGGGGTTCCGTGGGGGGCGCGGTCGTGCCGCTGTCGGCTGTCCGGACGGACGGCGCGGTTGGCGCGGCGGTGGGCAGACGGGTCATGATGGAGTTGCCTCCTGATCTGGTGGATTGGTGGGGCTGTGCGGGCGCGCCCGTCGCGGATGGTCTTGGTCGATTGGCCGCGGTGGTGCGCGCCCGTCTGATGACGCGAAGTGGTTAGACGGTGCTGGTGATGGCCCCGTACAGCGCCATGACGCGCATGACGAAGGCGTGCGGGTCGTCGTCGGCGTCGCGTTCGTCGTCGTTGGCGTGCTGCAGGTTGCCCGCCTGGCAGCGCAGGTGCAGGTCGTCCTCGCTGGGCGCGGTCTGCAGCCAGGCCAGGATCGGCTCGGTGTTGGTCAGCACCGCCAGCGGGTCGGCGCGGCGGGTGGTCAGCCTGCTGGCCCAGCGCAGCGCGTCGGCGCGCGCGGAGCTCGCGGCCGGTGCGGCCGGGGGCAGGTCCAGCTCGGTGAAGGCGTACTGCGGGTCGTGAGTCATGCGGGTCTGGCTCCCTGTCGTCGGTGGGGGTCGGATCGGGCGTGGGGGTCAGGCGGTGGCCTGAGCGGCTCGGGTGCGGGCGTAGGCCAGCGCGCGGCGGCGCATGGTGATCGTGGGCGCGCCGGTGTGCACCAGGTCCACGAGTTGCTCGGCGCGGGGCGTGCGGGCGGCGTGCTGGTCGAGCATCGCCCGGATGCAGGCGTCGCCGTCCAGGCCGGAGTCCGTCAGCCGGTTGGCGGCGACGTCGTCGACGAACGCCTCGCGCGCGCCCACCGCGACCGCTCGCAGCAGCAGCGTCATGCCCAGCAGCGCGATCAGCAGGCCCGCCAGCCAGGGCGGCCAGGCCAGGCCCATTCCGGCCGCCAGGGCGACGATCAGGACCGGCAGGGCACGGTCGCACCACACGGCGGTGCGGGTGGGCGGGGTGGCGGCGCAGACGAGCTCGTGGGCCAGGGCGCCGGCGGCCGCCCGCCCGGCCGGGCTGCCGGGGTCGGCGTACAGCAGCGCCATATCGATGTGCAGCACGGTGGCGGAGTGACAGCCGACCTCGAAGGTTTCCACCAGCGGGTCGGTCTCGGGGTCGACGTCGGCGCTGCGGGTGATAGCGAGCATGATGGCCGGCAGGCCGGTGGCGGTGCCGAGCTGCAGCGCCAAGCTGGCCAGGTCGGCCAGCGCCGCCTCGCGGCCAGGTTGTGGGCTTGGGATGGGCAGGGTCATGACGGTTCGCCTTCCTAGGTGGTGGAGCGGGTTCGTTGATCAGTGGGCCAGGGGGCCACGGGCCGTGAGGTGCTCTACGTGGCGAGTGCGTACTGGCCGCGCTCGTGCTTGGCGACCGGGCCGTCCTCCGCCGAGAGCCGCTTGAGGGCGTTGCGAACGGAGTTGAGCGCCTTGATCTGGCGGCCGCCGTCGGCGTTGACGGCCTCCCAGATGACGGGGGCGGTCATCGGAGCCTCAGCGTCGGCCAGAACGGCCAGGACGCGGTCCTCCAGGGACGCGGGCGGCAGGGTGACGTCGTCGGCTTCGCCGTCGTCGTAGTCGTCGCCGGCGTGGTCATCGATGTGGTCGTCGACGCCGGCCGCCGGGCGCCGCCCGGCCTTGCCCGCCGCGCTCTTCTGCGCTTCGGCAGCGAACCTCGCACACAGGGCGTCGAAGGCGGGGCCGTCGTCGCGCAGCTCGTACGCGCTGCGCTCGAGGTTGTTGTCGAGCGCCCGCACGGCGGCGTCCGCCAGGCTGCGGGGCTGGCTGCTGAGCGCCCGCACCGAGGCGTCCTCCAGGTGGCGGGGCTCCTCAGACCCGTACAGGGCCAGGATCTCCGGGTCCAAGCCGGGCAACGGGGTGATGGAGCCCAGCCGCAGGTGACGCATGAGGGACGTCGGGCGCGGCCCGGACGGGTAGTAGGCCATCCCCTGCGTGCCCGGGGATTCGACGACGTCGCCGACGTCGAACGGCGAGCGCAGCACAGTCGGGGTCAGCTTCCCGGGGATGGGCACGAGCTGCGTGCCGCCCGGCAGGATGCCGTCGCCGACCAGCTGGCGCATCATGGACGACGTCCAGCGCAGCAAGGTGACCTCGCCGGTCTTCATCATCGCGCGGAGCGTGTCGGAGCCGCCCAGCTCCTCCAGGTGGCTGGCCTGGGCGGCAAGGCCGACGCCCACGCCCAAGGACCGGCCGGTCCGCGACAGCTCCTTCAGCAGGTACGTGGCCAGGGCCCGGTAGGGGGCGCCGCGCTCGAGCAACCTGTTGGCCTCGTCGATCCACACGTGCAGCAGCGGGTCCTCGCCGAGCACGAAGCTGTTGCGGCCCAGGGCGCTGTAGCGGCGCATCCGGGCCTGGGCGACCTTCACCGCCGCCAGCAGCATGAGGATGGCGCCCTCCGGGGTGGTGGTGCGCCAGTCGACGTTGCCCGCCGCCTCGGGGACGGAGGTGCCCTCCTTCAGGTCGGCGAGCCAGGTGCAGACGCGGTTGATCTTCTCGGCGATCAGCTGGAGCTGCAGGGACCGGGACTTGCCGGCGCCGGTCGTGCCGAACAGCACGAACCGCTGCGCGCTGCCGGTCGAGGGGTCGAACAGCCGCTTCTTGACCGGCTGCCCGTTGTGGTAGAGCCCGGCCGTGTACTGGCCGCTGCTGTCCATCACCAGGTCCTCGCGAGTCACGGCCCGCACCTCGGCGAGCGGGTTGCGCGGGTAGACCATGACCATGCCGAGATAGCCCTGCGTCTCCACGACCAGGCGGCCCGGGTCGTCGATGCCCAGCTTCTTGCACAGGGCGTCGATGTCGTAGGTGATCGCCTTGCCCTCGGGGTGCTCGACTGTGAACACGGTCAGCTCGCCGTCAGCCGCGGCGGGCCGGGCCGTCGCGGCGTTCGCGGTCTTCACACGTCCTCCCTGGTGATGCTCGTGGTGGTGCTGGTGACCGGGATGGTGCGGACCTTGCCGCCCGGGGTGCCGACCTGGATTCCGGTGAGCACCGTGCCGGGCATGGCCTTGGGGGCGATGTTCTTGGCCCAGCGGGTGGCCAGGTCGTCGGTCTCCTCCGGGTTGCCGACCTTCAGCAGCCGCACGCCCGCGCCCCGGCCGGGCACCGCCTCGATGGCGATCTCGTCCTCGGGCACGTCCATGAGGGCGCTCAGACGGCGGATGGAGATGTCGGGGACTGGCTCGCCGGGAGCGGCGGCGCGGATGATGGCCCGGATGGAGCGGGGGCCGGTCGACTCGACGTCGTCCAGGACGGTGGCCGGGGCCGGGCCGCCATCGACAGCGACCCTGGCCGCCCACCACCGAGCGGCCGGGTGGTCGCTCACGAGCGGCCCGGCCGGGACCAGCTCGACGGCCGGGGCCGGCGGCGTCAGCATGCGCCGGCCGACCTCGGCCGGGCGCGTCACCCACACCCCGACCGTCCAGGTCATCAGCGCGGCTGCCTCGACGGTCGTCGCCACGGGGTGGATGCCGGGGGTCAGCTGCTGACCGATCAGCAGGGCGGCCAGGCTGACGCCGGGCGTCACATACAGCGCCGTGGCGGCCGCCCGCTGGAGCCCGTCGGGCTTCCACAACCGCAGCGTGGCCAGCCCGCCCACAGTGAGCGCGGCATCGGCCAGCAGGGACGCGCCGGCGAGGTCGCCGGTGAACAAACCGACCGACGCGGCGGCGGCGCCGGCGAGGGTGGCCACACGGCCGGTCGCGCTGCGCACGACCTCCAGGCGGCGGCGCGCCCGGTCCAGGGCGGGCCAGCGCGGCAGCTCGACCTCCAGGGGCGGCAGGGCGGGCACCTTCGCGGCCCGGGTGTTCGTGGCCATCGGCGATCTCCTCTCGCGGGTCAGCGGTTGCTGTAGAACTCGGACCTGGCCATCCGGCCGGTCTTGGTGCGGATGGCCTCGACCACACCGCCGTAGTCGTTCTGGTGGGCGTCGCGGGCCTCCTCGAACAGCAGGCTCATCTCCTGCGTGGCTTCGGCCATGGCGGCGGCGTCCTCCAGCGCGCCGCGCATGACCGCCGCGGCGTCGCGGAACTCGCCCACGGTGTCGTCGTCGACGTCCAGACCCGCCATCTGGTCGGCTGTCTGGTCGACGCTCGCGGCGCATCCCTCGACGTAGGCGTAGGTGGCGCGGATCTGCTCACTCAGGCCACTCAGCCGCACCGCGGCGTAGCCGAGCTGGGCCATGAGAATGCCGTAGCGGACGATGCGGGAAAGGACGTTGCCGCCCTCCTCCAGCGCCTCACCGGTCGAGCTGATCGCCACTTCGTTCATCAGGGATCTCCCTATTCGTCGTGGTACTCGCGCTCGGCAGGCCGGATGTGGCCGTAGTCGCGGGTGGTGTCGGCCACGCCCAGGTCCCGGGCGGCGGCGTTGCCGGCCGCCACGGTGATCGCCTCGGACGCGGCGGGCAGCGTCTCGGCCAGGCCGTCGGCGCATGCCTTGACGTGCAGGGCCTTGTCGACCAGCCGGCCCCAGATGGCCTCCAGCCAGCCCGGCACCTTCAGGTCGACGATCTCGGCGTGCAGGGCCTCCAGCCGGCCCGCCATGCGCTCGGCGCCCGCCGCGGTGGCGCGGGCCGCGTCCACGCCCTCGGTGATCTCCTCTGCCGCGTCCTCGGCGGCCTCGATCACGTCCCGGATGGTCAGCTCGGCGTCGTCGTCGTACTGCGTGCCGTGGGCCGGCATGCCCGGCCCGCCGGCCATCAGAGTGGACGGGCGCGGCCCGGGCACGGCCCCAGCCGGGATGGAGAAGCGGTTCATCTGGCCTCCAGTGGCCTGGCCAGCAGCGGCCTGGACGGTCGGACGTTCGCCGCTCGCCGGCGGCGCGGTGCGGCGAAACTCGGTCGTGGTCGCGGTGGTGGTGGTCTGGGTGGCGGTCGAGCTGGCGGCGGCCGGGGCCAGCGCGGGCCGTCCGGCGGCCGGGGCGCCCGCCACCGCGGCGGCGGGTGCGCTCTGCCGGCGCTGCCGGGGCCGGACGTCGACGCGCTCGACGGTGATCCGGGTGGACCGGTCAGCCCCCGGCGGGGGCCGCATCCACTCGCCGCCGGGCGGCGGGGGCGGCGGCGTCCGGGTCCAGGACTCCCGGCGGCCCTGCGCACCGCCGGTCGCACCAGCCGCACCGGTCGTGCCGGTCGAGGTGGTGGTGCCGGTCGAGGCGTTCGCGCTCGCCGAGCGGGCCGCCGTGCGGCGGGCCCACCGGCGCTGCGCCCACTCCGGGGACCAGGTCCAGCGCAGCGTCCAGCGCATCCACCGGGGCCGGCGCGAGCGCCCGGCCTTGCTGCCCTCGCGGCGCTTGGAGCTGGTCTTGCCCGTGGGCGCGGCGGGCTTGGGGCGGCGGTTCCAGCGCTTGCGGCCGGGCGGCAGCGCCTTGTCCCCACCGGGGCCGGGCTTGCTCTTGGGCGGGGCCGTCCACGTCATCTTCGGGGGCTTGGGCGGCGTGGTCGTGCCGTCCTTGTCCTTCGCCTTGTCCTTGGCCTTGTCCTCGCCGCCCTTGCCGCCCTTGCCGTCCTTGGTGCCGGTGTCCTTGCGGCGCTCACGCGTCTGAAGGCACGGCTGGTCGCCGAGCCCGCCCTTGGCCTTGCTCCTGGTCTTGCTCCGCTTGCGCGGCTTGGTCCCGGGGCCCGCGTCGGGAGTCGTCCGGCCGTCAGGCGCGGCCTTGGGAGCCTTCGGAGGCTTGGGGGTCTTCGGGGCCTTGCGGTTGCGTCCCGGGCCGTCGTGCCCACCCGTCTGGGAGCCGCCAGAGCGCCGCCGGGAGCCCTCCTGGCGCAAGCCCGACAGGATGCCACCGCCGTCGCCCTTCGAGCCGCCACGGCCGCCTCCACTGCCGCCCCCGGCGCCGGTGCCGCCGTGGCCGTTGGCCGCCGCCTTGGCCTTGGCCCTGTCGGCGACGGCACGGGCCTCGTCAGCGAGCGCCTGGCGGTGCCGGGCCCGGTGCCACATCCCCTTGGCGGCCGCCACACCGAGCGCGGCCATCAGCGCCATGCACACCTGCAACGTCTCGCGGCCTGTCGGGTTGTCAGGGTCCTCAGGCCCCGGCAGCACAAGCTCGCCCTCGCCGTCCCCGGACTCGGGCAGGGACGGCAAGGGAGGGGGCGGCGGCATCAGCAGGGCCGCCGGCGGGCCCATCGAGGCGACGCTCGGCAACCCGTCGGAGTGGAAGGCGGCCGGAACATCGTCGGCCGGGGCCGCCTTGGACGGCGCTGCGGGCGCGGCAGGCAGCGGCGGCAGGGGAGGCAGCGGCGGCGGCGCGACCGATCCTTCCGAGCGCGGCCGGAAGGACACGACCTTGCCCCGGCCGGCGTCGGTGGTGGTGTTGTCAGCCACGGCGGGCCCCTTCCAAGGCGTTGACGGACAGTGACGAGATGGCGTAGCCTCGCGCGCCCGCGCGTCCGCGCGTCCACGCGTCCGCATAGGGGGCCCTCGGCGGGGCGCTCGGGGTGTAGATGAACATGAAGATGAACCTCGCCTCGGTCACTGGCTGTAGCGTTCGCAGAAGTTCTGAAGAGTGCGGGCCAGGTCGCCCCACGCCAGTTCGTCGCCGGCGGCGGTCCGCTCCCGGGCCACCTTCCGGGCCTGGTCCCACCACAGATCGGCGGTCCCCTGAGGGCCACGACCGGCCAGCCACGCCTGGCGCTCCTCGGCGTGGCGACGCTGGTTGAAGGCGCGGCGCTCTTCCTTGGTCATCGGCCGGGTCACAGTGCCTCCTTCACGGGTTGGCGGCCGGATGCCGCCCTGGCCGGGCCAGGGCGGCGGTGGACTGTGCAGCGGTGCATGCGGTCATGCCGGCCGGTCACGGCGGACCATGTCCAGGAAGCTGCCGTCCTGGTCGGCCGGGGTCACCGGGCGCGGCCGGGGGTAGGGCTGCCCGCCGCCTCCGTTCACGCGGTGCGGGACGCCGCGGCTGAGCGAGGCGGCCTCCTGCTTGGCCTCGGCGGCGGCCTGGCGGGCCTGCGGGATCTCGTGGCGCTGCCGCCGGTACTGGGCAGCCACCTCGAACGTCAGCTTCGTGGCGGCCTCCAGGTGGTCCTGGAGCTTGGCCAGCGGCGCGGTGACCTTGTGGTGGCGCCACCACGCCTCGAAGGTGCCATATCCGGCGGGCGGGTTGGCCCGCCACATCGCCTCCGCGTCCCGGCGGATGCGGGCCACGTAGTCGACGTACTCGGCCAGCGCCACCCGGAGCTGGCCAGTCCACGCGTCCACCATCGGCGGGCTGTCCAGCTGATCTCCCGACCAGGGGCCGGTCGAGTTGGTGCTCATGGTGCGTCCTTTCAGCAGGTCACGGCGTCGCCGCCGTGAGGAATGGTGCGGTTGTCGTCGGCGGGGTGCCAGTCGAGCCAGCAGCACACGGTGCGGCTGGTCGGCTCGATGCGGACCTCGTAGGTGTCGGCCACCTCGTTGACGAGGGACAGGCCGTAGCCGCCCTCACCGGCAGGGCGGGCCGCCGGGGCCGGTGCCGGCCCCAGGTCGATGCAGGTCACCCCGACCCTGCAGGCCCGGCCGCGTGCCTGGCCGCTGGGCTGATCGTGGGGCTGGACGTCCAGCTCCACCTGCACCGCGTACCGGCCGCCCGCCGCGCCGGACGCCGAATGCAGCACCGCGTTGGTGGCCAGCTCGCTCACCACCAGGGCGACGTCGTCGGCGCGCGGGCAGCCCGCAGGCAGGCAGCTCAGCACCCACGCGCGGGCCTGCCCGATCGACTCCGGCAAGCCGGGAAACGCCTGGTGGTGCGCGTCGGGGACGGTGATCGTGGTTGTCATCTACGCCACCCCCGCCCGATGCCCCGCCTGATGCTGCGTCCGGTGCACGGGCACCGCCGACTGCGCCAGCAGCCGCGACGGCCGGGCTCCCGCGAGCGGCACCTGGCCGTGCCCAGCCAGGCATTCACGCACGTAGACCAGTGGATCGGCCTCGCCGAGCGCGGCGGCCGCCACGCTCGCCCTCGATGCGGCCAGCAGCTCGCTGTAGGCGGCCGCCAGCAGCGCCAGCTCATCGCGCGTCAGCGCATCAGTCCTGGTCAGCACGTTCGTCAGCGTGGGCGTCATGACGTCGCCCCCAGCAGGTGCGCCACGACCCGGTCCAGGTCCAGATGATCGATCTCGCGGCCCAGCGGCACCCGCCGGCACGTGGCCTCGACGAACTTGCGCAGCACCGCGGTGGCCACGTAGAACGCCATCGGGATGGCGCCGTGCTCGGGGGTGAGCTCGACCACGGTGAACCCCTCGGCCTCGTGCGGGCCGATCAGGACCAGGTCCTCGCCCGCCGGGCCCTCCAGACCATCGATCAGCAGCGCCCGGCCGAACACGTACGACACCGTCTGCCGCCCCTTGTCGTCGACGAACGCCAGCGTCACCGCGAACGGGTCGCCGACGTCGTAGGAGAACATCGCGTTGACCGGCTGACGGTCGACCGACCACATGACCAGGCCCTGCAGGATGGGGCGGCGCCTCATGACGCACCCCCACCGGACTGCGCGATCGCCTTCTTGACCTTGCTGGCCGGGCCGGTACCGCACCCGAGCGCCTCACGGAACTTGTGCACGCCCGCGTCCGCCGGCAGCTTCCCGGCCGCGATCAGGGCGCGCGCCCGGTCGGTCAGCGCGTCGATGTCGACCTTCGCCCGGGCCGGCGGAGCGCTGTACCGGCGTCCGGCGTTCGCCCTGTACTCAAGGCCAGTACGAGCGTCGGTACGGCCCGATTCGGGCACCGGTACGGGCAGCACCTCCAGGACCGACCACAGCGCGGGCAGCACCCACACGGCGGTCACCGCGGCGATCGGGCCCAGGCTGTGCACGATCAGGTTCAGAACCTTGTCCCCGAAGCTGCCCCCGGCCGCGAACGCCGGCCAGCAGTTGAGCACCAGCGTCAGCGCCAGCAGCAGCACCTCGACGCGGAACATCTTCTTGCCCGCCGCAGACGTGCGGTCGACAACCTTGCCGCGCATCGCCGAGTAGGCCTGCACGGCCACGGTGGCCAGCAGCGGCAGGCTCATCGCGAACTCGATGAGAAACGCGGCCCACCAAGCGACGGAGAACTTCTCCAGGCTCAGCGCCGTGGCCACCGACGCCTGCACGCCGATGCTGGAGATGGCCAGGCCGATCACGACCGCGACCATGACCATCGTCGTGGTCGTGCGGCGTACCTTGGCGTCGCGGTAGGCCAGCGCGACCGGGTCCTGGGCCAGCTCATGCAGCCGGGCGGCCTCGTAGGCGGCAATACGACGCCTGCGCAGCCGCTTGGTGTCGACCAGCAGCGGCGTCTCATCGGCCTGCAGGCGCGCCAGCTGGTGCGCTTCTGCGACCTGGCGGCGCAGCTGGCGCACCCGCCGGGTCTCGCCGTCGTCCTCGAACTCGAGGGGGACCAGCTCGCCGTCGACGACCTCGTCATCGGCATCGTCGCCGGCCGGGTCATCGTCGTGGTCGTCGGCCCGGTCGTCGACCACGTCGGCGCGGACGGTCACGGCCTCGATCTCGCCGGGCTTGTCGGCGGCCGCCAGGTCGACCATCGGGTCCTCGGGAAGCGGCGACGGCGCGGGCAGAGGCGTGGCCTGCTCATACAGACGACGCTCGATCTGCAGCAGAACGCGGTCGATGTCGTCGTCGAACGGGCTGGGGGTGGGAGTCGCGATGCTCACCGAGCCACCTCCCCCGCGCCAGCGGCCGGCTCGGGGACAGCCGTCTTCGCTGCGGCCTCGCGCAGCATGGCCACCACCTGGCCCTGCGTACGGCTGGGCTCGCGCTGCCACTCCGTGAGCGGCTGCCCGTCGAGGTGCGCCACGATGGCGTCCCACACCAGCGTGCACAGCACCTGGTCGTGGGGGTCCGGAGGCGAGGACATGGTGACCTGGCTGACGGCCTTCATCACGTCCCGGCCGAGGATGCCCGCGGGGTCCCAGCCCTCGCGGTCCAGCAGCTCGGCGGCATGGGTCAGGGTGTCACTCAGCCAGTTCTTCGGCGCGGCGGCAGCCAGCAGCTTCTTCGTCACGTCCGCGCGCGTCGGAAGTGCCTGCGAGCGCCGACGACGCCACAGCCGGGACCACCAGCTGTTGCGGCGGCGGTCGGCCAGCAGCTCGATGCCGTCGGCGACGGAAGCCAGGCCGTCCTCGACCTCGTCGCGCACGGGCTCGACCTGGTCGGTCAGGCCGTCCACGCTGTCGGCGATCTCGGACAGCGGCTTCATCGCCGCGGTCAACTCACGCACCGCGCCGGCGACGTCGGGCCGGTTATCGCGGGCGGCGGCGAGCTGGCGGAGCTCGACGCGCAGCCCGGCGAGCTCGCCGGCGACGGCCAGCACCGCGGTCGCGGTCGCAGCCTGCGCGGCGTACATCGCGGTCGCGGCGTCCCGCTCGTGGACGATTTTGTACGTGCTGTCGAAGCCGACGTCATAGAAGCGGTCGTTGCGGGCCGCGTCGGCCAGCAGGGCCTTGGCCTGCTCAGCAGGAGTGGGGGTCTGTGCAGGTGGTGTGATCGTCATCAGGCCACCGCCCCTGCGGACTCTGCGCGCAGCAGCTCCGAGATGTCGCGGGAGCGGAAGCGGCGCAGCCGGCCCCCTGGAGTCGGAACGGCGCTGAGTCGCCCGGTTCGCACCCACCGGCGGATGGTCTCGGGGTGGACGCGGAACACGGCCGCTACCTCGCCAGTAAGCAGCAGCTGTTCCTTCGCAGGCCCTTCATCGGTAAGGATGGTCATTGGGTCGTTTCTCCTCTTCAGACGGGGATGGGTGGCGACCCTGCGGGGCGGCCTGGTGGGATCAGCACCAGGACCGCCCTTCGTCGTGTCGAAACGGACTTGGTGTAATAGGACACAAGCTAGATGTGTACTAGCACACTGTCAATGACGTGGCGGCAAAGCGTGTCGAAGGGGCTACTTTGGCTTACCGCTAGGTGTACTAGTACGCTATGAGCTGCAATCCTGACGCAGCTCACAGGAGGAGCGTTTCGTGGCACCTGAGGTTCATCGACCTGAACCCCCGTACCTGCAAGTGGTCCGACACATCCGGGGTCAGATCGAACGCGGGGAACTGCAGGATGGCGACACGATCCCGTCAGCTCGCCAGCTCGGCAAAGACTGGAATATCGCCTTGGCCACCGCGACGAAGGTGATGGCTACCTTGCGCGCGGAAGGCCTCACCCGGGCGGTGGTCGGCGTGGGCACAGTCGTCAACACGGCCAGCACGTCACACTCGCCAACTGACCGTGCGGTTTCCATACGACGGACCGGGCGCATCTATCCGCCTGACGAGCACGCAAAGATCGTTTCCGCCTTTCTGGTCGAGTCGTCTGAGCAGGTAGCCGATGCTTTGGGCATTGAGGCTGGCGCACTCGCAATCCGGCGGCAAAGGGTCACGTATCGCGGCGATCGGCCCGTTTCGGCTTCCATCAGCTGGTTCGATGGTCAACTCGCGGAGGCGGCTCCGCGGCTGCTGGAAGCCGAGCGCATCCTGCAGGGCACGTTTGGCTATCTGGCGGAGGTCACCGGCCGGACCATCAGGACGTCCCGGGATCAGAACGCTGCCGATGCGGCCACTGACCAAGACGCTCGTGACCTCGGGGTTCCTGTCGGGTCGCCTGTTCTAAGGGGCCGAAACTGGGTCATTGACAGCGCAGGCTCGGTGCTGGAGTACGGCGAGTACGTCTCGGCTGCCGGCCGCTGGCAGGCATACGAGTTCGAGATCAACTGAGAGACGGGAAACCTTTGTGAAACTGATCCACTCGGGCAAGGTACGCGACGTCTACGCAGACGGCGACGACCTCATCTTGGTCGCCTCAGACCGCGTTAGTGTGTACGACGTCGTGCTGCCCACACCTATCCCTGACAAGGGCAAGGTCCTGACCCAGCTGTCGCTGTGGTGGTTCGACCAACTCGCCGATGTCTTTCCCAACCACGTAATCAGCGGTACCGACGTACCTGCAGAGTGGGCCGGCCGCGCCGTGCGATGTCAGCGACTGCAGATGCTGCCGGTGGAGTTCATCGCCCGCGGCTACCTGGCCGGGCTCGGACTTCAGGAGTACCGGAAGCAGGGCACTGTCTCGGGCGTGCCGCTCCCGGCCGGCCTGGTGGAGGGCTCCCAGCTGCCCGAACCAATCTTCACCCCTACGACGAAGGCGACCGTTGGCCATGACGAGTTCGTCACCTTCGACGACGTCGTCAACCAGATCGGCGCTGACACCGCCAATCGGCTCCGCGACGCCACGCTGGAGATCTACAAGCGCGGTGCCCGCATCGCTGCCGAGCGCGGCATCATCATCGCCGATACCAAGCTCGAGTTCGGCATGGCACCGGACGGCACGCTGGTCCTAGCCGACGAAGTGCTCACCTCCGACTCCAGCCGCTTCTGGCCGGCGGAATCCTGGGAGCCCGGCCGCCCGCAACACGCCCTCGACAAGCAGTTCGTCCGAGACTGGTCCAGCACGCTTGACTGGGACCGGACCCCGCCCGGCCCGCCCATCCCCGACGACATCGTGGACGTCACCCGCGCCCGCTACATCGACGTCTACCAGCGCATTACCGGTACCGCCTGGAAGGACGACCGATGAGCACCGAACGCCAGTACTACGACCCGGCCCACCTGGTCCGCGAGATCCGCGAACTGCTGCATGCGCACGGCCGCGAGCCCGGCCCCGCTACCAGCGAGGCAAAGACTGCGGCCAGCATGCTGCTGAGGGCGCTCAATGTCACCCCTGCCATGGACGGGGTAGAAGCATTGATCCGCGCGATGGATAAGCCGTGGGTGGAAGCCGATGACCAAGCAGCGGAGCACATGGGATCGCGCTGACTTCTCTTTCCCGAAGTCTAGCCCAGCAGCTCATGCCGGACGGGGCCCGGGCTGGGGTGCTCCGCCCGTCTGCCACAAGGTCCTGCCGCGCGCGAAAGGGTTACCTCGACTTCGGTTGAGGCCCCCCTTTCCACACATCAACGGTGCTCTTGGAACGCGCTGCGTTCGATCTATTCCAGCAGCGTTCGCAGTTCGGTGAAGGTTTGGCGGACTTCCTTCGGGTGATCCCGGACAGCGCTGCGGAGGATGTCCCGCTTGACCACGTGCCGGATCCCTGGGGATCGATCCCCGCGGCAACGACTAGGGCGTCTTCCCCTTCGGGAGGGGCGGGTGTTCTCTCCGACGACAGCCGTCAGGTATACGGTGATCGTGGACTTGCCGACACCGACCTCCCTGCACTGACCCACCGCTGAGGCGAGCTCGTGGTAGGCGTGCTGATGCGTGGAGACGGTGGGTGAGCGCCGGAGGGTGGGCGTCAGCTTACGGCTGGTCTACGGTGCTGTGCCCTTCGGCAATCTTGATGGTCTGCCGGCTTGAACGGACAATCCGCCCGTGAGGACCTTGACCTGGCGAGGGAGGTCTGATGGCGGAACCTGCGTTCCATGAAGACGACGAGGCCCGTCGGCGGCTGGAGGAGTTGGGGCTGAGCTGGTCCGACATCGAGCATGCGCTGCTCGCGGCGGATCGTGAGGCGCGTTTGTACACCCATCTCGATCCGCCCAACACTCCTGGCATCGGCCGCTGGGGCAAGACGAACCGCTTTCTGCGGGAGCGGTTGATGGTGCGCGGCTGGACATACGACAACCCACGGAATCTGCCCCGGACGATCCATCCGGAGGGCGAGTTCGCGATCGTGGCCACCACGGGTGACGAGTGCACCGGCCTTCGTCTGCCCGGTATGCAGCCGACGACGAAGTATGCCAAAGGGCCAGCGACGGCGCATCTGGTGGAGAGGAACGAGCGCTTCGTGCAGCCTGCGCTGTTCGAAGAGGAGGTACCGGGCGAGGAGATCGGTGAGGCGCTGGCGGAGGTGACCGGGCCAACTGGCGGAGAGCCGCATGTCGTGTGGCTGCTGCTGTACAACGCGATGCTGGCGGAGATTCGTTCAGAGTTGTCGCTGCCGCTGTCGATCACTTCGAAGGGGTACGTGGACAGCTGGAGCGAGCGGATTCTGCTGCCGGCTCTGACGGGAAGGGATCTCGGGAAGGAGGCGTGAAATCAGTGACGGGAGAGGCCGAGGCGAGGATGATGGATCGTCTCTCTTGGCCGATCAGCGGAGGATGCGCCACGGTGTAGTCCCCGTCCGAGCTTCCAGCGTCTGGTTGATGTGATGAGTTCTCCGTCCGGGTTTTTCGCTCCCTCACGTCTGGTGTTGGCGCGCAAGCGCCGTGGGCTGACGGTCCTAGGCCTGGCTCAGCTCAGCGGTGTGAGCCCGCGCTCGGTGTCGGCATACGAGCGGGGCGAGCGCAGCCCAAGCCCGCAGGCCCGTTCCTGCCTCGCCGACGTTCTGAATTTTCCTGAAGGCTTCTTTCTCGGAGAAGATCTGGAGGAGGTACCTGAGCCGGCGATCAGCTTCCGCGCGGCCATCAAGCACACCGCAGGACGCAAGAACGCTGCCCGCAGCGCCGCCAGAATCGGCATTCTCATCAATGAGTGGGTGGAGGAGCGCGTCAGCGTGCCCGATCCGGACATGCCGCGCTTGCCGGGAACGGACCCGGAAACGGCCGCGCAGGTGGTCCGGATCAGCTGGGGGCTGGGGCAGGCGCCGGTCTCGAACATGATCCGTCTACTGGAGAGGCACGGCGTACGTGTCTATGCGCTGCCACCCGACTGCGCCGATGTGGGGAGCTTTTCGTTGTACTGGCGCGGTGTGCCGTTCTTGTTTCTCGGCCGGGCAGGTGACGGCGCACAAGCCCGGGTGGAGGTTGCCCACGAGCTGGCGCACCTGGTGTTGCACCGTGGTGAAGTGTCACCAGCCAGCGGTGAGGCGGAGACGGCCGCGGACGAGTTCGCCGCCCACTTCCTGATGCCTGCTCCCGATCTGCTGGGCCGGACGCTGTATCGCGCCGGCAGCGACCGCATTCAAGATGTGAGCCACGCCTTGAAGGTGCCCGGAATGGCGTTGGCGCACCGGTTGCGTGGCATGGGACTGCTGGAGGGGGAGGACTATCGCAGCGTGTGTGCCAACCTGCATCGGTTTGCCGCTCTGCCTGTGGGTGGGGAGACCTCGCAGGTGCTTACAGACCTGCTGACGGCCGGGCGGGGCCAGCAGGTGCGCCCGGCCGACATCGCTCGCCAGCTCCGGCTCACTCGTGAGGACGTCGTCGGCCACCTCCATGGTCTGGCTCCTATCTTGATGGCGGGCAATGGGTATCCCATGGGGCCGCCACCAGGCCGTCCTCCCCTTCGGATGATCAGAAGCAGTTAGCCGGGTCGGCAGGGGTATCATCGCCGTAACTTCTGTGATGAGAAGCCTAGAAGGCCGTCCCCGCTCGCTGGGGGCGGCCTTTCTGCGTGCCTGCCGGTGAGGGTCTCTCTAGGATGTCGGTTGTCACTGGCGTCAGTGACAACTCATCACAGGAGGACCCATGATCGCCTACTCCGGCCGACACGGCGAGACGATACCGTGACGACTCCATCCTCAACCCCAGTCCAGCTCGATGCCACAGCTGTCCAGGAACAGCTCGCCGGAATTTGGAATCTCCTCACGCCCACCGACCGGGCCCAGTTCGAGAGCGTGGTCGCGGCCATTGCCGGTCGACCTATCCGCATCACGATCGGCAACATGAAGGGCGGCGTCAACAAGACAACCACCGCCGTCCATCTGGCTCTAGCCCTCGCACTGACCGGTGATCCCGTCCTGCTCGTCGACGGTGATCCGAAGAACCAGAGCAGTCTCATGTGGAAGCTCGGCGCCGGCGACGAATGGCCGATCAACCTGACCGTCATGCCCTGGGCAACTCCGGATCTGGCCAAACGGGTGACTGCCATGGAGGGGCAGTTCAAGCATCTGGTCATCGACACCAGTCCTCAGCACGACGACATCCTGCGCGCTGGACTGATGGTGACCGACACCTTCGTGATCCCCTGTCAGCCGACGCCCATGGACACCGCCCAGCTCGACTCCACGTTCCAGGTGGCAGAGCAGATGGACGCTCTCAAGGCCGCCCACGGAGGCGAGCTGGCCGCGATCGTTCTGTTCGCCCGGGCCAAGCAGGCGGGCGCGAACGACACGAACTTGCTCCGGACTTCCTATGCCCGGGTCGAGAAGAAGGACTATCCAGTGTTCTCCACGCCGCTGTACGACTCCATCCGCTACGCGGAAGCGTTCGGCATGTTCCCACGCACTTTCCGGGAGTACGGCAAGGTAGTCGCCGAACTGGCGGCATTCGCGCTGGGGCTCGATGAGGTGCCCGGCGTACAGGGAGGCCGTAGGTGACGCCACCGGACACTCGCGAGCAGCATCGGCCGCCTCAGCGCAGGCGGGCCGCCAGCCGAGGCAATGCGGCGGAGGAGGCCTTCGATCGGCTGGAGAAGGCACAGCAGGAAGCTGCGGCGATGACGAGCTGGGCCGATGACGCATGGGCGACGTCGGCGCCAGACACCACCGACGCAGAGGTTGTCCGCGCGCCAGCCCCTGCCCTGCCTGCAGACGCGTTCGTGGAGAAGCTGGCCCGCGGGGACGTGCCCACTCTGGAGGACTGCGAGAAGCACATCACGGCGATCACCACGCAGTGGCTTCTCGCGGTGGGCCGGGCCCTGGCCGCCATCCGTGACCATGGATTGTTTCGGGACAAGGGCTACACTTCGTTCACGGCGTACCTCAAGAACGAGCACCCGTGGCATCCGTCGTACGTTTCTCGCGTCATTGCCGACATCCCCGTCGTGGAGGCACTCGCTGAGCACGGCGTGGACAGGGACCTAAATGAGGGGCAGGCCAGCGCGGTCAGGCCGGTACTGGAAGAGCACGGCCGTGAGGCCCTATACGACGTGTGGGACTCCACTGAAGGAAAGAAGTCTGCTGCCGCCCTCGTACGGGTCGCCCGGGCCAAGGGCTACCTCCCCCCTCCGGAGGACACCGAGACCGAGAGCGGGGAGGCCACCTTTTCAAAGAACTTGGCGCGCTTCCGCGAGTTCGCCGAACTGGTGAGCGACGGCCAAGGGAAGCGCCTCATCGAGGCTGCCAAAGAGGACCCCGACTGGGGAAAGGGCGTGCTCTTTCCTGCCCTACGACAGGCAGTGTGGATGCTGGAATCAGAGTTCGAGCCCGAAAGTTGATCTTGTTGACAAATTTGTCATCAGCACCGAGGGCGCCCTACCCCACAGCAGAGGCGCCCTCGGTGCTCTCGGCCCCCACAATCGCGCCCGTGAACAGATGGAACGCGAGGACGCGATGAGGCACCCCGGGCCGTTTGGGTTCCTGCTGGAGGGCTGGCAAAAACGCAGCGTGTGGGGCTGGGATGAAGGCACCGGCAGCTGGTGGGCGCAGTTGTGGCGCGATGACCTGCCCAGCGACCCGGTGTCCGACGCCCCGAACGTGGGCTTCGGCCCGCTGTACGGCCAGCACATCTCCACGGTGAGCGGCCTGGTGCCGCTGATCGCGGCCGCCACGCAGGTGGAGCCGGACCGTATCGACCAGCTGCTTGCCGACAGCATGAGCTGACCCTCCCTGAATCCCCGCCGCCCGCCGACTACGACGGCGGGCGGTCAACGGGCAGTCCCTCAGGGACTTGATGGGGGCCTCGCTGTTGCACGCCGGCATCTTTGTGCGCACTTCTCCTCCGATAGCGGCCGATGAAGGAGGACCAGTGCTCGATGAAACCACCCCTGGGGAAAACACTCACGGGTCCGCACCCCTGGAAGGTGGGGCTGACGGAGCGGGCGGTTCGCCTGCAGCAGGTGATCAGACAGGGCGGCCAGTGGTAGCCGTGAACGCGGCTCTGGTGGGTGTACCTGCCGCGTACGTGACCACGCAATCCGTCCCGGTCACTTTAATCACCGCGGGAGTAGCTGTGGTCTTCGCGCTCCTGGCCTACCGGCGTCGCTAAAGATCCGCGTTCCTGAAATTTCTCGGATCGAGCTTTGCACGATGGCTCCCTAACTTGCACTCTTAGGTCAACACGGCGGGCACCGTTGCTCCGGTCCCGCTTGTCCGCGCCGCTCGGCTCCGCCGGGCGGCCAGATCCATTTCCCAGCGCTGCCGATAGGCAGCCAACACACCCAGGAGTGCGGATGAGCAAATTGCGACCTTGCGCATCAGCGAGGTACCAGAAAAGGAGCAGGATCAAATGGCCACGTCCGAGCAGGCGGATACGAAAACCCAGCACCTTCTGAGGGAAGAGGGCTTCGAAGACTTCTACCAGGGGCACTTCACGCAGCTCATCAAGTTCCTGATCTTCTGGGGCGCGCGGAACGAAGCGGAGGACGCCGCCCAGGAGGCCATGGAAGCCGCCTTCCGGAACTGGCAGGGCATCCACTCCGACCGTATGACGTGGGTGCGGACCGCAGCGACGAGGATCGTCCTTCGTAACCGCAAGAGGGCGAAGCTTCTCCAGGACCGGCTCTACCTCAACAGTTGCCTCCAGGACCGTGTGTCCTACAGCGGCAGCACCATGCTGGTGTTGGAGATGCTGGACACGCTGCCCCAGGAGCAGCGCGAGGTGATGGCGTGGATCATCGACGGCTACGAGCCCGGGGAGATCGCGAAGATGACGGGCCAGAAGTCCGCTACGGTGCGCTCCCACGCCCGTCACGCCCGGGAGAAGCTGAAGGCGCTGCTCCACCAGCACACCGAAGCGGCTAGAAAGGAGGCAAGCGATGGACCATGAAAAAGACCTCGATACCCTTCTCACAGACGCGTCCAGGTCCGCGCTGAAGTCTCTGGACGCAGCGATCGATGTCGAGCAGCGGCTGCGCGACCTGTACGACGGCGTAGCTGACGAAGACGACACACCCACTGGCACCGACAGCATGCACTGAGCACATGGCGAAGAAGATGAAGGCCAACGCGTAAGCCACCATGTGGAGAAGTCGCGGTACGGTGGGTATGTAGGTGTGCTTACACCGTTGGGCCGCTGGCGGACCAACAGTAAGAAGCCCCACGGCGGCCCAGGCCTGGAAACCGATGGACCACCGCGGGGACTTCAACAGCAAGAAGGGCTCAGCCGGAGGGTCACTCGGCTGGGCTCTTCCCGTTCAGGACCAGTTCGACCAGCAGCAGCAGCGCCCTGATGAGGATCATCAGCCACTCCCACCAGTTGAACCGGCCCTTCGGCGGCGCCTCGTCGTTTGTCGCCATTCGCGCTCCCTCGGTTTGGGGCGAGGCCCCGGCTCTACCTGCTGGGGGCGAGCGAGCCGGCGGTGTAGGCCCCGGGTGGATGTGGGCCCCCACGTGGTGGGTCCGCATAAACCCCGACGAAGTGCTGTTGGTGTGAACGACGTGTGGCGCTAACCACGACTCTACGGGCCACCAGTTCGAGCCGCGTGGTGCTGGAAGATCTACAACTAAGACCCCCGCAGCGGCTTAGTACATGCGAATCTACCTGGGGAAACGCGTTAAATGGCTGCGCATTTCTGGGTGATCGAACCTCTTTTCACCTCGCATGATGAGTCCAGAGTGCGGTGCGCATGGGCTCGGATTTGCGCGCGGATACGCGCCTGTGCGCGTATCAAGAAATCGCCCATCACGGCATTAAACAGACTCTGCTTATGATCTTGAAAGGTAAGAGAGTAGTAGCCAAAAAGCAAGGCTGCTTTAGCGGCTCAGCCCGGGCCCGCGGTCGAGGTCGCGACCCGGTGACGGCCGGTACGCCTGCTGCCTCTCACGTTCAGGCTCTCGTCCGGGTGACGGCCGGGCTGTACCTTGCCGGGTGGCCGCCGCGCGCTGTCGCTGGGCGTGTTCGGCATGGGCGGCGCGTTCAGCCTCGCGCCGGTCGGGCGGCAAGTCGGCGCGTCGCTCGCGTTCGTCATGCACGGCGACCAGCTCGGCGCGGGCAAGCTGGTAGCGGTGGCGGGCTTGGGCGACCTGCTGGGTGGCGGCGTTGACGTCACGGGCTCGGGCACCGCGCAGCGCACTGTCCAGATCGCGTTCGAGGTCGTCATGCCGACGTCGGACCAACGGCCAGGCCGTCGACGGCGGCGCCTGGGCGGCAGCCTGGTCGGCTGCTGCCTCCAGCATCGGCCCTTCCTCGAGGATGGGGGCCAGGCGCTCGCGCGCGGCGTCCAGGTCCTCACGCAGCCGGGAGAGCGCGGCGTCCAGGTCGCGGCGGCGGGCCCGGTGCCAGGGCCGCAGGCTGCCCAGGGCGGCGAGCTCGCGGGTGAGGTCGGCCTCGCGCCGGCGGAGGCGGCGGATCTGCTCGCGGCCGTCGACGGCCGCCTGGCGGGCTTGCTGCAGTCGGTGGGCGGCCTGCTCGGCGGCGTCGATCTGGCCGGTCTGCTCGGCGAGCCGGGCACGTTTTTGCTGCAGCGCCTGCTCGGCGGGGCCGCCGCCGTCGCGGTCGTAGCGACGGGCTTGCTCGTCGGCAGCTCCCAGGGCGGCGGCCGCGGTCCTGACGCGTTCGGTCAGCGACTGCATCCGGGCCTCCAGCTGGGCGTCGTCCAGCAGGCCGATCCCGTACGGGCGCTGGGACAGGCCCAGCAGGACGCTGGCCCGTTGGACCGCGGCCGCCGCTTCGCGCTCGGCGTCCTGCAGTTCCTGGCGGGCCCGGCGCCGGGCCTCCTCGCCGGCATCGTCGCCGGCTTCGTCCGCCAGCTCGGCTACCACCGGCTCCGGCGCGGGTGAGCCCGCGGGTTCTGCGTCCCGTTCGGCGTCACCGGCCCCCGCACGAGCCTCCTCGCGAGCCCCGTCGCGGCCCCAACGGCGGGCGAAGTCGGCCAGCCGGGTGGCTGCCTGCTGCGGGTCGGCCGGTCCGGCGTGCTCGGCGTGCCGGTGGGCGATCGGGGCGGGTTCGGCGGTGATGAGCCGGTCGGCGCGATCGCCTTGCAGGGTGGCGGCGTAGGCGGCCAGCGCGCGCTGCAGCTCGACGGGGTAGCCGTCGGCCTCGCCGAGCCGGGCCCGGTCAGCGTCGGTCTCCAGCAGTTCGCGCGGCAGATACAAGCGCACCGCCTCGCGGTCACGGGACATGGCCGCATACAGGCTGTGCGGGTCCAGCCCATACCCGTAGACCAGGGCCCGGTCGACGGTGGCGCCCTGGGTGGCGGCCACCGTCATGGCGGTGCCGTAGCCGAGCCCGCCGGCGGCGATGTAGCCGGGCTCGATCCACTCCTGCTCGACGCGGAGCCCGTCGGCGTAGGGCGCGCGCCATTCGACCAGCACCCGCCGCTGGTCGTCGATCCGCACCACGCGGCCGCGGTAGCCGTTGAGCACGTCGGCACCGCCCTGGCCACGCCGGGCCCGGTAGTCGTTGGTGTGCACCCGCACGTGATCGTTGATCGCGAGGGAGAGGGTGCGGCCGCCGGCCTGGCGGTAGCGCATTTCGGGGCCGGTGACCTCGCCTGCGGCGCGTCGCACCGCCCGGGCCGCGGCATTGAGCCGGTCGACGTCGGCGTTGCTGCCGGCCAGCAGCGCCACCCCGGCCAGCTCCGCGTGCACGTCGCCCGCGTACGCCTGCCGGGCCTGCTGCCAGTCGGCCAGCATCGCGGCCATGGTGTCGTCGGCGGCGCGGCCGGCGTGCACGCGTCCCCCGGCGCTCCACGTGCGCAGCGCCTGCTCGCGCTGCCCGTCGCGCCACAACGCCAGGGCGGCCCGCTCGCCGTCGTCGCGCTGGCGCCGGTTCTCCCCGAGCACCAGCCCGTCGACCTGGCGGTGGATCGCGGCGAACACGCCGCCGACGCCGATCGCGCGCAGCTGGACCGGGTCGCCGATCAGCACCACCTTCGTCTGCGCGCGCTGCGCCTCGGTGAGCAGAGCGGCGAGCTGGCGGTCGTCGACGATCGCGGCCTCATCGATGACCAGGACGTCCACGCCGTCCAGGCCGGGCCCGCGCTCGATGCGGCGCAGCCAGTGCGCAACGGTGCTGGAGGCGATGCCGGACTCGGCGGCCAGCCCCATGGCGGCCACCGCCGCGGTGGCCGCGCCGGCGACCACTAGGCCGCGGCTCTCCCACGCCGAACGAGCCGCGGCCATGATGATGGTCTTGCCGGCGCCGGCCACGCCGATGACCGCCTCCACGCCGTGGCCGCCGCCCAGCAGCCGCTCCAGCACCGCGCGCTGGGAGAGCGACAGGTCGATCCCGGCGCCGGCCTCGAACGCGCCCAGCGCGAGCTCGGCGGCCGCGTCGTCGACCACGGCCAGGCGGGCGCCGTACCCGGCACGGGCGCACTCCAGCGCGGCCTGTTCGGCGTCGGTGATGTCGGTGGAGGTGTAGCGCTGGTTGTTGGACAGGTGCACCGCCCCGGCCGACGGGAGCTCCACCACCGGTCCGTGGGTGAGGACCTGGTCGGTGAGCGCGTCGGCATCAGCCAGACCGGCGACTCCGTCCGGCAGCGCGTCCATCACTTCGGCGAGCACGTCGGCCCGGGTCACGACTTTGTCGTGGCCGGTCAGCCCGTCCTCGCTCCGCCAGATCCACGCGGCGATCTCCTCCGGCGAGGGGCGCGCCGGCAGGCCCCGAGTGGCGCCTACGCATGCGGCGGTCAGCGCGGCCGGCTCGACGCCGGCGGCGCGGGCCTGGGCCGTCCAGGAAGTGCGCAGGTCCACCGGCGCCGTCGGCGCGGAGCTCTTGTCCTCCCGGGTCCTGGCCGCCGCGTTCTTGGCCTGGGCGGTGCTCGCGTTGCCCTGATCGAGGCCCATCTCCTTCAGGAGATCGGCGACCTGGCTGCCGCGCTTGCTGAACCGGCCGCGCAGGTCCTCGCCGATGCCGGTGATCTCCCAGGCGCCGGTGTCCGGATCGCGTTCCCAGGCGATGCCGCACCGCTCGGTCAGCAGGCGCCGTAGCCGCGCCTGCACCAGCGTGCCGGCCGCCTTCACATGCCGGTGCACGTCACGGCCGCCGGCACCGAGCGTGGACCACTTGCCGTCGATGCCGCGCAGCATGTTCGCGATCATCACGTGGGCGTGCAGATGCGGGTCCGGCGCCTGACCGCTCACAGGGCGGGCGGCTCGATGCCACAGGATCCAGCCGAGCACGCCGGTGCCCGCGATGCGCTCAGCACGCTTGCCGTCGCCGTGACGGCCGCGCATGCCGTACCCGGCCCACTGCTGCAGCGCGGTCACCGTGTCATCCACCGCTTCGGCGAAGGCGTCCTCAACGCGCTGGGCCAGCTCCGGATCGGCTAAGCCGTACAGCACGCTCACGCTCTTCGGAAGTTCGAGCGTGAGGTCGTAGCCGCGGTTGCCGACCTGCACGCGCTCATCGCGGTGGGCACGCGCCTCCTGCAGCCGGTCCGGCTCATACAGCGCATCGAGGCCCAGGCCCGCAGCGGCCGCCAGGCGTTCGGCGTCGCCGACCGGAATGGTGTGCGCCTCGCCCCCACGTTCAACGCCGCGCTCCAGACGCCCGGCGCGCTTGGCCGCCCACTGCGCACCGGCGAGCAGCTCCTCCACACTCTGCCCGCGCTCGACGGCGGCCTGCTGCAGCGCCTGCAGCAGCACCTCCCCGGGCAGCATCGCCCGCAGGTGCACGGCCAGCTTCGGCTTGACGAGCCGCATGCCCGCCCTCAGATCGCGGCCGGCCATCAGCCGCCGGGCCGCCTGATGGTCCTCGGGCGTCAACGGGGTGCCCGGCTCGATGCCGAACTCGCGCAGCCCGTCGCCGATCCACGTCAGGCCACGCCCTGGCTCGGCACCGGCGGCCGCCTCCTGACCGGCTTCCTGGCTGTCGCCGCCGACGAGGCGGTAGTCGATCTGGCCGCAGCCGGCGTCCGCACGGAGCCGGTAGTCGATCTGCGCCGCGGCGGGACCCAGCACGGTGAGCCATGCCATGCCGTGCACCCCCCTTCGCGCACGCGACCAGGCCGTCGGGCGGAGCCCGCGTATCGCCCCTGCGATACCTGGGTACACACGATCGATCTCTTTGGGCTTGAAAGAGAAGAATGACATTTATGTTTTAGTTGAGCAATGACAGTTGTCAGATGTCTGCGAGGTTCCTGGTAGGTAGGGAGGTGGTGGGGTATGGCGACATGCTGCACGTCTCGGTTGTCGCCCCCGGGGGCGACGTCATCTGTCAGTGGCCGAACGACCCGAGCACGTTGCAGGCAGAGGGCACACTCGGCGCCACCGGTGAGCGTCTTCACGCGTACCGCAATGGGAGATACGGCGGCAGCGGGTTTTCGCCCCCTTGAATGCAATCGCCCAGCGATTACCGTCAAGGCATGACACCGGCTGGGTCGGAGCCACCGCGGGCTTCGCTGGCGGCGCGGTGCCGCAGATACGTGCGCTCCCTGGCTGCGCTCAGCAAGACCCAGTACTGGTTACTCACGCGTGCGTTGTGGGTCGCCCTGGCATGCATCGTGCTGTTCGTCATCGACGGCATGCTGATCGGCTGGTCAACGGCGTACGAGGTGCTCATCGGCATCACCTCGCCCGCGGACGCGGGGTCCGCGCCGGTGACCTGGATAGTGTCCCTAGTGGGCTGGCTGGCCATCCCAGCATTCGTCGGCGGCACCGTGGGCTATCTGGTCACCCGGCAGATCGAGGCCCGCCGCCGGCGTTCGCGGGCGGAGGTGTTTCAGGACCTGCAGCAGCGGGCCCGGGCCAACCGGCGACCGGGGAGCCAGCGATGAAGTCTCTGGCCCACCTGTACAAGCAGGACGCGCAGTGGGAGCGGTTCGTGGAGACGTTCGTGACCGAGATCCATCGGGGTCGCTGGCCAAAGGCGGAAGACTGCTGGGAGCGGACCGTGGTGCATTTCCTCAACACCAGCGAGATGGAGGGGAGGTCGCCGTGGCAGGCCACCGCCCTGGCTCAGCGTGCGGCCCAGGGCATTCTGTGGCACGCGGCCAAGGAGTCGGGGACGTGTACGTGGTGTGCCTGACCTTCCCAGCGGGTGGGACATCCGGCCGCCGGGCGCTACGTTGACTGTATGGCGAGCACGGGCTCGGTGACAGCGCAGCAGGCTGCGGAACAGCTGCTGCGGCGTGCGGCTCCCCCTTCGGTGAGCGCCGACGACATCGCCTCAACCGCGGCCGCGCTGCTCAACCTGGCCCGCGCCGGCGACATCACCGAGGAACAGATCGACCAGGTGATCTCCGAGCACGCCAGGCCCCGGCCTTCGGCGGGGGAGCGGCCGCTATCGGAGGTGCACTTCCTGACGGTGGCCGAGGTGGCCACGCTCATGCAGGCCTCCAAGATGACGGTCTACCGCCTGGTTCACAGCGGGGAACTGCCCGCCATCCGCGTGGGGCGCAGCTTCCGCGTTCCCGAGCAGGCCGTGTACGACTACCTCCAGATCTCCCACGCGCATCGTCATTGACGGCCGCGCCGGACCAGGCCAGGTACCGGCCGACGACCGTCTGGCGGAAAGGGCGGAACGAAAGCGGCCCTGAGTGTCGTGAGGTAGACATGGCAGACACCACTTACCTAGAGGCCGGACCGATGACCGACGATCGCGAGCTGAGCGCCGCCGAGATCGAGGCCTTCCAACGCGAGCAAATCTTCGCCGACGAGGACGCGGCCACCGCCGAAATGTACCCACGGGTCTTCTGCGGGTCAGCTCGACACTTCTACGAGCGGATAGTGCGCCCCCACGAGCCGCTCCCGCCGGAGCATGTCACCCTGCCGCTGAGCGGCCGGCGCGGTGAGGACGGGAGGCGACTGGAACTCGCCATCGCCGAGTGGAACATGCTGTGGGAGTCCGCCCAGTTCCGGCGCCGGTTCTTCTCCGAGGAGGACCTCCCGGAACCGATGCGCACGATCGCCGACCGCGGCGACGTGAACGTGATTTTCGTCCCGAGGACGACCAGTCGCTACCACGAGTACGCTCCGCTGTTTCACCTCCTGCCGCGCTCAACCCTGCAGCGACACGGACTACCGCTTCTGCGCGCTGGCCAGTGGCCTTACGTCATGCAGTTGGCACCCGTCGACCGCTTCCTTCCCGCTGACTTCGAAAAGCGGCTATCGCGAGCGTGGGCGTCGGTGGTGTGGAAGCACCTCAACTCCGGAACGGGAATGAGCCGGTTCTCCGGAACCGACCCCATCCGGATCCTGGCCCACAACCTGGATTTCTGGCTCCCGGCCGTCACCGCTGCCATCCAGGCGATCCAGGGTGAACTTCCCGTCGTCGATGCCGACGTGGAACCGATCCCCATTCCGCTGCAGGACGGAACCTTCCTGGCAGGGGCGGTCGCCGCGAGTCCTCGCGTGGGCTCCGATGTGTGGCGAGGCGAGGACGAGGCCGCCGACGTCGTGGCATTGACCGTCGATCACGCCGACGCCACCGGCCAGCTCCGCGGCATCTTGGACGCAGTCAACTCCAACCGCGTCGAAGACGACTTCTCCGACCACTGGTCGCGTGCTCGAGAGGACTTCGAGCGCAAGCTGTACAGCAAGCGCTCCAAGATCAAGGTCCGGTTCGTCGAACTGACCGACACCATCCCCGTTCAAGGCCCCGAGACAGAAGTGATCGCCAACTTGGTCTACAGCGATTTTCTCACCCTGCTTGATCCGCGCGAGAGGCAGATTGTCGTCCTGATCAACAGCGGCGTCACCAAGCTCACCGAGATCGCGAACCTGATGGGCTACAAGAACCACAGCCCGATCTCCAAGCGTCTCGCCCGAATCCGGAAGAAGGCGATCGAGCACTTCAGGCACATGTGAGAGCCGGTCAGCGTCGACACCACCTGAAGAGGCCCGTACTCCGCGCGAGTGCGGCATCCTTGTCATCCCCGATGCCTCACCTACCCCCGCGTTACGAGCCCCGCGTTACGAGCGTTTTGGAGAGCCCTCATGACGCTGTATCTGAAGCTGTCGCAGGACACCCGCCAGCTGGAGTACCTCAGCGCATTGCCGGGCAGTATCGTCTTGCCCGGCCCGCCGCACGGCCTTGACGATGTGCCCCAGGACAAGGCACTCATCTGCGTACTGCACATGGGGACGTACGAGGCGGCCGGCTACATCATCACCGAAACCGACTTCTCCAACTGGACCGGTTCCGCCGCCGACCGGCCGTTGACCTGGCTCTTCATGGATCGCCCGATCGCTGACGATCTTTGCCCGGATGCGGTGGAGACTCGCCGATCCTGGCAAGCCGACCTGCAGGCCGATGCCGAAGCGGCCGCGCACACCGACAATCTGCTACCCATTACACGGGCCAGCCGCAGCGGGATCGGCCTGCACATCGCCACGTTGCGCAGGTACGCGAAGGCTTTCCGCGGTGAGTCACAAGGCACCAGATACGACGACCTCCTGACGGATGCCGGAGTACAGCACATAGCGGCGGTCGACCTCGACGCCCTCGCAGACGATCTGGAGAAGTGGATCGCGCATGACTGGCTCGCCGTCATCGACCTCAGCGCGGAACGCCAGAATCTGGCGGGGCCGCTTCCTCACTTTCCCGGTATCAGCTCAGACGTTGATCAAGGCGGCAAAGGGCAACGCTGAACACAACCGACTCCGAGCTCCCATCAGCGCGCTGTTCGATGTCCGACCCCTACGGAAGAATGCCGTCATGGGTGAATCCCTCGCCACACAGTTCCTTAGAGCAGATCACGAGGTTTCCTGCACTCAGTGCGGTTACCCGATCTGGATCAGGTACTCAGAAGTTGTAGCTCAGGCCACCATCCCTTGTCCCTGCTGTTTCATCCAGATTCGACTGGTCGACGACACCGGTAGTGCTCAGAACGCAGGCGAGGTCGTCGACCAGGGGATCGCACAAGCTCTGAAGGGCCTCAGCCGATGATGTACCAGCAGAAGCTGCAGGTAGCCGTACGCGAACGACTTCGCCGACTCATGATTGCGCCCTTCACTAGTGCTGGCCACGAGGTACATCTCACGGTCGCGTGGATCAAAGGCCAACCGGCCCTCAGAGGCCTTTTGGAGGAAGCGGCTAGAGCCGAATCCAGCCTGGACCGAGAACGTTTCCGTGCAGGTCTGGCCCCCGACGAGCCGTTCGTTTGGACGAGCAGGACCGAGGAAGGACGTGCCACCCTTGTCTGGGAACTGCTGCAGGACATCGCCACGGAGGACGAGCGCGATTCCCAGGCCGGGTTCCGGACCGCCATGGAGTACAGCAGCAAGTCCAACCTTCAAGACAGCTGGCGGGAGTTCACCGAGGACATCCTGCAGCCGCTATTCGACTTCCTCAGCGAACGCATCGGCGCAGGGAGCAGCATCCTGCACACCTTGCAGCGCTATCGGACCCGCATCGAGTGGTTCGATCGTGAAGAACTGCACGCTCGGTACATGACTGACACCCGCAACGGTGAGGAGATCTATAACCTCGACCTTCAGCGTTTTCTGTTCCTTGAAGGCGATCACCTCACACACGCCAAGCCACGATCCGCTTCAGGTGAAGCGGACCTGATTGGCGACCTCGACGGCGGCGAGCCCTTGATCTGCGACGGGAAGATCTTCGACGGTGACGGGCGAGGCAAGTCCTACCTCATCAAGGGCATGCACCAGATCATCAAATACGCCCACGACTACGGGCAGCACACCGCTTACCTCGTTATCTACAACCTCACCAACAAGCTCCTCGATCTCCCCACCGACGGCACCCCCGGCGTCTGGCCGCCGTATGCCGAACTCGTCGGCATCCGGGTGTACTTCATCCACGTCCGGGCCCTACCACCGACCACCACCGCCAGTAAGGCCGGCAAGGCCACCCGCGTTGTCATCGCCCGTGACGACCTTGCCAACCCCGACAGCACCTGACACCGATAACGGCTCCCCACAGCGTCACCAGGGCTGCCAACGCCTGCTGGGCCTCGTTACTGCCGCGATAGCGGAGGCGAGCAGCAGGCGGCGGGGCCGGCCGGGAGCATCGCGTAGTCGGCGAGGTTGTCCATGAGCTCGCGGGCGCCGGCGGTGTTGAGCACGACGTCCTCGACGCGGTCGGCCGCCGGCGACGGGCCGTGCAGGTAGCCCGAACGAGACCAGCTTGAGAGTGCCCGGGCCGTCCTCGGGCGTCTCCGCGCTGCGGGGTTCGCCTTCGTGCACGGAGGGTCGCAGTACCACTCGGGAATCTTGATGGTCATCGGGATGTGCTCCTTTCCTGTTGTTCGCGGTGCCGGAGGTCGGCACCGCGGTGGTTCGCCGTGACCACGACCCGAGAGGAGAGGGGGCCGGGTCGCGGGGTCAGTAGCGGCCGACGCTCACCGCGAGCTCGTGGCCGGTGGGCAGCAGGCCGGTGCCGGCGTAGCCGGACCAGCCGTCGTCGGGCACGGTCAGCACCACCTCGCCGATCCGTGCCGCGCTCGCCCGGTCGACCACCACCAGGCGCGCCCGGAGCTCGCGGCTGTCGTGGACGTCCTCGTACACCTGCAGCGCGGCCACGCCGGTGGCGGGCAGCGTGGCGCTCCAGTCGATAAGGCCGCGTAGCAGGGCTGCGTGCTCGGCGGTGGTGGTGACCCGGCTGGCGCGCGCCCCGGCCGGTTCGGCGGCCGCCCACATCGGCAACGGGGCCGCGAGCGCTTCCGCTGCGACTCCGTCGACGTGGCCGGAGGCGATCCACCCGTCGCCGGTGCCCAGCCGCCTGCAGGGCCATCCCATCGCGGCGGCGACGGCTTCGACCACGGCGCGCTGGTCGTCGGCGGGGGGCGTGGGAGGAGGCCGGCCGGATCCCGACGCCGGCGAGCGCGGTGTGGGCGAGGTCGCAGTCGACGGTAATCGGCGGCAGTCCGCCGGCGCGCTCCAGCAGCGTGGCGGCCGCGCTGAGCAACACCGGCAGCGAGCGGTCCTGGTTCGTCATGGACGGCTCCCGCGGGAGTGGCGGGCGGCCAGTTCGTCGCCTTCCAGCACGGCCAGGCGGGCGCGGGCGCCGGCCAGCAGGTCAGCGTGCTCGGCGTCATCGGGACGCTCGGCGGCGATCGCCTCGTACAGCTCGACCTTGCGGCGGGCCAGGCCCAGCTCGACCTCGCGCCGCTCGTGCTCGGTCACCCCGGCGCTCTTGTACACGCCCGCGCCCCTGAGCAGGTTGGCGGCCTCGATGATGAGCCCGGCCCGCTCGGTGTCGGTCATGGCCGGGTAGCCGGGCGGGAGGTAGTCGAGCGCCGCGTCGGCGGCCGGCCGGGTCCCGGTGTCGGGGCCGGTCTGCGGCAGCTGGTGCGGGGCTTGGAGCCAGCGGGTCAGGCGGGCGAGAGCGGCGCCGGGGTCGGCGAGTTCGCCGAGCTGGTCGTCGGCGCGGTCGGGGACCAGCCAGGCCATCAGCGCGGCGCGGCGGAAGACGGTCTCGGCGGCGCCGTAGCGTTCGTGGGCGGCCTGTTTGCTGATCTCGCCGAGGTTGGCGCCGATCGTCTCCCAGGAGGTGCCGGTCAGCCGCTCGGCGATGACGGCGGCCCGCAGGATTGCGCGGCCTTGGTCGAACAGCCGGAAGGCGGCGCTGGCCAGTTCGCCCGGCTCATGGTCGCGGTGGTCGCCGTCGGCGGCCAGGGTGCGGTAGCCGTCGGAGGCATCGGCGGCCTCGTAGGTGACGGCCAGGCGGGCCAGCGCGGCCCGGGAGAAGGCACGGGTTCCGGTCTCACTTTCACTCATACGTCAAGCATTCCCTGACCAAAACTTATCGTCAAGGAAACCTTGACGAACGCTTGTGGTGGGCGCACGCTGGCAGTACCCAGCCGGGGAGGAGAATCCGATGCCACTGCTGCCGAGCGAATATACCCGCGAGGACCTGCAGAAGATCGTCCGCGATGAGAGCGCGAACGCGGCCCAGCGCTCCGAGCAGGGCCACGACTGGGCGGCCCAGCAGCACCAGGACAACGCTGATGAGGCCCGGCAGATGATCGACGCCCGTCACTACGGCCGCAACTCCCGCAAGCACCAGTGGCGCTGACCCGCCGGAACGCGACGCTCAATCGGAAGGGCCGGGGAACAGTTGGACACGCTGCCCCGGCCCTTCCGGCATGGACGCCCCTTTCAGCGCTCGGCGTCGACCAGGGCAGCCAAGCGTGCGCCGAAGCGCACCTCCGCCTCTTTCCGCTCACGTGGGGTCAGCCGGGCGTCCACCCCGACCGCGCCGTCTACCTGCAGCGCTGTGCTGAGCGCCTCCTCGGCCGCCCACAGCCGCGGCCTCAGATGAGGGCCGGCCGCCGGATCGGCCGCCAGGGCGCGCAGGTCGGCGGCGACCGCGCGGGCGCCGTCCACGTCCCACTGGTAGCCGCTGGCACCCTGCTGGACGACCTCCTCCAAGATGTCGGCGGCCAGGCGCAGCAGCTCAGGCTCCGGGCACTGCTGGGCGCGCTGGGCATCGTTGACCTCGTTCTGCACCTGCCGGGTGACCTCCTGGCGGTGGTCGTGCGCCAGGACCCGGTCCGCGCGCGTCGCGGTGTCGTCGCCGGCGACGTTGGCCAGCAGCGCCCTGGCGCGCGCCCACCGGCGGACCAGCCGGGCGTGCATCGGCTCGATCGGGTCGGTCAGCCGCGGCGGCTTCTCCTCCAGCACCTCCATGAGCGTCACCGCGTCGTCCGGGACGAAGCCCATCAGGTCCACGTCCAGGTTGGTGGTCCACTGGGTGGTGTCGATCGGCCAGTCCTTGCGGCCGGTCTGCCACAGGCTCAGCACGCGACCTGCGCGGTGGTGGGTCGGCTCGGTGTACGGGCTACCCGTGGTCACGTCCCGGGTCAGGCGCACCAGGGCGTGCCGCCACCAGTCCCGCTCGGCGATCTCGGGGCTGTGCTCGCCGAACTCGACGGCGTGCTCGCCGAGCTGGTCGACGTCGGCGGCCGGGGCGAGTTCCGCCGTGGCGCTGACCATTGGACGACCACGCATCACCAAGGCGTGCCGGGCGGCCTCTGCCAAGCTGTCGAGTTCTTCGGTGGTCAGGTCGCCGCCGGCGGGCGGGCGGGTGAAGATCAGGCGCGTCAGCAGCACCACCCGCTCGCGGCCGCCGCTGACTTGCCAGACGACGGCCCGCGGGCACGGCACCCGCGCGTACCGCCAGGCTCCGGACAGCGCGAGCGCGACGGCCGCCCTGTCCCGCTGGCTGAGGTGGACGGCGCGGCCGTCCGACTCGGGGCCGAGAGTCAAGCTCACCAGGACCCACACGGCGGCGGCCTGGTCGCGGTCGAGGGCGCGCCGCGCGGCGTTGTACGCCTCGCCGGTGGCGGCCTGGCGGGCCCTGATGTCCTTCTTGCTGGCGCTGTTCTTGACCATGGCCGGCTCCTTCGGGGGCGAGGGTGCCCACGTCACCCCGCCAGGGAGTCGTCACGACCAGGTCGTCGTCGGCGGAGCGTTCGTCATCGCGCGATCCGGGGACCTTGTCCTCTTCGCCACCGCCGACGTGGGCGGCGGGTGACTCGGAAGCGGGCCAGCGCGTACGGCCTCTGAGGTTCACCGTACGCCGAGCCACCGACGGTTTCACCCTCCTTCACGGCCAGGTCCTGACGCAGCCAGTCGACCTCGCCGGCATGCCTGCTCGTACTCGCGCTCCAGCTCGGCGCGCACGCTTGGCTACATAGTGGCGGCTTCCAGACGATCGGCAGTATCTGCGGCGTCCGGCTGCTCGCCCACCACGCCGACCTCTGGTGGCTTCCCCTACCTGGGGATACTCGAGGAACCCATCCCGCCCCCGATCACCTACCCCGTGAGCAGCTCAGCGACATGCAGCCGCCCGCCCGTACGACGAGGTTCGCGCCAGGAGAGCAGTTCCAGGCAGGGCCCGGACGATGCCGGTGCACATGCATTTGGAAGTTGCATCAGTAATTTCTTAATTTGTCGGGGAAGCCTTGGGAGCAGAGGCGGGAAACCGTACGCTGTTCGGCCATGGCGGAATGTTCCGCCGGTGCCAGGTGCGGGGACGATCGACCTGTCGTCGACGCGCCGATCACCGGGTGAACGGCACGCGAAGGCCCCAGGACAAAACGCCACATCCATGGACAAGAAGCCTGCGATCTTGATAAACCGGGCATCCGATCCTGGGTTGCGTCTTAGCCTGGGGCCTGAATCACCCGTGCATCAGGTGGTTACTTGATCTGGTTACTTGATCAAGAACCACGCCGCGGCGGCAACCGCGATCACGATGCACAGGCGGATGGTCCGGGGGGTGCTGTCAACTACGTCCCGGACCATCCGCGCCACCTCCCCCATCCAGCTGGTGGGGGGATCGGCCGCGGGCGATTCGGCGGGAGGACCTGGCGGGGCCTCGCGCCCGGGGGGCTCCGCGCCGCCGGCCGGGGGCTGGATTGCGGACATGAAGAATCATCCTCTCCGATTGCTTGATCTGGGCAATCTGCTCAGACAACGAGAAAGGCCCGCATCGGATCACCCTTGCCACATGCGCGAGGAGGGGACCGCAGCGAGCCATGAACATCCCCCTTCTGGAGTCGAGACGGCAACCACAAAGGGACGCCCATCGGCGCACCCCTCAAGGTCCGGTTGCCCACCCCACCGGAGTCTGTCGAGACACACCTAACCCGCCCGTCCCAATGTCCGCAACCGAATCGCCACACTCCGAAGTCTTCTCACCCTCGGTGAGCGTTCATCAACGGAATGCACGGTTTGTGTCGCGGCGGGCCCCGACCGCAGTAATGGCCATGTGACCTGCGGCAATGGGGGCCTCAACCACGCTTAAGCCCTTCCATTCCGAAGATCACCGAGCAGGGCGGCCCTATGAGGGGCGCTATCCGGCATGGGAAATTTCCCGTTTGCCGTCTGATTGTCGGCTCTACGCCGACGGGTTTCGGCCCGGCTTCAGGGTTGCCAGAAGACGGGCCTTCGGAAAACGCGAAGGGGTGTTTCGCGTTCCGCTCTTCATGCATAGTGCCCGCCCGCGATAGCGGCGGCCAGAAGGGCCGCAACGGACCCAAACGGAACGAACATGCGCTCGGTATAGCCCGCGTGACCTGCGGATCAGGAATAAGAAGGGAAGGACTGGACCCGCCGGCCCTCACATACCCGCCGGCGTTCCGGGGGGCCGTTCCGGCCCGGTCCGCCGGGCAGCGCCGCGGTCAGCGTACCGTCACCTCCCGTTCCTGCCCTGGTGGTGAGGGGTCCTATCGATGCGGATCGTTCCGGACTGGTGTCGTCCCAGGTCAGAAAGGATCCCTTCGGGATCTCGGCCAGTAAGAGCCGCACCGGGATGGAACGACTCGGACCGATGCGGACCGATGCGGACCACCGACCCTCCCTGTGGTCGGCATTCGGTAAGGCGGCGATACGGAAGAATCGGCGTCCTACCCTTCCTCATCAACGGCGATCAGGATTGGCGGTGCAGATCGCCCATGAGCGGTTCCCCTCCTGCTTCGACGCCGACCGACCGTTGTGTCGCGGCGCTGGTCGAGCTCTGGAAGAAGGCCGGATCTCCGTCTTACGGCGAAATCGTGCGCCTGTCACGGTCGGACAAATTGAGCAAAACCGCCATACAGAACGTCCTGAACGGCCGTCGCAAGACGCCGCAAAGTTGGAAGTGGGCGGCGTCGTTCTTCCGGGCATGCCAGCGCTATGTGAAGACCACCGAGCTGGACCCTGACGAGGTGCTGGGCACCTACCGGCAGTGGCATCAGCATTACCTGGCGCTCAGGAATGATCACGTCGAAACCGCGCCGGCTTTCATCCCTGCGGGGGGCGAAGCCACGGCCAGCCCCACAGTGGAGTCGCAGCAGCCGCGGCCGTCCCACGCCGGTGAGCTCGCGGAGACAGGGGGGAAGAAGGCACAGATCCCGGTCTCTCCCTGGGAGAAGATGATCCTGCCCGCACCCCCTTCTCACGCGCCGCTGCGCAGCCGGCTCACCGCGCCGGCTGGTTCCGACGCCGCGCCGCCCTCGCCCACCTATCCCTCCTTTCTGGGCGATCCCGACTACCTCACGTCTTTCACCGCCGACAGCTGGCCCGACTCTGGAACCTGGCCCGATCCTGATCTCTGGCTCGACCCCATGGCGCCGAGTGCGGCCCCGCAGCTCCAGGAGAAATGGCGGGCACCGGCAACGGCCTGCGGGCCAGCGTCCGATCCCTCCGTGTCACGGCGGTCGCCTCCTGCTCGCGCCAAGTGGCGGCAGCTCGAGCCGCCTCAGCCGGTGGAACAGGAGGCCACCTACGCGACGCTGACCACCCTGGGTGCGCACAAGAGCATCAGCCATGACCGCATCCGTTCCTGGTTCGGCCCGTACGGACTGCGTGTGCTGGAGCTGGCGGAAACCCAGCCCAGCCGGGCTGCGGACGCCATCCCGTACGCCCTCGCCTGCTTGGAACTGGGAATCCTGCTGGTCAACCGGGACGCCATAGGTGAAGGCACTCACTTCCTGCAGCGCGCCCAGGAGACATACCCCATGCTGGCCGTCGATGTCATTCCGCACCACGGCGACCGTTTCCACGGCGAGATCCCCCGCCGGATCTGCTACTCGGTGGCTACGGCCTATGACGAGCTGGGCAACTCCGAGAGCGCCAACAGGTGGCGCCGGTATGGCGAGTCCATCGCCACCAGCACTCCGATTGCGCTCGCCGTCTTGGCCACCGGCAGGCACGCCGCCCAGGCCGGACAGATCAAGCGTTACACCCTGGCTCGCGCCGACGACATCCGCCGCCTGTATTGGACGTCGGCCCTGAGCGCCAGCCGTCTTGCCACCGAGACTTCCGGCACGCACGTCTCCGACGTCGCACCGGCGCTCGGCGATACCCGTTTCACGACACGGGAAGTGAATCTGCTCCGTGCCTTGCTCGCCAGCTCTTAAAGGGCCGTCGCGGTCAGCCCGGCCTGGACTCCGCGGTGACGGCCCACCTGGGACAAGGCCACCGATCGGCCTTGGGCCACGTCTCTGATCCCCAGGGTTCAACGCGTCTGCACGGCCCCCAGGCCACCGGCCAGCCGACCCTCACGCTCCACCTCGTCCACGCGCATCAGGGCCTCCTACATGTTCGCCGGGGCCTGGTGCACCCGGGTTCCGCAGTTGGTAGTCACACGTGGGCCCGGATTTGGGTGTTGACCTGGGAGAACGCGTGCAGGGCCGGGGAGGGTCGTGTGCCTACGCCCTCTGCGGCCGGGTGCTGGTCGGGTCAGGCGGGTTCGAAGACGGAGACCCGTGCCGGCGGTGTGATGGAAAGTGCCTGGTAGACGGCTCGTTGTGCGGGTCGTAGCGGGGTGGTGTGGACGACGGTTCCAGCCGGTCCTGCGAGGGTGACTTGGGACAGACGGGACAATTCGCGGTTGATTCGGGGCCATCTTTGTCCGCATCCGCGTTCGGCGACGCGGGTCAGCAGCAGGGCCAGCCAGCAGATCAGCACGTGCGCGCGGATGCGGTGTTCGAGCCGGTGGAAGACCGGGCGCAGGAGCAGTTCGGACTTCATGTCCCGGAAGCCTCGCTCCGCTTCCAGGAGGTTGTTGTAGCCGAGTGCGGCGTCTTCGGTGCTGATGTCGGGATCGCTGGTGGCCAGCAGGTACTTGCCGTCCAGCCGTTCTTCGGCCTTGACCTTGGCCCGGTCGATCACCAGCCGTCCGTTCTTCTGCTGGCGGATCCACCGCTTGAGCGTGGGGTGGTCGCGCAGCGCGCACTCGGCGCGGACGTGGGCGGCCTCGGTCTTCTCCCGCGCCTTGGCGCTCAGTTCGCGCCTGGCTTCGCGTTCGCGCTGGGCCTTGATCCGTTCCAGCTCGGCCTCGATCCGGGTGATCGCCTGCTCGCGGTGCTGCTGGTCGCGCTGTTGCTGGTCGGGGTTGTGGCAGATGATGAACCTGACGTCGCCGGCACCGTCGATGCGGACTTCCTTGACGCGCAGGTTGTCGCGGACGCTCTGGTAGCGGCCCTGCCGCGACAGCGCCTGTTCGACCAGGGCGCCGCCGTCGCGCATGCGCATCCCGGCGATGTAGTGGCCGCCCGCGCGGCGTAGGTAGGCGAGGTTGTCAGTGGAGGAGAAGCCGCGGTCGACCACGGTGATGACGCGGCCCAGCTTCCAGGCGCGCATGTCGTCCTTGACCTCGGCCAGCACACTCTGATCGTTGGTGTGGCCGGGCCAGCACCACACCCGGACCGGGATGCCCTCACGGGTGACGGCCAGCCCGATGACGATCTGGGGCAGGTCGTCACGATGATCCTTGGACTTGCCGTAGGTGCGAAAGGCCTGCTCGCCGGAGTCTTCCTCGTCACGTTCGAAGTAGGTCGAGGTGGTGTCGAAGAACAGCAGGTCGACTTCGAGGTTGAGCAGGTGGGCGACGGCGAAGAACACCGCCTCCTGAACCTCGCCCTGGGTGTCGGCCTCCACCAGCAGGTCCATCGCCCGATAAGCCTGGTCGTCGTCCATCGCCGCCAGGCCGGGGATGATCACGTCCTGGCTGGCCCATTCGGCGGCTGACAGCTTGCTCATCGGCGCGATCGCCCGGTTGGCGACCAGCGCGAACAGTACTCGTTCCATGTTGGTGGTGAAGCGCCGTCCGTCGGCCGCCTTCTTCATCGCCGAGGCGACGGCCAGCTGCCGCCACAGGCCCTCCAGCAGCCAGACGGCGCCCATGGGACGGGAGTCGGTCACCTCGATCGGGGCGCTGCCGGCATGCCGGCCGACCTCGACGGCGTCATCGGCCTGGCCGGAGTCGTCCAGGCCGCCGCCGAAATGCTTGCGGATGGAGGCTGCAAGCCCGAGCAGGCCGCCCACGTCCAGGCGGTCGACCCGGCCCAGGTTCATCAGCACATCCGGCTTGATCTTGCCGTCTACGCGCCGGTTGTGGGCCAGCGCGACATATCTGACCACACTGCCGTCGGCGTTGGTCCGCCGGGTGAACCGCAAGTACATGACTACACACAACCATGAACCATGAGCTCACGTACATGAAATTTTCGAGGTCGTGTTACTACACTCGCGGCCCTTCGCGGCACCTCGAAGCTCACTACAGGCCGTCTACCTGCAGATTCTCGCTGCGCACTCGCCATGTGTGACTACGAACTGCGGAACCCGGGGTGCAGGCGCAGTCCGGTGCCGACCAACAGCAGGCACGACGCCCGCGCCGGCGGCCGCCTGCCGCCAGGCCGGATCCGTCTGCAGGTCGCCCTCATACAGCGCACCACCCGGGCCGATCACCCGCAGGCCGGTGGGGCCGTGCAGGTCGACCGTCCAGCCCGGGGCCGCCTCGGGTTCGGCGTCTACGACGGCGCTCCCGGCGGTGGTCACGGTGGCCACCAGGTGCAGGCCGTGCTCCAGCAGCCAGGCGGTCACTGCGTCGATGCGCTCCCCGTGGCCGGCGTCGGTGGCCAGTGCCACGCTGACCTCTACCAGCAGGGCGGGCCGGTGGCTGCCGCCCGCGTGCGGCAGCAGGGCGGCCACCGCGTCAACGCCGGTCTGCGCGGTGCGCGCGGTCAGCGCCGCTGCCAGACCGGGCGTCTCGACCAGCCCTGACCGGGCGCAGGAGCGGTGCGCGAGCTGGGCGACGCTCACCAGGCCGTCGCGCAGCACAATCACCGCGGCCGGGGTTTCGGGCAGCTTGCCGGGCCGCCGGCAGGCCACGCAGGTGTAGGAGACGGCGGCGGCGCGGGCGAGCTGGTCCAGGTCCGCCGGCGTCAGCAGCGGGGCGACGTCCAGGCCGGGCGGTTGAGGGGTCGTGGCCATCAGGTAGGCCTCCCGCGGGTGTCGGGGAATCGTCGGCTTTACGAGGGTCGGGTGTGTTGATCGCGCTGAGTCTGCGGCAGCTCGGCGGCCGCGGTCTGGACGTCGGTGAGCAAGTGTCCGCCTGCTGCGGGTCCGTTGGCGATGGCCTTCTCCACCACTGGGCACGGCCAGGAAACCATCCGGCTGGTGCCCGAGACCAGCTCGCCGCCCTACTCCCCACCATCGAGCGCGTTCAGGACGCCGAGCACCCCGACACCCTGGCCGCCCGACACAACCTCGCCCACTGGACGGGGCAGCCCGAAACACCGTGTGTTGAGAGAGGACGACGGGTGTAATCGACGTCTGGCCCGCCACCAAGGCCCGGAGTCGCACCGGCGGCCACCCCGCCGCCATCACCCCCGGAGTTGCTGCGTGCGGCCCCCAGCGAGTCCGGCAGTTCCCTGTTCAAGCAGAGAGCTGCGGGCCTTGTTCGGACGCATCGTCGCCCTTGGCTGCGGCGTAGAGCGCGAGCTGGGCCTGGTAGCGGTTGCTGACGCCGTCCCACCAGGGATGGCTCTGCAGTGCCTTGACCAGGCTCAGGCGTTCGCCACGGGCTCGGGCCAGTTCGGTGCGTTGCTCGTCGGTGATCTCGGCAAGGCCGGCCGCGATATCGGTAGGACGCGGGTGTGTGGCACCTATCCGGACGCAGCGCGCTTCCGATTGGTAGAAGGCGCGCTGGGTGGCGATCAGGTCGCCGGGGATGAGAAAGCCGTCGACCTCTCGAGTGGGAAGACCCGGCTCAGAGACCCAGTCGGAGGCATCAATTGGATCGCCGCTGTCGCGAGGGCGGGACAGTTCGGCTCGAATCCAGGTGTCTTCGCCGTAATGACAGGCTGGGTCACGTTCGCGTGGGACCAGGGGGCGATCCTCTCGGGCAGTAACCCGGTCATGGACATCAGCTGGGGAGGGCTCAGGGCGGCCCTGCAGGAACCTCTCCTTGTCCATGGGCGTGACCCACAGGTGCCAGCGCCGTCGGCCGTCGGATCGCTCCACGAACAGCGGAACGAGCTCGCCGGTGGCGGTTTGACGGATGACGTCGTCGTAGTTCAGACCGTGTGTTGGCTCCCACACGCCGTGGCGGCCGCCGCACCGGCCGCGACCAGTGCGCGGGCAGGGAAGAGGATTGCCGCCATCGCAGGGTGTCATTCGTAACGTCTTCACACCACCACGAACCGGAAGGGCATCGCGCCGTCGCACGTCCTTCCAGCTGAAAACGTTCAGACGAGCCCATGGGGCTCGATCGATGGGAATGGCGTTCTCATCGTTGACGAGCCACAGCGGCGTCAAGCCGTCGGCCAGCGCGGTACGAGTTCGCCTGTCGACGGAGCCCTTCGCGATCGCGGAAAGCTGGATCTCATATCCGAGCTTGCGGCCTTCGGCACCAATGACGGTAACGTCGGTGCGACGCTTGCCGTGTCTGGCGCGATCTTCCACGCGCACCGCAAAACCCTGCCGATCAGCGGTCTCGGCGGTGTAGTCCTTCAACGCCTTGTGTAGATCGCTTTCTGGCTGGGTCTCCTGCCGCTCGCCTTCGGGCACGTGATACGCGTAGAAACGACCGTCGCGCCTTCTCAGGCTCATAAAGCCAGGACACGCGTACCCGCCGTGCTCATAAGCATCCAGGCAATACAACGCATCTGACCTGTACCGCCGGTACAGCTCGTCAATCAGGCCGGGGTGCTCGGGATGCCCGAAATGCTCTTCCGTGAGGTTGAGCTCGATTCCGTAGAGTCGATGAAAGACGCTATGGGTCACCCTCCGACGATACGGTGGGACACCGACAAAGTGGCTACTACCAGCGCCGGTTTCTGATCGTTCGCTGCCCGCGGCCAATTCGCCGCGACGCTCCCAAGCGAATATGCACCGCCGTGTGCGGGAAACCGCCGGACGAGTGGTCGCTCCGTCGCTCGAAGTCGAACATTAGGCTGGGCATGCCGCTGGCCGGGGACGATGGATGCGTCCCCGGCCAGCAAGGTGGTGCAGGCGGTTCTCTACTGTTCGCGGCGAACGCCCTTAAAGGGCTGGTCATCGGCCTTCTTGTCAAGGAAGCGGCCTGTGTCTGCGTCGCGCTTGACCCAGCCGGTGGGAGTACTGACCTGCGACCTGTTTCTCACCGCACCCCGCCGGTACCCGGCTCCGGTGTTCTTGGCCATGAGGGCCTGCTTTCAGTTACTGGGCCGGTCCCGATTGGATCGGCCTGACACCAGAGGTGTATGTGCGACTGGTGGGGTTTCCCCCAGATTTCTTCGGAGAGATTTTTGCTTTCATGGCTGCGGCCATCGCGACAACCTTGGTGGCAGCATCTGGTGACACGCTCCGTCTGGCTGCTTGGGCGTTCTTGGTCCCCAGCGAGGATCGTTCGATTTTCCGTTTGATCTCGCTCATGCGATGCCTCGTTTCGTCATCCGAACCCTCTCGTTAGCGATCATGCGTTCCACGGCTTTTTCCGAGACATTCAGCCGCTGTCCGATCTCCCGGATGGGTAGGCCCGCTGCGCGCAGGATCAGTGCATGCCGCACTTGCGGGTTGGAGATGGCAGCCAGGGCACGTTGGACGTGGGCCAGCTCGATGACGCGATCCTCGGGACCAGCCGTGTGGGCGCGTTCGAGCAGGTCCAGGGTTTCGTGGTCGGCGACAGGATGCCTGCGCAGTTCGGTCTTGATCCACTGACGGTAGATGTTGGCGAAACGGATCAGGCACTGGCCGATGAAGTATGTCCGCAGGGAGGCACCCTTGCGGTAGTCCCATTTCCTGGCCAACAGAACGCCTTCGCGGAAGTGGTAGAGGGCCTTTCCCACGGTCTCACCGGCCAGTTCCTGGACGGTATCTGGGTCATCGAAAGCGCCCAGGGGTGGCTCGGGCAGCCCTCCGTATCCTCGCTCACGGCAACGGGTCAAAATGAGACCCCGCCGAATCCAGCCACCGATGACCGCCAATCCGTACTTGGCAAGTTCGTTGGCGAACACCTCATAGTCCGCGCCTTCGAAGCGACCCCACGCCAGACTGTTCACCAGATCAAGGTCGGCGGCCAGCCGGTCGACCTTCTCGGCCTCGCCGAGGTGCTCACGCTCCTGCAGCCAGCTCTCGGGGATCTGGGAATCTGCCTCTACTGGCCGTTGTAAGGGCATGCCCGACAGCACCGCGGCGCCTGGCCGATGCTCGCCGGGATCAGGCACCATACCGTCCTTCCTTGCGGGTTGACCGCAGAGGCCTCTGTGGTCAGCCCTTCTTAGGTGCACGGATCCCAGGATCCCCCAGCTATTTTCAAGATTTCTTTCGCGTCCCAGGAGGTGGAGGGTTGCGCCGATCATGCGCCCCTGCCGATTAGCGGCGTGCGCCCGGATCACGGTTCTGCTGCCAGCGCGCCAGTGCCTCGGGAGAGACGCGGGCGTACCGGGCGAGCGACGCGACCGACGTGTGGCCGGAGTAGGCCAGCAGCGTCGAGGTGTTCGCGCCGTCCTCGGCGGCGTGCGTCAGAGCACTGTGGCGCAGCTGGTGGAGCGTGAAAGGGCCCCCGGGCAGGTCAGCGGTCTCGGTCTCGAACAGCTCGGCGGCGCGGCGGTAAGACAGCCGGGCCCGGCCGGAGGCGGGGTCGATGTCGGCCGGCGGCAGGGGGACGCGGGCGCGCCGGTCGGTGAGGAACACCGGCCCGCTTCGGCGGCCGTCCAGCAGGCGGGGCAGCAGGCGGGCGGTGGGCGTCTGCCAGACGATGACGTCGACGGCGCCGCCCTTGCGCTTGACCTTGGCGCGGCGGTTGCGCTGGTCGAGGTCGCTAGCGTCGAGGGCGAGGACCTCGTCGGCCCGGGCCGCCGATTCGTACAGCAGCCGGAACAGGGTGCGCTCGCGCAGCGGCAGCTTCTCGCGGGTGAGCAGGGCCTCGATGAGGGCACGGTCGAGGGCCTTGGTGCGGTCGGGGGTGCGGGCACGGCGGCGTATGCGGCGCAGCGGGTCGCCGGTGAGCCAGTCCTGGTCGCGCCACCAGGCGCTGGCGGAGCCGAGCGCGTCCAGACGGGTGTTGAAGGTGGCCGCGGCCGCGCCGCCCCAGCGGCCGGTGAACCAGCCAGCGAGCCGGTCGGCGCCGGCCTCGCCCTCCAGTTCCTCCAGCGCGGCCTGCTCGCCGAGCTCAGCGGCCAGGGCGCGCAGCGCGATCGCGTACGCCTTGGCGGTGTTGCGGTTGTCGATGGTGGCGAGGAACGCCTCGACGGCCGCGCTGATGACGGGCGCGCCCGGGCGGGGGGTGATTCGGTGCACTGTCGCCACGGGGGAACCTCCGGAGGTCTATCGCAGATAAGCACCCCGAGTCGCCCCGTCCGGCCTGGAAGCGCTCTGCGGAGCGTCCAAGGTCGGCCGGGCCGTCGCTGGCGGCGGGATCGAGCTTATCGCAGATAATGACTCACTATCTGCGATAGCGGAACTACAACCGGGTGAACCAGACATAGGCCTCGCACGTCTCCTGTACCTCACCCCTTCGACTCGCAGGAGCGTCAGCGTGGACGTGCAGCAGATACGGGATAAGGCCGAAAAGTCGCTCGCGCGCGTCGGGTTCACCATCCGGGAAAACGATGACGAGCCCGCCCAGGATCCCCAGCCCGGTGGTGCGTGTCTGTTCGTTCAGCAGGGCAGGGTCCGTCTGTACCTGACGCCCGCCAAGCCGAGCTGGGAAGCGGCAGACGTTGCGGCGCGAACTCTTGCTGGCGTGAACCTGCGCGTCGTTCCGGTTAGCGCTGATCCCGCCGAATCGGAGGTGAGGTCCGCGTACGTGCTGCTCGGCGGTACCGGGGAGATCGTCGAAGGTCGCGAGCCTCGCCTCGGGCCGCTTGGCGAGGGCTGGCGAGACCAGCACCAGCGGATGCTGCGCAGCCACGTCCGCCTCGCGGAGGCCGCCTCGGGAGCCATGAGCGGAGGTTCCGACGAAGCTCGCGACCGTCTGTTCCACTTCTTCCAGGACGCCTACCATCTCAAGGACTGGCTGAAGAACGACGACGATCCGCGCATACCGCCCAACGGCGACGTGGAGGCACTCTTCACCAACCCGCAGCGAAGTATCCCGGTTCTTCGCTTGGCCGCCGACCTCTGCAATGGCGTCAAACACCGCAAGCTGAGGACCGGGACCAGCAAGACCGGGGATGACAGCACCAGGATCAGCAACCAGAGCGTCTCGGTCTTCCTGGGTTCCCCCGTCATCGCGGAACACCAGTGGTATGTGACCTCCGGGGGTCAGAAGTACGACGTCATCGAGTTGGCCGACGACATCGTGGAGGCATGGAACACCTGGTTGACGGCACGGAATCTGCTATAAGCGGGTACGCGGGGATCGGTGGAAGACTGATCTCCGACTCCGGCCGATCAACTCGCCGACGCACGTGATGAACAACTGACTCGCACGTGCGCCGGGCGGCTGGGAATCTGAAGAGATGACGTTGAAGGCATGGCGCTGGGTCCTGTTCCCCCGCCTCCACTGGCGTACATACAGGCTGCTGGCTGCCTGCACGGCGACCATGGACTACCACACGGCGTGGGGCTTGATTCTGCTCAGCACTGGGAAACATCCGGAGGGCCGCTTCCCCTGGGTCAGCGACGAACAGGCCGCGGCCGCCGGCGTCGTCACCGACGACTGGAACGCGATCTCCCACTCCGAGAAGTGGTGGCGGGTGGTGTGGCTCGCGCGCGAAGGCGGCAAGACCCCAATCCAACTCCTTGGCGTCAGCGAGCAAGACATCAAAGCCGCTGGCCTACGAGTTATCGACTGGGACGTGCCGACGCCGCTGCCCACGCTTCCCGGGCCCCGGCCGCGGCGTCGCCGACGGCCGTCGTAGCCGATAACCGCGCGCACACCCACCGTGACCAGGAGACTGGCCTTTCGGCGTTAATCGCCCCTTATGGCGTAGCGCCAAAATGCGAGTTGCTCGACGAGACCGGCGCGCCCTCCCCGCACACCCTGCGCCACACCTTCGGCACACGCCGACCGCATGCTCATCGCTGCCGCCCGCCTCCTGGACGACGCTCGCGGACGGCCGAGCCTGCGAGGCCGCCCGGGAGATCGACACGCATCCGTGAGCCGATCAGATCGAAAGGCACAGCGCATGGCCACAGAGAGCACCACAGACACCACCACAGCGAAACTGGCGGTACTGATCGACGCCGACAACGCCCCGCCCACCGTGGTGGAGGAATTGCTGGCGGAGGTCGCCAAGTACGGAACCGCGCACGTCAAGCGCGCCTACGGCGACTGGACCGGCACCCGCCTGAAAGGCTGGAAGGAGCAGCTGCTCGCCCAGTCGATCCAGCCGATCCAGCAGTTCTCCTACACCCTGGGCAAGAACGCCACCGACGCCGCGATGGTCATCGACGCGATGGACCTGCTGTATTCGGGGCACCTCGACGGGTTCTGTATCGTCTCCAGCGACAGCGACTTCACCCGGCTGGCCGCCCGCATCCGTGAGTCCGGGCTGACCGTGTTCGGGTTCGGCGAGCGCAAGACGCCCAAGCCGTTCGTCGCCGCGTGTGACAAGTTCATCTACCTCGAGAACCTCAAGCGCGCCGCCGCTCCGGCCGAGGCGAAACCTGCTGCGCAGACCTCGGCGGCGAAGCTGACGTCCGATACCGACGTGGTCGCCTTGCTGCGTCATGCCGTGGAGGCGGCCTCCGACGACGACGGCTGGGCCCAACTCGCGGCCGTCGGCCACATCATCACCAAGCAACGCCCCGACTTCGACTCCCGCACCTACGGCTACACCAAGCTCAGCGACCTGTTCGCTGCCACCGCCCTGTTCGAGCTGGACCGCCGCCGCACCCCCGGCGGCGGAAAAGCGGCCGTCGTCTACGCCCGCGACAAGCGCCACACCGCCGCGCCTCCCAAGCAGTCGGCCCCGGGGACCTGAGCGGATCCCGGACCCGCTCAGCGGAGGCGGTCAGATACGCCGCTCGCGCAAGGCCTGCAGCAGGTCAGCGGCCCGGGCCTCGGCGGCCTGTGCCTGCTGCCGGGCGGTCTGCGCCGCGGCCTGGGCGGCGCAGAGCTGCCCATGCACCTCGCCGAGCTGTTTGCGGGCGGCGGCGGCCAGGTCCTCACACAGCCGGTCGGCCTCGTCGGCGTGCTGCCGGCGCTCGCGCTCCAGCACTCGGGTCGCTGTCACCAGAGGTGAAGCAGCTCTCTGCGATCTTGACTCGCGGGATGGAAGGGGGCGCTGCCGGGGGCGGGGGGGCAATGTCCCACAATGTAGACATTGGGTAGCGCACTTGCCCCTTTTGAGCCCAGTATTGCCCCCAACGTAATGTGGGGGACATCGCCAAGAACTGGACATTGGGCAGCATTTCCCCAGTTCAAGCGATGCTCTTGTAGTTGGTTGTGTACGGTGCGTATACCTGATTGGCCAAGGAATAGCAAAGCGCGGTCGGTCGAACGACAGACGCGGCAAGTCCTGTGGCGCATTAGGGGTAACTGAAGAGCGGAGGGGCCCGCCCGGTTCCGGTCCTTGCTCGACCGGGGGCGAACCCCTCCTGTGTCACTCGGCGGCCCTGTGGCCTTGTCGGCGGTAACCGACGTGGTCCAGGGCCGTCAGCTCTTCCCCTTGTCGAACAGGTCGATGATCAACCTGCCAACAGAGGCAGCGGCACCCACAATCGTGGCCCACTTCGTACTCTTGTCGCCCGGATCTGCGGGCCTCTTCCTGTGGCGGCACATGGCCACCTCCTGATCTGTAACCCCCTCCAAGCACGAGGGGGACCGGACCGGCCGCAGGGAGCGGTCGGCCAGGCTGCCGTTCAGCAGCCCACGTGACGCCACCGACAGGCAGACGTAGATCAGGTATGCACCCCGAGGAGTTGCTGGGGGTACGGCAGAAACCTACCGTGTGTGACCTCAGAACTCCGGGGCAACGACAGTGTGAACAGTGCTCGGCGGACCGGTAAAATGCGGAGCTTTTGAGCTGAGATCATGCCTGTGTCACCCACGAGGTTTTTGGCTGGGTAGAGGGCGACTACCAGGGCGATCTCAGCCAAGGCCTCAAGGGTGATCTTGGCGAGGTAGATGCAGGCTCAAACAACGGCCCTACCCCTTGTCCCGTGTGATTTACGTCTCACTCTTGCCATTCGGCGTGTTGCTACCGAGCGCCCCTCAACTCGCCGCCAGAGACCGGTTCTCTAAAGCCTCTGGCCTGCCATAACTCAAACGCTCCAGCGATATCCTCCAGCAGCACCATGGCCAGACGAGGCCTCCCCCCGGCACTACCCCACCCGGCGCTGCGCTGGTGTCGATGCTTGAGATGACGGCAGTAAAAGGGGCGGATAGCCGGTGGCTGTCAGGTCATCGGCCCAGAACGTGATCAACTCCTCCGCGGTGAAGCGATCGAAGGGGGGCGTGAGCGGTATACGGCCGCTCTCCAAGGCCCAGATCGTCACCAGCAGGCACGCCATCTCCTCCGAGGTGCATGAGCAGTCGTGCTGCCGGCAGCCGCCAGGGCGCTCGCAGGCGCCCGTCCGCGCGGCACGGACGACGGCCGACGAATCGGCCGGACAGGCGGGCAGGCAGAGCGGAGCGTCAGGGGCGGTAAAGCACGGCATTGAGTGCCCTTCACAGATCGGGGGAAGGTACGGCGACGCTCACGATGCCTGCCCCGATGTCGTCGCCACCAGCGGTTCAAACAGGGTCGAACAAGGTCGATGCGGTTCGTGGGGACGTCGGTACGGCGTCGGTGCCGGGCCGAACGAAGCAGGCCAGCCTCGTGACCGGGGCCGGGGGCATTCGATGTCGTTCGGTTTCGCTCGATGCGCGTCGATGCCAGCCTGGCCAGGGGGTGTGAGCTGGCCTGCAGGAAGGCAGGCCAGGCCGAACCATCTCGAATACGTGATCGGCACGCGGCTTGCCCCGTATCGGTGGCAACATGACTGCCGTCACGATTCGTTGATCCCCACAGTCACGGCGTGACTCCCCCCCATTCCATGATCACGAATCTGGCAACAGCGATGACCCATAAGCAAAGTGCTGCCCTGCGCGCTTTTATCGACCAGCTCAACGAGCTGAAGGAACAGGCCGGCAAGCCGTCCCTGCCCTTCCTGCACACGCTGTCGCGCGGACCGCTGTCCAGCGGCGCGCCAAGGCGCGAGCTTCACCCCAGCACCACCCAGGAGATCCTCAGTGGCAAGCGTCGCCGTCCGCCCGCCTGGCCCTGGGTGCTCTCCTACCTCAAGGCCTGCCACGAGGCTGCCCGGCAAGGGGGCCTGGACGTCGGCCCAATGGACCTGACGATCTGGAGAACCCGCTGGCTGCATGCGGACCAAGCACCTGCCACCCCGGCCGGGGAGGGTGAGGCACTCCCTGTCCCTCCCGCTGTGGCCGGCCATGGCGGGGAATCCCGAGCCGACCTGCTGACCACCGAGGAGTTGATCCAGTGCTACCTCGACACCCACGGCCGCATCGGCGCCCGCCTGGCCCGCTCCGCCATGGGCGGGGACACCGAGGCGTGTTTCCAGTTGGCGCTGCTCACCCTGCTGCGCGGCTGGAACCACGACGGCATGGCCTGGCTGCGCCGTGCCGTTGACGCCGGCCACGAAGGCGCGATGGCACTGCAGAACGCCCACGACCTGCGCAGACAGGCCGCAGACGTCGCCTACCGGCACGGCTGCGCGCTGGAGGCCGGCGGCGCCGCCAGGGCCAGCATCGCGCACTGCTTCTACCGGCTGGCCGCCGAGACCGGCCACCCCGAAGCCGTCGCGAAGACCGTCGGCACAGCCGCCCCGCCGCGCCCGGCCCCCTCAGGTACGCCGCTGGCTACCCCGGTCTCCGACGTCTCCTTCACTGAGCAGCTCCCCGGATTACTGGATGACGCCTGCGCCGAACACCGGTCCTGCCGGCTCGGCTTGCCATGGCAGCATGCGCCGCATCTGATCGAGTCCCTGCCGGACCTGAGCGTCCCCGTCGATGACCCGCCTGCCTCCAGCGGGCTGATGCAAAGCCTGTCGGAGGGTCATGATCACTCGACTGGGAGCGCCGGGCTTACGGTAGCGGGGTGATCGCGATCGGTACGTTCGGGCAGTCGGCCGCGAGCGTGGCCAGGGCATCCTTCTCGGCGGTGTCGACGGTCAGTTCCCACCGTGTCTTGATCGCGGTCCATTCGGCGATGTAGCGGCACCGGACCGGCTCGATCGGCAGCCATGTGCTGGGGTCCTGATCGGCTTTTTGCCTGTTACTCCGCGCTGTCACGGCCACCAGGTGGCCCGGGTCGGACAGGTCGTTGGCGTAGGCCTGGCGCTGAGAGGCGCTCCAGGCGTGCGCGCCGGAGTCCCAGGCTTCGGCCAGCGGTACGACATGGTCAGCGTCCAGCCCGGAGGCCTGCCCGACGGTGACGTCGTCGTAGTAGGAATGCCAGCTGCCGCCGGTCAGGGCGCAGCCGGGACCGACCTCGGGAGGGCTGACGGCCTCCTCGATGAGGACCTCGTAGCGGGTGTTGCAGCCGTCCCGGTCGGCGTCGACCCAGTGCCGGAAGGAACTGCGCTGATAGCCGTCGCGGCTCTCGGTGCCGGTCGGCAGGGTAGCCACCGCGTCGCGCAGGAGCACCGTCTCGGCTCGAACGGCCAGTGCGCCCGCTGTTGTGACAGGTGAAGTGGCGAGGGCAGGACCGCCGGTCAGAGGCACGGCCAGGGCCATCGTGGCCATCAGGGCAGTGAGGCATGCGCGGTGGGGGAAGGGCACGGATCCTCCATGACGACAGGTGTCGCAGAACGTAGCGTCTAATAACGCTAAGTAATCATGGGAGGCACAAGAGGATTACTACCGGTCCAGTGACAACCGGGTTCCCAGGTCGGCGGCTGCGGCCGCCACCACGGCGTCGCCGATTGGACACCGCCGCCCGCGGCTTGGGTGCCGATGGGGATACGTGCACGGGTTCGACGACATGCCATACGAGGTGACCAAGCACCTGCGGGATTCGGGGTACGACGCCGACGACGTGCAGCACGCCTTGTACGTCGCGCCCGAGGCCGACTACGTGGAAGCGCAGGCGGTGCGCCATCGTCGGCACGGCGACGTGGTGCGGCTGTTCGACGAAATCTTCGCGTGCGAGCCGGAGCTCGTGCAGGCGGCGCGCCAGGCGGCCGCTGACCGCGACTGGGAGAAGGCCTTCGAGGGCTGATCACCCTTCCGCTCCCTCCCCTTGTCGGTCCGGCATCGGATGCCGCGGTCCCGAGTCCGCACACCAACGATTCACCCGGGGCCCGCGTAGGCCAGGGGCCAAGGAGCTCACGTCACGATGACGGGCTACTCGTATTCCAGCGCCCGATACAGCGTCGACCTGCCGACGCCGAGCTCGCGGGCGATCTGCTTCACGGACTGACCGCGCGCTCGGCGGGCCAGGGCGGCGGCGAGCACGTCGTCGGTCACCTTGGCCGGGCGGCCGCCGACGCGGCCGGCGGCGCGGGCGGCGTCCAGGCCCTCGTTGGTGCGCTCGCTGATGAGGTCGCGTTCCATCTCGGCGGCCATGGCCGCGACCATGAACAGCATCTTGTCGGCCATGGTCTGCCCGTTGGGGCGGTGGATCCCGGCACAGATGCCGGTCAGGATGTCCAGGTTGATGCCGCGCGGGGCCAGCTGGTCCTCCAGGAAGACCAGCAGCTCCTTGACGCTGCGCGCGACCCGGTCGGGCTTGGTGATGACCAGGGTGTCGCCCGGCTTCATGCCGTCCAGGGTCGCGATGAGCTTGGGGCGGTCCTTGCGGCGGGTGGAGATGGTCTCTTCGATGATCTCGCGGCAGTCGGCGGCGTTCAGCAGCTGCAGCTGCGCGGCGTGGTCCTGGTCGCGGGTGGAGATGCGGGCGTAGCCGACGCGGATGGTGTTGCTCGGCGCGGTCGGCGCGGCGGCGGGGGAGGCGTTCACCTCTCCAGCATCCCGAATAGGGTCCCGAAACTCAAGATCCATGGGCAGCGTTTCGGGACGAGTTTCGGGACTATTGCCAGGAATCGTGTGATCGTCTGAGCTGGGAGTCTGCGAAGTCGACTCTGGCGCCTCTGAGCCGTCCCGTAAACGACCGTTTCCGGGACGCCCCTTTCCGGGGCCGGGCGTCGTGCCGGCGGACCGGGGCGCGGTCGCGGCCGTCGCCTTCGCCGCCTTCTTCGTCGTCTTGGCGGAGGCCTTCGCGACGGGCTTCGTGGCGGGCTTCGGGGCTGTCTCGGGGGCGGCCTGGCCGGCGGCGGCCGCCTTCGCGTTCAGGGCGGCCTGCTTGGCCCACAGCTTCGCCAGCCGTGCCAGGCCGGCGTTGACCTCATCGCGGTCCCACTTGGTCGGATCCCACCGCGTGGTGCCCAGGATCTGCTTGGCCACCCGGTACTTCCAGCCCTTGCGGTGCCGCAGCGCCCGCATGTGCTCGAAGTACCCCTCCGGCCCGCCGCTGTCTTCCGGCGGGCAGGCGCGGCCGCCGGCGCCGCAGCGCGGATAGAGCGTCTTCGGCGCCGGCCGGTGCACCTTCTCCACCACCAGGTCGTGATCCCACATGTCGCCGAAGTCGTAGCGATAGCCCAGCCAGTCCCCGACGCGCGGGATCACCATGGCCAGCGTTACGGCCGTCTCATCGCGGGCGTTGTCGCCGTACTCGGCATCGCCCTTGCCGAACAGGTGCAGGTGATGCTGCTGCCAGCCCATCGCCACCTGAATCACCTCGTGCAACTGGTCCAGCGTCGCCGTCGACGGCAGCTGAACGCGCCGCCACACCGGCGGGTGAACCTCGCGCAGGGTGACCTTGATCTGGTGAACGGTGCCCGTGGTGCCCACGACGGTCACCGTATCGGCGTGATCATCAGTCGTGGGTCTCGGTCGGCGCTTGCTCGCCAAATGGCGATTGCAGCCGAAGGCGGAAGGCGGGCGGCGGTTCGGGCAACTCCCATGCCGTGGACGGCGGCGTCGGGGGCCGGGAGATCGGCTCCGGGCCGGCCGGCCAGGTCTCACCGTCGAACTCGCCGGCACTCATGTGCCAGGAGATCTTGCGGCCGGGGTCGCTGCGTGCGAAGACGAACACCGTGGCGCCCGCGGCCGCCTCGTGCTCGGCGGTGCTGAGCGTGAGGGCCAGGCCGGTCAGGGCCCGCCAGCCGAGCGATGCACCGCAGCAGGCCAGGGTCTCATGGCCTCCGCCCTCCAATACCGCTATCAGCAGGTCGTCGTCGGCCTGTTCGGCTTCCGCGCCGTGTACCCGGCCGTCGTTCAGGATCAAGGATCTGATCCGGTCGGCTCGAACCAGGCCGACGCCCCGCGTGCAGATCCACACGCGCTGCAGCGCCGTCGCATCAGCGGCCACGGTCGTCCTCCCCGGTGCCTGTGGTGCCGACGGCGTCCGCCGTGGCCAGCGCTCGCTCGGCGATCGCCAGCGCGGCGGTCAGGCGCTCGCGCTCGCCGTGGTCCAGGCCGTGCTCGCCGAGCTGGTGGGACAGCAGCATCAGGTGCGCGGCGAAGCGGGTGCAGGCGTCAACGGTGATGTCTACCGGGTCCCGGGCCGGGCGATCCGCCGGCAGCGGGTGAGCTGGGGGAGCGGGGCAGCTGGTCATGGCGTGACCGTACGACGCGCTTGGCGGTGTGGCCTGGCGATCGACCGAACTGGCAGCGGCCCAACTACGGAACGCATCTCCGCGACAACAAACTGTCAGACTTTCCTGTCACCGTGCTGCCCATGGACGGCTGCTTGCCCAAGGTGCGCGTCGTGGACGGCCGCGCGGTCATGCCGCCCGGGGTGGCGCTGATCTGGCTCCCGCTGAAAAAGGGGAAGGTCGTCGCGAAGCTCCCGAAGAGGGGGAACGATCTCCCATGGCTGCGTCGCACCGTGGAAATCGACCGTCCCCGCATCGACGAACAGGGGTACTGGCGTCTGCCGCGTAATTGCCTGACCAGGCTGGTGATGGCGGCCATCGACCGCTACGGCTACGTGGTGCTGTGCCGGGACATGTCCAAGCTGTCGCGGTGCAACCGGAGCTGCCAGGCCGCGGAAGGTCTCCAGTGCGATTGTGTGTGCCTGGGGGTTCACCACGGGGAGGACTCCGGCAGGTGGTTCGAGCTCGTCGGCGAGGTGCTCGTGGATGAGCGCGGGGAGTTCACCCGCACGTTCACCGTCTACGGCCCGAAAGGCAGTAGCGCGGACGCCGTCATCTACCGGGGCGAGCTGCAGGAGCGCCGCTACCGCGCGGATCGCGCCGGCCGCCAGGGCTGGCCTGTGGCGTCGCAGTTCATGTGTGCGGGCTGTATGACCGAGCGGGCCCGCGTATGGGATCACTGCCACACCCACGGATTCGTCCGCGCGCCGCTGTGCAACACGTGCAACACCCGCTACTGGTCCGGCTGGCATCCCAGGCATGGCCGGGCCACGCCTCCCCGCAATCTCGACACCAGCTATTACCGCTGGTGTCCTCGCCATGGCCAGGAGCGGCACGGACCATGCAGTTCGTAACGCAGCCGCTCCGGCCGCTCCCGTCCTCTGGCCACAGCCTGCCGCGAGCGACACCCCGGCCTCCATGTTGACAGGGCGCTTGACCCGCAGCCCTTACAGCGCGTGCTTGCCATGCTCCGGACGGTGCGCGCATCATGCTGGGATGAGCAAAGTGGGATCTTGGTTACAGATGTGGTGGCGAGGCAGTAGCGGGTCCTCGGCAGAGATGGTGACCGGGCCACTGGAGACGTTCACCGTGCAGACGCTGTACGACCAGTACGGCCGGGACATCTACGCGCGCGCGGCCGCCGACCCGGCTTTCAGCGCGGAGATCAGCGAGCTGGTGGTGTCGATCCGGCAGGAGCTGCAGCAGGAGGGGCCGGAGGTGGCCAAGCTGCTCACCAGCGAGAGGGGCCTGCATTTCTTCCTGCTGGGCCACATGCACGCCGTCCTGGCCTGCCTCCTGGAGGCGGCGGTACGCCCGGACGCTTCCACGCTCGCCGCGATCGACCCCGACTTCGCGGCCGTACGCCTCGGCGCCCTGTTCCACCTGGCCTTCGACGGCGGCCTGCTGAAGGCGCCCGCGCAGGGCGAGACTGCCTGAGCGGCTCGTCTTCCCGCCTCGTGCCTGCCGGGTTACTAATGACGTGTGCAGCATCTGTACTGGGACCTCGGAGAGACCGGGGCCGGCGCCTGCTTCGAGGTGGACTGGCGCGGCTCGACCGCCCGGGTGGCCCTCATGGACAGCGAGGAGTACCAGGCCTACCTCGATGAGGAGGCCTACCAGTACTACGGCGGCTTCTACGACTACAGTCCCATCGTCTTGCAGGTGCCCTACGACGACTACTGGTACCTGATCGTCGACAGCTACGACCGGGTCAAGAAGGTCACCGTCGCCCAGCTCTTCGACGACTGACCGGTGATCCGAGCGCGGACTGGCGGCGGCTCCGGCGGGCCTCGTCCGCCTGCTGCGGCGTCTAGAGCGGCGTGCCGTCCTCGTCCAGGAAGGCGGCCAGCGCGGCGTCGTCCAGGGCGGAGGCGGTCGCGAGGTCCCGGATGGCGGCGATGGCCGCTTCGGCGCCGTCGCAGAGTTCGGCGACGGCCCGGGCGCGATCGGCGGTGAAGTCGATCTGCTGCTTGTGCAGCAGCGCCAGCGCTCTGGAGGAGGCCATGCGGATGGCGGCCACGGCGTTGAACACGTCCATGGACGCATCGTTCAGTGATTCCTCGTAATCGCCCCGGCCCTGCTCATCGCCCACCGGCATTTTTTCCTCACCACCCTCGGCAGGGTAGAGATTCCAGGCGGGCGGTGCGTGGGGAACGTCAACGCCTCTTTCGCGCTCCCTCAGGAGGGCGGGGCGTCCAGCCGGGCGGACCAGGAAGAGGTGTCGCGCAGGGTCCAGCCGAGCACCTGGCGGCCAGTCAGCCTGGTGACGGCGGCCGCGGCCGCGCGCTGGGCGGCGGTGGCCTCGCGCGCGGTGATCGTGCCGTGCGGTCCGAAGCCGGGCACGCCGAGCGAGGCGTGCGGGCTGTGCAGGGACCACCAGCCGTCCTCACGCAGCAGCGTGACGCACGTGTCGCCCCAGTCGTGGCCGAACGGCGGCTGGTTGATCTGTCCCGCCCGGCCGCCCTTACCCGGGGACGGGTGGCGGGCAAGGAGCTGGTCGTAGGGAGCGACCGACGGCAGCGGCCGGGTGTCGGCCGGCAACGCCTGCAGCAGTTCGGCGAGCTGGGCCGCACCGGCGACGTCCTGGTCGCTCAGGTCGACGTCGCCCCCGCGGCCGCCATCCGGAACGCCGGCGGCAGGGGCGTTCCGGGCGCGGCGGGCGCGCTGGCGGCAAGCCGCGTTGCAGAACCGGCGGGGCCGGCCGGTGGCCGCGGTGGCCAGCTGGGCCTGGCACCCCGGCGCCGCGCACAGGCCAGGCCGGGCGGTGATCTGATCGGCCAGCGCCTGCAGCCGGAGCGCCCGCGGGACGGGGGCCAGGGCCAGCGACGGGGCCAGCAGGGTGCGCAGCTGGTCGGCGAGGTCGGCCAGGTCTTCAGGGGCGGGCATCAGGCCGATCGCCCGCTGCATTCTG
>NZ_JBVJKR010000029.1:0-54366 GCF_055585125.1 Nonomuraea sp. NPDC054003
GTTCGACCACGTCCCGATCGGGATCTTCCGCAGCGTGGACCGCCCGGCCTACGACACCCTGATGACCAGCCAGCTCGACGAAGCGGTCGCACAGAAGGGCCGGGGCGACCTCACGCGCCTGTTCGACTCCGGCGACACCTGGCGCGTCCCCTGAGCGACCGGCGTACCGGCGCCGCACGCCGGGCGCCGTACCGGCGCCGACGGCGCGCGGGCGCCCACGCTCACGCGGCCAGCCCCGGCAGGTCGGGCCGGACCAGTTCCTGCTCGATCGCCTCCAGCAGCTCCCGAGCGGTCCTGATCTTGCCGGCGGGCGCGGCCCGGTCGTCGACCCGGCCCGCCTCGACCGCCTTGGTGTGGGCGATCCGTTCCGCCATCCGCTTGTCGACCTTGTCCGCGATCTCCGCGCTGCCTCCGGCGGTCGTGAACACCATCCGCAGCTCCGACCTCGACACCCCGTCGAACTCGCCGAACCAGTTGCCGGGCAGCCGCCCGCAGTGCCGGTGCAGCAGCGCCAGCCGGACCAGCCCGTACCGGCGCAGCGTCGGCGTCCGCTCCGCCAGCAGGAGAGTGCGCACGATCAGCGCCTCGATGTCGCGGCGCTGCGTGGCCAGATCGCGGCCGGACCAGCGCACACCGCGCAGGGCCACCCAGCGCGCGTCCAGCCAGCCGGACGGCCCCCCGGACCGCCCGGCCCCGCGCGGCGGCTGCGGCCTGGCCGACGAGTTGGCCGCGACGGCGCGCGCCGACTCGTCCCACAGGTCCGCGAAGCGGTCGGCCAGGTCCTGGTCGCGGCCCTTCCACGTGTCCTTGCGCGTGCGGGTGATACGGCCGCGCAGCAGCTCCAGTTCGCGGGTGGACGACAGGCGCAGATAGCGCTCCAGCCGCCGGAACGTCCGGTGGAACCAGCTCGACCCCATCCGCTGCGACCACAGCGACTTCGCCGTCACGCCCAGCACGATCGCGGCCAGCAGGCCGAGGACGCCCCACACCATGGCGTGCAGCCGGCGGTCCGCCATGAACAGGTCGTCCACGACCTGCTTGTGTTCGATCTCCATGAAGAAGTCCATAAAGGTGAGGACCGCGAAGGCGCCTATCGTCATGCTCAGCCAGAAGCCCGCCCGTTGCAGCACCTCCAGCTCCCTGACCCGGCGCTCGTCGAAGGCGTGCGCCATCGACTCGAGCAGGTTCTTGTACTGCTCGGTGGCGCGGTCGGCGACGTCCCGCGCCCGCGAGCCGAACCGTTTGAGTTCGGTGAAGTGGCTGGCGTCGGCCAGCGCCTCCCGCAGCCCGCGGCCCGCCCAGCCGAGCGTCTCGGCGAACCGCTCGTCGGCGAGGTGCTCCAGCCGTTCGATCCGGCTCACCCGTTCGTCGACGTGGCTGGCCACGTCGGCGAGGTCCGCCATGCCCTGCAGCAGCATCAGGTGGATCAGCTCCACCGCCCGGTGCGCGCGGTTCAGCCGCCACCAGCGCCGGATCGGCAGGTGGGTGGCCACCCCGTCCCACAGGGCCCCGGCCGTGCGGGCGGCGTGCTGGTAGATCATCGCGTGCTCGCGCCAGACCTGGAGCTGCTCGCGGATGTCGTTGCCGGAGGCGGCCAGCGCCTCCAGGGTCAGAAGCCCCGCCACCGCGGGACGTAATCGCTCCCCCACGACCGTGCCGTTGAGATGCGGCGTGTCGGGCAGCACCACGTAGCATTCGCGTACCGTGCGGTCGTCGCGCCGGGCGGGCTCCACACACACGTCCGCGCTGCTCAGCTCGGTGATGCCGGCGCCACCGAGCAGCCGGCGCAGCGGGAAGCGCCTGCGCGCCCCACCGGACGTGGCACCTCCGTGCACCACCTCGTACAGGTCACGCGCGTTCTTCAGGCTCGGCCGGTCCCCCGTGCCGTTGTCCTCCAGCGCGATCCAGAACTCCGGGGCCTCGTACTCCCTGATGTCCTGCTTCGCCTTGCGGAAGTGGGCTCTCACGTGGGTGCGGGCCTGCCGCTCGCAGCGCATGAACCATTCGTGCCGCCGGTGGGCGCTCGTCTCCCGCGGTGCGCGGCCCAGCGCCTCGTCGGGGATCCAGTTCGGATCGCCGACCCAGAAGCTGACGCCGATGAACATCATCCGCGAGCTCCAGCGGTTGCGGAACTGGATGTCGAACAGGATCCACGGCTTCCCGCCCCCGCCCTCCCGCTTGAACGGCCCCACTTCGTGGTCGGGGTGGATCAGGACGTGGTACCAGTGGAGGCTGTCGGCCGCGTCCAGGTAACCGGCCTCGATCTCCCGGTACGCCTGGTCGACCTTCTCGTTGCCCCGGTCGAGCTCCCGCAGCGCGGCGTCGCCGGTGCGCCAGGTGACCTGGTCGAGCAGGCCGTCGGGCGACGTCGCCAGCCACACCCCGGGTTCGGCGCCCCCGTTCGACTCGAGCAGCTCCCTGATGATGCGGTCGTCCGCCTCGCCGCCCCCGGGCCCCCACGCCCGCCACTCCCGCCAGTACGTCACCAGATAGACCAGATGTGTGGACGATTCCGACGACCCCACCGAGAACCCCCCTTCACTCCCCCCTCATGTGATGATCGGTGGAGTGAAGGGACTAACGCGACACATCGTCACGATCCGATTACAGATAGAGCCCGGGGTCGCTCCGGTCGCGGCGTTCCTCGGGGGAACGCGGCTCGGGCTTGGCCAGGACCTGCGGCTCGGTGTCCGGGCCCACCTCGGCCCCCGCGTCGAGGACGGTGATGGCCAGGTCGCCGTTCCTGACGCCGATGTGGGCGTGCTGTTCCGGCTTGAGCGTGCCGTCCAGCAGCAGCCGCGACAGCGTGTTGTCGAGCTTGCGCTGGATGGTGCGGCGCAGCGGCCGGGCTCCGTACTGCGGCTGGTAGCCCTCCTTGGCGAGCCAGTCGACGGCCGCCGGCTCGATCTCCATGACCACCTTCTGCGCGTGCAGCCGCCGCCGGGTCTCCTCCAGCAGCAGGACGGTGATCTGGCGGAGCTGCTCGGCGTCGAGGCCGCGGAAGATGATGATCTCGTCGACGCGGTTGAGGAACTCCGGCCTGAACTGCATCTGCAGCAGCCGCGAGAGCTGGCCGCGCAGCGCCTGCGGGTCCTCGCCGGCGTGCGCCATGATGAGGTCGGCGCCGAGGTTCGACGTCATGATCAGCACGGTGTTCCTGAAGTCCACCGTCCGGCCCTGCCCGTCGGTCAGCCGCCCGTCCTCCAGCACCTGCAGCAGCAGGTTGAACACGTCCGCGTGGGCCTTCTCGATCTCGTCCAGCAGGACCACCGCGTACGGCTTGCGCCGGACCTGCTCGGTGAGCTGGCCCGCCTCCTCGTAGCCCACGTAACCGGGGGGCGCCCCCACGAGCCGTGAGACGGTGTGCCGTTCCTGGAACTCGCTCATGTCCAGCCGGATCATCCGGTCCTGCTCGCCGAACAGCGCTTCGGCCAGGGCCCGGGCCAGCTCGGTCTTGCCCACGCCGGTGGGCCCGAGGAACAGGAAGGAGCCGATCGGCCGGGCAGGGTCGCTCAGGCCGGCGCGGGAGCGGCGCACGGCCTCGGCGACCGCCTCCACCGCCTGGTCCTGGCCGATGACGCGCTGGTGCAGGTGTTCCTCCAGGGCCAGGAGCCGGTCCCGCTCCTCCTCGGTGAGCTGGGCGACCGGGATGCCGGTGGCGCGGGAGACGACGGCGGCGATGTCGTCCGGGGTCACCTCGGCGACTCTCCCGCGGCCGTCGCGGGTCTGCTCGATCCTGGACTGGAGATCGGCGATCTCGTCGCGGAGCTCGCGGGCGCGTTCGTAGTCCTCGCGCGTCACCGCCTGCTCCTTCTCCCGCTGCCGGTGGCCGAGCTCCTCCTCCAGCTCGCGGGTGCCGGTCGGGGCGGTGCCGGTGCGCAGGGCCACCCGGGCGCCCGCCTCGTCCATCAGGTCGATCGCCTTGTCGGGCAGGAAACGGCTGGAGATGTAGCGGTCGGACAGGTCGGCCGCCGCCACCAGCGCCTCGTCGGTGAACTTGACCTGGTGGTGGGCCTCGTACCGGTCACGCAGGCCGCGCAGGATCTCGATGGTGTCCGCGACGTCCGGCTCGGGGATCAGGATGGGCTGGAAGCGCCGTTCGAGCGCGGCGTCCTTCTCCACGTGCCTGCGGTACTCGTCCAGCGTGGTGGCGCCGATCACGTGCAGTTCGCCGCGGGCCAGGGCGGGTTTGAGCATGTTGGAGGCGTCGATGGCGCCCTCGGCGCCGCCCGCGCCGACGACGGTGTGCAGCTCGTCGATGAAGATGATGAGCTCCTCGCTGTGCGCGCGGATCTCCTCCATGACCTTGCTCAGGCGCTCCTCGAACTCGCCGCGGAACTTCGTCCCCGCGACCAGGCCGGCCAGATCCAGCTGGACCACGCGCTTGCGCTTGAGCGTCTCGGGCACCTCGCCGTCCGCGATGCGCTGCGCCAGCCCTTCGACGACCGCCGTCTTGCCGACGCCCGGCTCGCCGATCAGCGCGGGGTTGTTCTTGGTCCGCCTCGACAGCACCTCCACCGCCCGGAGGATCTCCTGGTCCCGGCCCACCACCGGATCGATGCCGCCCTCGCGGGCCGCGCCGGTCAGGTCCCGGCCGTACTGGTCGAGCGTCGGGGTGCTGCTGGGCGGCGCCTGCTGGCCGGTCAGCGTCTCCCCGTTGCCCGCGCCTTCCTGGACGAACGACTGCGGGGTGACGTGCGCCTCCCGGAGCAGCCGCCCCGCCATCGACCGGGGGTTCGCCGACATGGCGAGCAGCAGGTGATGCGGGTCGATGTAGGAGGCGCCGGTGGCGTGCGCCACCTGCCTGGCGTCCAGCAGGGCCCGTTTGGCCGCCGGTGCGAGCGACATGGGATCCTGCCGGGGCTCGCGCTTCTCGACGGCCTGCTCGACCTGGCGGGCCAGCGCGTCCGGGTCGGCCCCGGCCCGCTCCAGGAACTGCCTGGCCGTGTCCACCTGGGCGGCCGCCCACAGCATGTGCTCGGTGTCCACGTAGTCGGCGCCCCACTCGGCCGCCTTCTCCGTCGCCGTGCGCAGGAGGTCGACCGCGTCCTCGCTGAGCAGCCTCCCGATGTCGACACGGCGGGGCAACGCCGGCTGGCCGTACCCGAAGAACCTGGCCAGGAGATCGTCCATGGGGCCGTGGCCGTAGTTCCAGAAATCACCCGTTGTCATGGTCCCCTCCCCCGAAGGTGACGTCGGTTACGCCCGCCTACCCCCGACGTCAGGAGGTAACCAACACCTCCCACCCAGGCGCCCACGACGCTACCGGTTGCGGAACACGGGATCCCGCTTCTCCAGGAAGGCCCGGATCGCCTCGCGGGTGTCCTCGGTGGTGCCGTTGATGTTCTGGGCGGCCGCCTCACGCAGGACGCTGTCGTGGAAGCTTCCCGAGGCGGCGAGGTTGAGCATCTCCTTGGTCTGCGACAGGGCGAGGGGCGCGAGGGCCAGCAGCTCACGGGCCCACTCGTACGCCTGCGTCAGGGCCTCCCCCTCGGGCACGACCTTGTTGAGCAGCCCGAGGGCGTGGACGTCGGCGGCGGGGAGCATCCGGCCGAAGAAGGCGAGTTCCTTGGCACGGTGGAGCCCCAGCATGTGCGTCAGGAACCAGGTCCCGCCGAAGTCGACGGAGAGCCCGCGCCTGGCGAAGATCTGCGAGAACCTCGCCGTCTCCTCGGCGACCGCCAGGTCGCAGGCGAGCGCCAGGTTGAAGCCGCCGCCCGCCGCGACCCCGGAGACCGCGGCGATCGTGGGCTGCGGCAGGTCGCGGACGGCGAGCAGCGCCGCGTTGACGATCCGCATCGCGCGGCGCGGCGAGTCCGCGGAGTCGCCGCCTCGCAGGTCGGAGCCGGAACAGAAGTCGCCGCCCGCGCCGGTGAGCACCACCACGCGGTCGTCCGCCCGGCCCGCGATGTCGCCGAACACCTCGGCGAGCTCGATCCAGCCGGCGCGCGGCACGCTGTTCTTGGTGTCGGGCCGGTCGAGCGTGACGGTGACGATGCCGCTTCTGTCACGTTCCACCAGGACGACAGGGTTGTCGGACACGTGATGCCGTTCCTCTCTCCCGCCGGTCAGCGGACGCCGGACGCCTGGTTCTTCAGCGACGCCAGCGCCGCGCGGATCTCCGCCGCGGGCGTGCCGGCCGGCGGCTGGATGTGGACCTGGTCGACCAGCCCGCCGAACCGGCGGGAGACCTCCGCCGTCACCTCCGCGAGGGAGCCGCTGACGCAGAACGTGTCGAGCACCTCGTCGTCGACGAGGTCGGCCATCCGGTCCCAGCGGTCCTCGTCGGGGGTGACCGACAGGGCGTGCAGCCGCTCGTGCAGCTCCTGCCAGCCGTGCAGGTCCAGCACGGCGCGGTAGGCCGGTGTGGAGCCGTAGAAGGCGACCCGCCCGCGCAGCATCCGCCGCTGCGCGTCGACGTCGTCGCCGGGGGCGTGGACGTGCACGAACCCCGGGCAGTGGACGGTCACCTCGGAGCGGTCGCGGCCGGCCCGCGCCAGTCCCTCCTCCAGGGCCGGGAGGGTCACCTCGCGGAAGTAGCGCTCGGTGCTGAAGCCGTGCGGGATCAGCCCGTCGGCCACCTCTCCGGCCAGCCGCGTCATGAGCGGCCCGACCGCGGCCAGGTGGATCGGCGGGTTGCCGTGGCCGTGCGGCGCCGGGCGGAAGGTCGCCGTCATCAGCGTGTGCCGGTAGTGCTCCCCTTCGTGCCGGACCGGGCGGCCGGTGTTCCAGTCGTCCCAGATCGCGCGCAGGGCGGTGATGTACTCGCGCATCCGCGCCGCCGGCCGGCCCCACGGCATGCCGAACCGGCGGGTGACGTGGGGCTTGGTCTGGGTACCGAGGCCGAGGACGAACCTGCCTCCGGAGAGCGCCTGCAGGTCGTTGGCGACGTACGCCATCGTCATCGGCGTGCGGGCGAAGGCCACCGCGATCGTGGTCGCCAGCCGCACCCGGCTGGTGTCACGGGCGGCCAGCGCCAGCGGCAGGAACGGGTCGTGGTCGACCTCGGCGCTGGCCACGACGTCGTAGCCGGCCTCCTCGGCCCACGCGGCGCAGGCGGCGACGTCGGCTATGCCGGCCTCGAAGGCGTGCACGCCGGTCTTCACGGCTTCTCCCCCTCACCCGCGTAGTGGTCGCGGAGCTTGCGGCGCTGCAGCTTGCCGGTCTCCGTCCGGGGGAAGTCGGCCCGGAACTCGAAACGCCGGGGGATCTTGAACGAGGCCAGGCGCTCGGCGCAGTGGGCGCGCAGCGCGGCGGCGAGCTCGTCGCCGGGGACCGCGTCCTCGGCCGGCTGGACGACGGCCAGCACGTTCTGGCCCCAGTCCGGGTCGGGGACCCCGATGACGGCGACGTCGGCGACGGCGGGATGCGTGATCAGGGCCTGCTCGATCTCCGCCGGGTAGATGTTGACGCCGCCGGAGATGATGAGGTCGGTGCGCCGGTCGAGCAGGAACACGTAGCCGTCCTCGTCGAAGTAGCCGTAGTCGCCGACGGTGGCGAGCCCTCCCTTCCGGCTGGCGGCGGTCTTGGCCGGGTCGTTGTTGTACTCGAAGAGCGCCTCGCGGCCGGGGATGCCGAAGTAGATCGTGCCCGCCGTCCCGGCCGGCACCTCCTCGCCGTCCTCGCCGAGGATCTTGACGATGGTGTTCGGCGTCGGGCGTCCCACGGTGCCGGGCTTGCGCAGCCACTCCCGCGGGCTCACCAGGGAGACGCCGCCCTCGGTCGAGGCGAGGTACTCCCACACCACCGGCCCCAGCCAGTCGAGCATCCGCTGCTTGATCGGCACCGGGCACGGCGCGCCCGCGTGGATCACCGCTTCCAGGCTGGACAGGTCGTACCTGGCCCGGACCTCCTCCGGCAGCCGCAGCATCCGGTTGAAGTGGGTGGGGACCATGTGCACGCTGGTCACCCGGTGCCGCTCGATCGCCTCCAGCACGCCCTCGGCGTCGAACTTGCCCTGGATCACCACGGTGTGCCCGAGCTGGAGGAACGCGTAGGCGTGCCCGGTCGGGGCGGCGTGGTAGATCGGCGAGCACACCAGGTGCACGCCCTTGTCCAGGGTGACCTCGTAGCGGGCGGCGAGTCCCCCGTACAGGGCGCTGATGACCGGCTCCGGCTCGGAGTCGGGGTAGAGGAGGGACCGCACGCCCTTGGGGTTGCCGGTGGTGCCGGAGGTGTAGCCCATGGTGCCGCCGAACCGGCGGTCCGGCGGCGCGTCGGACGGCTCGCCCTCGCCCAGCTCGGGGTACGGGCGCCAGCCGGCCGCCTGCCCGCCGATCACGAACCGGTGCTCGGGCAGCGACTCCTCCGGCAGCGTACGGGCCTGCTCGACGTCGGCGACGACGACCCTGGCTCCGGAGTCCTTGATGATGTAGAGCATCTCCGCAGGGGTCAGCCGCCAGTTGACCGGGACGAGGAACATGCCGACCTGCCCGGTGGCCAGCATCAGCTCCAGATACTCGTGGCCGTTGTGCACCGCCACCGCCACGCTGTCACCGGCCGACAGGCCGTGGGAGCGCAGCGCGCGCGAGACGCGGTTGACCCGCGCCAGCAGGTCGCCACAGGTGATCGTCGATCCGTCGGGGTCGATGATGGCGGGCCGGCCGGGGTCGGCGGCGGCGATCTCGTAGAAGCCGGTGGGTGCCGTGGTCGAGTGAGTGGCAGAGGACATGGTGCGTCTCTCTCCTGTCGGCGTGACGTAGCTAGACGATCCCCCCCGTGGCCCCGTGCCCCCCGGGCCCCCGTGCGGTGGCGGCCGGGCGGGATCGCGGCCCGCCCGGCCGGTGCGTCCCGGTGAGCGGCCGCCCGGCCGCTTCACCTGGACGCGGCCCTCACTTGGGAAGCTGCCCCATGAAGATCGACGGGTGCAGGCCGTCCGCCTTGGGCCGGAACGACGTGGTGAGCTTGGCGGCGAGGTCCTGCAGGTCCCACGGCCCGTCGGAGCTGATGGTCTCGACGACCTCGGGGTTGTTCCACAGCCGGACCTCGTGGCCGGCCGCGCCGATGGTGCGGCCCGACAGCCAGTCGGACTCGGTGCCGGCGAGGTAGGTGACGATCGGCGCGATGTTGTCCGGCGACATGAGCTGCTCCTCGCCGGGGTCCTCGCCGAGCTTCTTGTCGTCGGGGACCGTGGCGGTCAGGCGGGTGGCCGCGCCGGGGGCGATCGCGTTCGCCGTCACGCCGTACCGGGCCAGGCCGTTGGCGAGGGAGGCGGTCAGGCCGATGATGCCCATCTTCGCGGCGGCGTAGTTGGGCTGGCCCGGGGAGCCCTGGAGGGCGGAGTCGGAGGTGAAGTTGATGATGCGGTAGTGCCCGTCGGGGTTGCGCTGCTGGCGCCAGTAGGCGGCGGCGGGCTTGATCGTGCTGAAGTGACCGCGCAGGTGCACCCGGATGACCTCGTCCCAGTCCTCCTCGGGCAGGTTGAAGATCATTTTGTCGCGGAGGATGCCGGCGACGTTGACGACGACGTCGAGGCGCCCGTAGGACTCGACGGCCATCTCGACGAGACGCCGGCCGGTCGCGGTGTCGCCGATGTCGCCGCCGTCGGAGACCGCCTCGCCGCCGAGGTCGATGACCTCCTTGGCGATGTCCTGCGCGGGCCCGGCGTCGCCGCCGCTGCCGTCCGGGCCGGCGCCGAGGTCGTTGAGCACGAGCCGCGCGCCCTGCTGGGCGAACGCGCGGCTGATGGAGGCTCCGATGCCGCGGCCGGCACCGGTGATGATGGCGACTCTGCCGTCAAGAGATCCCATGGGACGCCCTTCCGATGTGGAGGAGATGGAGGTGTTCGCGCGGCGGGGCCGCGCCTTCTGACGGGCGCGGCGGGGCCGCGCCTGTAAGAAGCCGGTCAGCGGATGACCGCGGTTCCGTGGTCGATCACCACGGCTCCGGTCTCGTCGGTCGTCCGGAACCGGACGTCGGCGCCGTCGGCCCAGATCGACACCGTGATCGTCTGCCCGGGGAGTATCGGCTTGGTGAAACGGCCGGACATGGCGCGAAAGCGCCCGGGGTCGGATCCGGCGGCGGCGTGCAGCAGCGCGCGGCCGGTGAAGCCGTAGGTGCACATGCCGTGCAGGATCGGCCTCGGGAAGCCGCCCCTGCCGCTGAAGGACGGGTCGGTGTGCAGCGGGTTCCGGTCGCCGGTCAGCCGGTAGAGGAGCGCCTGATCGGGCCGGGTCGCGTAGGTCACGACGTGGTCGGGGGCGCCGGTCGGCAGCTCCCACGACGTGCCCGGCCCCCGCTCGCCGCCGAAGCCGCCGTACCCGCGGAAGAAGAGCGAGGTACGGATCCTGGCGAGCGGTTGGCCGGCGGAGTCGCGGGCGAGCGTCTCACTGGCGACGATGGCGCCGGATCCCTTGTCGTAGACGCCGACGATCTCGCCCGTCGCCTCGACCTCGCCCGCGGCCGGGACCGTGCCCAGCAGCTCGAAGGCCTGCTCGGCGTGGAGCATCCTGGTGAGGTCGAGGTCGTCAGGCAGGGACATGCCGCCGCCCATCGCCACGTTGCAGAAGGTCGGCAGGACCCGCTGCGGCTTGCCCTCGGTGTTCTCGGTGGTGAACTCCAGCTCGGTCAGCGGGTCCTCCTGGCCGGCGCCGACGGCGATCGCGTAGAGCAGCGCGTCGGCGGGCGTCCAGGACCTCGTGAGGGGCTCGCTCTTGCGGCCGACCAGAGATGCGTCGATTGGCATGATCCTCATTCCCCGCGAACGCTCGGCGGACATGACCACGGGATCCGTCCAGGTCCCACAACTGACGACAAGTAGAACACGTTACGGCAAACAGAACAAGAGTCCGTACCCCCTTGACAAGGGCCACTCTGGCTTCAACCCTGCTATAAGCAGAACATGTTGTCTTTAACTCGGCCGGGCTCGGCCCGCCGACCGTCGTCCCGCGCCGTCGAAAGGAACCGCCATGCCCGGCCCGGCCCCCGCGCCCATCCCGGAGACGCTCCCGTTCTGGGAGGGCGCCGCGGACAAGGAGCTGCGCGTCCAGCGCTGCACCCCCTGCTCGCGGCACTACTTCTACCCCCGCCCGTTCTGTCCCCGGTGCGGCTCGGAGGAGGTGGAGTGGACGACGGTCAGCGGCGACGCGCGGCTGGTGTCGTACATCATCAACTACCGGCCGTTCCCGCCCTTCGACCCCGCGACGCCGGTCGTCGTGGCGCTGGTGGAGCTGGCCGAGGGGCCGCGCATGATGACGAACATCGTCGGCGTCGCGCCCGAGCCCGAGAACCTGGAGCTGGACATGCCGCTGAAGGCCGAATTCATCGAGTACGAGGACTACACGCTCCCGGTGTTCGCCCCGGCGGTGGCCCGATGACGTCGATGCACCGCGGCGGCATCGCCGTCGTCGGCGCCGCGGAGACCACCGGCATCGGCGTCCGCCCCGAGATGTCCGTCCTCGGCCTGCACGCGGAGGCGGCCAGGAACGCCCTCGCGGACGCGGGGCTCACCGCCGCCGACGTGGACGGCGTGGCCACCGCCGGGCCGCTGGCCATGGAGGTCTCCCACCACCTCGGCATCGAGCCGCGCTGGCTCGACGGGACCCTCGTCGGCGGCTGCAGCTTCATGCTGCACGTCCGGCACGCCGCGGCCGCCATCGCGGCCGGCGCCGCCGACGTCGTGCTCGTCACGCACGGCGAGTCCGGCCGCTCGCGCGTCGGCGTCGCGCCCTGGGCGCCCAACCCGGCCTCCGCGAGCGGGCAGTTCGAGACCGTGTACGGAGCCCAGGCCCCGTACTCCACCTTCACCCTCCCCGCGCTGCGCTTCCTGCACGAGCGCGGCATGACCCGCGAGCACCTGGCCCAGGTCGTGGTGGCGCAGAGGTCGTGGGCGCTGAACAACCCGCGCGCCTTCCGGCGCAAGCCCGTCACCGTCGAGGAGGTCCTGGCGGGTCCGCCGATCGCGTATCCGTTCACCAGGGACATGTGCTGCGTGGTGACCGACGGCGGCGGCGCGCTCGTGCTCACCTCGGCCGAGCGGGCGAAGGACCTGCCGAGCGGCGACCGGGCGGTGTACCTCCTCGGCTCGGGAGAGGCGGCCGAGGGCCCCCTGGTGTCGCAGATGGCCGACCCCGGATCGTTCGCGGCCTTCCGCAAGGCGGGCGCGGAGGCGTTCAGGACCGCGGGCATCACGCACGCCGACGTGGACCATCTCATGGCCTACGACGCCTTCGCGCACGTCCCGCTCTACATGCTGGAGGACCTCGGGTTCGTCGGCCGGGGCGAGTCGGGCGACTTCGTCGCGGAGGGCAACACGGTCAAGGGCGGCTCGCTGCCGATGAACACCAACGGCGGCGGCCTGTCCTACACCCACACCGGCATGTACGGCATGTTCGCCATCCAGGAGGCGGTGCGCCAGCTCCGGGGCGAGGCCGTGGAGCAGGTCCAGGACGTCGACGTCAGCTTCGTGCAGGGCGTCGGGATGTTCTTCGCCGCGGCCGGCAGCCTCGTGCTCTCCCGCCACCGCGGCTGAGCCCGGCGGGGCGGCGCCGGGGAAGGCGCCGCCCCACTCGATAACCTGTACTCTTTGTTTCCGGCTTTCAGCCGTCGACGCCGTACCACGCGGGTGGCCGTCGCGTTCTCCACCGGCCGGAAAGGGGGCTCTTCGTGGGCCGTGTCAGCAGGAAGGGCCGGACGCCCGAGGCCCGGGCCTTCAGAGCGGAACGCGTTTTGGATGCCGGGATGGCCCTGGCCACCAGAGGCGGCTACGAAGCGGTCCAGATGCGCGAGGTCGCCCGCATCGCGGACGTCGCCCTGTCGACCCTCTACCGCTACTACCCGTCGAAGGACGCGCTGATCAGCGCCGCCATCATGGTGCAGCTCGAAGAGCTGCGGCAGGACATCATCCGGCGCCCGCCACGGCAGCGCACCCCCGAGGGACGGGCCGCTGAGGTGCTCAACCGCGCCTTCCGGGCCATGCAGTACAACCGGGGCTGGGCACACGCCGCGCTCAGCGCCTACCACATCCCCAAGCCGCTGGGGCAGCAGCCGGAGGACGCCTCGCCGCTGGTGGAGAAGTCAGACCCGACCGCGCTCACCGACCTCCTCGCGCTCGCGGCCTGGGGCCCGTCACACCGCACCACGACGGCCGAGTACCGCGTGCTGCACATGCTGGAGTCGCTCTGGAACAGCAGCGTCATCGGCTGGCTCAACGACCAGATGACGCCCGAGTACGTCGAGGAGCGGCTGAAGTTCGCCGCCAAGCGCCTGCTCGCCCCGGAGCCCGAGGCGGGCAGGTGATCCGCGTCAGCGCGCGCCCTGGCCGTCGTCGACCTTGACCACCGTCCCGGTGACGAACTCGGAGTGCGGCGAGACCAGATAGAGCAGCGTGCTGTCGAGCTGCCGCGGGTCGCCCATGCGGGCCCGGGGGAAGTAGCCCGTCGGGTCGGCGCCGGTCCGCTCCATCATGCCGTCCATCATCTCCGAGGCGAAGGCCCCCGGCGCGATGGCGTTGACGTTGATGTGGAACCTGGCCCACTCGACGGCGAGCACCTCCGTCATCCTGGACAGGGCGGCCTTCGTCACCGAGTACAGCGCCGCTCCCCCGCCTCTGTACTCGTAGGCGCCCATGGAGGAGATGTTCACCACCCGGCCGCCGGTGCCCGCCTTGATCAGCCGGCGCGCGAAGTCGCAGGACAGGAGCCAGGGCGCGCGCAGGTTCGTGCCCAGCACGCGGTCGACGAGCTCCACGGGCATCTTCGTGGCGTACTGGGCGTCGGGGACGCCGGCGTTGTTGACCAGGATGGTGGCGGTGCCGAACCGCTCCTCGGCCGCGTCGAGCAGGCCGCCGAGCTGGGCGTCGTCGGTGAGGTCGGCGCCGAGCGGCAGGCAGGAGCCGCCGGCCGCCTCGATCTCGTCGGCGAGGTCCTTGAGCCGGTCGGCCCGCCGCGCCACCGCGACCACGTGGGCCCCGTGCTCCGCCAGGGTGACGGCGAACCGCCGCCCGAGGCCCGAGGAGCAGCCGGTCACGACGGCGGTCTGGCCCGTGAGGTCGACGATCTGAGGGGACATGGCGGTCACCTTCCGTTGCGGGTGGGTCAGTCGAGGACCTGCTCCAGAGTGCCCGACGCGGCGAGTTCCGCCACCTCGGCCCGGCTGAAGCCCAGCAGTGCGGTGAGGACCTTCTCGTTGTCCTCGCCGAGCAGCGGGGCCGCCTTGGTGACGCGGTGCGGCGTCAGCGACATCTCCGCCTGGGCGCCCTCGTAGGGCATCTCGCCCATGACGGGGTGCGGGTGCCGCCGGAAGTAGCGCCGGTGCGCCACCTGCGGGTCGGCCTGGAGCCCCCGGGCGTCGTGCACCGGCCCGGCCGGCACGCCCGGCTGGAGCGCGCCGGCCACCTCGGCGGCGGTGCGGGCGCGCGTCCAGGCGGCGAGCTCCGCTTCGAGCCGGTCCTCCTGCTCCTTGCGCCCGGCCAGGGTGCCGAGGCGGGCATCCGCCGCCCATCCGGGGTCGCCCAGCGCCCGGCGCAGGGCCGCCCACTCGGCGTCGGACGTCACCGCGATGGCGACCCACCGCTCGCGGCCGTCCTCGGGCAGGCACGGGAAGACGCCGTGCGGGGCGGCCCCGCGGCTCCGGTTGCCGTCGCGCGTGGCGACGCGCCCGGTCCGCTGGTGGTCGACCAGCTCCGGCGCCAGGAACATCAGGGCCGTCTCCATCTGCGACAGGTCGATGTACTGTCCCTCGCCGGTCCGGTCGCGGTGCTCCAGCGCGGCGATGACGGCCGCGGCCGCGAACCGCTGGGCGATGAAGTCGGTGTACGCGCCGTACGGGGAGCCCGGGTCGCGGTCGGGCCACCCGGTGAGCTCGCAGAAGCCGCTCATGGCGGCGAGCACGGTGCCGAAGCCGGCGAAGTGGCGGCGCGGGCCGGTCTGGCCGTTCATGGACGTCGAGATCATGATCAGCGCGGGGTTGACCTGCCGCAGCCGGTCGTAGCCGAGCCCGAGCCGGTCCATCACGCCGGGCGTGAACGCCTCGATGACGACGTCGGCCCAGGCCGTCAGCCGGTTCGCGACCCGCTTGCCGCCTTCGGTGGACAGGTTCACCCCCAGCCCCAGCTTGGAGGCGTTGTAGTCGGCGAAGAACTGCGAGCGGTTGACGCCCGGCACGCCGTCCTTGAACGGCGGCGCCATCCGCAGCACGTCCACCGACCGGAGGCTTTCCGTGCGCACCACCGTGGCACCGTACTCCGCCAGGTATCTCGCCGTCAGCGGGCCGACGCCCACCCACGACGCGTCCCACACCTTGACGCCGCCGAGCGGCCCGGCCATCAGATCACCCCTTCGTCGCGGTGACGGCGCAGTTCCCGGGCGGAGAGCCCGGCCTCGTCCCGCCACACCGTCTCGTTGTCGGCCCCGGCCTCGGCGACCTGCCCGCCGCCCGCCAGCGGGGTCGCGGACAGGCGGGCCCACGTGCCGGGCACGCGCAGGGTCTCGCCGCCCGCGCGCACCGTGCGGAAGTAGTCGCGCCCGGCCAGCTGCTCGTCCTCCATCAGGTCGGCCACCGTGTTGACGGGAGCCACCATGAGCCGGCGCTCCAGCGCCTTGCGGGTCAGCGTCGCCTTGGTCTCGGTGCGGAAGTACGCCGCCAGCGCGCCGGCCAGCAGCTCGGGGAACGCGGGATCGCCGTCGGCCGGAGCCTCCAGCCCGGGAGTGAGGTGCCCCTCGTCGCGCAGCCAGGCGAGATACCCCTCCGGTCCTGGCCCGAAGGGGACGGTCGCCAGGACGTGCCCGTCGCGGCAAGCGTACAGCTGGCGGTAGGGCAGGCCGGGGACCGGCTCCCCGAAGGAGGCCCGGTCCACGACCGAGCCGTCCGTGTACGGGCCGGGCACCGCGTTCATGAGCGAGCGGATCGTCGCCAGCTGCGCCGACACGTCGACGTGCTGGCCCCGCCCGGTGAGCCTGGCGTGCCGGACCGCCACGAGCGTGTGCACCACGGCCTCGGCCGCGGCGTGCAGGAAGTACTGGTCGGAGCTGATGCGGACCGGCGGGCGGTCAGGGTCGCCGCTGAGCCACACCGCGCCGCCGGTGGCGGCGACGACGAGGTCGGCCGCCCGGTGGCGGGCGTACGGGCCGGTCTGGCCGAAGGGGGTGACGCCGGCCAGCACGACGCGCGGGTTCACCGCCGCGAGCGCGTCGTGGCCGAGGCCCAGCTCCTGGAGCGTTCCCGGCGCGTACGACTCGACCACGACGTCGGCGCCGGCCACCAGCCGCAGGAACAGGTCGCGGCCACGGCACAGGTCCAGGGTCACCGAGCGCTTCCCCCGGTTGAAGGCGAGCCACGCGGGACCGGACCGGGCGGGATGCCCGCCGGGCGGCTCCACCAGGGTGACGAGTGCTCCGAGGTCGGCCAGGACGCGCCCGCTCAACCAGGCGCGCTCAGTGGTCAGGTCGAGCACCCGCAGCCCCGCGAGCGCGCCGGGCGGGCCTTCACTGCCGCCGTGACCGGTCATCGCCGCACCCCGGAGGCCAGGGCCAGCATCGCCTCGGCCGCTTCCCCGTACTCGCGGGCGAGCCGGTCCACCAGCTCGGCGACGGACGGCACGTCGCGGACGCCCGAGACGGAGTGGCCGGCGCTCCAGATGTCGCGCCACCGTTTCGGGGCTCCGCCTTCGCGGCCTTCCAGCGCCGTCATGGAGAAGCGCTTCGGCCCGATGCCGAACTCGGCGGGGTCGAGCCCCTGGGCCAGCAGGGACCGGCGCAGCAGGTTGGTCTCCAGGCCGGACAGGGCGTTGGTCAGGTGGATGTCGTCGAGCTCGCTCTCGACGATGAGGTCCTTGTAGCGCGCCTCGGCGCGGGCCTCCCGCGTGGCGATGAAGCGGGTGCCCATATAGCCGAGGTCGCAGCCCAGCGCCTGCGCGGCGAGCAGGGCCGCGCCGTCCGCCTGCCCGCCGGACAGCGCGATGATGCCGTCGAACCTCTCCCGTACGGCACGTACGAAGGCGAACGGGTTGGCGTTGCCGGTCTGGCCGCCCGCTCCCGCGGTGAGCAGGATCAGCCCGTCGGCGCCCGCGTCGGCGGCCCGCTGGGCGTGGTGGACCGTGGCCACGTCGCACCAGACCTGGATGCCGGCGTCGCGCAGCGCGGGGGCGACGGCGGCGGGTGAACCGACGGAGGTGATCACCGCGGCGGGGCGGTGGCGGATGATGACCTCCAGGTCCTGCCGCAGCCTGGGGTTCGAGCGGTGCACGATGAGGTTGGGGACGCAGGGGGCGGCGTCCGGCGTCTCGGCGCACTCTTCCCCGATGCGGCGCAGCCACTCGTCGAGCCGGCCCTCCTCACGGCAGTTCGCCGTCGGGAAGCTCCCGAAGACGCCCGCCCGGCAGGCGGCGATCACCAGTTCGGGACCGGAGACGAGCAGCATCGGGGCGGCGACGAGCGGCAGCCGCGCGCGGCGGAGTATCGCCCGTGGGTCCGTGTCGGCGGGGGCCTGCGGGTCAGCGGTCATGGTTCACCCCAGGTGGGAGGCGTGGGAAGGCGGGCGCCGTGCGGGCGCCCGCCCGTGGCCGCGTGTCAGACGCCGAGCTTGTCGGCGAGCCGGTCCTGCTGGTAGTCGGCGTCGCCGGCGAGCACGTTGCCGGCGATCGCGTTCTTGTAGAAGAAGTGGGCGTCGTGTTCCCAGGTGAAGCCGATGCCGCCGTGCAGGAGCATGGTCTCCTTGGCCGAGGTGAGGTAACCGGGAGAGGAGAGCGTCCGCGCGGCCGCGGCCGCCGTGCCGAGCTTCGCCGGCTCCTCGTCGGCCGCCCGCGTCGCCTCCCGCAGCGCCGCGTCGGCGAGCGCCCACAGGTTGTACATGTCGGCCAGCTTGTGCTTGACGCCCTGGTAGGCGCCGATGGGCTGGCCGAACGCGTAGCGGACCTTGGCGTACTCGGTGGTCATGGTGAGGCACGCGAGCATGGCTCCGCACTGCTCCGAGGCGATCGCCAGGTTCGCGAGGTCGGCCACGCGGTCGAGCGCGGCGACGGCGTCGCCCGTGACGAGCCGGGCCGGGGCGCCGTCGAGCGTCAGGGTGGCCGAGCTGCGGGTCGGGTCCACGACCTCGTCCTTGGTCACGGTGAGGCCGCCGGCCGAGCGCTCGACGAGGTACAGGCCCACGCCCTGCGGGCCGCGGGCCTGCACGAGCAGGACGCCGGCCTCCGCGCCGTTCAGCACCGCCACCTTCGTGCCGGACAGGGTGACCGCGTCGCCGGAGCCGGTCGCGGTGGTCACGGGCTCCCCCGGGATCCACCGGCGGTTCCCCGGCTCACTGACGGCGAGCGCGCCGACGAGGGCGCCCTCGGCGATCCGCGGCAGCACCTCCCGTTTGGCCTCCTCGTCGTCCAGGGCGAGCAGGGCGCCGGCCGTCAGCACACAGGCCAGCAGCGGCGAGGGCACCAGCCCCGCGCCCAGCTCGCGCAGCGCCGCCGACAGGTCGGCCTGGGTGGCGCCGGCGCCGCCGTACTCCTCCGGGATGGTCAGGCCGGCCAGGCCGAGGTCCCCGGCCAGCCGCGACCACACCTCCTGGTCGTAGGCCTGGTCGCCGCCGATGACCTCGCGGACCTTCGGCAGGGGCGTGCGCTGCGCGACGAAGCGCCTGACCGTCTCGGCGAGGCTCTTCTGGTCGTCGGTGAAGATGAGTGACACGTGAGCTCCTGAGGTGATGGCCCGGTCAGCGGGACAGCTTGAGCTGGTTGAAGGGCGTGTTCCGGTCGACGCCGGGATCCTTCGCCAGCCCGAGCACGCGCTCGCCGACGATGTTGCGCTGGATCTCGTTGGTGCCGCCCGCCACGGCGCCGCCGGGGGCGGCCACGATGGCCGAGACCACCCGCTCCAGGTCGGCGCCGCCGAGCGCGATGTCGCTGCCGATGATGTCCTGCGCCAGGTCGGCCGCCCAGAGGGCCAGCTCGGCGCCGGCGAGCTTCGCGGCGGACCCGCGGGCGCCGATCTCGACGCCGGCGGTGGTCTCCTCGTGCAGCACCCGCCCGTACGCGCCGAGCGCGGACTCCCGGGCGTACAGGACGGCGAGCCTGCGCCGGACGGCGGTGTCGGTCTCCAGGCCGCGAGCGCGGGCCAGCTCGACGAGCGAGTCGAAGCCCAGCGGGTTGGAGCGGGCGCGGCCCCCGGCGCCGATGGTGACGCGCTCGTTGCGGAGCATCACCACCGCGGCGCCCCAGCCCTCGCCGACCTCGCCGACGACCGCGTCCGCCGGCACCTCGACGTCGTCGAAGAACACCTCGTTGAACGGGGCGTGCCCGGTGGCCACGACGAGGGGCCGCACGGTGACGCCCGGGTGGTGCATGTCGACGATGAACATGGTGATGCCGCGGTGCTTGGCCACCGTCGGGTCGGTGCGGGCGATGATGGTGCCGAAGTCGCTGTACTGGGCGCCCGAGGTCCACACCTTCTGGCCGTTGATGAGCCAGCCGGTCTCGGTCCGCGTGGCCGTGGTCTGCAGGCCGGCGACGTCCGAGCCCGCGCCGGGCTCCGAGAAGAGCTGGCACCAGATCTCGTCGCCGCGCAGCAGCGGGGGCAGGTAGCGCTTCCTCTGCTCCTCCGTGCCGAGCTCCAGGATCGTCGGGCCGGGCATGCCGAGGCCGATGGTGAACGGCCCGGTGGGCAGGTCGAAGTCGGCCGCCTCCTCGTTGAAGGCGATCAGCTCCGCGGCGCCGAGGCCCTGCCCGCCGTACTCCTTCGGCCAGGTGATGCCGGCGAACCCGGCCTCCCACAGGGCCTTCTGGAACCGCTTCGACTCCTGGAGCGGGACGGCGCTCCCCTCCAGGTCGTATCCGGCCGCCTCGTCGAAGGGTTTGGCGTGCTGCTCCAGCCAGGCTCGCGCCCTGGCACGGAACTCATCGATCGACGTCATCCGCGTTCCTCTCGGAGATGGAGACGGCCGGACTGCCGGGCACATCACGACCGTTTGGTAACACGTTCTGTTTAGCGAAGGCTCACCCGTCCGGCGGCATCTGTCAAGAGTGCCGCCGAGATTCTGGTGGCAGCGGAGATATTGACAAGCGGTACTCGGCTGGTCACGCTACCTCCAACGGTAACGGGTTCTCTTTGCCAGGACGCCGGTCGGCGCTCGCGGTGGAGACGCGCCTCTCCGAGGAAGTGAGCACACATGAACCTTGCCCAAGCCGCCCATGCCCGCCCGCCCGGCGACCCCGGCGGCGAGAACGTTCTCCGCCTGGCGGACGTGACGGTGCGATTCGGCGGGATCACGGCGGTCGACGCGGTCACCCTGGACGTCCCCGGCGGCCAGGTGGTCGGCCTCATCGGCCCCAACGGCGCCGGCAAGACGACACTCCTGGACTCGGTCTCGGGGCTGCGCACCCCCACCGAAGGGCGCATCGTCCTCGACGGCGCGGACGTCACCGCCAGGACGGCCTCCTGGCTCTCCCGGCACGGCATCCGCCGGACCTTCCAGCGGCACCAGGCGTTCGGCTGGCTGACCGTCCGGCAGAACGTGCTCGTACCGCTGGAATGGCGCACCCGAGGGCGCGGGCTGCTGGGCGACCTGCTGGGCCTGCCGCACCGCAGGCGCGAGACCGAGGCCCTGCTCCAGCGGGTGGACGAGGTCGTCGAGCTGTGCGGGCTCTCCGACGTGCGCGACGTGAGCGCGGCGACGCTGCCGATCGGCCGGCTGCGGCTGCTGGAGTTCGCCAGGGCCATCGTGGACTCGCCCAGGCTGCTGCTGCTCGACGAGCCGACCTCGGGGCTGGGGCAGCGGGAGACCGAGCTGCTCCGCGAGGTCCTCCTCGGGCTGGTGCGGCGGCACGAGCTGACGGTGATCCTCGTGGAGCACGACGTCGACTTCGTGATGGGCCTGGCCGACCGCGTCGTCTGCCTGGTCCAGGGGGCGGTGCTGGCCGACGGCACGCCCGCCGAGATCCGCAGGAACCCTGAGGTCATCGCGGCCTACCTCGGCAACTGACGCTTCAGGCACGTGAGGAGTATCTGTGCAGTTCTTCAGCATCGCGATCAGCGGCGCGGTGTCGGGAGCGATCTACGCCCTGCTCGCGATCGGGCTCGTCCTGTCGCACTCGACGTCACGCATCTTCAACTTCGGCCACGCGGCCACCGCCTTCGCCTCCGCCTACCTCTACCACCAGCTGCACGTCGCCCTGGGCTGGAACAAGTGGCTGACGCTGCTGTTCGTCGTGGTGCTGTTCGCCCCGCTCATGGGCTGGGCCTGGGACCGCCTGGTGTTCTCCCGGCTGACCGACGCCGAGGAGTCGACGAAGATCGTCGCGGGCGTCGGCGTCCTCATCGTCGTGCCGGCCTTCGTGCTGCTGGTCTGCGGTGCGCTGCGTGACCTGTTCGGGATCCCGTTCCAGGACGTGGCCGAGGTGTACCAGGTGCCCGGCGTGCTGCCCCCCGCGCAGCACGTGCTGGCCGAGGGGCTGGTCCTGAGCAACGACCAGCTCGTCGCCCTGGCCGCCAGCATCCTGCTCTTCCTCGCGATGTGGGCCTTCCTCCGCTTCACCTCCCTGGGCCTGCACATGCGGACCGCGGTGGACAGCCCGGTGCTGGCGCGGCTGCGCGGCATCGACACCGGCCGGGTCTCGACCCTCTCGTGGGTGATCAGCTTCTTCGTGGCCGCCATCGCGGGCGTGCTCGCCGCCCCGTTCCCCGGCCCGTTCGGCCTCGTCAACGACAACTACACGCTGGCCCTGTTCGTCGCCACGACGGCCGCCGTGGTGGCGGGACTGCGCTCGGTCCCGCTGGCCTTCCTCGCCGGCCTGCTCATCGGCGCCCTGCGGAACGTGGTCGTGGCGTACGTCAACGAGGACTACCTGGGCGCCGTCGGCGCCTGGGCGGCCAAGGTCTACGGCCTGACCGCCTCGGTGCCGTACGCCGTGCTGTTCATCGCGCTGATCTTCCTCGGGTACGACCGCAAGCGGCGCAAGGCGGGCACCAGCGCGTCGGCGGCCAAGCCGACCCCGGACTACCGCGACGACCTCACGCCGTTCAAGAAGGCCCTGCCGTGGATCATCAAGTCGGCGATCGTCCTGGTGCCGGCCCTGACCTTCGCCAACGGCATCTGGCGGCAGCTGATCATCTACGGGCTCGCGCTGGGCATCATCCTGCTGTCGTTCACCATCGTCACCGGGCTCGGCGGCATGGTGAGCCTGGCCCAGGGGGCGTTCGCCACCGCGGCGGGTCTCACCGTCGGCCTGCTGCTGGCCAACGGCTGGCACTACGTGCCGGCCGCCGTGGTCGGCGTCCTGGTGGCGGCCGCGCTCGGCGCGCTGACCGCGCTGCCTGCGCTGCGATTGTCCGGGCTCAGTCTCACCTTCGCCACGCTGGCTCTGGCGCTGCTCGCCACCAACGTGCTGTTCAAGATGGAGTGGTTCTCCAACGGCACGGCCGGCTGGTCGATCCCGAGGCCGCGGTTCGGGCCGATCGACCTCGGCGACGACCGGGTGCTGCTGGTCGTCTGCTTCCTCACCGTGCTGCTGATGGTCTGGATCGCCGGCAACCTCACCGACTCCGCGGCGGGACGCGCGATGATCGCGGTGCGTACGGCCGAGCCGGCGGCGTCGGCGTCGGCCGTCTCCCCGCCGGTCACCAAGCTCCTCATCTTCGTCATCTCCGCCGCCGTCGCGGGGCTGGGCGGCATCCTGGCCGTCACGGTGTACGGCACGATCCTCAACACCGCCAACCCTCCGCAGGCCACGTTCCTGTGGCTGGCGATCGTCGTGATCATCGGGATCCGCCAGCCCGGGGGCGCCATCGAGGCCGGCATCATCAGCGCCGTGCTGCCCTGGATCATGGCCCACGGCTTCACCCTCGGGCCGATCAGCTGGGGCGGCACCAGCAACGACCTCATCCCCCAGGTGCTCTTCGGGCTCGGCGCCATCCAGCTCGCGGCCCAGCCCAACGGCCTCCTCGCCGCACAGTCCAAGGCCGCCCGACACCGCCGCGACCGCAAACGAGCCGAACTCACCGCGACCGCAGCCAGCACGACGGTGGCGGCCGAGGCGGCGGAGGAGCCGCCCCTCACGGTGCGGGAGCCGGACGCCGCCCCCGCGACCGCTGCGGCTGGGGCCGCCGCTGGGACCGCGGCCGGGAACGGTGGCGGGTCCGGACTGCTGGAGTTGGATGGGGTGCGGGCGGCGTACGGGGAGGTCGAGGTTCTGCATGGGATCGACCTGGCCGTGCGGGAGGGGACGATTCTGGCGCTGCTGGGCGCGAACGGGTCCGGCAAGACCACGCTGTGCTCTGCCATCGCCGGGCTGGTGCCGCCGACCGGCGGGCGGATCGTCTTCGGCGGCGAGGACATCACGGCGCTGGGCGCGCTGGAGCGCGTGGAGCGCGGTCTCGTGCTCGTGCCCGAGTCCCGGGGTGTCTTCCCCTCGATCACCGTCGACGAGAACCTGAGCATCTGGCTCCCGTCCAAGGCCGACCGGGCCAAGGTCTACGAGCAGTTCGAATCGCTGGCCCGCCGGGCCGGGCAGCCGGCGGGCAACCTGTCCGGCGGCGAGCAGCAGATGCTCAGCCTGGCCCCCTTCCTCGTGCGCCGGCCGCGCCTGCTCATCAGCGACGAGCCGTCGCTCGGGCTGGCGCAGCTCGTCACGGCGGAGATCATGGCCGCCTTCCAGCGCCTCCAGCGGGAGGGCACCACCGTGGTGCTCGTCGAGGAGAAGGCGCGGGACGTCCTCACCGTCGCCGACCAGGTCGGCGCGCTCCAGACCGGCCACCTCCGCTGGGTGAACGACCGGTCGGAGGTCGACGAGCAGCAGGTCGCCGCCGCCTATCTCGGCATGTCGGCCGTCGTGCACTGACGCCCCCATGGGTGACCGAACCAGAAAGGCAACACCATGACCATTCCTCGTCCCCGCCGGTTCCGGCGGGTCACGTCAGCGGTGGCCGTGACCGCCCTCTTCTCCTTCACCACGGCATGCGGCGGGGGCTCCGGCACCGCCTCCTCCGGTTCGTCAGGCACGGGTGCCGCCAAGGCCGCGACCGAGCCGCTGACCGCGCAGCAGGCCGGTGAGGAGGTCGCCAAGCTCCTCGGCGACCTGCCGGAGCTCACCGGCGAGACGGTGCGCGGCGTCAACGGCAAGGTCATCACCGTGGGCGGGACCGGGACCAACACCAAGGCGGGCCAGCACACCCTGCCCGGCCTCGACGTGGGCGCGCGGGCCCGCTTCGAGCGGGCCAACCGCGAGGGCGGCGTGAACGGCTACACCTTCGAGTACGCCGGGTTCCAGGACGACAACGGCCAGCCGGCCGCCTCGCAGCACGCCACCCAGAACCTCGTCGAGTCCAAGAAGGTCTTCGCCCTGGTGCCGTACGTGCCGGCCTCCGGGGTGAACGGCGACTACATCGCCAAGCACAGGGTCCCGACGTTCGGCTGGCTGGGGCAGGACTTCTGCACCTGGGACAAGAACCCGTGGATGTACAGCAACTAGGGGCAGACCTCGTGCCCGGAGGTGCTGCCCGGCAAGGCGGTGGGCTCCTCCGCCTCGCTGGAGCAGTATCTCAAGGCGACCGGCAAGGACGCCGCCTCCATCAAGTTCGGCGTCTTCGCCTCCTCCGACCCCTACGGCAAGGCGGGCGTCATCTCGTCCCGGGCGACCGCCGAGAACCTCGGCCTCAGCGTCGTCTACGCCGAGGCGGACCTGCCCAGCGCCACCGAGCCGCCGCTGTCCGACTACACCCCGATCGCCTCGCGCATCATGGCGTCGGGCGCGAACGTGGTGGCGGCCAACGTCACCGCGCCGGCGCTGCTGGGCGTGCTCGGCGCGCTGAAGTCGCTGGGCTGGACCGGCGACATGATCTACGGGCAGGCGGCGCAGGCGCTGCTCGACAACCCCGGCACGGCGCAGACGGTCGACGGCATGATCGGCACCACGGCCCAGGGCGCCATGGCGTTCGGCGGGGACAGCTTCGCCCAGGTCAGCGAGGACCTCAGGGCGATCGGGTCGGACGCCCCGGCCGACGGCATCGGCACGGTGACGACGTACTGGGCGGCCGACCTGTTCCTGCAGGCGTTCGCCGAGATCGAGGGTGAGCCCACCGCCGAGAAGCTGGCCAACGTGCTCAACGGCGGCTCGTTCGGCTACGAGGCGATCCAGGGCGTCACCTGCTCGCAGTCCTGGCCCGCCGGACGGGTGCTCGCCGCCGCCTGCGCCGGTGTCGTGAAGTACGACGCCGCCGCCAAGAAGCTGACGCCGCTGGCTCCGCTGGAGAACACCGGCGGCTACTTCATCGTCGACGCCCAGTAGCGGCGGGCCCGCCGGCGGGGTGGCCGAGAGCACCCCGCCGGCGGGCGTCCACCCGGAGTCCGGCCGGATCGGGACAGCGCCTCCCGACGGGGGAATCGATTGCCGTTAGTCTTCCCCCAGACGATCCGAAACGAGGACGGGATGACGACGATCTACGACGTGGCGCGCCACGCGGGGGTGTCCGCGGCGACGGTTTCGCGGGTGGTCAACGGGCGGTCGAGCGTGGATCCGGCGCTGGCCGAGCGGGTCCGGCAGGCCATGGGCGAGCTCAAGTACCGGCCCAACGCCGTGGCGCGCAACCTGCGCAGGAGCCGGACCACGCTGTGGGCCGTCATCATCTCCGACATCGGCAACCCGTTCTTCACCGCGATGGTCCGCGGCGTGGAGGACGTCGCGCAGAAGGCCGGCTTCTCGGTCGTCCTGTGCAACAGCGACGAGGATCCCGCCAAGGAGGGCAAGTACGTCACCGCCGCGCTCAACGACCAGATGGCCGGGGTGATCATCTCTCCTTCGGGCCGGGGCGGGCACGTGAACCGGCTGGTGGAGGCCGGGGTCCCGGTGGTCGTCATCGACCGGCTGCCCCGCGGCGTCGCCGTCGACACCGTGATGGTGGACAACGAGCACGGCGCGCAGCTGGCCACCGAGCACCTCATCGAGGCGGGATACGAGCGCATCGCCTGCGTCACCGGCCCGCGCCGGTTGTCGACGGCGGCCCAGCGCCTGCGCGGCTACCAGCGGGCACTGCGCGCCGCCGGCCGCAAGGTCAGGACGGAGCTGATCAGGTTCGCCGACTTCCGCGAGGAGGGCGGTTACGCGGCGATGGCGGACCTGCTGCGGCAGGATCCCCGGCCCGACGCCGTCTTCGCGGCCAACAACCTGATGACGGTCGGCGCCGTCGAATGCCTGGTCGACCAGGGGGTGCGCATCCCCCAGGAGGTCGGCGTGGCCGGGTTCGACAACATCCCGTGGGCCCACCTGGTCCGGCCCACGCTGACGACCGTGGACCAGCCCACCTACGAGCTGGGCCGTACCGCCGCCCTGCTGCTCGCCGAGCGGATCACCGAGCCGACCCGCCCGGCGAGCAGCGTCACCCTGCACACCCAGTTGCACGTACGGGAGAGCTCGCGCCGCTGAGCTGTTGACTCCGTCGGCGGGGTTCATTAGCGTCGGCGAAGTCAGCAATCGATTTCCCAGGGGTTGCTCGTGTACGTGCTCGGCGTCGACATCGGGACCTCCAGCAGCAAGGGCGTGCTGGTCGGCCCCGACGGCACGGTGCGTCGGTCGGCGGCACGCGAGCACACGGTGGACCGGCCGGGGCCGGGACGGTTCGAGATGGACGGCCGCCACTGGTGGCGGGAGTTCGCCGAGCTGGCCCGTGAGCTGGCGCGGGACGTGACGGTCGGCGCGGTCGGGGTGAGCGGCATGGGGCCGTGCGTCCTGCTCGCCGACGCCGGCGACGAGCCGGTGCGGCCCGCGATCCTCTACGGCGTCGACACCCGCGCCACCGCGCAGATCGACCGGCTCGAACGCGAGCTGGGGAAGGACGAGATCCGGCGGAGGGGCGGCTCGGACCTGTCGAGCCAGGCGGCCGGCGCGAAGATCGCGTGGATCGCCGACGAGGAGCCCGGACGGTACGCGAGGGCGCGGCGGCTGTACATGCCGAGCTCCTGGCTGGTGCGCAGGCTCACCGGCGCCTACGTGCTCGACCACCACTCGGCCAGCCAGTGCACGCCGCTCTACGACGTCGGCGCCCTCGGCTGGCACCGGCCCTGGGCCGACGCGGTCGCGCCGGGCATCGAGCTGCCCCCGCTGCGCTGGCCCGGCGAGCAGGCGGGCACGGTCACCCGCGAGGCCGCCCGGGAGACCGGCCTGCCGGCGGGCATCCCGGTGACCACCGGGACGATCGACGCCTGGGCCGAGGCGCTCAGCGTCGGCGCCCACGGCGCGGGCGACCTCATGCTCATGTACGGCACGACCATGTTCCTCGTCCACACCACCGCCGAGCACCTGACCTGGCCCGGCCTCTGGGGGACGGTCGGCGCGGTGCCCGGCACCTACAACCTGGCCGGCGGCATGGCGACCTCGGGCGCGATCACCACGTGGCTGCGCGACCTGTCCGGCGCCGGCTACGAGGAGCTCCTGGCGGAGGCCGGAGAGTCCGGCGCAGGCGCCAACGGCCTGCTCATGCTGCCCTACTTCGCCGGCGAGCGCACCCCGGTCATGGACCCGCGCGCCAGGGGCGTGATCGCCGGCCTGACCCTCTCGCACACCCGCGGCGACCTCTACCGGGCCGCCCTGGAGGCGACCGGCTTCGCCGTGCGCCACAACGTCGAGACCATCCGGGCGGCCGGCGGCGACGTGCGCCGCGCCGTCGCCGTCGGCGGCGGCACCCGGGGCGCCCTGTGGACCCAGATCGTCTCCGACATCACCGGCCTGCCGCAGGAGGTCCGGGTCACCTCCATCGGCGCCTCGTACGGCAGCGCGCTGCTCGCCGCCGGGCTCGTCGGCGAGGCCGGCGCCGACGCCTGGAACCCCGTGCGCCACGTGGTCACCCCGCAGCCGGAGTCGTCGGCCGCGTACGACGAGCTCTACCGCCTCTACCTGCGGCTCTACCCCAGCACGGCGAGCCTCGTCCACGAGCTCGCCGACCGTCAGCATCGTTGAAGGGCAGACATGTACGCATTCCCCCAGCTCATCGAGCCGCCCGCGGCGGAGCCCGGCGTGGTCTACACCGTCGCGAGCGGCGACCTGCGCCAGAGCGCCAACCAGACCTGCTGGCCGGTCCAGGAGAAGCTGGAAGCCGATCTCGCCAGGGCGCTCGGCGAGCTCGGCTGGTCGGTGCGGCGCGGACACGAGGTCGACCCCGTCAAGGGTCACGGTTTCATCGACAGCCAGCGCGCCGGCATCGACGTCTTCAGGACCCTGCCGCCGGACGCGCCGCTCATCGTCGTCGAGGCGGTCTGGCAGTACAGCCACCACGTGCTGGCGGGGCTGCGCGGCCATCGCGGCCCGGTCCTGATCGTGGCCAACTGGAGCGGGCAGTGGCCCGGCCTGGTCGGCCTGCTGAACCTGGCCGGGAGCCTGACCAAGGCGGGTCGCCCGTACTCGGTGCTGTGGAGCGAGGAGTTCACCGACGAGTGGTCGCGGCACGGCCTCAAGACCTGGCTGGAGACCGGAGAGATCACCCACGACACCAGACATGTCACGAAATATCAGCCGGAAGGGGACAGCCTGGAGATCGCCCTCGGCAAGGCCGTCGCCCGGCAGCTCGCCACCGAGAAGGCCATCATCGGCGTCTTCGACGAGGGCTGCATGGGCATGTACAACGCCATCATCGACGACGAGCTGCTCAACCCCCTCGGGATCTACAAGGAGCGCCTGTCGCAGAGCGCGCTCGTCGCCGAGATGCGGCGGGTCGGCGACGAGGAGGCCGGGCGGGTCCGCGCCTGGCTCGACCGGGAGGGCCTGACCTTCCACCTCGGCACGGACGAGGCCACCGAGCTGACCGAGGCCCAGCTGACCAGCCAGTTCAAGATGTACGTCGCCGCGCTGCGGATCGCCGACGACTTCGGCCTCGACGCGGTCGGCATCCAGTACCAGCAGGGCCTGAAGGACGTGGTCCCGGCCAGCGACCTGGCGGAGGGCCTGCTCAACAACGTCTCCCGCCCGCCGGTGCTCAGCCGCGACGGTTCCCGCGAGCTGTACGCGGGACGGCCGCTGCCGCACTTCAACGAGGTCGACGAGGGCGTCGCCGTGGACTCGCTGATCACCAACCGCGTCTGGACCGCGATGGGCCTCGACCCGGCCACCACGCTGCACGACATCCGCTGGGGCGAGGAGTACGACGGCCGGTTCGTCTGGGTCTTCGAGATCTCGGGCTCCGTACCCGCCTCGCACAACGGCGGCTACCGCGCCTCGTGGAGCATGCGGCAGCCCCCGATGTACTTCCCGCTCGGCGGCGGCACGCTCAGCGGCGTCTCCAAGCCGGGCGAGATCGTCTGGTCGCGCGTGTTCATCATGGACGGCGAGCTGCACGCCGACCTCGGCCGGGCGACCGTCGTCGAGCTGCCCGAGGAGGAGACCAGGCGCAGGCTCGACGCCACGACCCCGCAGTGGCCGATCATGCACGCCGTGCTGCACGGCGTCACCCGCGACCAGTTCATGGCCCGCCACCGGGCCAACCACCTCAACGTGGCCTACGCGGACGACGCCGACGGCGCGGACCGCGCCCTCGCCGCCAAGGCCGCGGCCTTCGCCGAACTCGGCGTGCACGTGCACCTGTGCGGAATCTCCTTAGAAGGAGGGGCCCTGTGAAGCCCTTACGCATCGCGCTGATCCCGCTCCTGGGCCTGGCGCTGACCGGGCCGGCCCAGGCCTCGACGACCCACTCCCCCGCCGTCGTGGTGAGCAAGATGACCGGTCCCGGCTCGGTCAGCGCCACCGACACCGCCTGGCAGGTCAAGGCGACCGACCTCGGCGTCATGTGGGACAACGGCCGCGGGGAGATCCTGGCCGCGTTCGGCGACACGTTCGGCGCCTCCTGGCAGCCGCCGGGCGCCAACGGCGACGACTGGCGCAGCCAGGTGCTGCTGCGCAGCACCGACCGGAACCTGGCCGACGGCATGTCCTTCAGCGGCGCGGCCACCGACCGGCCCGGCCACGCCAAGGAGCTCATCCCGAGCAGGAAGGCCGACGGCGACGAGATCACCGTGATCCCCACGGCCGGGGTGTCGGTGGGGACGCGGCAGTACCTCGCCTACATGTCGGTGCGGCACTGGGGCGAGCCCGGCTACTGGGACACCAACTACTCCGCCATCGCCTACTCCGACGACAACGGCCAGACCTGGGTGACCAGCGGCGGCCCTCGCTGGGACAACCCCGGCGGCGCCGACCACTTCCAGATGGCGGCCTTCGTCCGCCGCGACGGCCACGTCTACATGTTCGGCACGCCGAACGGCCGCCAGGGCGCCGCCTACCTGGCCCGGGTGCCCGAGACCGCGGTCCTGACCAAGTCCGCCTACCAGTACTGGACGGGCAGCTCCTGGCAGTCCGGCGCCGACACGCTCGCCGCCCCGATCGTCGCGGCGCCGGTGTCGGAGCTGTCGGTCCAGTTCAACGCCCACACCGGCAAGTGGCTGATGACCTACCTCAAGGGCAGCGACGTCGTGCTGAGGAGCGCGAGCGCGCCCACCGGCCCGTGGAGCGGCCCGGCGGTGGTGGCGAGCTTCGCCGACTTCCCCGGGCTCTACGGCGGCTACATGCATCCCTGGTCGTCGGGGCCGGACCTCTATCTGGCGCTGTCGCAGTGGACGCCCTACAACGTCTACCTGATCCGCGTCCAGCTGAACCCGGACGGGACCATCGCCAACCCGAACCTCGTCCGCGACCCGAGCTTCGAACGCCAGACCACGAACACGGTCGCGGCGCCCTGGAAGGTGCGCGGCAACGGCGGCGTCGACCAGGGCACCTGGGCCTTCACCGCCGACCGCAACGCCTTCGTCCGCTACAACCGCGGCTGGCATGACATCTACCAGACCGTCCAGGTCACGCCCCACACGAACTACACGCTGACCGGCTGGCTGCGCACCTCGCCCGACAACGACAACGGCTTCTTCGGCGTCCGCGCCCCCGGTGGCGCCCCGTTCGCGGAGCTCAACTTCCGCGCGCTCGGCGGCTGGACCAAGCGCACCGTCACCTTCAACAGCGGAAACCGCGGCTCGATCGAGGTCTTCGCGGGGATCTGGACGGACAACGGCGACATGTGGCTGCAGCTGGACGACTTCGCCCTGGTGAAGTCCTGATCGATGTGCGGGACCCCGTACATCGATCGCGTAACGCTCATTGACCTGTCACCCGCGGGGCGATAGGAAGCGGCAATCGATTTCTCATATCCAGGAGGAACCGTGACGTATGGCCAGTACGGCAGCAGCCTGCGCGACCTGCCGCGGCTGCGCTCGCAACGCCGCAGGAGGGTGTCGAGCTGGGACCGTTCGGGCGGCAACGACGACCGCGTCACGGTGGCGCCGGGCGAGACCGTGACCCTCGCCGACATCCGCGGCGCCGGCTCGGTCAACCACATCTGGATGACCGTGGCGCCGCGCGACCCCGGCACGCCGGAGACGCACGACCGCGACTTCCTCCGCAAGCTCGTGCTGCGCGTCTTCTGGGACGACAACGAGCACCCCAGCGTGCTCGTGCCGCTGGGCGACTTCTTCGGCATGGGCCACGCCCGCACCGCGAACTTCGTCTCGGCGCCGCTGCAGATGAGCCCGCAGGACGGCAAGGCCTTCAACTGCTGGTTCCACATGCCGTTCGGCAGCCGGGCGAGGTTCGAGCTGACCAGCGAGTGCGAGGAGGAGGTGCTCTGGTTCTACTACTACATCGACTACGACGAGTTCGACGAGCTGGGTGACGGACTGGGCCGCTTCCACGCCCAGTGGCGGCGGGAGAACCCCGCCGACGGCGTCGGCCAGGGGTCCATGACGAACGCCGAGTACCTGTTCGGCGGCACCAACCAGGACGGGGCGGGCAACTACCTCATCCTGGAGGCCGAGGGCCGCGGCCACTACGTGGGCTGCGTCCTGAAACGTCACCAACCTGCGCCGCACCTCCGACTGGAACTGGTACGGCGAGGGCGACGACATGATCTTCATCGACGGCGAGGCCTTCCCGCCCAGCCTGCACGGCACCGGAACCGAGGACTACTTCAACACCGCCTGGTGCCCGAGCCAGTCCTACCACGCCCCGTACCACGGCCTGACACTGCCCGGCGGGGAGAACTGGTCGGGGCAGATCTCGATGTACCGCTTCCACGTCGAGGACCCGGTGCCCTTCACCACCTCCATCAAGGTGACCATCGAGCACGGTCACGCCAACCGCCGCCAGGACGACCTGTCCTCGGTCGCGTACTGGTACCAAGAGCTCCCGCACCGGCCGTTCACGCTCCCGCCCGTCAGCGCCCGGCTGCCCATCCTGTGACGCGAAAGGAGACGTCGTGCGCACACCACTCATCCGGCTGGTCGCGGCCGTGGCCGGCGCGACCGTGCTGGCCGCCGGCTGCGGATCGGGCGCCGGCCCGTCGGCGCCCGGCAAGTCCGAGATCACGCTCTGGCAGCAGAAGTTCACCGACCAGGAGGACGCCTGGTACAAGAAGGCCGTCGCGGCCTTCAACAGGTCCCAGGACAAGGTCGTGCTCAAGCACGTGATCGTCCCGGCGGACACCTGGGACCAGAAGATGAGGTCCGCCCAGGCCGCGGGCAAGGCGCCCGACGTCTACACGGTCAACTACAGCAAGGTGCCCGGCTTCGCCCGCACCGGCGTGATCCAGGCGCTCGACCCGCTCATCCCGGCCGACAAGTGGACCGGGCTGCAGGAGCCGGTGCTCGCCTCGGTGGAGCACGACGGCAAGAAGTACGGGTACCCGATGCTGGTGGAGCCGTCGGCCGTGCTCTTCTACCGCAAGGACCTGTTCGCCCAGGCCGGGCTCGACCCCGAGCGGCCGCCGGCCACCTGGCAGGAGCTCATCGGCTACGGCAGGAAGCTGACCACCAAGGACGTCGCGGGCGTCGTCACCGCCGCCAACCAGATCGACCTGGCCTGGTCGACGTGGGGCCTGCAGTGGAACGCGGCCGGGCACCTGCCGATCAGCGACGACTGGTCCGCGCCGCGCGCCGCCGACCCCGCCTACAAGCAGCTGCTGCAGGTCTACCAGACGCTCTACCAGCAGGGGATCATGCCCAAGCAGCCGCTCGCGCCGTACGCCGACGCCAACCCGCTGGGCCAGGGCAAGACCGCGATGATGGTGTGCGGCTCGTGGGCGGCCAGCGTGCTGCTGCAGGACTATCCGAAGCTGGTGGGCCAGATCGGCGCGGCGGCCCTGCCCTCCTTCGACGGCGACGCCACCAAGCCGACCGCGACGCTCGGCGGCTGGACGCTGGTCGTCGACGCCAAGTCCCGCGACGCCCGCGCCTCCGCCGGCTTCGTCTCCTGGCTGCTGGCCGAGGACACCACGCTGCTCGTCGAGTTCTTCAAGAACACCAAGTTCTCCAAGTACTCGCCGCGCGCCGCCGTCGCCGAGGCGATCGCGAAGGACCCGGCGGCGACCGAGAACCCGTGGGCCAAGACGATCGAGGAGCGGGTCGTGCGGTACGCCAAGGCGGAGCCGGCCTATGACTGGGCCGTCAGCCTGGCCTTCGGCAAGGCCGTCGAGAAGGCGCTGCAGGGCAAGGACATCGACGAGGCCCTGCGAGCGGCCGACGCGGAGATCAAAGAGCTGATCGCCAAGAACGACCTGGCCGGACAGGGATCCTGATCCCGCACAGCCCGCCGCCGGTCCGCGCCGGACCGGCGGCGGAGAAAGGAGTGCCGGTGGCTGTCACGTCACTGCGGGCCACGCGCGCCCGGCCGCGCGCCGGCGCCCGCCCCCGGCCGAGGCGGGAGAACCGGGCCGCCTTCGTCATGCTGGCCCCGCTGCTGGCCCTGCTCGGCGTCTTCGTCGTCTGGCCGCTGCTGCACGCGGTCTACATCAGCTTCTTCACCTGGAGCTTCTACGACCCGGCCGTCTTCGTCGGGCTGCGCAACTACCTCAACGTGCTCACCGACGTGGAGTTCGTCAACTCGGTGACGCGCGGCCTGCTCTTCTCCGCCATCGTGGTCCCCGCGCAGGTCACGATCGCGTTCGTCTTCGCCAACCTGGTCAAGTCGGTCAGCCGGCGGATGGCGACCGTGATGAAGGTGACGATCTACGTGCCCGCGGTGATCTCCGAGGTGATCGCGGCCATCGTCTTCACGCTCATCTACACCCACCGCGGCGGGCTGCTCAACTGGTTCCTCGACTTCTTCGGCATCGAGGCGATCCCCTGGCTCGGCGACACCGTCACCGCGCTGCCGGCCATCGCGGTCCCGGCGATCTGGATCGGCATGGGCGTGGCCTCCCTGATCATGCTGGCCGGGCTGCTGGACATCCCGGAGACCTACTACGAGTGCGCCTCGCTCGACGGCGCCGGCCCGTGGACGAAGATGTTCAGGATCACGCTGCCGCTCATGAAGAACGTCATCCTGTTCCTGCTGATCACCGGCTTCGCGGCGTCGCTGCAGTTCCTCATCCTGCCGTTGCTGATGACCCAGGGCGGCCCGGTGAACTCCACCAACCTGCCGAACCTGTTCATCCTTCAGCATTTCACCACCGACCTGTACGTCGGCTACTCGATCGCCGCCGCGCTGCTGCTGTTCGCCGTGCTCGGCACGGTGTCGGCGATCATCTTCCGGCTGGTCAGATCAGAGAAGGCGATGGACGCATGAGAGGCGCACCCGGCGCGATCCTGCGGTACGGCCTGGCCGCGGTCTTCGTCGTCGCCGCGTTGTTCCCGCTCGCGTGGCTGGCGATGGCGGGGTTCAAGGCCAAGACCGAGGTCGTGGCGACCCCGTTCCAGTTCTTCCCCGAGATGTGGCGCTGGGACAACTACGCGCAACTTCTGGCCGACGAGGCGTTCCTGCGCTCGCTGGGCGTGACGTTCGCCGGCGCCGCCCTGTTCGCGGCGCTCAGCCTGGTGGTCAACGCGCTGGGCGCCTATGCCTTCGCGCGGCTGGAGTTCGCCTTCAAGCGGACGATCTGGGTCATCGTGCTCACCACGATGTTCATCCCGGGGATCGCGATCATGCTGACCTCCTTCATCGTGGTGACCGAGCTGGGCATGCTCGACAGCCTGGCGGTGCTGGTGATCCCCGGCGCGGCGGCGGGCGTGCAGGTCTTCTTCCTGCGCCAGTTCTTCCTGTCGGTGCCGGCGGTGCTGGAGGAGGCCGCCCAGCTCGACGGGGCGGGGCCGTGGCGGATCTTCCGCCACATCTTCGTCCCGCTCTCGAAGGGCGCGTTCGTGGTGGTCGGGGCGACGTCGTTCCTGATGTTCTGGAACTCCTACATCTGGCCGGTGCTGACCATCACCGATCCTGAGCTCTTCCCGATCCAGCAGTACCTGGCGACCTTCCGCTCCGAGCGGACGAGCGAGCACGGCCTGCTGATGGCCGGTTCGACGCTGGCCGCCCTGCCTGTCATCGTGCTGTTCCTGATCTTCCAGCGGCACATCATCCGCGGCGTGCGCCTCTCGGGGCTCAAGTGAACGGCGCGGCCCGGCCCATCCCGCACGGGCGGGGCAGGCACGTGGCCATGCCGCTCGGCGGGATCGGCACCGGCAACCTCGCGATCGGCGCGGACGGCGGGCTGCGCCAGTGGCAGCTGCAGAACTGCGGCAACCATCGCGGCGTCCTGCCGTACACGTTCTTCGCGCTGCGCGTCAGCACGTGGGAGCCGCCCGCGAACGAGCTGTTCGTCCTTCAGGCGCGGTCCCCGGACGCTCCGGCCACGCCGCTGGTGAACGACGACCACGTGCCCGCGTGGCAGCGCGATCTGCTGCGCACGCGCCGGGGGGTGAGCGGGACGACCTTCCGCGGCCTCTATCCCTTCGCCCATCTGGAGTACCACGGGCTGCCCGTCGAGGTCGGGCTGGAGGCGTTCAACCCGCTGGTCCCGCTCGACGTGGACGACAGCTCGCTGCCGGTCGCGCTGTTCACCTTCACGATCGCCAATCCGGGGCCGCTGCCGGCGCAGGTGTGGCTGGCGGCGGCCGCGCAGAACCCGGTCGGGCATGACGGGACCACGCCGATCGACGGCGTGCGCGGGCTCGGCTACGGCGGCAACGTCAACAGCGTGCGCCGCGCGGGCGGCTGGACCTCGCTGGTCATGGAGAACCCGGTGATCGACCCGGTGTCGCCCGGCGCCGGGCAGATGGTGCTGACCGTGGACGCGGCCGACGCGGCGGTGCTGCCGCAGTGGACGCATCCCGACGAGTTCCTCGCCTTCGTGGCCGGGCGCGCGGTCTACGGTGACGCGGAACGGGCGCGGCACGCGTCCTGGCAGGCCGACTACCAGGCGAGCGGGCCGCGGCAGGGGTTCGGGCCGAGCCCGGCGGGCCTGACGTGGAACGGCGGCGTGGTCGCTCCGATGGTGCTGGCTCCCGGTGAGACCCGTGCCGTCCGGTTGTGCCTGGCGTGGTACTTCCCGAACCGCTACGCGAACTTCGTACAGTTCGGTCCGCCGAACCCGCAGTGGGGGCCGACCAGGTTCTGGCTCGGCAACGCCTACGCCACCCGCTTCGCCGACGCCCTCGACGTGGCGGCCCACGTGCGCGAGCGGTGGACGCCGCTCCGCGACACCTCGCTGCGGTGGGTGGACGTCCTGGCGGACAGCAGCCTGCCCGCCCAGGCGGCCGAACACCTGGCCGCGCAGGCGTCGATCCCGCGCAGCCCGTCGTGCTTCCGGACGGCCGACGGGGCGTTCTTCGGCTTCGAGGGGGTGCTGGGCGCCTCGACCGTGATGTGGTCGGGCGACGTGGGGGGCTCCTGCCCGCTCAACTGCACCCACGTCTGGAACTACGCGCAGGCGGTGGCCAGGCTCTTCCCGTCGCTGGAGCGGAGCATGCGCGCCACCGAGTACGAGGTCATGCAGGCGCCGGAGGGTTACCTGCCGCACCGGGTGATCGCGCCGACCTACCTGCGCCAGCTCTGGGACGTGCCCATCGGGGGGCCGGTCGAGCCCGCGCTCGACGGCATGCTCGGGGCCGTGCTGAAGACCTACCGCGAGGTACGGCACGGCGCCCCGCTGGAGCCCTGGTGGCCCGGGGTGAAGCGGCTGCTGGGGCACGTCCGGGCGACCTGGGACCCCGAGGACAGCGGGGTGCTGCACGGCGTGCAGCCGTCCACCCACGACATCGACCTGTGCGGGCTCAACCCGTTCATGGGCACGCTCTGGCTGGCGGCGTTGCGGGCCGCCGAGGAGATGGCGGTGCCGGCCGGAGAGCCGGGCCTGGCCGCGGAGCTGCGCGAACTGTTCGACCGCGGCAGCGCCCGCTACGACGAGGCGCTGTTCAACGGCTCGTACTACGTGCAGGTTTTGGAGGAGGGCGATTCGGCCGAGTTCCAGTGGCTCGAAGGCTGTCTGGCCGACCAGCTCATCGGGCAGTGGTGGGCGCACCAGCTCGGCCTCGGCCACCTGCTGCCTCGCGAGCACGTCGTCTCGGCCCTCCGCGCGATAGTCGGGCACAACCTGCGCACCGGTTTCCGCGACTTCGACCATCCCTACCGGGTCTTCGCCGACGAGGACGACACCGGGCTGCTCATGTGCACCTGGCCGCTCGGCGGCCGGCCGGCGGTGCCCACCCGCTACTGCGACGAGGTGTGGACCGGCAGCGAGTACCAGGTCGCGGCGCACTGCCTGTGGGAAGGGCTGGAGGAGGAGGCGCAGGCGATCCTCGCCGGGCTCTGGCGCCGCTACGACGGCGGCCGGCGCAACCCCTACAACGAGATCGAGTGCGGCGACCACTACGTGCGCGCCATGGCCGGCTGGTCGGTGCTCGACGCCCTGGCGGGAGCCTCCTATGACGCCACCAGCGGGCGCCTCACCCTGGCGCCGCGCGGGCACGGCCGATGGCCGCTGCTGCTCCCGACGGGCTGGGGAACCCTGGTCCGGGACGCCGGCGGCGCCCGCGTGGTTCCCGCGCACGGCGAGCTGAGGATCAGCGAGATCATCTGTCACTGAACGCCCGCTACTCAGCCGGACGCTGCTGACGGCATGGCAGATCGTGGAATGATCTATTCGTGATCGGTCTGTCATGCATGGTCCGCTATATTCGGCACGTCGCCGCCTCCGCGACATACGGCACCACTTCGGGGGTCATGGTCACCGCATGAGCCGCCTGGACGATTCCGGCCTGACCAGCGTCGGTCAGCTCGGAGGGCTTGGCCCGCCCCACCGCGGCCGGGGCGACGCCGACGTGGCCCTGGTCGACGCGCTGGACCCGCTGACCTGGCGCGCGGCCATGACCTGGCTCGCGGGCAGGCCCTCCACGGCCCGGCGGCGGACCTGCCTGCGGGTCCTCGCCTCATGGCTGCGCTGGCTGTACGCGGCCGAACAGGGCCTCGAACCGCTGGCCGCCTCCGCCACCCATCTGGACGCCTACTGCTACGCCGCACTCACCACCGGCGACGGCGTCGCCGCCAGGCCGCTGGCCCAGGCGACGGTGGCAGGCAGGCGCGCCGTCGTGGCCTCCTTCTACGCGCACGCCGAGCGGACCGGCGCCGTACGGGCGCAGCGCATCCTGAACGGCACGTCCCGCCTCACCCGGGACGAACGACGCCTGCTGCGCAGGGGGATCGCGCGGCTGGCCGGTGACGGCCGGCGCGCCGAGGCGCTCGCCGTCGCCCTGCTGGAGGCCACCGGCACGTCCGCGGACGCGCTCGCCTCGCTGTCGGCCCGCGACCTGCACGCGCTGCCCGGCGACGGCCCGCCCGTCGTGCTCGTCGTGCGCGACGAGCGGGACCCGGTCGCGTACCCGATCTCGCCGCAGATCCGCCGCCTGCTGGAGGCCGAGTCCGCCGGACGGGGCGCCGACGAGCCGCTGATCAGGCGGCCGGACGGCGGTCAGGTGGAGCCCGGCTGGATCGCCGACGCGCTCACCGGCGCCGCGCGGGCCGGCGGGCTGCCCCTGCAGCGGGCCGAACTCCTGCGCCCGCACCTGCTGCGGGCGACCGGGGTGCACGGGGACGCCGGGGGCGGGTAGAGGGCGGCCGGGCGCGGCGCGTGCCGGCCGCCCTGCCGCGTCAGTGGACGTACGGCCAGCCGGCCGCGTCATAGCCGATCTTGTTGATGCCCAGCCGGGACGAGTTGTCCGCCGCGTACCAGTGGTAGAAGAGGACGTCGCCGTCGGTGTCGGCGAGGACCGCCTGGTGGCCGGGGCCGTGGATGTCGCCGTGGCCGGCCAGGATCTGCGTGCCGCCGCCGGCGGTCAGCGCCACCCCGTTGCGGTCCACGTACGGGCCGGTCACCGAGGTGGAGCGGCCGGCCATGACGCGGTAGGTGCTGGCGGCGCCCCGGCAGCACGCGTCGAAGGAGACCAGCAGGTAGTAGTAGGCGCCGTGCCGGTAGACGGTCGGCGCCTCGATCGCGCCGCCGTTGCGGCCGGCGATCGAGTGGAAGGCCGAGCCGAGCCGCCTGCCGGTGGCCGGGTCGAGCTGGATCATCTTGATGCCGGACCAGAACGAGCCGAAGCTCAGCCACCAGCGGCCCTGGTCGTCGACGATGAGGTTGGGGTCGATGGCGTTGAAGTCGTCCGAGGTCCGCGACTCGATGACCAGGCCCTGGTTGGTCCACGACCCCGACGCCCCGCTCGTGCTGGTGGCGAGGAAGATCGCCGAGCGGTTGGAGCCGAAGGTGGAGGCCGAGTAGTACATGACGTAGCGGCCGCCGGTGTAGGTGATGTCCGGAGCCCAGAGCGTGTTGCCGCCGTTCGTGTACGGATGCGCCCACGGCACGCCGCCGGGGAAGGCGGACCCGGCGTTGCGCCAGGCCGTCCGGTCGGCCGAGGTCTTCAGCTGGATGCCCTCGCCGGTGTGGGCCAGCAGATAGCCGCCGGCGGGAGTCTTGGCCACCTCGGGATCGTGCACGTTGACGGAGCCGGTGACGGTGCCGGGGTCGGGGTAGGAGGGCGGCGGCGTGGACGAGTCGCCCAGCTTGACGAGCTGCCACTGCTGGTTGGCGCCGTTCAGGTCGGCGTACTGCGACAGCCGTCCGCCGTCGGCGGTCGACCACTCCCAGACCTCCAGAGCCTTGCCGCTGTTGCGGTTGATCAGCTTGACGAAGCCGTTGTCGGTGTCGGCGACGCGGAACTGCTGGTTGGCGCCGTTGCGGTCGCTCCACTGGACGATGTTCGCGCCGTCGGCGGTGGAGTTGTCGCGGACGTCGAGGACCTTGCCGCTGTGGCGGGAGCGCAGGCGGTAGTGGCCGCCTCCGGAGTCGACGAACTGCCACTGCTGCCAGGCGCCGTCGTTGCGGGCCCACTGGACGATGGACGCGCCGTCGGCCGTGGCGCGCTCGTAGACGTCCATGACCTTGCCGCTGTGCCGGTTGACCAGCACGTACCAGGCGCTGGTGTCGATCGTCGCGGCGGCCGCCTGCCCGGCGGCCACGAGGGTCTGGCACATGGCCAGCAGCGCCACGACGGCTGCCGTGACGGCGCGGCGGGGTCTCGGTCGTGAGGGGGCGGGTCTGTTCATGGAGCGCCTCTCGATGTTAGCGCTAACAGATGGCTGGGCTGTCGAGAAAGGAAGGTCGATCGAGAACTACACCACCGAGGGCCGACGGGTCATCCTGGTTGTGCGCCCAGTGTTAGCGCGAACACCCGGCCGGTCAAGGAATCGCGCGCAGCCCCGCCGTACCGCAGGAACGGCGCCCGCCGCCGCCCGCGGTCCCCGCCGCCGCCCGCCACCTGCCCGTGATCCCCACGGGGGATCGCCCCGCGCGGCTCCGGTCGCCCGGCGCGGCGCGCTGAAAGTTTCACCGCTCGCGACCGTCGCGCGTCCGTGCCGCCGCGCCCGTGGCCGCTAGGTCGGACAGCTGACCCCTTTTTGAGGGTTGTGCGCCTCAACCAGGCATGGAGGCGAGCAAAGTCTCAACCGTATATCCAACGATACCGTTGATGGCATGACTAGTGGCATCAAGGACACCGCCCATGCCGTCGAGGCCGCCGCCGTCATGCGGCTGCTCCCGGCTCGGCCGCGGGTGCTCGCGCTGGGCGAGCCGACCCACGGCGAGGAGCTCCTGCTCGACGTCCGCAACGAGCTCTTCCGGCAGCTCGTCGAGCAGGAGGGCTACACGACGATCGCCATCGAGAGCGACTGCGTGATGGGCCTGGTCGTGGACGACTACGTCGCCACGGGCGAGGGCACCCTCGACGAGGTCATGGAGCGCGGCATCAGCCACGGGTGGGGCGCGGCGGCGGGCAACCGCGAGCTCGTGCGCTGGATGCGCGCCCACAACGAGGGCCGGCCCGCGCCGGAGCGGCTGCGCTTCGCCGGTGTCGACGGCCCGATGGAGATCACCGGCCCGGCGAGCCCCCGGGAGTCGCTCACCGCTCTTCACGGCTACCTCGCGGCCCTGGTGCACGAGAGCCTGCTCCCCTGCACCGCGGAGACGCTCGACCGCCTGCTCGGCGCCGACGAGCGGTGGACCGACGAGGCGGCGATGATGGATCCGTCCCGGTCCGTGGGACGGTCGGCCGAGGCCCGCGAGCTGCGGCTGCTCGCCGACGACCTGGCGGCGCTGCTCGACGAGCGGACGCCGCACCTGATCGCGGCGACCTCACGGGACGCCTGGGAACGCGCGCGCCAGTACGCCAGAGCCGCCACCGGCCTGATGCGCTACCACTTCTGGATGGCCGACGACTCGCCGGGCCGCATGGCGCGGCTGCTGGGCGTACGGGATTCGATCATGGCCGACAACCTCCTCGCGGCCGCACGGCGGGGTCCGGTGCTGGTCCACGCCCACAACCTCCACCTGCAGCGGCACGAGGCCGCGATGCGGATGGGCGACCTGCCGCTGGACTGGTGGGGCGCCGGCGCGCTGGTGAGCGCCCATCTGGGCGAGGAGTACGCCTTCGTGGCCGGGGCTCTCGGCACGATCCGGCACCAGGGGGTGGACACCCCGCCCCCGGACACCGTCGAAGGGCTCCTGTACGCGCTCCCGGAGGACCGCTGCGTCGTCGACGCCCGCCGGCTGGCCGCCGTCCTCGCCGATGCGCCGCCCGGGCCCCGCGAGTCCTCCTGGTTCGGCTACTTCCCCCTCGATCCGGCCCACCTGGCTCAGAGCGACGGCATCGTGTACGTCAAGGACATGCCGCCGAGGTAGGTCAGCGCGACTGGACGTGTTCCCGGTCGACCAGGGCACGGGCGAAGACGACCGTGACGAGGCCCGCCAGCACGACGGAGAGCAGCCCGGCGCGGAGGCTGACGAGGTCGGCGACGAGTCCGACGAGGAGCGGGGACAGCAGGAGTCCCCCGCGCAGCAGCCAGCTGACGACGGTCAGGCCGGTGCCGGGGGGCAGCCCCGGCAACTCGTCGGCGGTGTGCATGGCGGCGGGGACGAGCGTCGCGAAGCCGAGCCCGGCCAGGGCGAAGCCGATCAGCGCGGTCGCGATCGACGGCACGGCGAGCGCGCCGCCCATGCCGGCGGCGGCCAGCACCCCTCCCGCCCGCGCGACGGCGCGCCGGCCGAAGCGGTCCACCACGCGGTCGCCGGTGAGGCGGCCGGCGGTCATGGCGGCCTGGAAGGCCACCACGGCCAGACCGGCGGTGGCGGCGTCGGCGTGCAGGCCGCTGAGGTAGAGGGCGCCCCAGGACGCGCCGGCGTCCTCGACGAGCGCGCCGCAGGCCGCCAGCACGCCGAGCGCGGCCAGCATCCGCACGGCGGGGCCGGCGAACGAGCGCCGCCCGCCGCGGACGGGCGGGGCGGCCGGATGGCCGTCGGCGGCGGCCGGGGCGGCTGGATGGCCGTCTGCGGCGGCCGGGTCCTGGGCCTCGGCGGTTCGCTCGGCGTCCTCCGGGCCGGACAGCAGGAACCGGTAGGCGACCACGGCGACGACGCTGAACAGCGCGGCGGAGATGGCCAGGTGGATCGCCAGGGGCAGCCGGAGACCGGCGGCGGCCGCGCCCATCAGGCCGCCCAGCACCGCGCCGACGCTCCACAGGCCGTGCAGCGAGTTCACGATGGAGCGCCGGTAGAGCCGCTGGACGCGCAGGCCGTGGGCGTTCTGGGCGACGTCGACGATCGCGTCGAGAGCGCCCACGACGAACAGCACGCCGCCGAACGCGACCCAGTTCGGCACGAAGGGCAGGACCAGCGTCGCGATCGTCGTCAGGACGATCCCGAACGCCGCCACCCGCGCGGAGCGGAAGCGGCGGATGGCGGCGCCGGCGAGGAGCCCGGCCAGCAGCGCGCCCAGCGGGTATCCCGCGAGCGCGGTGCCGAAGACGGCGTTGGTCACCCCGAGGTCGGCCTTGATCTGCGGGTAGCGGGGGACGATGTTGAAGAACACGGCGCCGTTGGTGAGGAACAGCGCCGCGACGGCGACGCGGGCCCGGCGGGCGGGCGCGGTGACGGACATCGGCTTTCCGATCGGGGTAGAGGGGGTGGGGGTCAGCGCAGGTAGCGCTGGATGGCGTCGCGGATCTGCGCGGGCGTCATCGGCTCGGTCGACAGCGCGTTGTGCAGCGTGAGGCCCTCGATGAGCGCGTCGAGGCCCCGGGCGGTGTCGGCGTCGAAGTGGCGTTCCAGCGCCTGGCGGCTGCGGGCCATCCATTCCTGGGTGACGGCTCTCAGGACCGGGTTGCGCGCCGCGGCCACGTACAGCTCCACCGTGAGCACGAGGTCGCGCTGTGAGCCGAGCAGGTCGTCCGAGACCAGCGTGATGACGGCCTCGACCGCCGCGTCCCGGTCACGGGCGGCCGCCATCCGCTCGTCGAACACCCGGGCCACCGTGGCGGCGTACCGCTTGAACGCCTCGGCGAGCAGCTCCTCAAGAGAGGTGAAGTGGTAGGTCGTCGAGCCCAGCGGCACGTCCGCCACCCTGGCGATCTCCCGGTGGGTGGTTCCGGCGAGACCACGCTCGGCGATGACGGTGAGCGCGGCGTCGATCAGCCGGTCACGCCGGCCGGGGTCGTGGCGGCGGGCGCGCCGTGGCGCGGCCCCGCCGTCCCCGCCGGAGACACGACTCACCCCGCGCCCGGACCAGCGCCCGGACCAGCGCTCGGTCCGGCGGCCGGACCGGTGTGCTCGATCGTGCGGATCACCCGGGCCGGGTTGCCGGCCGCGACCACGTTGGGCGGGAGGTCGCGGGTGACCACCGCGCCGGCGCCGACGACCGCGTTCTCCCCGATCGTGACCCCTGCCAGGACGATCACGCCGCTGCCCAGCCAGACGTTGTCGCCGATGGTGATCGGCGCGGCGGACTCCCACTTCGCCCGGCGGAGGTCCGGGGCCACCGGATGGGTCGGGGTCATCAGCTGCACGTTCGTCCCGATCTGCACGTCGTCGCCGATGGTGATCGGCGCGACGTCCAGGGCGACGAGGCCGAAGTTGGCGAAGGACCGGGCGCCGACGCGGATGTGGCTGCCGTAGTCGACCCGCAGCGGCGGCCGGATCTCCGTGCCCTCGCCGACCGCGCCGAGCAGCTTGGCGAGCAGCCGCCGCCGCGTCTGCGGGTCACGGGCCGACGTGGCGTTGTACGCGTCCATCAGATCCGCGGCCCGCCGCATGTGCTCGGCCAGCTCCGGGTCGTCGGCGATGTACAGGTCGCCGGCGAGCATCCGCTCACGCATCGAGCGGCCGTCCGAATCATGCGTCATAAGGACGAGTGTACACATTATATGTACATTCGTACGTAAAGGATGTTTTCCCCGGTGGAAACGCGTCGGCGGGGGTGATCTACGTGGTCGGCACGGTGACGTCGTCGTCCCGTTCGACCTCGCCGAGGCGCAGCTCCGGCGGGCGGCGGGTGAACATCCGGGTCAGGCCGAGCAGGTAGACGAATCCGGCGCCGACCCAGGACAGCCCGACGACGAACGTGAGGCCGGACAGGCTGGTCCACAGCCAGAGGCAGAGCAGCACGCCGACGGCGGGCGCCACGCCGTACTTGACCAGGTCCGCCGGAGTCCGCCTGCCCTCGTTCACGACGTAGTGCTTGATCACCGAGAGGTTGACGAAGGAGAAGGCCACGAGCGCGCCGAAGCTGACCATGGCGGACGCCAGCTCCAGGTCGATGACCAGCGCCACCAGCGACAGCGCGCCGACCGCGAGCGTGGCGAGCACGGGGTTGCGGAGCCTGGGGTGCACGTAGCCGAAGAACCGCCGCGGCAGCACGCCGTCGCGGCCCATGGCGTACAGGATGCGCGAGACGCTCGCCTGCGAGGTCATCGCCGAGGCGAACGCGCCGGAGATGTAGGAGGCGGTGAAGAAGGCGGCCAGCAGCGTCCCGCCGACGTGCCGCATGACGTCCAGGGCCGCCGAGTCCGGGTCGGTGAACGACTGCCAGTCAGGGAAGGCCAGGTGGCCGACGTAGGAGATGACGATGAAGAAGACGCCGCCGGCCAGGGTCGTCAGCATGATCGCCCGGGGGACCCGCCGCCGGGGGTCGTGCGTCTCCTCCGACAGCGTGGAGACCGCGTCGAACCCCAGGAAGGACAGGCACAGGATCGCGGCGCCGCCGAGGATCGTCGACAGGTCGGTGCCGTCGCCGAAGAACGGCTCGGTGATCGACGGCATCGGTTCACCGGCGATGGCGCGCAGGGCTCCGGCCAGGAACACCACGACGAACACGACCTGGATCCCGATGAGCACGACGTTCATCCGGCTGACCATCCGGATGCCCAGCACGTTCAGCCCGGTGACCAGGGCGATCGCGCCGACGACCCAGACCCAGGCCGGGATCGCCTCGAAGGCCGCGTTCAGGTAGATGCCGATCACCAGGTAGTTGATCATCGGCAGGAACACGTAGTCCAGCAGCAGGGCCCAGCCCGCCATGAAGCCCAGGTGCGGGCCGAACGACTTCTGGGTGTAGGTGTAGGCCGAGCCGGCGTACGGATGCGCCCGGACCATCCGCCCGTAGCTGTAGGCGGTGAACAGCATCGCAACGAGGGTGACGACGTACGCGCCGGGCAGGTGGCCCTCGGTCATCTCGGTGACGATCCCGTACGTGGTGAACACCGTGAGCGGCACCATGTACGCCAGGCCGAACAGGACAAGCGAGGGCAGACCGAGCACCCGCCGCAGGTGTGGGGTGGGGGGTTGGCTGGACAAGGGTTCCTCCTCAGGGGCGTTCGTAGACGACGGACCCCTCGGTGATGGTGTAGTCGACGCGGGCGTCGGCGGCCGGGCCGGCGGCGCGGGCGAACAGGTTGCGGTCGAGGACGGCGAGGTCGGCGCGGTTGCCGACGGCGATGGTGCCGGCGTCGGCGTCGTGGTTGACGTACGCGGAGCCGGCGGTGAACGCGGCCAGCGCGACGGGCAACGGCAGCGCCTGCTCAGGCAGGAAGGGCGCGTTGTCCCGGTTCTCCGGGTCGACGCGGGTGACGGCGACCTCGATCTCCTCCAGCGGGTTGGCGGTGGTCACCGACCAGTCGCTGCCCATCGCCAGGGTCGCGCCGGAGCGCAGCAGGTCGCCGAAGGGGTACTGCAGGTCGGCGCGGTCGCGGCCGAGGAACGGCAGCGTCAGCTCCTCCATCTGCGGCTCCATCTGTGCCCAGTACGCCTGGCAGTTGGCCGTGACGCCGAGGGCGCGGAAGCGGGGGACGTCGTCGGGGTGCACGAGCTGCAGGTGCGCGATGTGGTGCCGGCGGTCGCCGGGGCCGTTGGCGGTCCTGGCGGCCTGCACGGCGTCGAGCGCGTTGCGCACGGCGCGGTCGCCGATCGCGTGCAGGTGCGTCTGGAAGCCGAGCCGGTCGAGCTCGGTGACCGCGGCGGCCAGCAGGTCGGGTTCGACGTAGGTCAGGCCGTGGTTGGCGGTGTGCCCGCCGCAGCCGTCGCAGTAGGGCTCAAGCAGCGCGCCCGTGTAGTTCTCCATCACCCCGTCGGTCATGATCTTCACGGTGGTGGGGCGGAACCGGGCGGTGCCCGTCTCCCTCTGGCCGAGGAACTCCGGGATCTGGTCCAGCCCGCGATGCCGGTCCCACCACAGCGCGCCCACGACGCGGGCGGTGAGCCGGCCGGCGGAGTCCAGGGAGCGGTAGGCGTCCAGGGTGGCCGGGGTGACCCAGGCGTCCTGCCAGCCGGTGATGCCGAGGGAGTGCAGGTGCGCCTGCGCGTCGAGGATGGCGTCCTCCCACTCCTCGCGGGAGGGCAGCGGGACGTGCCGGTCGTTGAAGGAGTAGGCCGCGCCCTCGTGCAGGGTGCCGGTGGGCTCGCCGGTCCGCGGATCGCGCTCGATCCGGCCGTCGGGCGGGTCGGGGGTGGCGGCGGTGATCCCGGCCAGCGCGAGCGCGGCGGAGTTCACCCACGCGCCGTGCACGTCCCGGTTGAACAGGAACACCGGCCGGTCCGGCACGATCGCGTCGAGGTCCTCCTTGCGCGGGGTGCCGCCGGGGAAGTACTCCATCGCCCAGCCGCCGCCGACGATCCAGGGCCGGTCCGGCTCCCCCGCCGCGTAGGCGGCGATGCGGTCGAGGTAAGCCTGCCGGCCCACCAGCCCGTTGAGGTCCACGTTCAGCCGGTTGCGGCCGGCGAACGGCGCGTGGACGTGCGCGTCCTGGAAGCCGGGCAGCACCATCCCGCCGCGCGCCTCGATCACCCGGGTGCGCGGGCCGACGAGCTCGCGGACGGCGGGCTCGCCCAGCGCGACGATCCGGTCCCCGCGCACGGCCACCGCGTCGGACCAGCTCCGTGCGGCGTCGACGGTGTAGACGTCGGCTCCGACGATCACGAGATCGGCGTGTGGGGTCACTCGGTGCACCTTCTTCGGGGTCAGAGGAAGTACAGGCGGGACAGGGACACCTGCTCGGCCGGTGCGGAACTGATGGGCTCGCCGTCCAGCCGGACGGCGCCGGTGCGCGGGTCGACGTGGACGTGGCCGGTACGGGCGTTGCGCACCATGTCGGGCAGGCCGATGCCGCGCGTGCCGCGTACGGGGACGCGGCGGCGGCGGGTGGGCAGCAGATCCGACCCCGCCTCGGCGGCGGCCCGGCTGACGAAGGCGACGGCCAGCTCGGCGGGGGCGGCCCCGTACCCGCCGAACTGCGGGCCGAGGACGAGCGGCTGCGCCTCGTCCACCGCCGCGTTCGGGTCGCCGGTCACGCCCCAGGCGGGGAACCCGGCCTTGAGCACCAGTTGCGGAGTGGCGGCGAACCTGGCCGGCTCCCAGAGCACGAGGTCGGCGAGCAGGCCGGGCCGCAGCGAGCCGATCTCGTGGCCGAGCCCGTGCGCGAGCGCCGGGTTGACGGTGAGCTTGGCCAGGTAGCGCAGGACCCGGGCGTTGTCGTGGCGGTCGTGCTCGGCCCCCCGCTCGGCCTTCATCTTCGCGGCCAGGGCGAAGGTCCGCCGGACCGTCTCACCGGCCCGGCCCATGCCCTGGGCGTCGGAGGAGGTGATGGGTATGACGCCGAGGTCGTGCAGCACGTCCTCGGCCCCCATGGTCTGCTCGCGAATCCGGTCGCGGGCCATCGCCTCGTCGCAGGGCAGGTCCGGAGAGAGCCCGTGGCAGGAGACGATCATGTCGTAGTGCTCGGCGACGGCGTCCCGGCCGAACGGCAGCGTCGGGTTGGTGGAGGAGCCGATGACGTGCGGCTGCCCGGCCAGGCTGAGCACGTCGGGCACGTGACCGCCGCCGCAGCCCTCGATGTGGAAGGCGTGGATGGTGCGCCCGTCCAGCACCGCCAGCGTGTCACGTACAGACAGGCTCTCGTTCAGCCCGTCGGTGTGCAGCGCGACCTGCACGTCGTGCTCCTCGGCCACCCGGAGCGCGGTGTCCAGCGCGCGGGCGTGCGCGCCCATGTCCTCGTGCACCTTGAACCCGCAGGCGCCGCCCTCGGCCAGCGCCTCGACCAGCGGCTCGGGCCGCGACGAGGAGCCGCGGGCGAGGAACCCGACGTTGACCGGCCAGGCGTCGAACGCGGCGAAGGCGGTGCGCAGCGCCCACGGCGAGTTCACCCCGACGCCCCACACCGGGCCGAACTCCTGGCCGAGGATGGTGGTCACCCCGGAGGCGAGCGAGGCCTCCATCACCCGCGGCGACAGCAGGTGCACGTGCGTGTCGATCACTCCCGCGGTGGCGATCAGGCCTTCGCCGCTGATGATCGTGGTGCCGGTGCCGGCCACCACCTCGACGCCGTCGAGGGTGTCGGGGTTCCCCGCCCGCCCGATCGCGCAGATGCGGCCCTCCCGGATACCGATGGAGGCCTTGCGCACCCCGAGCAGCGGGTCGAGGATCAGCACGTTGGACACGATCAGGTCGCACGTGTCGTGGGTCGAGGTGGCCTTCAGGTGCAGGCCGTCGCGGGCGGTCTTGCCGAAGCCGGCGAGGAACTCGTCCCCGCGCCGCTGCGCGTCCGCCTCGACCTCCACCACCAGCCCGGTGTCGCCGAGCACCACCCTGTCCCCGGTGGTCGGCCCGTACACCGCCGCGTAGCCGCCGCCGTTCACGGTCACTCCGATCCCAGGTAGCCGCAGGCCCGAGCGCGTTCCAGCGCCGCCTCCCGGGCGCCCGGGGCGTCCAGCGGCCCGTCCACGAGGCCGGCGAAGCCGACCACCACGCGCGCGCCGCCGATCGGCGCCAGCCGCACCCCGGTGGTCTGGCCGGGGTCGAACCGCGTCGCCGTGCCCGCCGGCACGGCCAGGTGGCGCCCGTAGGCGGCGGCCCGGTCGAACCGCAGCCGCGGGTTCACCTCGAAGAAGTGGAAGTGCGAGGTGACGCTGATCGGCACCGCCGCCGTGTTGGTGACCAGGACCGTCACAACCTCGTCGCCGTACGGCTCGGGACGGTCCGCCCCGGGCAGCAGGGCGCCCGGCCCGGCCGGGTCGGGCACCGCCGGGCCGAACGGGGCGGTGACCACGGCCAGCCGGGTCCCGTCGTCGAAGACCGCCTCGACCTTCACCTCGGTGACCACGTTGGTGACGCCGGGCAGCACGTCCTCGTGGGTCAGCACGGAGCGCCCGGCGGCGATCGCCTCGCTCAGCCGCCGGCCGTCACGGGCCGCCTCGCAGACCGTGTCCGCGATCAGCGCGGTGGCCTCGGGCACGTTCAGCCGCAGGCCCCTGGCCCGCCGCGCCCGCGCCAGCTCCGCCGCGGTGAACAGCAGCAGCCGGTCGCGTTCCGCAGGAGTGAGATGCACGACGACCCGCCTCCATGACCTGTAGGGAATCCGCCGAGGTGGGCATGATTAGAACACGTACAGGAACGTTCCTGCAATGGTCTGGAGAAACGTTCCTGCACAGGCGCGGGAACCACGGCCGCGACCGCCGTCGCGCGGGAGTACGGTTGCCCTTGATGAACGCGCCTCGACCGATCACCCTGCAGGACGTGGCCCGCGCGGCGGGGGTGTCGACGACGACCGTGTCCGACGCCCTGAGCGGCCGGGGCCGGCTGCCCGCCGCGACGCGCGAGCGGGTGGCCGCGGTCGCCCGCGACCTGGGCTACGTCGCCAACCGGAGCGCCCGCAACCTGCGCAGGGGCCGCACCGGGGCCATCGGCCTCTACTTCCCCGGCCGCACGATCGGTCTCGAGTACTACATGCACCTCGCCATCGGCGCCGCCGAGGAGGCCCTGGCCCACGATCTGGCGCTCACGCTCATCCCGGCGACGAAGGATCCGGGGCGCGCGCCGTCCCTCCACCTCGACGGCGTGGTGGTCTCCGACCCCGTGCTCGGCGACCCGATGCTGGAGACGCTGACCGGCCTGCGCGTGCCGATCGTCACCTGCGAGCGCGACCTGACGCCGGGCGCCCGGCACGCGGGCCGGGTCGAGTCCGACCACGCCGCGGCCACCCGCACGCTGCTCGGCCACCTGTCCCGCCACGGCGGCCAGATCGCGATGCTCTGCCCCGGCGAGGAGACCGCGTTCGGCCTGGACATCCGCACCGCCTACCAGGGGTGGTGCGCCGAGACCGGCCGGACGCCGCTGGTCTATGACGTGCCGCTGGTCTGCGAGCCGCAGGACGTCAGCCGCGCCGTGGCCGAGGCCCTGCGGGCGCCCGGCGGAGTCGAAGCGATCGTCTCCGTCCCCGACGGCGGCGCGAACAGCGCCGTGCAGGCCGCCTTCCAGCAGGGCCGCCACGTGCCCGGTGACCTGCGGGTGGCCTCGTACGTCGACAGCCCTTCCCTGCGCGGCCTGGCCACCCCCATCACCGCGATCGACATCGCGCCGCGCGAGATGGGCCGCCGGGCGGCGCGGATGCTCGCCGACCTCCTCACCGGCGCCGTCGCGCCGGGCGCGGTGGAGGTCCTGCCCACCCGGCTCATGGTGCGGGCCAGCACCTCACCGGCGGGCTGAACACGGCGCGGTACGGGCGAGCACGCCCAGCGGGTCGGCCAGCAGGCCGGAGAAGCCGAGTTCGGCGGCGCCGGCCAGCGTGGCATCGTAGCCCAGGGCCGACGTCCGCAGCCGTACCCGCTCCCGGGCGACGGGCAGCGCGTTGGCGGCGATGCGGGCGCGCACCTGTGCCGCCATGCCTGGATAGATCTCGCGCAACGTGCCGCCGAAGATGACCATGCCGGGGTTGAAGAGGTTGCACAGGTTCGCCACCCCGATGCCGAGCCAGTCGCCGATCCGGTGCAGCGCCTCCTGGACCGCCGGATCGCCGCGGTCGGCGTCGTCCGCCACCGCCCGCACGGCGTCGCGGCCGAACAGCTCGGCCGGTCGCCCGGCGGCGTCGAGCAGGGCCCGCTCGCCGACCTCCGCCTCCAGGCAGCCGTGCGAGCCGCAGCCGCACGGGCGCCCGTCGTACGGGTTGACCACCATGTGCCCCAGCTCGCAGCCGTATCCGCTGTCGCCGTCGAGCAGCTTGCCGCCGACGATGATGCCGCCGCCCACGCCGACGTCACCGTGGAGGTAGATCAGGTTCTGGAAGTTCGCGCCGGCTCCGCGCTGCTGTTCGGCGAGCGCGCCGAGATGCGCCTCGTTCCCCACCGACACCGGCAGGCCGAGCCCGAGGCGGCGCCCGAGCTCGGCGCCGAACGCCTGGTCGACCCAGCCCAGGTCGGGCCCGAAGCGCACCATGCCGTCGCCGGGCCGGATCATCCCGCAGTAGGACGCGCCGACCCCGACGCACAGCGCGTCAGGAGGAGCCTCCCCGTGCAGCCGGCGACCGAACTCGGCGAGCACCTCGACCACGCGGTCGAGGTCCGCCCCGGCGCGCGGGCGGACCGCCTCCCTGCGGTCGAGCACGATCCCGCCCAGCGCGACCCTGGCGGCGACCAGCCTGTCCACCGCCACGTCGAAGGCCAGCACGTACGCCCGGCCCGACTCGGGCCGGACCACGAGCGACGGCCGCCCCGCCCGACCAGTGCCTTGGGGAAGCTCCTCGCGCACCAGGCCGGCCCTGGTGAGCTCCGCTATCAGCGCCATGATGGTGCTGCGGTTGAGCCGCATCCGCTCGCTCAGCGCCGTACGGGAGACCGAACCGCCCAGGTGCACGTGTCGGAGCAGGGTGCCGACGTTGTTCCGGCGGATCTCCTCCTGAACCAACCTGACCTCCGCGATCGTCCGGCTTCCCAGTATCGCGGAGTATGCCCCGGAAGTGTGATCTTCGGCACCCGGACGGCCGGGGCGGCCGGTCCTCCGCCCGCCCCGCGGATACAGTGACCTGCCGTGGCCGGGGGCGCGACGGGACGCCGATCGTCGTCACCGTCCGGAGGGCACCGCGAACAAGAACGCCCGCATCGGGCAATCAGCGCCGACCCTCTTCTCGAGAAAGGCGCCGGATGCATGACCCTTCGTACCCCGCCACACGGCTGGCCGCGGAGCCGGACGACGCGTCGGTCATCGCGAACTCCCGGCACGAGCCGGAGTGGTTCTCGGTGATCTTCGACCGGTACTTCACCGCGATCCACCGCTACGCCGCCGCCCGGCTGGGGTCCGGCGCCGCCGACGACGTGGCAGCGGAGACGTTCCTGGCCGCGTTCGACCAGCGCGACCGCTACGACCTGACCCGCCCGGAGGCCAGGGCCTGGCTGTACGGCATCGCCACCAACCTCATCGGCCGCCATCGCCGCGGCGAGCTCCGCCTCTATCGGGCACTCAGCCGCTCGGCCGCCCGCGACGACGTGGAAGGCCACGCCGACCGCGTCACCGACCGGGTGACCGCCGAGCAGCTCAGCCCTCGGCTGGCGCGCGGCCTGCAGGGCCTGTCCCGGGGCGACCGCGACGCGCTGATGCTCGTGGCCTGCGCCGGCCTCAGCTACGCGGAGACCGCCTCGGCCCTGAACATCCCGATCGGCACCGTCAGCTCCCGGGTGAACCGGGCCAGGGCCAAGCTGCGCGAGGCACTGGGTCACGTGGCGAAGGAGGTCTGAATCATGGACGAGCTGCAGGAACTGCGCCGCTATCACGACGCGCTGCCGGAGACCTCCGCTGAGACCATCGGCGCGGCCCGGTCCCGCCTGGCGGATCACGCGCGAAGGCGTCCGCGGGCCCGCCGCCTCCGGCCGGTGTGGGGGCTGGGCCTGGCCGGGGCGGCCGCGCTGCTGGCCGTGGCCGCGACGATGGTTCCGGGCGTCACCCAGGAGAAGGGCGGCGAGGTCGCCGGGGCGCGGCACTCCCCCGCCGTCACCGAGCTCCGGTTGCGACCGGTGGCGAACGCCCAGGATCTGGCCGACAACGCGGCGGTGCTGGCCTCCGGCGAGCCCGGATGGAGTGCCGGCCCCGAGCAGTGGGGCTACGTGAAGAGCCTGCGGGCCCGGACACGGGTGGACGGCGGGCGCTGGCTGATCGGCAGGCCGGAGGTGACGAGCACCCACGAGCAGTGGCGGCGGCTCGACGACAAGGCGTTCGCCACCGTCGAGAAGGGCAGGCTCAAGGTCTCCAGGGGGTCGGAGTTCGAGGTGACCTACCCCTACCTGCTCTCCCTGCCGGCCGACGCCGGTCCCCTGCTGGCCCGCGTCTACGAGACCGTCGACACCGAGAACGCCAGGAATCGCGCCTCCTTCCTGCGCTCGGCCCGGGAACGTGCGGAGAACAGGGGCAAGACCCCCGAGGAGGCGAAGCGGCTGGCCGAGGAGTCGCTGCCCGCGTTCACCTCCCAGCACCGCGACCGGTGGGCGTTCCAGCTGATCGCGATGGGCATGAGGGAGACCGCGCTGCCGCCCAGGCTCCGCGCCGCCATGTACGGCGCGATGGCGAAGATCCCGGGCGTCCGCTACGAAGCCGAGGCCTCCGACCTGCTCAAGCGCCGAGGCGTCACCCTCTACCACGTCCTGGACGGCTACCTGCGCGACGAGATCTTCATCGATCCGAAGACCTGCGAGTATCTGGGCTACCGCACCCTCGTGGTCGAGGACCACGAGGACAGGCCTTTCGGGACCATGAAGAAGGGCGAGATCCATGACTGGGACGCCCTGATCACGGCGGCTGTCGTCGACAAGCCGGGGCAACGGCCCGGCTGACTCCGCGTGGACCGTGGGGCTCGCCCTACATCCCCGGCGGACTCAGCCGATGCGCCAGGTGTCGCCGCCCATCAGCAGATCGGCCAGATCACCCTGGCCCTTCTGCGCCACCGCTTCGTCGAGCTGGCTGGTCATCAGCGTGTCGTAGGCCGGGCGGTCCACGCTGCGGAAGATCCCGATCGGGACGTGGTCGAAG
>NZ_JBVJKR010000030.1:0-18603 GCF_055585125.1 Nonomuraea sp. NPDC054003
GCGGGCTCGTCCAGCCGGGACAGCGCGAACGCCACCGACGGGTCGGGGTTGTGCGCGTCATGCACCAGGATCCGGTCCTCCTCCACGCTGTCGCGGGGGACGACCTCCAGGCTGCCGTTCGCGGCCCGGATGACCGCCTTGGATGCTGAGGCGATCGGCCGGCCGTGCTCCAGCTTCAACGTGATGTCGTCGCGCAGCTCCGGGTCCTTGAGTGGTTCGAAGGCGTTGTCGTTGAAGATGTTGCAGTTCTGGTAGATCTCCACCAGGGACGCGCCCCGGTGCGCGGTCGCCTCCCGCAACACCGCCTGCAGGTGCTTGCGGTCGGAGTCCAGGGTGCGGGCCACGAACGACGCCTCCGCCCCCAGGGCCAGGGAGATCGGGTTGAACGGCTTGTCCAGCGATCCCATCGGGGTGGACTTGGTGACCTTGCCGACCTCGGAGGTGGGCGAGTACTGGCCCTTGGTCAGCCCGTAGATCCGGTTGTTGAACAGCAGGATGTTGAGGTTGACGTTGCGGCGCAGCGCGTGGATCAGATGGTTGCCGCCGATCGACAGGGCGTCCCCGTCACCGGTGATCACCCACACGCTCAGATCCGGCCGCGAGGCCGCCAGCCCGGTGGCGATCGCGGGCGCGCGGCCGTGGATGGAGTGCACGCCGTAGGTGTTGAGGTAGTACGGGAACCTGGAGGAGCAGCCGATCCCGGAGACGAACACGATGTTCTCGCGCTTGAGCCCCAGCTCAGGCAGGAACGACTGCACCGCGGCCAGGATGGCGTAGTCACCGCAGCCGGGGCACCAGCGCACTTCCTGGTCGGACTTGAAGTCCTTCAGGGTCTGCTTCACGTCGGTCTTGGGCACCAGAGACAGGCCCTTGCCGTTGACGAGCCCGTTCATGTCAGTCACTGCCGTTCACCCGCTGATCATCACGGTCGATCACGTCCTGGATCACTGCGGCCAGCTCCTCGGCCTTGAACGGAAGCCCCCGCACCCGGTTGTAGCTGATGACGTCCACCAGGAACCGGGCCCGCAGCAGCAACGCCAGCTGACCCAGGTTGATCTCCGGCAGCAACACCTTCTCGTAGCGCGCCAGCACGTCACCGATGTTGGCCGGCAGCGGGTTCAGATGCCGCAGATGCGCCTGGGCCACCTTCCCGCCCGCCGCCCGCACCCGCCGCACCCCAGCGGCGATCGCGCCGTAGGTGGAACCCCACCCGAGCACCAGCACCCGCGCACCACCACCAGACCCAGACCCACCAGACCCAGACCCGCCAGACCCGGCAGAACCGCCGGGAACCTCCAGGTCGGCACGATCGTGGGGGTCGTCGACCTGGAGATCCGGCACGTCGATGCCCGCCACCTTGGCCGCACGCAACCGCACCATCCGGTCATGATTGTCCGGATCGTAGGAGATGTTCCCGGTGCCATCCGCCTTCTCGATACCGCCGATGCGATGCTCCAGACCGGGCGTGCCGGGGATCGCCCACGGCCGGGCCAGGGTGTCCGGGTCCCGCTGGAACGGCAGGAACGCCCCGTCCTCGCCGTTCGGCTCGGTGGTGAACGGCACGCTGATGTCCGGCAGCGCGGACACCTCCGGCAGCCGCCACGGCTCCGACCCGTTGGCCAGATAACCGTCCGACAGCAGCATCACCGGCGTCCGATAGGCCACCGCGATGCGGGCGGCTTCCACCGCAGCGTCGAAACAATCGCTGGGCGACATCGGCGCGATGACCGGCACCGGCGACTCGCCGTTGCGGCCGAACAACGCCATCAGCAGGTCGGTCTGCTCGGTCTTGGTCGGCATCCCGGTGGAAGGGCCGGCCCGTTGCACGTCCACCACGATCAACGGCAACTCCGTGGTGACGGCCAGCCCGACCGTCTCGGCCTTCAACGCCACGCCCGGCCCGGACGTCGTGGTCACCCCGAGCGCGCCGCCGAACGCCGCCCCCAGCGCCGCACCGACACCGGCGATCTCGTCCTCGGCCTGGAAGGTGCGGATGCCGAACTGCTTGTGCTTCGACAGCTCGTGCAGGATGTCCGAGGCCGGAGTGATCGGATACGACCCCAGAAACAACGGCAGCCGGGCCTGGACGGCGGCGGCGATCAATCCGTAGGCCAGCGCCTGGTTGCCGGAGATGTTGCGGTACACACCCGGCGCCAGCCGGGCCGGCTTCACCTCATACGAGACCGAGAACGACTCGGTGGTCTCGCCGAAGTTCCAGCCGGCCTGGAAGGCGGCGATGTTGGCCTTGGCGATCTCCGGCTTCCGCGCGAACTTGGTCTCCAGGAAGCTGATGGTCTGCTCGGTCGGGCGGTGGTAGAGCCAGGACAGCAGGCCGAGCGCGAACATGTTCTTGGCGCGTTCGGCGTCCTTCTTGCTGATGTCGACGTCTTCCAGCGCCTTGACCGTCAACGACGTCAAAGGCACGGAGTGCACCCGCCACTCGGCCAGCGACCCGTCCTCCAGCGGGCTGGCCGGGTAGCCGACCTTGGCCAGGTTGCGCTTGGTGAACTCGTCGGTGTTGGCGATGATGTCCGCGCCGCGCGGCAGATCCGAAAGGTTGGCCTTGAGCGCGGCGGGGTTCATCGCCACGAGCACGTTGGGGGCGTCGCCGGGGGTGAGGATGTCGTGGTCGGCGAAGTGCAGCTGGAAGCTGGACACGCCGGGCAGGGTGCCGGCCGGGGCGCGGATCTCGGCGGGGAAGTTGGGCAGCGTGGACAGGTCGTTGCCGAACTCGGCGGTGCCCGCGGTGAACCGGTCACCGGTGAGTTGCATGCCGTCACCGGAGTCACCGGCGAACCGGATGATCACCCGATCGAGCTGCCGAACCTGCTTGATCACAGCTCAGACCGCCTCGATGATCGTGGCGTTGGCCATGCCGCCGCCCTCGCACATCGTCTGCAGGCCGTAACGCAGGCCGTTGCGGCGCAGGTGATGGACGAGCGTGGTCATCAGCCGCGCGCCGGTCGCGCCCAGCGGATGGCCGAGCGCGATCGCGCCGCCGAGCGGGTTGACGCGATCGGCCGGGGCGCCGGTCTCGCGCTGCCAGGCCAGGACGACCGAGGCGAAGGCCTCGTTCACCTCGAACGCGTCGATGTCGCCGAGCTTGAGCCCGGCCCGGCGCAGCACCGCCTCGGTGGCCGGGATCGGGCCCGTGAGCATGAGCACCGGGTCCGAGCCGACGACCGCCATGCTGTGCACGCGGGCCAGCGGCGTGAGCCCGAGCCTCCGTACCGCGTCTCCGGAGGCGATCGCCAGCGCGGCGGCGCCGTCGGAGATCTGGCTGGAGGTGGCGGCGGTCAGCCGGCCGTCGGGGACGAGCGGCTGGAGGGTCGCCATCTTCTCCAGGTTGGTCTCGGGGCGCGGGCCCTCGTCGGCCTCCAGCCCGGCGACCGGGACGATCTCGCCGGCGAAGAGCCCGGCGCCGGCCGCCGCGGCGGCCCGCTGGTGGCTGGCCAGCGCGAACTCCTCCATGGCCGCGCGGCTCACGTCCCACTTGGCGGCGATCGTCTCCGCGCCGCGGAACTGGCTGATCTCCTGGTCGCCGTAGCGTTCCGCCCACTTGCGGCCGCCCCGGGGCATGCCCATGCCGGCGTCGGCGCCCACGATGGCGGAGGAGGCGATCGGGATCAGGCTCATCACCTCGACGCCGCCCGCCACCACGAGATCCTGCGCGCCGGACGCGACCGCCTGCGCGGCGAAGTGGACCGCCTGCTGGGACGAGCCGCACTGCCGGTCGACGGTGGTGCCGGGCACCGACTCGGGCAGGCCCGCGGACAGCGCGACGACCCTGGCGATGTTGGTCGACTGGGCGCCGATCTGGCTGACGCAGCCGAAGACGACGTCGTCCACGTGCTCGCCGGCGATGCCGGCGCGGTCCAGCAGCGCGGCCACGACCTCGGCGCCGAGGTCGGCCGGGTGGACGCCGGACAGTCCGCCGCGGCGGCGGCCCACCGCGGACCGCACCGCGCCGACGATGAAGGCTTCTCGCATGGTTTCTCCTGTCAACGTCCCTGCCACACGGGAGCCCGCTTCTCGGTGAAGGCGCGGGCGCCTTCGCGGGCGTCCTCGGAGGCACGGACGGGTTCCGATATCTCGCGCTGACGGTCGAACGCCTGCTCGGGCGGCCAGTGCGCGGACTCGGTCATGATCTTCTTGCTCGCCGAGACGGCCAGCGGGCCGTTGGCGGCCACCGCCCGCGCCAGTTCGAGCGCGGACGCGACCGCCCCGCCCTCGGGGACGAGCCGGTTCAGCAGGCCGTGGGCGGCGGCGTCGGCGGCGCTCAGCCGCCTGCCGGTGATCGCCAGCTCCATGGCCAGGTGGTAGGGCAGCCGGTGCTGCAGCCGCAGCAGCGCGCCGCCGGCGGCGACGAGCCCGCGCTGGACCTCGGGCAGGGCGAACACGGCCGACTCCGCGGCCACGATGAGGTCGCAGGCCAGCACGATCTCGAACCCGCCGGCCAGCGCGTAGCCCTCGACCGCGGCGATGAGCGGCTTGCTCGGGGGGCGCTCGACCAGACCGGCGAACCCGCTCCTGGCCGTCGAGGGACGCTCGCCGCGCAGGAAGCCCTTCAGGTCCATGCCGGCGCAGAAGGTGCCGCCCGCGCCGGTGATGACGGCGGCACACAGGCCGGGCGTCTCCTCGTACGCGTCGAGGGCCTGTTCGATGCCCTCGGCGACGGCGAGGTCGACGGCGTTGCGGGCCTGCGGCCGGTTGATGGTGATGAGCCGCACCGGGCCTTCGTCGGCCACCAGGACGGGGGCGCTCATCGGGGAGCCATCCTGATCGCGCCGTCGAGCCGGATCGTCTCGCCGTTCAGCATCGGGTTGGCGATGATGTGCTCGGCCAGGGCCGCGTAGTCGGCGGGGTCGCCGAGCCTGCTGGGGTGCGGCACGGCCGCGCCGAGCGAGGCGCGCACCTCCTCCGGCAGCCGGCCGAGCATCGGGGTGTCGAACACGCCGGGGGCGATGCTGCACACGCGGATGAGCCGCCGCGACAGGTCGCGGGCCGCCACCAGCGTCATGCCCACCACGCCGGCCTTGGAGGAGGCGTAGGCGACCTGGCCGATCTGTCCCTCGTAGGCGGCGACGGAGGCGGTCAGCACGCACACGCCGCGCTCGCCGTCCACCGGCTCGGTGGCGGACATGCGGGCCGCGGCCAGCCGGATCACGTTGTACGAGCCGATCAGGTTGGTGGTGACGATGCGGGTGTAGTCCTCCAGCGAGCCCGGGGCGCCTTCCCTGTCGACGACGCGGACCGTGCCGCCGCGGCCGGCGCAGTGCACGAGCGCGCGCAGCGGGCCGAGTCCGGCGGCGGCGTCGAGGGCCGACGTCACCTGCTCGGGGTCGGTGACGTCGGCGGGCGCGAACCGGCAGCCGAGGTCCGCCGCCACCTGCTCGCCGGGCGAGCCGGGGAGGTCGGCGATGACGACCTTCGCGCCGCCCCGGGCGAGCCGGGTCGCGGTCGCCAGGCCGAGCCCGGACGCGCCGCCGGTGACGAGCGCGACGGATCCTTCCACTTTCACGGTGATGAACTCCTGTTCACAGACGTTCGACGATGGTCGCGTTGGCCATCCCGCCGGCCTCGCACATGGTCTGCAGGCCCCAGCGCCCGCCGGTGCGGCGCAGGTTCCACAGCATGCTGGTGAAGAGCCGGCTGCCGGACGCGCCGAGCGGATGCCCGAGCGCGATGGCGCCGCCGACCGGGTTCAGCACCTCGTCGGCGACCGGGTACTCGGCCTGCCAGGCCAGGGGCACCGGCGCGAACGCCTCGTTGACCTCGGCGTGGTCGATGTCCGCGAGGTCGAGCCCGGCCCGCTCCAGCACCATGGCGGTGGCGGGGATGGGGGCGGTGAGCATCGTCACCGGGTCGTCGCCGCACACCGAGAAGGCGTGGAAGCGCGCCAGCGGGGTCAGGCCGAGGCGCTCGGCCCGCTCCTCGCTCATCACCAGCACGGCGCTGGCGCCGTCGGTGATCTGCGAGGAGTTGCCGGCGGTGACCCGCCAGCCGATCTCGGGGAAGCGCCGGGCGGCCTCCTCGTCCTGGAAGGAGGGCTTGAGCCCGGCCAGCCGCTCGGCGGTGGTGCCTGGCCTGATGGTCTCGTCGCGGTCGACGACGGTCCCGCCGGGCACGGTGATCGGCACGATCTCGTCGCGGAAGTGTCCCGCGTCGGCCGCGGCGGCGGCCCGATGGTGGGAGCGGGCCGAGTAGGCGTCGAGCGTCTCGCGCTCCAGCGCCCACTTGGCGGCCACGAGCTCCGCCGCCACCCCCTGGGAGACCAGGCCGGGCGCGTACCGCTCGGTCACCGAGGGCCCGTACGGGTCGCGGCCCATCCGCGCCGACCCCATCGGCACCCGGCTCATCGACTCCACGCCGCCCGCGACGACCACGTCGTAGGCGCCGGCGAGCACGCCCTGGGCGGCGAAGTGCAGCGCCTGCTGGCTGGATCCGCAGCGGCGGTCGATGGTGGTGGCGGGCACGTGCTCGGGGAACCCGGCCGCGAGCCAGGCCATCCGGCCGGGGGTGACGGACTGGTCGGCCGCCTGGCTGACGCAGCCGACGATCACGTCCTCGACCGTGCCGGGGTCGATGCCGGTACGGTTCACGAGCCCGGCCAGCACCTGGGCGAGCAGCTCGACGGCGTGCAGCTCGGAGAGCGCGCCGCCGGGCTTGCCCTTCCCCATCGGGGAACGGACCGCGTCGACCACCACGGCTGTCCTCATGAGGTCTTCTCCAGCTCGTCGTCGGGGGTGGTCCAGCGGGGCGGGCGCCGGTCGAAGAACGCCTGGGTGCCCTCGCGCAGGTCGCCGCCGAGGAAGAACGGCAGGTTGAGGAACTGGGCGGCGTCCAGCGCCTGCCCGGCCGGCATGTCGGAGAGCAGGGTGAAGGCGCGCCTGCCGAGGCGGACGGCCGCCGGGCTGACCGCCTCGAACTTGGCCGCGTACGCGTCCAGCCCTTCCATCAGGCCGTCGCGGTCGGGGTAGACCTTGCTGACGAAGCCGAGCCGGTGCGCCTCGTCGGCGTCGATGCTCTCTCCGGTCAGCATCATCTCCAGCAGCCGCTTGCGGGGCAGCGACCTGGCCAGGTGCGCCACGATGATCATCGGGAAGAGCCCGATCTTCACCTCGGGCATCGCGAACCGGGCCTTCGGCGTGGCCAGGATGACGTCGCACATCCCGGCCAGGCCCATCCCGCCCGCGTAGGCGGGCCCGTGGACCGCGGCGATCACCGGCTTGGGCGCCTCCAGCATGAGCCGGTGCAGGTCGACGATGGCGCCGGGCCACAGGTACGCGTCCTCGACGTCGCCCTCGGCCAGCTCCCGCATCTGCCTCAGGTCGCCGCCTGCGCAGAACGCGTCCCCGTCGCCGGTCACGGCCACCGAACGCACCTGCGGGTCGGCGAACAGGCCGAGGAAGGCGTCGCGCAGCCCGGCCGCCGTCTCCTGGTCGAGGGGGTTACGCTCTTTGGCTCGGTTCAGCGTGACGAGCCCGAGGCTGCCACGCCGGGTCACCAGGATCTTCTCGCCGCTGCTCATCGGCTCTCCTCCGTCTCGCCGAGGACGATCAGTGCGTCGACCGCGACCGCGCCGTGGCCGGCGGGCCGGACGAGCACAGGGTTGAGGTCCAGCTCGGCGATCCGGTCCGCGTGGTCGGCGCCGAGCCTCGACAGGGCGCTGACGGTGTCCGCCAGGGCGTCCACGTCGGCGGGCGGGGCGCCGCGGAAGCCGGTGAGCAGCTTCCGGCCGCGCAGCTCCGCGATCATGTCGCGGACCTCGCCGGGCTCCACCGGGGCGGGCCGCAGCACGGCGTCGGAGAGCAGCTCGGTGAGCACTCCCCCGCTGCCCAGTAGCACGAACGGGCCGAACTGGGGGTCCACCACGATGCCGGCGATCATCTCGACGCCGTCGGTGATCTGCTGCTGCACGAGCACGCCCTCGGGGGCGTCGCCGAGGTGTGCCCGCGCGCGGGCGTCGATCCCCTCGTACGCGGCGCGCACGGCGGCGGCGCCGGCCAGGCCGACCTCGACGCCGCCGATCTCGGTCTTGTGCGGGACGCGGGCGTCCGCGACCTTGAGCACGACCGGGTATCCGATCCGCTCGGCGTGCGCCACCGCGTCGTCCGCGCTCGTGGCCAGCGCCTCGGCGGGGACGGCGACCCCGTACTCGGCGAGCAGCGCCTTGGCGGCCGCCTCGTCCAGCGGGCCGGCGCCGCCGGGCAGCGCGCGCGAGGCCGCCTGGCCGGACTCCCCGGTCCGGGCCGCCGGGACGGTTCCCGCCCCACCAGACTCCCCGGTGCGGATCGCCGGGACGGTTCCCGCCCCACCGGACTCCCCGGTGCGGGCCGCCGGGCCGGTCTTCCTGGTGCGGGCGCGCTCGGCGCCGCGCCGGTAGGCGGCCAGCGTGCGGACGGCGGTGAACAGCTCGCCCGCCGAGGTGAAGACGGGGATGTCCGCCTCGGCGAACGCCGCCTTCTCCTCGTCGTTGAGCTCCCCGTCCATGGAGTAGATCGCGAGCGGGGTGCGCTCCTTCGGCGCGGCGGCCGCGGCGATCCGCTCGGAGGCGCGCCGCCCGGCGTCGCCGGTCAGCTCCTTGCGCGCGTACACGACCGTGGAAATGGCCGGGTCGGCGTCGAAGGCGGTGTAGGCGGCGGTGGCCAGGCCGCTGTCCCTGGCCACCTCGCCGGTCAGGTCGCACGGGTTGATGGCGGTGCCGAAGGCCAGCAGCTCCTCCAGCTCGGCGGTGGCCGCCGGGCCGAGGTCGGGCACGGTGACGCCGGAGCGGGCGGCCCGGTCGGCGAGCGCGCCGGCCTGCCCGCCGGAGACGGACATGATGGCGACGCCGTCGTCCTGGGGCAGCCCGCGTGACAGGTAGAACTTGGCGACGGCGACGACCTCGCTGAGCTCGTCGACCCTGATGATGCCGAGCGAGTCGAAGACCGCCTGGTAGATCTCGTCGGCGCCGGCCAGCGCGCCGGTGTGCGCGGCGGCCCGGCGGGCGGCCTGCTCGGTCCTGCCGACCTTGATGAGCACGATCGGCTTGCCCAGCTCGGCGGCCAGCTCGGCGACCTTGACGAAGTCGTCGGGGCGGCGGATGGCCTCGACGAACGAGACCACCATGGAGACCTCGGGGTCCTGCAGGGCGACGGACAGGTAGTCGGCCAGGCCCAGGTCGATCTCGTTGCCGGCGCTGGCGTACAGCCGGGTGCCGATGCCCTCCTCCTTGAGCCGCATGATCAGGGAGGCGGCGGTGGCGCCGCTCTGGGTGATCACCGCGACCCGGCCGGGCTCGACGCCCTGGCCGAAGATGGGCTGGATGGTGGCGAGCGCGCCGGTGGCCAGGTTGCCGACGCCGTCGGTGTTGGGGCCGACGATGCGCAGCCCGCTCTCGCGGGCGGCGGCCAGCATCTCGCGTTCCATGGCCCGGCCGTCCTCGCCCGTCTCGCCGAAGCCCTGCGAGGGCAGCACGGCCACCTTGACGCCGGCGGCGGCGCAGTCGCGTACGGCCTGGACGGTGTTCTTGGCGTTGAGCGCGATGAGCGCCAGGTCGACGGGCCCGCCGACGTCGGCGAGCGAGGCGACGCAGGGCACGCCCTCGATCTCGCTGCGGGACGGGTTGACCGGGTGCACGCCGCCCGCGAAGCCGTACTGGACGAGCAGGCGCAGCGGCCACCAGCTGAGCGTGCCGGGCTTGCTCGACGCGCCGATCACGGCGACGGACCGGGGGTTGAAGAGCGTCTGGACGGCGGGTTCCGCGCCGGTGACGGTGATCACGCGACCGCCTCCGGCCGCGGTCCCGTCGGGTAGGTGGGGACGTCCTCGGCGGCGGTGATCTCCATGCGCAGCAGCCAGGCGTACATGGTCTTGCCCAGGTGGTCCGAGCGCAGCGAGCGGGTGCCCCCGCCGTCGAGCGCCCCGGTGAGCACGAAGTTGAGCGCCTTGATGCCGGGGATCTCGTAGCGGGTGACAGTGCCGCGCACGAGGGAGCCGTAGTGCTCCTTGACCCGCTCCTCGGTGAGCTCGCTCTTCAGCGAGGCGTAGCCCGCGTCGTCGTAGGCGACCAGGCCGACGTTGCACACGTCGCCCTTGTCGCCCGAGCGGCCGTGGGCGATGTCGGCGACCCTGATGTTCGCCATCTCAGACCTCCAGAATGTCGACGGCCGCGGTCACGTGCTCGCGGGGGATCAGGCAGGGCCAGAGCGAGAACAGCTCCTTCAGCGGCGGGCGGGTGCCGATGCCGCCCACGCCGGCCGGGCCGTTGTTGTACAGGGGGACGCTCTCGGTGAAGACCTTGCGCGCCTCGGTCTCGTCCGGGCAGCGGGCGGCGTAGCGCACCACGAGCTCCAGCAGGTCGTCGTCCGCCGGGTCGGGCTCGGCCACCCGGTCGCCCCACATGGAGTTGCGCCCGACGTACTCGATCTGCACGTCGTCGGACTTGAAGCCGGCCCTGTCGAGCCGGTTCTCCAGGAACTCGATGCCGCGCCGGGCCTTGGCGTAGGCGTCGGGCCAGGTGTAGGTGAACTGGACCTCGCCGATGAAGCCGGCCCGGTAGCCCATGTTGACCTTGAGCGTGTCGGGGCGGGCGCGGCCGGTGCCGCCGGTGATGCGGACCTGGTCCGGGCCGACCTCGGTGAGCCGGACGCCGGAGAAGTCGGCCGTGACGTCGGCGGTGAGGTAGTTGGCCGGGTCGAGGATCTCGTACACGAGCTGCTCGCTCACCGTGCCGATGTCCACCCTGCCGCCGCTGCCGGGGGTCTTGGTGATGACCGCGGTGCCGTCCTCGCTGACGTCCGCGATGGGGTAGCCGAGGTTCTCCAGGCCGGGGGTCTTCCACCAGCCGCCGTCGTAGAGGCCGCCGGTGGCCTGGCCGCCGCACTCGATCGCGTGCGCGACGACGGTGGCCATGCCGAGCCTCTCCCAGTCGTCGGCGGCCCAGCCGAACTCGTGCCGCAACGGCCCCAGGTAGAGCGCGATGTCGGTGACCCGGCCGCAGATGACGATGTCGGCGCCCTGCTCCAGGGCCGTCACGATGCCGTCGGCGCCGGTGTAGACGTTGGCGTGGGTGAGCCTGTCACGGACCGAGGAGAGAGGCTCCCCCGTGTCCATGTTGGTGAACGAGACGCCCTGCGCCATCAGCCGGTCGATGTCGCCGCTGATGTCGTCGCCGGTCACCACGGCGATGCGGACGCCGGTCAGGCCGAGGTCCTTGCACAGCTCGGCGACCCGCTCCGCGCAGGCGCGCGGGTTGGCGCCGCCGGCGTCGGTGATGACCTTGACGCCGTTGGTCACGCACTGGCGGATGCTCAGGCGCAGCAGGTCGAGCACGTCACGCGTGTAGCCGTACTCGGGGTTGCGGGACTTCTGCTTGCTCAGGATCGACATGGTCAGCTCGGCCAGATGGTCGCAGCAGAGGTAGTCGATCTCCCCGCGCTCCACCATCTGGACGGCGGGGAGCACGCTGTCCCCCCAGAAAGCCATACCCGCACCCAGTCGGACTGTCTTCACTCGCTGCTCCCCATCACGATCTCACTTGATGCTAATCTTATGCATAGATTCGGCCGCGTCAATCGGTCAGCCTCATCGAATTTCTCCTGGTGGCGGGCTTGCGTGGCGCCGCCGCGGCCGGGGGACGCGCGGCGGCACCACGGTCATTGGAGGCCCAGGAGGCCCGCCAGGTTCCCGCCGAGGATCGCGGCCTCGTCCTCCGGCGGCAGGCCCAGCGCCCGCACCGCCGCGATCTCCGTGGCCGGGTCGGTCATCGGCCAGTCGGAGCCGAACACCACGCGATCGGCGCCGTGCCTCTCGATGATCTTCCGTACCCGCTCGGGCGGCAGGCTCCCGAGGCTGGGCGGCCAGGACGTCTCCAGCACCGCCCCGGAGCCGGCCACGACCTCCTCCGCCTCCTCCAGCCGGTGGTAGCCGCCGAAGTGGCAGGCGATCAGGGTCAGCCCCCGGATGCGCTCGGCCAGGGCGGGGATGTGCCGCGAGGCGCCCCGCTCGTTGGCCGCCTCGTCGCCGCCGGCGCCCACGTGCGTGATGACGGCGATGCCCTCCTCGGCCAGCGCGGACAGCAGCTCCACCACCCGGGAGTCGCCCAGCGACAGCTCCTGGAACAGCGGGTGCAGCTTCACGCCGGGGATCCCGTTGTCCTTCAGCGAGGCGAGGTTCTCCTCCACCGTCAGGTCCGGGTGGACGGTGCCGAACGGGATGAACCTGGTGCGGTCGATGCCGCCGATGAACCGGTTGGTGCCGGCCACGTGCCTGGCCACGTTGGCCACGGCCAGGCAGACGGCCAGGTCGATGCCGGCCGCGTCCATGGTGGCCCGCAGGCCGTCCAGGGTCCCGTCGTGCACCGGGTCCAGGCCGACCGGGCGGTCGGCCAGCACCTTGCGGGCGATCTCGTCCGGCCAGACGTGCGCGTGCGCGTCGATGATCATGTGGCGAGCTCCTTGACCAGCTTGCGGGAGAGCGAGTCGAAGATGACCTCGGTGGCGCCCTCGTAGACGCGCATCGGCCGGGCCGCACGGTAGAGCCGCTCGATCTTCGACCCCCGGACCAGCCCGAACCGGCCCATCACCTGGACGCACCGGTCGACCACCCGGCCGGCCGTCTCGGTCGCCGCCACCTTGGCCATCGAGGACAGGTGCAGGCTGCCCAGCGGGTCGCGGGCGGCCGCCGCGGCGGCCCGGTAGGTGAACGCGCGGGCCATCTCGATCTCGGTCCACGACCTGGCGAGCTGGTCGGCCACGGCGCCGAGCTGGATGAGCGGCCGGCCGAACTGCTCGCGGTTCGCGGTGTGCACGGTGGCCTCCTTCAGCGCCGCCTGCGCGGTGCCGACCGCCGCGGCGGCCACCGACACCCGGAAGGTCGCCAGCGTGGCCAGGCCGAGCCGCATGCCCTTGCCGGGCTCGCCCAGCCGCCACGACCGGGGCACCCGGACCCCGTCCAGCACCACGTCGCCCAGGACGTGCGGGGCGATGATCTGGTGCGGGCGGGTGGTGGTCAGGCCGGGCGTGTCCGCGGGCACCAGCACCATGGACAGGCCCGCCTCCTCCTTGCCCAGCACGCAGTAGAAGTCGGCGTCGCCGCCGTTGGTGATGAACGACTTGTGACCGTCGACCACCAGCTCGTCGCCGTCCTCGGCGACGGTGGTGGCGGTGCCGCGCAGGTCGGAGCCGATGTCCGGCTCGGTCAGCCCGAGCGCGGCGATCGCGTCCAGCGCGGCCACCCGGGGCAGCCACCGCTCGCGCAGCTCGGGCGTGCCGCCCCTGGCCAGCGCGTAGCTGCCGATGCCCTGCATGGCGAAGAGCGAGTCCAGGTGCGCGCTCTCGGCGGCCAGCTGCTCGCGGACGACGGCGACGGCCAGCGGGTCGATGTCCGCGTACCGGCCGCCGTACTCGGCGGGCACGCACACGGCGGCCAGCCCGCTCGCGGCCAGCGCCGCGCGCATCCCCGGGTCGATCGCGTCGGCCTCGTCCGCCTCGGCGGCCAGGTGCGCGACCGACGCGGCGAGCGCCGCGGCCTCCTCGCGCAGCCCGTGATAGCGCTCGGGCAGCTCGAACTCGGCGCCGCTCATCGCGCGGCCGCCGGACGCTGGTCGAAGCCGCGCCCGAACAGCTCGGAGGCGATCCTGACCCGCTGGATGGCGGGCGTGCCGCCGGCGATGGCCCAGCCGTGCGCGTCGCGGTGCAGCGCCTCCAGGCCGAACTCCTCGGTGTAGCCGTTGCCGCCGTGCATCTGCATGCCCAGGTCGGAGACCCGCTTGCCCATCTCGTTGGCGAAGCACTTGGCCAGCGACACCTCCAGCGGGTCCGGCAGGCCGCGGCCGGCGTTGCCCGCCGCCCGGTAGATGAGCAGCCGCGCGGCCTCGACCTGGAGCGCCATGTCGGCGACGGTCATCTGCACGTTCTGGAACTCGACCAGCGTCCGGCCGAACTGCTTGCGCTCCTGCACGTACGCGACGGCGCGGTCCAGCGCGGCCTGCCCGAGGGCCAGGCTCATGGTGGAGTTGCCGAGCCGCTCGATGGAGAAGACGCCGAACAGGTCGCGGAACCCGCCGGGCCCGACCACCAGGTTCTCGGCGGGCACCCGGGCGTCCTCGAAGATCAGGTCGGCGGACGGGATGGTGCGCCAGCCCATCAGCCGCTCCCGCTGCCCGAACGACAGGCCGGGCGTGTCGGCGGACACGATGATCGCGCCGATGCCCTTCGACCCGGGCGCGTCACTGAGCCTGCAGTAGAGCAGGTAGTGGTCGGCGTGGCCGCCGTTGGAGATCCACCGCTTGGTGCCGTTGATGACGTACTCGTCACCCTCCAGCCGCGCCCGGGTGGTCATGTCGGTGGCGGCGGAGCCGGCGTCGGGCTCGGAGATGCCGATGGCCATCGTCACCTCGCCCGTCACCACCTTCGGCAGGTACTTCTGGCGCTGCTCCTCGGTGCCGAAGAACTCCAGCACCCGGGCCGGGCCCACGTTCGCCTCGAACACCTGGAACGCGGCGGAGCGGCACTCCTTGGCCAGCTCCTCGATCACGATCAGGGCGTCCAGCAGGGTGCCGCCCGCGCCGCCGTACTCCTCGGGCAGGGCCAGGCCGAGGAAGCCCAGCTCGGCCAGGCGCGTCACCTCCTCGGCGGGCAGCGGCGCGCGCTCCAGGTCCCACTGCGCGGCCTTGGGCGCGTACACCTCCTTGGCCACCTTCGCGGCGACCTCGCGCAGGTGGAGTTGCTCATCGCTGAGCCGAAAACCGTTCACAGGAGTCTCCTCAGATCTTGGCGGTCTCGCCGCCGTCGATGACGTACGTGGCCCCGCTGACGAAGCCGCTCAGCGGCGAGGCCAGGTAGCAGACCAGGGCGCCGATCTCCGCCGGGTCGGCGACCCGGCGGGCGGGGATCTTGGCGACCCGGCGGCGCAGCGTCTCGGGGTCGTCGAGCACCGCGCGCTGCGCCTCGGTGGCGAACGCGCCGGGGGCGATCGCGTTCACCTGGACGCCGTGCCTGGACCATTCGGCGGCCAGCGCCTCGGTGAGCCGGACCAGCGCGCCCTTGGACGCCGAGTAGACCGCGAGGCTGCCCTTGCCGCGCACGCCGGAGATGGAGGCGACGTTGACGACCTTGCCCGAGCCCTGCCCGACGAAGATCTCGCCGCAGGCGCGGGCGAGCAATGCGGGCGCCACCACGTTGACCGCGAAGACGTCCTCAAGCAGCTCGGCGGTGGCGTCCAGGAACTTCCCCGCGGGCGCGATGCCGGCGTTGTTGACCAGGATGTCCAGCCGGCCGAACTCCCGCAGCGCCCGCTCCGGCAGGGCCGCCAGCCCGGCCGCGTCGCGCATGTCGCACACGACGCCGGCGATGCGGCCCGGCGCCTCGGCCGCGAGCTTGTCCAGCTCGTCGCCGGAGCGGGCGGCGGCCACCACGTTCACGCCCTCGGCCACCAGGCTGCGCACGGCCGCGGCGCCGAGGCCGCGGCTGGCTCCGGTGACGATGGCGACCTTGCCGTCGAGTTCCAGGTTCACGCGCGCGCTCCCGGCTTGGATGGACGGCGGTGCCGGTCCATGGACTTCCAGCCCAGGGCGTCGTCGGCGATCAGGACGGCCTGGATGTTGGCCGAGCCCTCGCCGGTCTGCCAGAGCTTGGCGTAGTTGAGATAGGTGCTGATCGGCAGCTCGTCGCTGAAGGCGTAACCGCCGAAGATCTCGGCGGTGGCCTGGGCCGCCCGGTTGCACACCTCGCCGGCGTAGTACTTGGCGATGGAGCTCTCCCGGGTGGGGATGACGCCCTCGTCGTAGCGGGCGGCGGCGTCCTGGACCAGAGCCCTGGCGGCCGACACCTCGCAGGCCATGTCCGCGATCTGCTTCTTGACCATCTGGAAGGAGCCGATCCGCTGGCCGAACGCCTCGCGCTGGTTCGCGTACTCGACCGAGGCGTCCAGGCAGGCCTGGGCGAGGCCGACCGAGCGGGCGGCGACGGAGAGCCGGCCGTAGTCCATGGCGCTCATGGCGACCTTGAAGCCCTCGCCCTCCTCGCCGAGCAGGTTGGCGGCCGGCACCCGGACCTCGCTGAGGATGACCTCGTTGGTGGGCATCAGCTTGCCGAGCACCCGGCAGGGCACCCGGCTGGTGGCGAAGCCCGGCGTGCCGGTGGGCACCACGAACGCGCTCACCCCGCGGTGGCCCAGCTCGGGATCGGTCTTGGCGTAGACCACGGCGACGTCGGCGACGTTCGCGTTGGTGATCCACATCTTGCTGCCGGTGATGACGTAGTGGTCGCCGTCGCGCACGGCCCTGGTCCGCATGGCGCCCAGCAGGTCGGAGCCGCCGTCGGGCTCGGTCATCGCGTTGCAGCCCAGGAGCGTGCCGGAGATCAGGCCGGGCACGTACCGCTCGACCAGCTCGGCGGCGCCCCAGTTGGCGATGGTCAGCGGCACGGTCGCGGCCTGGAGGTTCATCGCGGCGCTCAGCGGCGGGTAGGCCCAGGCGAGCTGCTCGGCGACCGCGGCCAGCGCCTGGTAGCCGGCGTCGGTCCCGCCCACCTGCTCGGGGAAGCAGCAGCCGAAGAAGCCCAGCTCGCCCATCTGCCGGTAGAGGTCGCGGGGGAACTCCCCGGCCTCCTCCAGCTCCCGGATCCGGGGGCGGATCTCCTTGAGACCGAAGTCGCGCACGAGCGCTCCGAGCTCCTGCGCCGCCTCGCCGGCCATGTCGGTGGCTGTCACCATCTGATCCTCTCTGCGTCTCAACCGGCCAGCTCGGGCAGCACCCGGGTGCCGAACAGCTCAAGCTGGCGCATCGCCTCGGTGTGCGGGAGCCCCTGCCAGTGCGACTTGAACATGAAGTGCGTCATCCCCAGCTCGTCGCGGAGCCGGCCGAGCTGGTCGACGATCTCGGCCGGCGAGCCGAGCAGGAACTGCCGCTCGACGTCGATGCCGGGCGCGTCCGCCTGGACCGGGGTGTTCTCGCCCGACAGGCCCCACGAGCGGTAGGTCTGGTAGCGCAGGGCGCTGCGCCGCCGGGCCAGCTCCTCCGCCTCGCGGCGGGAGGAGGCCACGATGAGCTCGCGGCGCAGCGGGAAGTCGCCGTCGAGGGGCAGGCCGTGCGCGGCGCGCTCCTCCAGGAAGATCTCGCGCAGGCCGGCCAGCTCGTCGTGGCTGGGGAACGGCGGCGCGTACCAGGCGTCGCCCAGCCGTGCCGCGCGCCGCACGGCCGCCTCCGACTGGCCGCCGATCCAGACGGGCGGCCCGCCCGGCCGCGCCGGCTGGACGGCCGGGAGCACGTCCTCGACCTTCCAGTACGGGCTGTCGAAGTCGACCTTCTCCCCCGACCACAGGGCCTTGATGAGGGCGAGGCCGTGCTCGAACCGCTTGACCTTGGAGCGGGAGTCGATGCCGAAGGCGCGGAACTCCCGCTCGGAGTAGCCGAGCCCGGCGCCGAAGACGCAGCGGCCGTCGGTGACCACGTCGAGCGTGGCGATCTGCTCGGCCAGGTCGACCGGGTTGGCCATGGACAGCAGCATGATCCCGGTGACGGCGGTCATGCGGGGCGCGGCGCCGTGCAGGTACGTGAGGTACGGGACCGGCTGGTAGTAGCGCAGCTCGGTGCCGAGGAAGTGCTGACCGGCCACCATCATGTCGAAGCCGAGCTGGTCGGCGACCCTGACCAGCTCGCGGTGCTCTCTCAGTTGTTGCCCGTACGGCGTCTCGGCGCCGTGGATCGGCGTGGTGAGGATGCCGAACCGCACTCCAGAACCCATCCTGACTCCTCTGCAATCCCTCCTATTGATACACATGATTATCCTCGTCCTGCAACTCGGGTCCGGCTGCTGAGAAGGACGAGGGCCGCGGACAACGCCGTGCAGGCCGTCACGGTGAGCCAGGCGGCGTGCAGGCCCGCGGCCTCGGACACGGCGGCGAACAGCAGCGGCCCGGTGGCCGCGCCCAGGGCGGTGCCCAGCTGGAACCTGGCCCCGGCCACTCCCGGCCGGTCCGGATGCTGCGCCAGCACGCCCATCAGCAGCAACGCGGGCCAGCCCCACGCGCCGCAGAAGGCGACGACGGTGCCGGCCACGGTGAGCGCGGTGCCGCCCGAGGCCATCGCGAGCATCCCCAGGGCGCAGGCGGCGATCATCACGGCCGCGGGCCTGAACCCGTCCGACCCGCGCCGGTCCGCCAGCCGCCCCGCGCCGAGCCGCACGACGAGCGACACGAGACTGGTGACCGAGATCACCAGCCCCGCCGTACTGACATCGAGCCCGGCCCGCGTGAGCGTGCTCACAGCAAAGGTCGTGAGCGAACCAATGGACAACGTCCCAAGCCCGGCCACAACCGAAACCCGCACCAACGACGTCACCACCCCCGGCCCCCCGCTATCGGACCGCACCTCCCCCGCAACCGCCGCAGACCCCGGCCCCGCAGGCGCGGGCCGCACTTCTCCAGCGTCCGCCGCAGGCCCCGCACTCGCCACAGGCCCCGAACCCGCGCTCTCAGACCGCGCCTCCCCAGCGGCCACCGCAGGCCCCGCACTCGCCACAAGCCCCGAACCCGCGCTCTCAGACCGCGCCTCCCCAGCGGCCACCGCAGGCCCCGCACTCGCCACAAGCCCCGAACCCGCGCTCTCAGACCGCGCCG
>NZ_JBVJKR010000030.1:18700-50607 GCF_055585125.1 Nonomuraea sp. NPDC054003
CCTCCCCAGCGGCCACCGCCACAGACCCCGCACTCGCCACAAGCCCCGAACCCGCGCTCTCAGACCGCGCCTCCCCGACCGCCGCCACAGACCCCGCACTCGCCACAAGCCCCGAACCCGCGCTCTCAGACCGCGCCTCCCCGACCGCCGCCACAGACCCCGCACTCGCCGTAGGGCCCGGACCCGCAGGCGTGGGCCGCGTCTCTTCTGCGGACCCCGCCGAATCTTGATCTTTGCGTGCGGGTTGCCTCGTGGGCGTAGTCGTCGGCGGGTCTTGGTTCGCGTGAGAGGAGCTTGCGGCCGGTGACGTGGACGCGGGGGTGTGCTCCGGACGGGCGGCCCGAGGTGAGGGCCGGGTGCGGGGGAGGCTGGTTGCGGCTGCGGCCACGGTCAGGAGGGTGGCGAGGACGAAGGCCCATTGCCAGCCGATGGTCAGGGCCACCAGGGGGACGGCGAGCCCGGCCAGGAGGGCGACGACGGGGGTCGCCGACTGCTTGGCGCCCAGCGCCGTGCCGCGCAGCCGGGCGGGGATCTCCCGGACCACGACCAGGTTGCTGGCGGGCGCGACCACCCCGTACCCCACGCCCGCGACGACCAGCCACGCCAGCAGCGCCGCGACCGACCCGCTCGTGGCGACGCCGAGCTGGCTCACCAGGCTGACCGCCAGCCCCGCCAGGGCCGCGCGCCGCCAGCCGGCGCGGTCGATCAGACGGCCGCCGGCCAGGGCGGTGAGCCCGGTGCACGCCCAGAACGCGGTCACGCACAGCCCGAGCGCGCCGTCGCCGATGCCCAGGTCGGCCTGGATCTCGACGGCCAGGACACCCACCAGGATCGGGGTGGACACCACCGCCGCCAGCATGAGGATGGCCGCCCACCACGCCCGCCCGCCGGCGGGCACCGGCCGGAACGCCTGGACGGTCTCGGCCGGTTCCACCCGTTCCCGCTACAGGGTCACGGGCACGGTACGCGGCCCGCGCATCTTCAGCCCGACGTCACCCGCCGCCTCAGGGTCGGCCAGCCGCATCTCCGGGAACCGGTCCAGGAAGAGGTTCACGCCGATCTCCAGCTCCGCCTTCGCCAGCATGGCTCCCAGGCAGAAGTGCCGCCCGGAGCCGAACGCCAGATGGTCGGCCGCTCCCGAGAACGCCTTGGTCGCGTCCAGGTCATCGCGTTCCAGCACGAACCGGTCGGGATCGGCGTAGCGCCGGTCGTCGCGGTTGGCCGAGCCGATGAGCACCAGCACCGTGGACCCCGCCGGGATGAGCACGCCGCCGAGCTCGACGTCCTCCGTCGTCTCCCGCGTGTTGATCTGCGTCGGCGGGGAGAACCGCAGCGTCTCGGCGACCGCCTTGACGACCAGCGAGCGGTCATGCCTGATCCGCTCGAACTGGCCGGGGTCGGCGAGCAGGTTGCGGAACAGGCTCGCGAAGGTCTTGTCGGTCGTCTCCGCCCCGGCCGTCAGCAGCAGGCTGACGTACGCCCTGATCTCGTCGTCGGCGAGCGGCTCGCCGTCGATCTCGGCGGTGGCCAGGACCGACAGCAGGTCCTCTCCGGGGTTCGCCCGCCGTTCGGCGATGAACGGGGTGACGAACTCGCTGATCTCCGCCCGGATGGCGGCGGCCTCGGCGATGATCTCGGGGTCGCGGCCGAGGTTGGAGATGACCCGGATCACGGCGGTGTACCACCGCAGGAACCTCGGGTGGTCCTCCTTGTCGAAGCCGAGCAGGTCGGCGATCACGTACACCGGGAAGTAGTTGGCGAAGTCGCGCACCAGGTCGACGTCACGCCGCCCGGCCAGCTCCCCGGCGAGGTCCGTCGCGGCGCGCAGCACGATCTCCTCCACCACGGCGCCCGCGTTGCGCATGAGCATCGGGTGCAGCCGGTCCAGGCTCTTGCCCCGGAAGGCGGGAGACACCAGGGCCCGGTGCCGGGCATGCTCGGTGCCGTCCATCTGCAGGATCGTCTTGCCGTGCACCGGTTCGAGCTGCCACTCGTACGCCTTCGTACTGAAGACCGGGTTCTTGTACACCCGCGCGACGTCCTCGTACCTGCTGACCAGGTACGCCCGCACGCTCTCGTCCCAGACGACCGGCGCCTCGGCGCGCAGGCGGCGGTAGAAGGCGTGCGGGTCGGCGGCGACCTCCGGGGACAGCAGCTCCGGCAGACCACGATCAGTCATCACAACTCCTCACGACTCCAGCTCGGACCCGGTGGCCTTCCAGGCCGTGAACCCGCCGTCGACGCTCCACACCGCGCCGTTGACGAACGCGGCGGCGGGGCTCGCCAGGAAGCAGACGACCTCGGCCACGTCACGCGGCTTGCCGATGGAACGGCTGAGGTAGTTCGCCAGGACGTCCCGGCGGGTGGCCTCGGGGTCGGGGCGGGAGGCGATGTAGCGCGAGGCCATCTCGGTCTCGATCATCCCGGGCGCGTAGCAGTTGACCCGGATGCCGTCGGGGGCGAGCTCCAGCGCCAGGCTGCGGGTCAGCTGGGCCACTCCGGCCTTGCTGGCCGCGTACGCGAGGGTGTGCGGCCGGGCCAGGCCGGCGGCGATCGAGGCGGCGTTGATGATGGAGGGGTTCTCGCTGCGCCGCAGGTGCGGCAGCGCGGCGCGGGCGGCGAGGTACGGGCCGCGCAGGTTGACGGCGTGCACCCGGTCCCACTCCTCCGAGCCGAAGTCCTCGATGCCGAGGGTGCGGCTCACCACGGCGTCGGCCACGCCGGCGTTGTTGTGCAGCACGTCGAGGCCGCCCATGAGAGCGGTGGCACGTTCCACCATCTCGGTGATCGAGGCGGGGTCGCTCATGTCGCCGCGCACGTAGTCGGCGCGGGGGCCGATCTCGGCGGCCAGCCGCCTGGCCGCGTCGTCGGCGATGTCCGCGATGACCACCGTCGCGCCGCGGGCCGCGGCCAGGCGCGCCGTCTCGGCGCCGATGCCGCTCGCGCCGCCGGTGATGAGGAACCGCAGACCTGACACGTCTGACATCAGCCGGGGACCTTTCTGAAGTAGTTGGCGTGGCGGGGCCCGGTGAGCGCGTCGCTCACCGGCACCTCGGGCTCCCGGCCGGCGCGGGCGGCGCGCTCGCGCTCCTCCCCCACGGCGATCCGGCGCTCCTCGCACCGGCCGATCCCGCCTTCGGGCACCGCGTACAGGGTGAGGTAGCGGTAGGGCGGGCTCTGCCCGCCGACCGGCTCCAGGGCGAAGCGCTGGGCGCCCTCGAATCCCATGTGCTCGAAGGTGTGGGCGAGGTGCACCTGGTCGTACCAGCGGGCGTACTCGTCCTCCCGGCCCTGGACGGCGTTGTTGAAGACCACGAAGATCTCCCGATGGTCCTCGGGCAGGGACTCGGACGCCGAAGGGCTGACCCATCCGGTCTGCGGCACGGCCCGCCAGGCGACGTCACCGAACCCGGGGCCGAGCGCGCCGGGACCGGTCACGCGGGCGAGCGCCAGGACGGGGAAGACGGTGTCGTTCTCGCCGATGTCGCGCGCCAGCGACCAGACGGCGGCCCCGTCAGGGGCGGGCAGCCCGGCGGGGCCGAGCGCGATGAACGTCTCCATCAGGCCCGCCCGGTCGGCCGCTTGGGCTTCCAGCGGAGCAGCCACATCTCCATGAGCCGGATCAGCAGCATCAGGGCGATGCCCACGATCATGAGCACGAAGATCGCGGCGAACGTGCCGGCGGTGTCGAACTGGTTGGCCGACTGCACGAGCAGGTATCCCAGCCCGCGGTTGGACGACATCATCTCGGCCGTCACCGCGACCACGAGCGCGTACGGGGCCGACACGCTCAGGCCGGAGATGATGAACGTCATCGCCGAGGGCAGGGTGGCCTTCAGGTGCACCTGCAGGCGGCTGGCCCGCATGAGCCGGAGCTTGTCCACCAGCAGGTGGTCGACGTCCTTGACCCCCGCGTACGTGGAGTAGAAGACGAGGAAGGCGACCACGCTGATGACCAGGGCCAGCTTGGAGCCGATGCCGATGCCGAACCAGAGCATGAACAGCGGCACCAGGGCCAGCCGCGGGATCGCGTAGATCGCGTCCACGAAGGGCTGGCAGACGGCGGCGAGGAACGGGCTGACGCCGAGGACGAACCCGGCCACGAGGCCGGCGAGCGCGCCCAGCACGAACCCGATCACGGTCGTCTGCAGCGTGACCCACAGGCTCGGCCACAGCAGGTTCTGCGAGACCCAGAGGCCCATGGCCTCCCAGATGAGGGACGGCTTGCTGACGTAGTACTGGTCGATCAGGACGTGCGGCTCGCCGGGCTTGCCGGCGAAGTACTCCCAGGCCGCGAGCCCGGCGACGAGCAGCGCCACCTGGATCGCGGTGATCAGCAGGCGCCGGGTCAGCCTCGGGTTGAGCCCGCCGGAGACCGCCGGCGCGCCGACCGGCTTCGGGGCGGCCTCCGGCCGGCCGGCCTCGATCGTGTCGGACCTGGTCATCAGTGATCCTCCATCTGCGGGCTGAGCAGCGCCCACAGCCGTGACCAGACCGCGGCGAACTCGGGGTCCGTGCGCAGCGATCCGAAGTCGCGGGGCCGGGCGAAGGTGATGGGCTCGACGTGGATGATCCGCCCCGGGTTCGCGCCGAACACCACGACGCGGTCGGCCATGAGGATGGCCTCTTCGAGGTCGTGGGTCACGAACAGCACGGTCTTGCGCTCGCGTTCCCAGATCTCCAGGGTCTGCCGCTGCAGGTTGAGCCGCAGCTGCGCGTCGAGCGCGCCGAAGGGCTCGTCCATCAGCAGCGTGTTGGGACGGTAGACGAGGGTCTGCGCGAGGGCGGCGCGCTTGAGCATGCCGCCGGACAGCTGCGACGGGTACCTGTTGCCGTACTGGCCGAGGCCGACCAGGTCGAGCACCTGGGCGACCCGCTCCTTGCGCTCCCGGCGGGGCACCTTCTGCACCTCCAGCGGGAGCGAGACGTTCTTCTCCACGGTCCGCCAGGGCAGCAGGGTGTCCTTCTGGGTGACGTAGCCGACGTCGTTGTTGATGCCGTTGATGGGCTTGCCGTCGTAGAGCACCTCGCCCGTGCTCTGGGTGAGCAGGCCGGCGGCCATGTTGAGCAGGGTGCTCTTGCCGCAGCCGCTGGGGCCGATGATGCAGATGAACTCGCCCTTGCGGATCTCCAGGTCGATCCCCTGCACGGCGGTGAACGTGCGCTTGGCGGTGGTGAAGGTGCGCCCGACCTGGTGGTAGCTCACCGCGATCGGACGGTCGTCCGCCTGTGCCGCCGCGGCGGACGCGCGCTCGGTCGATGTTCCGATGCTGGACACGGGTCTCTCCCTCACTCAGGCGTCCGGCAGGGCCTTGACGAGCTCGGTGTCGTAGAGCTCCTCGAACGGCACGGAGACCGGGTCCGGCTTGCCGATGTTGTAGACCTTGATCAGGTTGTCGGCGAGCTCCTGGGTGGGCACGATGCTGCCGGTGAAGACGGGCAGGATCGCCTCGATGCCGGTCTTCCACGCGGCGTCGCTGGTGCTGGCGAAGAACTTCTGGTGCAGGGCGTCGCTGTGCTCCTGGCTGAAGTCCTTGGCGTCGTCACGGGCCTGCGTCATCGCCTTGAGGAACTTCGTCACCGCGTCGGGCTGGTTCTTCAGGAAGTCCGGGTTGACGGCCACCACGATGTAGGGGATGTTCGCCGCTTCGGGGGCGTCCTTGACGATGTCGATGAACACCTTGCCCCAGCCGTCGGCCTCGGGGCCGGTGGTCTGGCTGGGGAACCCGGCGAGCCCGTCGGACGCGCCCTGCTTGACCGCGGCGGTGCCGGCGGCGGCGTCGCTGAACGGCTGGATCGTCACGTCGCTGTCCGGCTTGAGGCCGCCGAGGGTGAGGATCTGCCGGAACAGGAGGTCCGTCGTGGAGCCGGTCGCCGCTGAAGCGATCTTCAAACCCTTGAGCGCCGCGAGCTTCTCCTGGTACGGGGACTCAGGCGTGACGCCCTTCTGGGCGAGCTTCTCCAGCGTCTGGTTGTTGAGCGTGATCTGCTCGGGCGCCGGGGCGCCGAGCACCGCCACCACCTTGACCAGCTTGCCGGCCGCGGCCGAGGCCAGCGGAGCGGTCCCGCCGGTGAGCGCGATGTCGGCCTGACCTTGGGCGACGGCCTGGATCAGCTGGTTGGCGTTGAAGATGGAGGTCTTGTTGTCGATCTCGATGCCCTGCTGGGCGAAGTAGCCCTGGGCTTCCGCCTGCAGCCTGGGATAGCTGCACAGACAGGCCGAGCCGGCGTCGATGTAACTGATCGTGGTCAGCCCGCCATCGCCGGACGCGGCGCTCTCGCCACCCTCCGGCGAGGAGGATGCGCATCCGCTGACGAGAACCGTGAGCAGGACCGCGAGGGCCGAGGCAACGAGTTTTGTGGAACGAACCATAGGAGCGCTCATCTCCGGGGGGCGTGCAGGTAGGCCTCAATAATTCCTGATAACGATAGGGACAGTAGAGCGCAACGTCAACGATTTCCCGGCGTCGACTTGGCGTCACCGGAACGTCTGCGAGCAGCCAGATCTTGCCGGTGACGGACTCGGCAGGCCCGGACGGACCCTCATGAGGGCAGGGTAAGCGATGGCCGGAGCGCGCCGCGCCCCGACCCTGTGCCCTGTGTGGATTCCGTACGATTGGTTATCACTGATAGCGCGGCAGGTGCCTCGGCGGGGACGCCCCGGCCACCGGCGCGCCCGGATCCCCGTCCGGAGACGCCTCGATCTGTTGACGTGATCTTCAACAGGCCCTTGGCGGGCCGTGCTCAGGCGAGGGCGCCGTCGGCGCGCAGCCGGGCCGCGGCCTCGGTGATCCAGGCAGTGACCTCGCCGACCTCCGCCACGGCCCTGGGCAGGTTCAGCACGACCTCGTCCACGTCCCGTTCGGCCAGCGCACGGACGCCGGCGAGCGGCTCGTCCTCCGGGGCCCGCGCCACGATGTGGAAGGAGGAGCGCTCGCGGCCCTGGCGCTCCAGCTCCGCCTGGAGCGCGGTGACGTAGGTAGCGGTCTGGTCCGCCGTGCCGGGAGGGCCGTACCAGCCTTCGCCGTGCTGGACGGCGCGGGCCAGGGCGCGCTCGCTGGCTCCGCCGATGAGCACCGGCACCGGCGCGGTCACCGGCGGGGCAATGGTGAGCTCGGGGAAGGAGTACCACCGGCCCTCGTGCCGCACCGGCTCTCCGGTCCAGGCCCGGCGCATGACGTCCAGCATCTCCTCAGTGCGGCCGCCGCGGCCGGAGAACTCCTGGTCCAGGGACTCGAACTCGGTGCGCATCCAGCCCACGCCGACCCCGAGCACGAGCCGTCCGCCGGACAGCTCCTGGGCGGACATCACCGAGCGCGCGGCGATGAGCGGGTGGCGCAGCGGCAGCACGTAGACGCCGATGCCCAGCCGGATCCGGGAGGTCGCGGCCGCCAGGTGGCCCGCCATCACCAGCGGGTCCGCGAACGGCGTCGCCGGGTCGAAGCTCGGCCGGCCGTGCGCGCTGTACGGGTACTTGCCGTCGGTCATGGTCGGCGAGACGACGTGGTCGGGGATCCACAGCCCGTGGAACCCCTCCTGCTCGGCCGTCTCCGCGATGGGCCGGTACCACGTGAGCGGGAAGCCGAAACAGCGCACCGACACCTTCATGACGCTCTCACCTTTTCTTGACATGGCAACGTGGTCACCATACTAATCATGCATACCAATTATGACCCCCGGGAGGGCACAACCATGACGAAGCGCCCAGGCGTGATGGTCGCCATGTTCGACATCCCCGACTCCTTGGACGAGGAGTTCAACACCTGGTACGAGGAGGAGCACATCCCCGAGAAGATCGGCCGGGTGCCGGGCTTCCTGAGCGCGCGCAGGTACAAGGCGCTGGACGGGCGGCCGAACTACCTGTGCATCTACGAGCTGGAGGACGTCTCCGTCGTCGACAACCCCGACTACCAGCAGAACTACCGTAACGGCACGGTGACGACCGAGCGCATGAAGGCCAAGGCCAAGACCTTCTACCGCAACGTCTACGTCCAGATCCACGAGGCCGCGAACGGCCTGCCGCTGCCGGAGTGAGGACGGACATGAGCGACCTGGAGAGCCGGATCCGCCGGCTGGAGGACCTGGAGGAGATCCGCGGCCTGGCCGTCCGGTACGGGTTCGCGGTGGACGAGCGCGACCTGGACGGCGTCTGCGCGCTCTTCACCGAGGACGCCGAGCTGCGCACCATGAGCGGGCCCGGCAAGGGCAAGGGCGTCGCGGCGATCGCCGCCTACTTCGGCGGCCGGTTCGCCGCCCTCGGGCCGACGAACCACTTCACCCACGGCCACGTCGTGGACTTCGACGACGAGGACCCGGACGTGGCCACCGGGCTGGTCTCCTCGCACGCCGAGGTGTGGCGGGACGGCGCGCCGATGATCACCGCGCTCCGCTACCACGACCGCTACCGGCGCGGCCCTGACGGCTGGCGGTTCAGCGAGCGGGTGCAGGCCTACATGTACTTCGTCGACGTCCGCGAGTATCCGCAGGCGCTGGGCGACCGGCTGCGCATGCGGGCGGGCGCCCCCTGGAAGAAGGCGGACTGGCCGGCCGGTCTGTGACCGGGTGGAGGGCCGCTCGCGGCCCTCCACCTCAGGACCGCGCGTCCCAGCGGATGGTCTGCTCCAGCAGCTTCGGATGCTTGCGCTCGACGTAGCGGACGTAGGCGTCGATGTGTTCCTGCATGCGGGCCTCCGCGCCCGCCGCGTCGCGGGCGGCGATCATGGCGTAGATCTCCTCGTGGGCCTTGAGGATGGCCTTGCGCCTGCGTTGCGGGTAGTCGCTGCCCACGGCGCTGTAGTCGACGGCGGCCACGGTGCCGTCGAGGATGCCGAGCAGCGAGTCGACGATGTAGCCGAAGAGCGCGTTGCCCGACCCCCAGGCGATGATGTCGTGGAAGCGCTGGTTGGTGTCGAAGAAGATGTAGTCGTCGTCCATGTGGTCACGCATGTCGGCCAGGCACCGGCCCAGCTCGGCGATCTGGTCGTCGCTCATGCGCTCGGCGGCCAGGGCGCCCGTCTTGGGCTCCAGCGTGGCCCGCACCTCCATGATCGCCCGGAACGGGGCCTGCTTGACCTGCATGAGCAGCAGCATGGTGCTGGCCAGGTGGGACGGGTCGGGGTCGAGCAGCACCGGGCCGCCCTTGGGGCCGGGCTTGAGGGCGATGACGCCGTGGAACTCCAGCAGCCGCAGGGCCTCACGGAGCGTGCCGCGCCCGATCTCGTACTTCTCCAGCATGATGCGCTCGGGCAGAAGCATGTCGCCGGGGTGGAGGTCGTCCCGGCTGACGTCACGCATGATCCGCTGGGCCACCAGCATCGCGGCCTTGGGCGGCCGGGTACCGTTCGTCATGTCGCCCCTTCGTGGAGGTGATCGCCCGAGGTCCTGAATCTATGCTAACCATAGCGGTTGATACACCCCTGGTGGCGACGTCGGCGAAGCCGGTCCCGGCCGGGCGGGGTCAGCAGTCGCAGCCGATGGCGTGCGCGGGAGCGGTGAGCGGGTCCACCGCGCGGACGACCCGGCCGTGGTCGTCCTCGACAGGGTAGCCCTCGCGGGCCCAGTACTCGAACCCGCCGATCATCTCCTTCACCTGGTAGCCGAGCTTGGCGAACTCCAGCGCGGCGCGGGTGGCGCCGTTGCAGCCGGGTCCCCAGCAGTAGGTGACGACCGGCATGTCCAGGGGGATCTCCAGAGGCGCGCGACGGGCGATCCGCGCGGTCGGCAGGTGGACGGCGCCGGTGACGCGGCCCTGGGTCCAGGCGTCGTCCCCCCGGGAGTCGATCAGCACGAACCGGGCGCCGCGTTCCTGGTCGGCGTGCACGTCGGAGGGGTCCGTCTCGAACTGGAGCTTGCCGGCGAAGTGGGCCACGAGAGCGCTCGCGGCGGAAGTGACGGGTGACATGCCTCGACGATACTGACGGCTCCAGCCTCGGTTGAAGAGGCGATCACCGGCATTCCACCGCTATAGCGGGGAATTTGATGCAATATCTAGGACATGACCTTCAGTGTCCCTTACGAGCTCGACAAGGTCGACGCGAGCATCCTGCGGGCTCTCCAGGCGAACGGCCGGCAGAGCGTCGCGGACCTGGCGCGGAGCATCAACATGAGCCACAGCGCGACGGCGGAGCGCGTCCGGCGGCTCGAACAGGCGGGCGTGATCACCGGCTACGGCGCCCAGGTCGACCCGGAGCGGCTCGGGTTCACGATCATGGCCTTCCTGCGCCTGCGCTACCCGAGCAGCGCCTACGAGCCGCTGCACAGCCTGCTCGCCGAGCTCCCCGAGGTGATCGAGGCCCATCACGTCACGGGCGACGACTGCTTCGTGATGAAGGTCGTCGCCACGGACATGAAGCACCTGGAACGGGTGAGCGGCCGGATCGGCGCGCTCGGCGGCGTCACCACGAGCGTCGTCTACTCGTCCCCGCTCCCGCCGCGACCGCTGCTGCCGCCGGGACCGCCCGCCGGGCCGGACGGCCCTCCGCTCAGCGGCGGGCGGGCGCCGGTGTGATCGGGTTCGCGGCCAGGTGGCGGCCTCGCGGGGTGGCGTCGGCGAGCACGCCGTCGTGGACCACCACCCGGCCGCCGACCAGGACGGTGCGCGGCCTGCCGGTGACCGTCATCCCCTCGTACGGCGTGTAGTCGGTCGCCATGTGCAGGTCGCCTGAGGTGATCGTCCAGCGGGCGGACGGGTCCCAGATCGCGATGTCGGCGTCGGCGCCCGGCATGAGGGTGCCCTTGCGGGGATACAGGCCGTTCGTCCGGGCGGGGTTGGCCGCGGTCAGCTCGACGAACCGGCTGACCGGCAGCGCGCCGCCCGCCACGAACTCCGAGAAGATCACCGGCAGCCGGGTCTCGACGCCGGGCAGCCCGTTCGGCATGGCGCGCACGTCGGACCGGCGTGACTCCTTCTGCGCCACGTCGTAACAGCAGTGGTCGCTGCCGATCGTGGTGATCTCGCCGGTGGCCAGGTGGCGGGCGAGACCGTCCACCACCGGGCGCGGGCGCAGCGGCGGGCAGCACACGAACCGCTCGGGTGCGGCCCCGGCGTAGAGCCCGTCGTCCAGCACCAGGTGGTGCGCGACGGACTCGGTGTAGGCCGCCAGGCCGCGCCGCCTGGCCGCGGCCACCAGCTCGACGGCCTCCGGCGTGGACTGGTGCACGAAGTAGACCGGCGCCTTCAGGGACTCGGCGATGGCCAGCACCTCGGCCACGGACGCGGTCTCGGCCAGCTCGGGCCGGGTCGCCGCCATGTGCTCGGCGCCGATCCGGCCGTCGTGCGAGCAGCGCGTCTGGGTGTCCTCGATGATGTGGTTGGCCTCGCAGTGGATCACCACCATGCCGCCCAGGTCACGCAGCGTGGACATGGTGCGCAGGATCGTGTCCTCGTCGGCCATCGTCTCGCCGCGGTAGGTGGTGAACATCTTCACCGTCGGCATGCCGTCGGCGACCAGTGAGCGGAGCTGGTCGGGCACCGTCTCGTCCCAGTCCACGACGCAGGCGTGCAGCGCGCTGTCGCACAGGCCGCCCGCCGCCTTGGCCCGCTGGGCGTGCGCGGCGTCGGCGGGAGCCTGGCCGGGGCGCGGGATGGCGAAGTCCACGATGGTGGTGGTGCCGCCGAACACCGCGGCCGTCGTGCACTGGGCGTAGTCGTCGAGTGAGGTGAAGTCACCCGAGGTGAAGCCGACGTGGCAGTGCGGGTCGACGCCGCCGGGCAGCACCAGCATGCCGCCGGCGTCGATCTCGGCGGTGCCGCGCGGCGCGGGCGTGCCCGGCTCGGCCAGCGCGGTCACCCGTCCGTCCGCGACGAACACGTCGGCGGGGGCGCACCAGCTCGCCTCCGCCACCGTGCCGCCGCGGATCACCACGGGGTCGCTCATCCGCCGGCTCCGGCCAGGTGCGCGCGCCAGCCGCCGGCCTCGCTGATGTCCACGACGCCCGGCGCCTCCAGCGCCTCGGCGCGCATCCGCATCGACAGCGAGCCGCTGCCGTCGGCCAGCTCGATCACGCCGAGCTCCAGCTCGGGCGGCTCGCCCGGCAGCAGGTGGTCGCGCAGGATCTCGTACGTGACCTCGTACAGCTCGCCGGGCACCGCGTAGCCGTCGCCGACCGGGTGGAGGCCGGGGAACTCGTCGCGTACGGAGTAGAACCGGTAGCGGGGCGCCGTCGTCGCCGGTCCGAGGAACCGCGCGCCGGCCAGCGCGGCGTTCAGGCTGCCGCCCGACATCGCCTGGCCGTTGACGAACATGCGCAGATTCTCCACGTGGTGCTCCTTCATGCGGTGGTGTGGCGCCGCTTGGCGAGCGCCGGGTCGGGGACGGGCACGGCGTCGAGCAGCGAGCGGGTGTAGGGGTGGCTCGGCTCGCCGTAGATCTGCTCGCGGGTGCCGATCTCGGCCAGCTCGCCGTCGAGCATGACCGCCACCCGGTCGCAGAGGTAGTAGACGACCGCCAGGTCGTGGGCGATGAACAGGATGGACAGGCCCAGCCGCTCGCGCAGGTCGCGCAGCAGGTTCAGCACCTGGGCCTGGACCGACACGTCCAGCGACGAGACCGGCTCGTCGCAGATGAGCAGCCGCGGCTCCACCGCGAGGGCGCGGGCGATGGAGATGCGCTGGCGCTGCCCGCCGGAGAAGGAGCGCGGGTGGCGGTCCAGGTGCTCGGCCGACATGCCGACCGTCTCCAGCAGTTCCGCGGCCCGTTCGCGGCGCCGCCGGCGATCGGGTTCCAGCCCGTGCACGAGCAGCGGCTCGCCGACGAGCTCGGCCACGGTCATGCGCGGGTTCAGCGACGAGTACGGGTCCTGGAAGACCATCTGCATGTCCGCCCGCAGGGCGCGCAGCTCGCGCCGCCCGGCGGTGAGCACGTCGCGGCCGCCGAGGAGGACCCGGCCGCTGTCCGGGCGGGTGAGCCGGGTGACGCACCGCGCGGTGGTGGACTTGCCCGACCCGGACTCCCCGACCAGGCCGAGCACCTCGCCCGGCGCCACGTCGAAGGAGACGCCGCCCAGCACGCGCCGCCCGCCGAAGGTCTTGACCAGGTCACGGACCTGGAGCAGCGGCTCGCTCACGATTCCTCCTCCTCGGGCGCGTTCCCGGCGGCGCCGATGACGGCCAGCGGCCGGGTGACGTCGCCGCCGATGCGCGGGACGGCGGCCAGCAGCGCCCTGGTGTAGTCGTGCCGGGGCGCGTTGTAGATCTGGTCGACGGTGCCGGTCTCGACGGCCCGGCCGTGGCGCATCACCACCGCCCGCTCGGCGAACCCGGCGACGATGCCCAGGTCGTGGGTGATCAGCAGGATGGACATGCCGCGTTCGGCGGCCAGCTCGTGCAGCAGTTCCAGGACCCGTGCCTGCACCCGCACGTCCAGCGCGGTCGTGGGCTCGTCGGCGATGAGCAGCGCGGGCTCGGCGATGACCGCGATGGCGATCACCACGCGCTGCCGCATGCCACCGGAGAACTGGTGCGGGTAGTCGTCGACGCGGTGCTCCGCGTCGCGCACGCCCAGCCGTTCCAGCAGCTCGATCGCCCGGCGGCGGGCCACCCTTCGGGACACGCCCCGGATGACGAGCGGCTGCATGACCTGGCGGCCGATGGTCATCACCGGGTTGAGCGAAGCCAGCGGGTCCTGGAAGACCAGGCCGACCCGGCCGCCGCGGATCTCGCGCATCCGGCGCTGCGGCAGCCCCAGCAGGTCGACGCCCTCCAGCTCGATCCCGCCGGACAGCCGGGCGTCCGGATCCAGCCGCAGCACGGCCCGCGCCGTGACCGACTTGCCGGACCCCGACTCGCCGACCAGGGCGACCCGCTCGCCGGGCGCGAGGTCGAGGTCCACGCCGTGGACGACCTCGGCCATGCCTCCCGCGCCTCCCGCGCCTCCCGCCGCCGGGTAGGACACCCGCAGGTCCCGGATGCGGAGCAGGGGGTCGGTGCTCATCGCGCCTCCTGACGGATCGTCGGGTCGTTGCGCACCCGCAGCCAGTCGCCCACCAGGTTGAACGCCAGGGCGGTCAGCAGCAGGGCCAGGCCCGGGAAGGCCACGGCCCACCAGGCGTTGGTGAGGTTGTTGGCCTCACCGGCGATCATCGCGCCCCACTCGGACGAGGGCACCTGGGCGCCCACGCCGATGAAGGACAGGCCGGAGATCACCAGCATCACCGCGCCCACGTCCACCGTGGTCTGCACGTAGAGCGTGTTGAGCGCGTTGGGCAGGATGTGCCGGAAGATCAGCCGTCCCTGCGGGACGCCCATGACGCGGGCCGCGTCGACGTACTCGGCGTCCTTGACCTCGCGGACGAGCGTGCGCACCAGCCGGGCGTAACCCGGCCACCAGGTGAGCGACAGCGCGATGACCGCGGAGGACAGGCCGGGCCCGAGCGCGGCGGCCAGGCCGAGGGCCAGGATGATCGCCGGCAGCGACAGCCCGATGTCGGTGATCCGCATGAGCACCTCGTCGACGACCTTCCCGCCGAGCGCCGCGAGCGTGCCGATCAGCAGGCCGATCAGCGTGGAGGCGGCGATGACGACGAGGGTCGCCGGCAGGGTGACGCGGGCGCCGTACAGGACCCGGCTCAGCACGTCCCGGCCGTTGGAGTCGGTGCCGAGCCAGTGCTCGGCCGACGGCGGCAGGAGCGACCGGGAGAGGTCCACCGCGTACGGGTCGTACGGGGCGAGCAGCGGCCCGGCGACGGCCATCAGCACCACGAGCGCCGCCACGGCGAGGGCGATCCCCTCCACGACGGGCACCCGGCGCCGGGTCCGCGGCTTGGCGGCGGCGTGCGCGCTCATGCCGGCACCTCCGTCGCGGGGGTCTCGGAAGGTACGGTCGTGCGCCGGGCGCGGGCGCCGGTGTGGCGCAGCCTCGGGTTCAGCCAGAGCTGGACGAGGTCGACGGCGATGTTCGCCAGCACGAAGACCACTCCGATCACGAGAACCGTGCCGATCACGGCGTAAAGGTCGTTCTGCAGCACCGCGGTCACCGCGTAGGAGCCGATGCCGGTCCTGCCGAAGACGGACTCGACCAGGACGGTGGAGCCGAGCATCCAGCCGAGCTGCATGCCGAGGATGGTGCTGGCGGGCACCAGCGCGTTGCGCAGCCCGTGCCGCACCACCACGCGGAACTCCGACGCGCCGGTCGCCCGGGCCAGCGCGATGTAGTCGCAGCTCAGCGCGGTGAGCATGGAGGAGCGCACGGTCCTGGCCACCACCGCCACGAACGACGCGGCGAGCGTCACGGCCGGCAGCAGCAGGTGGGCCATGGCGTCGCCGAAGGCCGCCATGTCCCCGCTGAGCAGCGCGTCCACCGAGGTCATGCCGGTGATGGCCGGCACCTGGCGGCCGAAGGAGAGCTGCCCGGTGAGGGGCAGCACCCTGAGCTCGGCGGCGAACACCAGCTGGAGCATCAGGCCGAGCCAGAACACCGGCACGGCCGCGCCCAGCAGGGTGATCAGCCGGGCGGCGGCGTCCGCCGCCCGGCCGCTCCGCCAGGCGGCGTACGTCCCCAGCGGCACCGCCACCACGATGTTGATCACCATGGCGGCGAGCACCAGTTCCAGCGAGGAGGGCAGCATGGCCGCGACATCCTCCAGCACCGGGCGCTGGGTGAACACCGACGTCCCGATGTCTCCCTGGAACAGCCGGCCCATGTAGGCCAGGAACTGGTCCCACACCGGCTGGTCCAGGCCCAGCCGGGCGGCGACGGCGGCCACCTGCTCGGCTGTCGCGTTGCGCCCGGCGGCGGCGCGGGCCGGGTCGCCGGGCAGCACCTGGGTCATCAGGAACGTGACGACGGCCAGGCCGACCAGCACGACGACGCTCGTGACGAGCCGCCGGAGCAGCAAACGGGCCATGCGGGGGTCCCTCCTCGTACCGCGGCTCAGCCGACCTGGATCTTGTAGACGTCCACGGTCTGGTGGTGGGCCGGCTGGTAGGTGTAGCCGGTCAGGCCCTGGCGCAGGACCGTCACGTACTGCGAGTTCGCCAGGTTGACGGCGTAGTGGTCGGCGGCGATGAGCTTCTGGGCCTCGCTGTACGCGGCGCACCGCTCGGCCTCGTCGGTCGCCTGCTGGCCCTGCTCGGTGAGCTTGTCGACCTCGGCGTTGTCGTAGCCGCCGCTGTTCAGCCCGCCGTTGGCGAAGCTGGAGTGGAACTGCAGGTACAGCACCGCGTCCGGGTCCGGGTACGGCGGGAAGCCGTAGATCATGCCGAGGTCCGGCGTGGTCTCGTTGGTCTTCAGCCGCTCGACGTACTGCGGGTAGGTGATGGCCTCCAGGTTCAGCTTGACGCCGATCTCGGACAGGTTGGACTGCAGCAGCGTGGCGGCCTGCTCCATCTCCGCCGTGGCCTTCAGGTACGTCATGGTGAGCGTGACGCCGCTCAGCCCGGCGTCGGCCAGGATCTGCTTCGCCTTGGCCACGTCCCTGACCGGCTGCGGCGTGGTCTCGTCGAAGCAGGTCATGCCGCTGGGCAGGACGCCGACGGCCTTCTTGCCGGCTCCCTTGAGGATGGCGCTGACGTGCTGGTCGTAGTCGTAGGCGTGCGCGATCGCCTCACGCAGCTTCGGGTTCGACACCGCCGAGTCCTTCATCTTGAAGAACACGTACAGCTGGACGTTGGTGTCGGCCTTGTCGACCGTGAACCCGGAGCCCTCCATCCCGGCCCAGTCGGTGGGCGCGATGTCCATCGCGATGTCGACGTCGCCCGAGGCCAGCGCCGTCTTCTGGGTCGCGGCCTGCGGGAGGTAGCGGAACACCACGTCCTTGGCCTGGTTGGTGAACCCGCCCCAGTAGCCGTCGTAGCGGGTGAAGCGCGCCTCCTGGTTGGCGGTGTAGCCGGCCAGCTTGTACGGGCCGGACCCGGCGTCGTTGGTGGCCAGCCACTTCTGGCCGTCGTCGTCGCCGGCGTTGGCGGTCACGAGCTTGGAGTTGAGCAGGTAGACGCGGGTGAGCGCGGAGGCGAACGGCGCGTTCGGCTGCTTGAGGTTGATCCGCACGTGGGTGTCGTCCACGACCTCGGTGGAGTCGTAGGCGCTCACCAGGGACGCGACGCCGATGCCGAGCCGGGCGACGCGGTCGAGCGTGTACTTCACGTCGGCGGCCGTCAGCTTGGCGCCGTCGTGGAAGGTCACGTCGTCGCGCAGCGTCAGGTCGAGCGCGGTGCCCTTCTCGTCGAACTTCCACTCCGTGGCGACCGACGGCGACAGCTCGTTGCCCTCGTACCGCAGCAGCGTGTCGTAGGCCGGGATGGACACCTCGTCCACGGTGGAGTTGTCCGCCTGGGCGGGGTCGAAGGTCGCCGGGGGCTCGTTCTCGGCGATGATCAGGGTCTGCTTGCGCGCGTCCGCGCCTGCCCCGGTGGAGCCGGCGCCGCCGCCGCACGCCGCGAGGGCGAGGGAGGCGGCCAGGGCGGCCGCGACCAGACGCAGGGGACGAACCCGGCGGGACGGTCCCGCTGATGGGGGGATGCGGTGGTGCATGGATCTTCTACCCTTCATGAGTACGCCGTTGCGGCGAACACCTGCTTCCGGCCACGGCGCCTTGCCGTGTCCCACGTGGTCAGGACTCCGGGGCGGCCGTTCGCGCCGCTCTGGCCGGCGTGGGCCGCCAGGCTCCGGAGTCGTCCACGACGACGCCGTAGACCCGCTCCGCCGCCTCCGCGCTGACGTAGCCGTCGAGCACGTCGGCGACCACGGCGGCCGGGTCGCGGTCGAGCGGGTCGCCGTACCCGCCGCCGCCCGCGGTGCGGTTGACGAAGCGGTCCCCCGCCCGCATCGCCGCCCGGTACATGCCGACCCGCTTGGCCCGGTCGGTGCCCGGCCACAGCACCATCTCGCTGGGCTCGGGCTCGTGGCCGCCGTCCAGCGCCCAGGGGCGGGTCTTGCTCTTCTTCTTCATCGACAGCACCTCGCCGTCGGCGAGGTAGCGGACCTGCCGCAGCACGCCCACGCCGCCGCGGAAGCGGCCGGCCCCGCAGGAGTCGGGGATCAGCTCCAGCCGCTCGTGGAACACGGTCGACTTGTGCTCCAGCACCTCGATCGGGGTGTTGCGGACCACGCTCTGCGAGGGGTGCTGCTGGGCGTTGGCGCCGTCGCGGTCCTTGCGCGCGCCCCAGCCGATGCCCTCGTTGTTGCTGATGACGAAGTCGGCGCCGGTGCGCGGGTCGTTGCCGAGCGCCATGAAGCCCGGCTCGTCGCCGCCGGAGGAGGCCGGGATGGTGTCGAGCACCTGGGCCAGGGCCTTGTGCAGCAGTTCGAAGGCGACGATGGCGCTCCACTGGGTGAACGTCGCCACCGGGTACTGCGCGTTGAAGAAGTTGCCGGGGTCGGCCACGACGGACAGTGCCCGGTAGTGCCCGGCGTTGGACGGCTCGTCCGCGCTGGTCAGCTCCTTGAACGTGGCCTTGGCCAGGCTCTCGGTGGCGCCGATGGGCAGGTTGACCGGGCCCAGCACGGCGCCGTCGGAGCCGTTGAAGTCGACCTCCATGTGGTCGCCGTCGATGGTGACCTTGACTTCCATCCGGATCAGGTCGTCGGTGATGCCGTCGTCGTCGCAGTAGTCCACGGCGGTCCAGGAGCCGTCGGGCAGCGCGGCCACGGCCTTGCGGGCGACCCGCTCGCCGTGCTCGATGAGCTGACGGATGGCCTGGTCCACGGTCTCGCCGCCGAACTTCTCCCACACCTGGGCCAGCCGGTTCTCGCCGGTGCGCAGCGCCGCGAGCTGGGCGTGGAAGTCGCCGATGGTCAGGTCGGGCAGCCGGGAGTTGAACCGGATCAGCTCGATGATGTCCCGCACCGGCTCACCACCGCTCACGATCTTCGTGCCGGGGAAGATCAGGCCTTCCTGGTGCATGTCGGTCGAGTCCAGGACGTAGCCGGGGGCCTTGGCGCCCAGGTCCATCCAGTGGGCGCGGACCGCCAGGTAGGCCGCGGGGCCGTCGTGCCCGTCCCGGAACACCGGGGCGAAGAGCATCGCGTCGTAGGAGTGCGCGCCGCTCCAGTACGGATAGTTCAGCAGGTAGACGTCGCCGGGCGCGAGGTTCTCGCGGCCGACGTACTCCACGCCCTTGACGATGGCGTAGTCGTTGGCGCCCAGGAACGAGGTGATGCCGGCCGCCTCGGCGGTCAGGTCCAGGTCGGCGTTGTAGATCGAGATGCCGAAGTCCAGCACCTCGTAGATGACCGGGTTGAACGCCGCCCTGACCAGGGTGCGGCGCATCTGCTCGCCCACCGAGACCAGGTAGTTCCTGATCACCTCGACGGTCGCGCCGTCCAGCCGCTCGCCCGTGCTCATGCCTGGCCTCCCGTGATCACCAGTTGCCCGTATCGGTCGACGGTGAGCCGCTGGTCTCCGAAGATGACCGTGGTGGAGGTGCCTTCCTCCACGATGGCCGGCCCGCTCACCTCGTGGCCGGCGCCCAGGGTGGCCCGCGCGTATACCGGGAACGGGACCGTCTCGCCCGTCGCGACGTCGAACGCCGGGCGCTCGGCGATCGGCTCGGGGGTGGCGGTCCCGGCCGACGGCAGCTCGCGCAGGCCCGGCTTGGCCAGCCGGCCCACCGCGCGCACCCGCAGCGTCAGGATCTGGCCCGGCTCCGGCATCGCGTGGCCGTAGCGGGCCTCGTGCTGCTCGCTGAAGCGGGCGAGCACGGACGCCGCGGTGTCGCCCGGCACCAGGTCGATGCCGAGGCTGTGCTCCTGGCCGTGGTAGCGCACGTCCAGGCGGCGGATCAGGGTGCGGTCCTCGGGCTTGACGCCCTGGGCGGACAGCACCTCCTCGCCCTGCCCTTCCAGTTCGGCGAACGTGTCCTCCACCGCGGCCAGCGTCTCGTCGGTCAGCGGGCGCAGGACCGTGGTGGCGAACTCGTACTCCAGGTCCGACATCAGCATGCCGAAGGCGGAGAACGCGGCCGGGACCTGCGGCACGATCGTGGTGGCGATGCCCATCTCGCGGGCCAGCATGGGCGCCAGCAGCGGCCCCGCCCCGCCGAACGCGAGCAGCGCGAACTCCCTCGGGTCCAGCGCCCGCTCCACGGTGATCTCGCGCAGCGCGCCGACCGTGCGGGCCAGCAGGACCTGGAAGACGCTCGCCGCCGCCTTGGTGACGTCGACGCCGAGAGGCTCGGCCAGCTCGGTCCGCACGGCGGCGCGGGCGGCGTCGGCGTCGATGGTCATGTCTCCGTCCAGGAACCCGGAGGGGTCCAGGTAGCCGAGGACCAGCGCCACGTCGGTGACCGTCGGCTCGGTGCCGCCGGCGCGGTACGCCACCGGGCCGGGCACCGCGCCCGCGCTGTGCGGGCCGACCTTGAGCAGGCCCTCGTCGATCCAGGCGATCGAGCCGCCGCCGGCGCCCACGGTGCGGATGTCGAAGATCGGGATCAGCAGCGGGAAGCCGTCGATGGCGGCTTCGTGCACCTCGCCGGGCTCGCCGTCCTCGATCACGCAGCAGTCCAGGCTGGTGCCGCCCACGTCGAAGGTGATCACCTTCGGCAGGTTCTGCTCGCGGGCCAGGAAGGAGGCGCCGACCACGCCGCCCGCGGGCCCGGACAGCACGGTCATCAGCGGCGCCTGCCGGGCCAGCTCGGAGGTCATCGCGCCGCCGCCCGAGCGCATGATGTGCAGCGGGTGGGTCAGCCCGGAGTCGTTCAGCCGCGACTCCAGGGTGGCGATGTAGTCGTTCAGCACCGGCCGGATGTAGGCGTCGAGGGTGACCGTGCTGGTCCGCTCGTACTCGCGGTACTCGCGGGTGATGTCGGTCGAGGTCGAGACCGACACCTCGGGGTACGCCTCGCGCAGGATGCGCGCCGCCAGCCGCTCGTGCTCGGGGTTGGCGTACGAGTGCAGGAAGCAGATGGCCAGCGAGCGCAGGCCGTGCTCCTCCACCAGCACCCGGCCCGCCTCGCGCACCGCGTCCTCGTCCAGCGGCTCGATCACCGTGCCCTGGGCGTCGACGCGGCCGGGCACGCCGACGCGGTGCCGGCGCGGGACGAGGGGTGGCGGCGGGGCGTAGGAGAAGTCGTACATGTACTGGGAGGGCACGTTCGCGCGGGCGATCTCCAGCAGGTCGCGGAAGCCCTCGTTGGTGATGATCCCGACGTCGGCGCCGCGCCGCTGGAGGATCGCGTTCAGGCCCAGCGTGGTGCCGTGGACGAACGCCTCCACGTCGTCCAGCCGGTCGGCGAGCCCGCCGACCGCGTCGAGGACGCCGCGTGCCGGGGCGTCGGGGGTGGTGGAGGCCTTGTGCAGCCGCAGTTCGCCGGTGGCGTCGTCGTAGGAGATGGCGTCGACGAAGGTGCCGCCGATGTCGACGGCGAAGCGGGTGCGGCCGGAGTCCTGGCTCACTGTGCGCCCTCCGTGGCGTGGTGGTCGGGTACGGCGGGCAGGTCGTCGCGGACGACCCGCCCGGCCTGCATGACGAAGGTGATCCGGCGCAGCGCCGACAGGTCGCTCAGCGGGTCGCGCTCGGTGACGATCAGGTCGGCGAGGTGGCCCTCCTCCACGACGCCCGCCTGCCCTTCGAGACCGGTCAGGCGGGCCGCGTCGAGGGTGCCCGAGCGCAGCGCCTGGTGGGTGTCGAGCCCGGCCTCGGCCAGGAACTCCATCTCGCGGACCGCGACCACGGTGTCCTCGATCGGCGCGCCGGGCGGGTAGTCGGTGCCGGCCAGGAAGGTGATCCCGGGCTTCTCCGGGTCGGCCGGGTCGGCGACGCCGGCCGCGATGGCGGTGCGGATGCTGGCGAGATGCCCGGGGCCGACCTCCAGGGCCCGCTCGATCTGCCACGGGGTGAAGGCGTGCTCGGCCATCCAGTCGGGGCAGCGGGTCACGCACAGCGTCGGGGTCAGGTAGACCCGCTGCGCCGCCATCTGCCTGGCGGTGGCCTCGTCGAGGTCGTAGGCGTGCTCGTAGCCGCGCACCCCGGCGGTGAGCGCCTCGCGGATGGCCGAGCCGGCGCCGGCGTGCGCGGTCACGTACGTGCCGTGCTCGTCGGCGGCGCGGACCACGGCGCGCATCTCGTCGACGGTCATCTGCGCGCCGTTGAACGACTCGCCCTGGTGAGCGATGCCGCCGGTGATGAAGATCTTGATGAGGTCGGCCCCGGCGGCCAGTTCCGTGCGGGCGGCGCGCAGGAAGGCGTCGTAGCCGTCGGCGTAGGCGCAGCCGCTGCCCTGCCCGTGGCCGCCGGTCGTGGAGATCGCCCGGCCGGCGCCCACGATCCGCGGCGCCTCCACCCAGCCCTGGCCTGCGGCGGTGCGGACGAGGAGGTCGGCGCGGTTCTGCTCGTGCACGGTCCGGATGGTGGTGACTCCCGCGTACAGCGCCTCGCGAGCTCTGGACAGCGCGCGCAGAGCCGTGATGCCGGGGTTCTCCGACTCGTCGTTGTCCGAGAACGGGTAGACCACCGACAGGTGGGTGTGCACCGAGATCAGCCCGGGCAGCAGGTAGCGTCCGCCCAGGGGCACGGTGCGCGCTCCGGGGGGCGGGGCGTCGCTGGTGATCCGTTCGATCCGGCCGTCGCGTACGACGACGTTGGTGTCCCGCCGGATCGATCCGGATCGCACGTCCACGACGTGACCGCCGGACAGCCACACGGGCTCGGTCACGGGCGCTCGCCCGTCTATCGCTGTCACCGTTTCCTCATCTCTTCTTCTCGGGGAGGTTGTGCATGAGCCGATCCGGCCCCAGGTCGGAGACGTCCACGGGCGGCTCCGCACCGGCCACGAGGCAGCGCAGGGTCTCGGCCCACAAGGGGGCGAAGGTGAAGGCGTACGTGCCGCCCGCGACGAGGAACCCCGGCCTGCCCGGCACCTCGCCGATCACCGGCATCTCGTCGGGCGTGGCCGCGAGCGGCCCGGCCCACGCCCGCAGCAGCCGCAGCCGGCGCACGAACGGCAGGATCCGCACGGCCAGGGCCAGGTTGCCCACCATGCTGTCCACACCCGCGTCGCTGCGGCCGTCGAGGTTCAGCCGGCGGGCCGGCCAGCCGCCGCCGACCAGCAGGTTGCCCGCGTTGACCTGTTTGACCGACAGTCCTTCGCCGATGTGCTGGACCAGGTGCGGCAGGCCCGACGAGCAGCGCACGGTGGCGTGCATCTGGATCGCCACCGGGGCCATGTCGAGCGCGACCCCGGTCATGGCGGCGATCTTGTGCAGCCACGGCCCGGCCACGTCGATCACCACAGGGGTCTCGATCTCCCGCGCACCGGCGCGCACCCGCCACGCGCCGCCCTCGCGGGCGATCGCGGTGACCGGCGCGAACGGCACCACCTCGGCGCCGTGCCGCACCGCGTCGTCCAGGTAGGCCGGGGTGACCTTCAGCGGGTTGGCGTAGCCGTCGTGCGGGCACCAGGTGGCGGCGGCGACGGTCGGCCCGAGCTGCGGCAGGGCGTCGCGGGCCGCGTCGCCGCCGAGGATCTCCGTCTTGATCCCGGCCGCGTTCTCCCAGGCCTGCTTGTCGTACAGCTCCTGGACCTGCTCGGGGGTCTCGGCGACGGTGAACCCGCCGCTGCGGCGCAGCTCGACCGAGGCGCCCAGGTCGTCCTCGACGGTCTCCCACAGGTCGCTCGCGGCGCGCTGCAGCGGCGCGAACCGGGCGCTGTCCAGGGGGACGGCCTGGCCGGGACGCCGGGTGTGCACCGCCTGCACGTGCAGGTTCCCGGCGGTGGTGCCGGAACCCTCCCGTCCGGGGGCGCCGCGTTCCAGCACCACGACCCGGTGGCCGTCGCGGGCCAGCCTGCTCGCCGCCGACGCGCCCAGCACGCCGGCGCCGACGATCACCACGTCCGCCGTCCTCATGCCGGCTCCCCTTCGCCGGCCATCTCCAGCAGCGTGGCCACCGGCACGGGGCGGACCGGGAGCCGGGACGGGAAGACCCCCGCGGGCAGCCCGTCCGCCGGGGACGCCCGGGTCACGGCGGTGACGGCGAAGCCGCACTCCCGGCCCTGGCACGGTCCCATGCCGGCGCGGGTCCACGCCTTGGCGGCGTTCACGTCGCGGCCGGCGGTCCTGGCGATCCCGCGGACCTCTCCGGCGGAGACGGCCTCGCAGCGGCAGAGCGTGGCGGCGTCCGGCAGCGCGGACGGCAGCAGCCGCGCCAGCTCGGCCGGAGCCGGGTAGAGCGCGTCGGTCAGCCGCTTGAAGTGCGCGAGGCGGCGACCGGCCGCGGCCAGCCCGCGCGCCTCGCCGGCGCGGGGTTCGTGCCCCTCGCGGCCCAGGATGTCGAGCGCGGCGGCGAGGCCGCGGACCTCCGCGACGGGCGCGCCGCCGATGCCCGCCGCCTCGCCGATGACGTACACGTCGTCGCGCGAGGAGCGCCCCGAGTCGTCGAGCTCCGGTGTCGCGTCCCCCGTCGCCGGGTCGGTGCGCACCGCGCAGCCGAGCATCCTGGCCAGGTCGGTCTGCGGGCGGAAGCCGTACCCGACGCAGAGCGCGTCCACCTGGACCGTGCGCACCGGCCGGGTGGGCGCGGTGGCGGCGGCCAGCGTCACGGAGGTGATCCGGTCGCCTCCGTCGGCGCGCACCACCACGGTGTTCTGCCAGAGCGGCACGCGTGCCCTGGCCAGTCGCGCGGCGTATCCGGCCAGCTCACGCAAGCGCGCGGGATGCCGTACGGTCCCGAGCGCGCGGGTGCTGGGCCGGTAGGGACGGCCGGCTTCGGCGATCCCGGCGACCGTCACGCCGAGGTCCAGCAGTGAGCAGGCCACCGGCAGCAGGAACGGTCCAGAGCCGGCCAGCACGACCCGCTCGCCGATCGGCGTGTGGTCGGCGGCGGCCAGATGCTGGGCGAAGCCGGGCGTGGTCACGCCGGGCAGTTGCCAGCCGGGGAAGGGAAAGGGGCGCTCGTGGGCGCCGGTGGCGATGATCAGGTAGCGGCCGCGCAGCCGCACGGGGCGCTCCGCGGGGTCGCAGACCAGCAGTGTGCGCCCGTCGTCGCCGACGCCCCAGACCAGGTGGCCGGTGCGGCACTCGACGCCGGCCGCGCGCACGGCGCCGACCAGGCGCCCGCCCTCGGGGCGGTGGTCGCCCCAGACGCGGGCGACCTCGGGGGCGGGCCGCCTGAAGTACTGGCCGCCCAGCTCCGCCTGCTCGTCGACGACGGTGACGCTCAGCCCGGCGGCGGCCAGCCGGTGCGCGGCGGCGAGCCCGGCGGGGCCGCCTCCGACGATCACCACGTCGCGCTCGTGGACGGTCACGCCCGCTCCTCCTCGGTCTCGACGCGCATGCCGGGGCGTGCCGGGGTCAGGCAGGCCCGCACGCCGGGCCGGCCGTCCACCGTCACCTCGCATTCGAGGCAGACGCCCATGCCGCAGAACGGGCCGCGCGGCTCCTCGCTGACCGGGTTGTAGCGGAAGGTCCAGGTGCGGTCGCCGACGAGCGCCGCCGCGAGGCTGACGCCCTCGACGACGCTGACCGGCCGGCCGTCCACGTGGATCGTGACCGTGCGCGGCGGCGTCCCGATGACGGCCTTCGCTCTCATGCCCGGGCTCCCGCCGCGGCCTTCAGGCCGGATTCGGTCAGGACGGCGTCGATCGCCCGCAGCGTCGCCTCGTCCTCGATCGGCAGGAGCGGCGGGCGGACGTGCCCGCCGGGCTGGCCGAGCAGGTTCATCGCGGCCTTGAGCTGGGCGATGGGCGTGCCGTAGACGCCGCTGTAGTCCGGGTTGATGAGCCGGGACGACAGCGCGCCGTAGCGGCCGGCCCACTCGCGGGCGGCCTGACGGTCGCCCGCGGCGACCGCCTCGTAGTAGGGGACGGCGAACGGGGCTCCCATGCCGCCGCCGTCGATGTTGCCGTCGCCGCCGATCTCCATGAGCACGGCCAGGCCGCGCCGGTGCAGGAAGCTGCCGAAGACCCGCACCCGGTCGCAGACCGCCTCGACGGTGCCGAGCATCCGCAGCCAGTCGCCGGTGCTGTCCTTGATGGCGACCACGTTGTCGAGCGCCGCCAGCCGCTCGGCCAGCCCGGGATGGGCGGAGATGTCCACGGCGACCCCGCGCGGCCAGTTGTAGACCATGAACGGCAGCGCGGTGGCGGAGCTGATGCGGTCGTAGTAGTCCACGATCTCGTCGGGGCCGGGGTGCACGTACGGCGGCGGCGTGGCGAGCACGCCGTCGGCGCCGGCGGTGGCGGCGTGGCGGGCCAGGCCGATCGCCTCGTCCGGCGTGTAGGCGGTGATGCCGGCGACCACGGGGAAGCGCCCGGCGACCTCCTCCGCCGCGATCTCGACGACCCGCCGGCGCTCGTCCGGGCTCTGGCTGAACCACTCGCCGGTGCTCCCGTTGACCAGGACCCCGTGCACGCGCTGCTCGGCGTAGAGGCGCAGCAGCGCGCGCCACGCGTCCTCGTCGAGGCGCCCGTCGGCGGTGAAGGGAGTGGGAGCGGCAGGCCAGTAGCCGTGCCAGGTGACGTCGTCGCGGTCCATGCGGTTCTTCGACCTCTAAAAAGTTGGAATGGGATCGATTGCATAAGGTTGTAGCATCCGCCGGTTTCCGGTCAAGGGCGAAACCGGGTTTTTACCCGCGAAATCTCGGCGTTACATCGACGTACGAGTGATCTTCTGGAAGGATCACCGTGCACAATGGGATCGATCCCAAAGATCCACGCCAGGCAGGAGGACGATGCGGATCGGACTGAAGGAGGTCGCCGCGGAGGCGGGGGTGTCGCGCAGCACCGCCTCTCGCGCCCTCAGCGGCTCCCCGCTGATCTCCGCCGAGACACGAGCGGCCGTCGAGGAGGCGGCCGCCCGGCTCAACTACCGCCCCAACCGGCTGGCCGGCGCCCTGCGCACGCGGCAGTCCCACCTGGTGGGCCTGGTGCTCAACAACCTCATCAACGCGTCGTTCCACACGATCGCCGAGGTCGTCCAGCGCCGCGCCGCGGCCGAGGGATACCAGGTCGTGCTGGGCATCACCGACGCCGACCCGGCGCGGGAGAAGGCGTTCCTGCTCACCCTCGCCGCCCACGGCGTGGACGGCATCGTCATGATCGGCACGGGCAAGAACGGCGCGACCACCAACGCGCTGCGCGCCGAGGGCGTGGCGGTGGTCAACGTCATCCGCCGTCCGATCGACAGCGCCGCCCCGGCCGTGCTGGCCGCCGACCGGGAGGGCGCCCACGCGGCGACCGCCCATCTGCTCGACCTCGGTCACGAGCGCATCGGGTTCATCGGCGGCGAGCCGACGGCCAACTCCGGGCGGGAGCGGTTCGCCGGATACGAGCAGGCGCTGCGGGAACGCGGCCTCGACCCGGACGCGTCACTGATCGAGCGCGGCCCCTTCACCCCCGCCTTCGGCACCGAGGCCATCGCCCGGCTGCTGGGGCGCACGCCGCGGATGACCGCGCTGTTCGCCGCCAACCACGAGGCCGTGTTCGGGATCCTGCCCACGCTGGCGAGCACCGGCGTCGCCATCCCCGGCGACCTGTCGCTGGTGTGCTACGAGGACATCCCGTGGCTGCGCTACTGGTCCCCCGCCATCACGGTGGTCGACAACGGCGCCAGCGAGCTGGGCGAGCTGGCGATGAACCTCCTGCTGCACCAGCTGAAGCAGGCCCGGGGCGCGGAGAACGGCGAGACCCCCAACGGCCGCGCCTACCGGGTGGGCGCGCAGCTCATCCTCCGCGACTCCACCGCTCCCCGCGCGCGGGGCGGCGACCGCCCGTCCGGTCCGCCCGCGGCGGCCGTCGAGGCGTAGAGATCGGGACTGAGCCGCGGGCGAGTTTTCGTCCGCGGCTCTGCTGTTCCATGCGCGCCGGCGCCGGTCTGGAACGTACCGAACGGCTTGGGCTACTGAATTCGATTTCGACAGCACGCGCTCATCGCCCCGATGCATGGGCCCGCATCCGGCGGCGAAACCGCCGTGAAGAAGCCTTTGCCGGGCCCCGCTCCGGGGGATCGGGGAAACAGCCGGACGGGCTTTTCTCAATACGGCCGGGAATCAGGCTGGCGGAAGAGATGCCGAGCTGATATGGACGCTGCACCGGACATCCGCCGTTATCGGCTACGCACTGGTCACGCCGGGTGGGACGGACGGATCGGGCGCGCGGGACCGCCCGGCGCCCAAGCGCTCAGGACAACCTTCTCCCGCCATGAATCGGCTCGTTCTCCCGTCGGCATGCCCGCCCGCTCCGGATCGTTCAATGCGCGCCCCGGATGACTTCACGCTCCGGTCTCCGCGTTTCGCACGCACCATAGTCACGGGAGGACAACCCGTCTACTGAAGACCGCTACAGTAGACCGCAAGCCTATGACTATGGAGCTGCAGCATGGCTAAGCAGATTCGCGAGATTTACATTGACGACCTCGACGGAAGCCGGATGTCGTCCGAGAACGTCGTCAAGTTCGGCCTCGACGGCGTCGCCTATGAGATCGATCTGGGAGAGAAGAACGAAGAAGCGTTGCGCAAGGCGCTGTCGCCCTTCATCACCAAGGCTCGCCCGGTCAAGAGCGAGCGGGCCGGGCGCGGCCGTCGCGGGTCCGGCGGCGCCGCCCGCGCGCTGAGCCGGGAGAAGTCCGCCGAGATCCGGCAGTGGGCCAGGGCCCAGGGCCTGCCGGTGAGCGAGCGCGGCCGGATCGCCTCCTCGGTGGTGGAGAAGTACGAAGCCGCCCACTAGGGCGCTCCTGGCATCGCCCGAGAGGTGGCCGGCCGGCCACGGGCTCGGGCGAGCTTCAGGCCCCGGCGGGGCCGGAGCGGCGGCGGCCCACGGCGCGACGGCGCCGGCCACAGCCATAGGTCCCGGAAACCAGGGGCGTTCGCCGCTTCCCCCGGCCCGCCCGGGAAACCATCCTGACGGTGTCACGGCATGTGGAGGTGAACCGATCATGATCGGTGGACGCGTGATCATGGAAGCCCCGGCGATCGACGCCGAACTGCTGACCCTGAAGAAGCGGGTCGACGACCTCGACGAACAGGTGCGCACGCTGACGGCCGCCTGCCTCGCCCTCGCGCGCGCCGCCGAGAACGCGCCGCGCCGGACCCCGTCCGGCTGAGCGTCCGCCCCCGCGTGGCGCGCTGACCAACGACCGTCCGGCAGAGGACTTCCGGCCCTTCGATCCGCCTCCTCCATGAGGTGCGATGGAGGGGACGACAAAGGAGACCCCGATGCGGATGACCGTCGCGGACGTGATGACGACCGAGGTCGTCTCCGTCACCGCCACCACCCCGTTCAAGGACATCGCGGAAGCGCTCATCACCGGCGGCATCAGCGCCGTCCCCGTCGTGGACGACGACCGCCACGTGATCGGCATGGTGTCCGAGGCCGACCTCCTGCGCAAGGAGGAGTTCAGGGAGCAGTTCTACCGTGAGGGCTACCGGCCGCCGCTCCGCGCCCGGCTGCGCAACCCCAAGGGACGGCAGAAGGCCGAGGGCGACACCGCCGCCGACCTGATGACCGCCCCCGCGGTGGCCGTCTCCCCCCAGGCGTCGGCGGTCGAGGCCGCTCGCCTGATGGACGCGCACGACGTCAAGAGGCTGGCCGTCGTCGACCCCGACGGCCGGCTGGCGGGCGTCGTCAGCCGTCGTGACCTGGTCAAGCTGTTCCTGCGCGGCGACGAGGAGATCGCCGCCGAGGTCCGCGAGGACATCCTCGACCACGCGCTGTGGGTGGAGACCTCCGGCGTGCGGGTGGAGGTGTACCAGGGCGTCGTGACGCTGTCCGGCTGGATGGAGCGCCGCACCGAGGCCGCCATCGCCGTCCGGATGACCCGCCGCGTCAACGGCGTCGTCGATGTCATCGACAAGCTCACCTGGAAGCAGGACGACTCCGCGTGGGAAGGCAGGTAGCCATGCTGGTGCGCGAGGTCATGAGCAGCCCGGTGGTCACCGTCCGCGGCGCCGACCTGGTGCGGCGGGCCGTCCGGATCCTGCACGGCCACGACATCACCGCCGCTCCGGTCGTCGACGACGCGGGCCGCCTGGTCGGCGTGGTCAGCGAGCTGGATCTGCTGCGCGGGGAGTTCGAGCCCGACCCCCGCGCCACCGTGACGCCTGTCCCCCGGACGGACGGGCCGCCGCCGCACCGGGTGCACGAGGTGATGACCGGCGACGTCGTCACGGTCACCGAGACGACCGACGTCACCACCGCCGTCGACCTGATGGTGGGCAAGCGGATCAAGAGCCTGCCCGTGCTCCGCGGCAAGGAGATCGTCGGCATGGTCAGCCGCCGCGACCTGATGGCCATGCTCGCCCGTACCGACGACGAACTGCGCGCGGCGGTCGAGGCGGCGCTGCGCGAGCAGTATCCCTCCGGCCCGAGCTGGGACGTCACCGTGCGCGACGGCGTGGCCGAGCTCACCGGGCCGCCCTCCGAGCACGCCGGTCAGATCGCCGGACTGCTCGCCCGCACCGTGCCCGGCGTCGTCCGGGTCAAGCTCCTGAGGAGATCGCCATGACCGCCATCGTCGAGAACGTGATGACCACCGACGTCGCCGCCGTCAACCAGAACGCGTCCTTCCACACCGTGGCCGAGCTGCTCATCAGCCGGGGCGTCAGCGGGGTCCCGGTCCTGGACGACGAGAACCGCGTGCTGGGCGTCGTCTCCGAGGACGACCTCCTGGCCAAGCACGAGTTCAAGCAGCTCTACTACGGCGAGGACTACCGGCCGCCGCTGCGGGCGCGCATCCGCCACGGCGCGGGCGCCGGGGGCGGCGGCTACCGCAAGTCGCTCGGCGAGACCGCCGGCGCGCTGATGACCAGCCCCGCCCGCGTCACCACCCCCGACACGCCGGTCGTGGCCGCGGCGCGCGTGATGGACCGCTACGGCGTCAAGCGGCTGCCCGTGGTCGACGCCGGCGGACGCCTGGTCGGCATCGTCAGCAGGCGCGACCTGATCAAGATCTTCCTGCGCCCCGACGAGGACATCGAGCGGCACGTACGAGAGATCGTCCGCGCCGGCGACCACGCCCTGGACGTCGCCGTCGCCGAGGGCGTGGTCACCCTGACCGGCACCCTGCCCGAGCACAGCCAGGCCGTCACCGCCGTCCGCCTGGCCGAGAACGTCGACGGCGTCGTCTCCGTCCGCGACGAGCTCAACTGGAAGCACGACGACATCGCCGACGTGCCCATGTGGGGCGGCGCATGACACACGCGCCGGAGCGGACCACACCAGCACCGCGCCCGAACCTGTCACCACCGGCGACGCACGCCGACGGTGGAACCACAAAGGTCACAACCTTCGGCCGCCGCACGAGTCCTCGTTGACACCCGATTCGCCGATGCTGTATGAAACCAGGTGGTTATTGAACTTCTAGGTTATGGATGAGTGTGCTCGACGACACCTTCGCCGCCCTCGCAGATCCGACGCGCCGGGCGATCCTCGCCCGGCTCAGGTCTGGCGAGGCCACCGTGACAGAGCTCGCCCGCCCGTTCAACATGAGCCAGCCGGCGATCTCCAAGCACCTCAGAGTGCTCGAACGCGCCGGGCTCGTCTCCCGGAGCCGGGATGCGCAACGGCGGCCCTGCCGGCTCCAGGCGGGTCCGCTCAAGGCCGCCACCGACTGGCTGGAGGGCTATAGCCGGTTCTGGGAGGACCGCTACCAGAACCTCGACGAACTGCTGGACGAACTCAAAGGTGAAGAGGCCAACGATGGGTGAGATCGCCGACCGCTACCGGCGGCGCGCGGACGCCTTCGACCGCAAGGTCGCGACCGTACGCCCCGATCAATGGAACAACCCATCCCCGTGCGAGAAGTGGACCGCCCGGGATGTGGTGCGGCACATCATCGACATGCACGACGTGATACTGCGCCAGCTTGACCGCATGCCCAGCGCCGCGCCGTCCGTGGACGAGGATCCGGTCGCCGCGTTCCGTTCCGCGCGGGCCGACGTCGAGGCGATCCTGGACGACCCTTCGCTGGCGAGCGTTGAGTGTGAGACGCCCACCGGCAGCATGACGGCCGAGGAGCACATCGACAAGGTCCCGAGCGCCG
>NZ_JBVJKR010000031.1:0-32432 GCF_055585125.1 Nonomuraea sp. NPDC054003
CAGAGTACGAAGCGATCCACTACCGTCACCAACAGGCCGCAGTCACCGCGGCAGAAACCAAGTAGCCGAGTCTCCACGAAACCCGGCGCGGTTCACCCTCGGGTCGTGGTGAATCCGCGCCAGGCACAAGAACTGCTGACCGCGGTGACCTACGTGGGCCGACGCGGCAGAGGCCGGCGGCTGATGGCCCTCTTCGCCTGCATGTATTACGCCGCCCTACGCCCGGCCGAAGCGGTAGGACTTCGCATCCAGGACTGTCACCTGCCCGCGTCAGGCTGGGGACGGCTCACGATCGACGTATCCCGGCCGGAGGTCAACACCCAGTGGACCGACAGCGGAGACGCCCACGAAGAACGCGGCCTCAAGCACCGGGGCAGGCAAGACGTCCGCCCGGTGCCTATCCCTCCCGAACTCGTCGAGATCCTCCGCGAGCACATCGCCGAGTACGGGATCGCCAAGGACGGTCGCATCTTCAGCAGCGAACGAGGCGGTGTCGTGGCCTCCACCGCCTACACCGAGGTCTGGCAGGACGCCCGCCTCCTGGCCTTCACACCCGCCCAGGTCGCCTCTCCGCTCGCCAAGCGGCCCTATGACCTCCGGCACGCGGCCGTTTCCCTGTGGTTGAACGCGGGCGTCTCAGCCCCGGACGTGGCCGAACGGGCAGGGCACAGCGTCGATGTCCTCCTGAGGGTCTACGCCAAGTGCATCGACGGCCAACAGGAGATCGCCAACAAGCGGATCGGCGACGCCCTCGCCGCATGACCACGTACCAACCGCACCCAGAGCCCCGGCCCACCACCGGGGCTCTTCGTCTTGGCCGCGTATTGGCCGAATCCGGCCGCCGACCTGCGGAGACGCGCTCAAGATCATTGCACGTATATTGCGTGACCAGCGACAAACGGCCGCTCAGAGCGGCATCTGGCTGCGTACCCCTGAAACGCAGAAGAGGCCCCGTAGGGCCTCTGAGCTGCTGTTACTGCTGGTGGCAGGTGCAAGGTTCGAACTTGCGTAGGCTGAGCCGACGGTTTTACAGACCGCTCCCTTTGGCCACTCGGGCAACCTGCCGTGTCTTCCGCTCTCGCGGCGACAGAGAAAAGGATAGCGGACTTCCGCAGTGCACGTGACACCAGTTTGTCCCCGTCCCGAATCACTCCGACCCCCTCGTTCCCGCGGACACCCCACCGAGGTCAGCCCCACGACACGGAGCTTTTCCACAGGGCCGGAGGCGGACCCTGCACCGGGCGGAGATGCTGGCTAGGCTCGTGGGCTGGATGCGTTCGGAGTCGGACGCTCACCGGTGCTGACGCAGCTGAGAGGAAGTGTGCTTTGGCCGATTCATCGTTCGACATCGTGAGCAAGATCGACCGGCAGGAGGTCGACAACGCGCTCAACCAGACCGTGAAGGAGATCGGGCACCGCTTCGACTTCAAGGGTACGGGGGCGAGCATCAGCTGGTCCGGTCAGGAGCATATCGAGATCAAGGCCAACAGCGAGGAGCGGGCGAGCGCCGCGCTCGACGTGTTCAAGGAGAAGGTGATCAAGCGCGGCCTCTCCCTGAAGATCCTCGACGCGGGCGAGCCCAAGCTGTCGGGCAAGGAATACAAGATGCTGGTCGCGCTCAAGGAGGGCATCGACCAGGAAAACGCGAAGAAGATCTCGAAGATGATCCGCGACGAGGGCCCCAAGGGCGTCAAGGCGCAGATCCAGGGCGAGGAGCTGCGGGTCAGCTCGAAGAAGAAGGACGACCTGCAGGAGATCATCGCCCTGCTCAAGGGCAAGGATCTCGACATCGCCCTTCAGTTCACGAACTACCGGTAGCGGAGCGGGGCGCGAGGCCGTGCGCGGTCGTCGCGCTCCCGCCGGCACCGTACGCGGTCAGGAGCCCTTCCCCCACCCGGCCGAACACGCTGGTCAGGAGGGTGCCGTGGCCTGTTCCAGCACCTCCAGCACCGTGGCCGTCAGCAGCGTGACCTTGTACCCGTTCGAGGCCGTGGGCGTGCACCGGGAAGCGGCCCGCCCGGCCGCCACCTCTATGGGCTCCCCCGCGGCGAGAGCCTGTTCCACCTCCGGCAGCCGCAGCGGGACGCGGGCGACGCCTCCGACGCTCACGGCCGCCGCGCCGTCCGGCGTCACCCGTGCCACGGCCTCCACCAGCGGCCACTCGGCCTCCGACCGGCTGGTGGCGCGGTGGTACGCGGCCCGTTCGCCGGCCACGGGCGGCGGCAGGTGGACCGCCAGGAGGATCTCCCCGGGGTCGAGCAGATGGTCACGGGTCGGGTCCGAGCCGTACAGCGAGCTGACCGGGAAGGGGCTCCTCCCGTGCACCTCCACCTCGGCGGCGTAGACCAGCAGCGCCATCGCGAGAGACGACGGATGGGGGGCGACGCACGGGCTGGTGTCGATCACCGCGGAGTAGAGGCTGAGCCCGTCGCGGGCGGGGCAGGAGTCGCCGCCGTTCTGGTGGCAGGAGAAGGCCGGGTTGCGGAAGTACGAGCAGCGGTTGCGCTGGAGCAGGTTGCCGCCGATGGTGGCCACGGCGCGGATCTGGGGTGTGGCCAGCGCTCCCGCGGTGAGGGTCAGCGCGGGGTAGGCGGCGCGGAGCCGTTCGTCGCGGGCGATCTCGGCGATCGTGGTCAGCGCGCCGATGTGGGCGGAGCCGTCCGGCTGCCAGGTCACGCCCGACGGCCCCGGCAGGTCCCGCAGGTCCACGTACGGTCCGGTGCCCGGCAGGCTCATCAGGTCGGTGCCGCCCGCGCGGAGCCGGCCGTGCGGCGGGTTCTCAAAGATGGTCACGCTCTGATCCCTTCGAGGAGCCGGTCGGGGCGGATGGGCAGGTCGTGGGGGCGCCAGCCGGTGGCGTTGTGCACGGCGTTGGCGACGGAGGCGGCCACGCCGATCGTGGAGACCTCGCCCAGGCCGACGCCGCGGCCGTTGACGTGGTCCCAGCCGTCCTGGTGGAAGTGGATGGTCATCTCCGGGGTGTCGCCGATGCCGGGGATGCGGTAGTCCTCCAGGTTCGCGGTCAGGACGGTTCCGGTGGCGGGGTCGACGTGGCGTTCCTCGTACAGGGCGTAGCCGATGCCCTGGATGATGCCGCCCTCGCACTGGTTGCGGGCCGGTCTGTCGGCGTAGATGTGGCCGGTCGCGATGCCGCCCCAGACGCGCAGCGGCCTGACCGTGCCCATGCGGGTGTCGACCTCCACTTCGGTGACGTGGACGGCGCCGCTGAATCCGCGGCCGAGCGCCATGCCCTGCACCGCGAACGGGGTCACGTAGCCGCCCCGGTCGCGTCGCCGCTTGCCGACCACCTTGGTGCCCGGAGTCATGCCCTGGGCCCGCAGGCGGCGGGCCGCGTCGCGTGCGGCGGGGGCCACCGAGGTGGTGGTGCGGCTGCCCAGGGACGCCGGTCCCGGCACGGTGCCGGATCGGCCGATCTCGACGCGGATCCGGTCGGCGGGCAGGCCGAGCTCCTCGCGCAGGATGCCGGCGATGACGCTGCGGATGCCGGTCCCGATGTCCTGCGTGGCGGTGCGGGCGACCACCACGTCGTCCTCGACCTCCAGCTCGACCTCGGTGCCGGGGCTGACCGCGTAGAACCAGTTGGCGGCGGCCACGCCGACGCCGCGGCGGTGGCGGCCCGTCTGCGATCCGGTGCGTGGCCTGTCCCGCCAGAGGGGCAGCTCCGCCGCCCGGTCGTAGAGAGCGCGCCGCTTCGGGTTGCCGTCCCAGCGGCGGCGCAGCGCGATCGGATCCTCCTCCAGGCGGTGGGCCATCTCGTCGACGGCCTGCTCCAGCGCCCACAGCAGGGGCGGGGCGCCGGGGCCGCGGAACGGCGTGCCGGGCGGTTCGTTCGTTACGACGTCGAAGTCGCGCAGCCGCCGGGGCGCGGTGCCGTACACGAGGCGGGCGTGCAGGGCGACGGCGGATCCGACGGACACGCCGCCGCGGCCGTGCACGTCCACGGCGAGGGCCGACAGATCGCCCTTCTCGTCGGCGAGCAGGGCGATCCCGGCCCGGGTGCCCGGCCGGTTGCCGGCGTCGGTGAGCTCCTCGGCGCGGCTGAGCACGACGCGTACGGGGGCCCGGCAGGCGCGGGCGAGCTCGACCGCGGCGACCGTCTCCACGGTGATCCCCGCCTTGGCCCCGAAGCCGCCGCCGACGTGCTCGGCGACGACGTGGACCCGGTTCGCGTCGAGCTTCCAGCGCTTGGCCGCCCGCTCGGCGGCCATGGCCACCGTCTGGGTGGACAGGTGCAGGTGGAGGTCTCCCCGCTCGTCCCATCGAGCCACGCACGCGTGCGGCTCCAGCGGCGTGTGGACCTGCACGGCGGTGGTGTACGTCCCGGTGACCAGGAGCGGGTCGGCGCGCCGGCGGGCGGCCTCGATCCGTTTCACCGCGGTGCCGCCGCGCCGGCTCGCCCCGGTGAACGGGCCGTGCACGTTGCCGTTCCAGCCGCCGGGCAGCGTGAGCCCTTCCCCGGAGGACGGGGCCTTCTTCCTGGTCCGCTCGTCGTAGACCGGCGGGGCGCCGGGCGTGTCGTCGAGCGCGGCGGGGAGCGGCTCGTAGCCGATCCTGGCGGCCTCCGCGACGGCCAGCGCCTCGCGGCGCGTGGGCGCGGCGACGGCGGCGATCGGCTGGCCGGCGTAGCGGACGATGCGGTCGGCCGGGAGCAGGTCGACCGTGGTCCCGTCCACGTCGACCGAGGTGACCAGCGCGTGCGCCCGGGTCGAACGGATGATCACGCCTTCCCACTGGCCGTCGTGCCGGATGTCGGTGGTGTAGCGGGCGCGGCCGGTGACCTTCTCGACGGCCTCGACCCGGGCGGGCGTCGGGGTGCCGGAGTCGTGCTCGCCCCGGCACGCGGCCTCGATCGCGGCGTAGATCCCCGCGTACGCTCCGCAGCGGCACAGATGACCGGCCATGGCGGCGGCGATCCGCTCGCGCGGCGGCGCGACGTCGCCGTGCTCTTCGCGCCAGGCGTCGACGAAGGCGGCGGCCTCCACCACGAAGCCGGGCGTGCAGTAGCCGCACTGCAGCCCGTCATGGGCCATGAACGCCCGCTGCACGGGATGGTCGAGTCCTTCGGCCGTGACGACGGCCCGTCCCTCCACCGCGGTGGCCGGGAGCAGGCAGCTCACCTGCGGGGTTCCGTCCACCTTGATCGTGCACGCTCCGCAGACTCCGGTACGGCAGACCGCTTTGGCCCCGGTGAGGCCCAGGCCGTCGCGTAGGACGTCGACGACCACGTCGTCCGGGCCGGCGTCCGCCTCGGTGGGCACGCCGTTTATGGTGATTTTCATGTCACTCCTGCTGACGCCGTCAACATCGGATGTTGACAGTGTCAGCTACCATCGCTGACGTTGTCAACATGGGAGGTCGTGAGAGGGTGGACGCATGGTGGACGACACCAGGAAGCGGCTGATCGAGAGCGCGCTGAGCCTGCTGCGCGAGGAGGGCCTCGACGCCGTGACGTTGCGTGCGGTCGGCGAGCTGGCCGGTCTGTCGCGGATGGCCCCCTACCGGCACTTCACCGACAAGACCGCCCTGCTGGCGGCCCTCGCCGCCCGGGTCATCACCGACCTCAGCACTCACGTCGCCGCCGCCGTCCTGCGCCACGCCGGCCGTCAGGAGCGGCTCCAGGCCTTCTACGGCAGCTACGTCGAGTACGCCGTGGCGCATCGCGAGGAATACCGGCTCGTCTTCGCCTCCGCGTTCTCCGCCGGCGACCATCCGGAGATGGAGAAGGCGCTCGACCAGGTGATGACCGCGCTCAGCCTCGACATCACCGACCACGGGCCGGTCAACAAGGCCACGATGATGGCCCTGATGTCCACCGCCCACGGCCTCGCCGAGCTGGCGACGGCGGGCCACCTCGCGCACAAGGCGATCAGCCTGGAGGACGTCATCGACATCATCATCAGGGGCGTCGGCCGGTCCGGTGCTCAGCCGGGGGCGACCAGGCGGTAGCCGACTCCCCTGACGGTCTGGATGAGCGTGTCGTCGGTGTCGCCGAGACGGGCGCGCAGGCGCTTGACGTGCACCGCGATCGTGTTGGTGGCGATGTTGTCCCCCGAGGCGTGCCAGACGTGCCGCATGATCTGCTCGCGGGTGACGGTCCTGTCGAGGTTGCGCATCAGGTAGTGGAGCAGCTCGAACTCGCGCAGCGGCAGGTGGACGACCCGGCCGGCGACCTTCACCTGGTAGGCGTCGGCGTCGAGCTCCACGTCGCCCACGGCGATGAGCCGGCCGGCCTCGCCCGCCGCCGTCGCCTGGATCAGGGGCAGCAGCTCGTGCAGCCGGTACGGCATGGCCACGCAGGCGGTCGCCCCCGCCGTGAGCGCCTGCACGGCCAGCTCCGCGTGCCCCTCCCCGATGCCGAGGAGCACCGGCATCGGATGGCTGATGCGGATGGCCCTGACGAAGTCCACGGCGCTGATGAGCGGCAGCGACGCGCTCACCAGCACCACGTCCGGGCGCAGCGCTCCCGTCTGGATGAGCGCCTGGGCGCCGTCGGCCACGCCCGTGACCTCCACGCCCTCGCGGGCCAGGGCCGCCGCGAGCGCCTCGACCCCGGCCGAGTCGGGGTCGGCCACCAGCAGCATCGGCACCGAAGGCGCCCCCGCCCGCGCGCCCCCGCCGAGCGTCGCCTGCGGCTGGATCACCCGGGTCCTCCTCTGAGTCGGGTCACCCGAAGCGACCGGTGATGTAATCCTCGGTGCGCTTGTCGGTCGGGTTCGTGAAGATGCGGCTGGTCTCGTCGAACTCCACCAGGCGGCCGTGCCGCTCGCCCTTGTCGTCCACCTCCGCGGTGAAGAACGCGGTGCGGTGGGAGACGCGGGCGGCCTGTTGCATGTTGTGCGTGACGATGACGATCGTGTAGTCGCGCGCCAGCTCCTGCATCAGGTCTTCGATCTTGGTGGTGGCGATCGGGTCGAGCGCGGAGCAGGGCTCGTCCATGAGGATCACCTCGGGCTTGACCGCGATCGCCCGCGCGATGCACAGCCGCTGCTGCTGGCCGCCGGAGAGGGACAGCGCGTTCTGCTTCAGCTTGTCCTTGACCTCGTCCCACAGGGCCGCCCGGGTGAGCGCCTCCTCGACGAGGTCGTCCATCTTGCCCTTCAGGCCGTTGACGCGGGGGCCGTAGGCGATGTTGTCGTAGATGGACTTGGGGAACGGGTTCGGCTTCTGGAACACCATGCCGATGCGCCGCCGGACCTCGATCGGGTCGACGTGGTCGCCGTAGAGGTCCTCGTCGTGGTAGAGGATCTTGCCTTCGGCGCGGGCGCCGGGGATGAGGTCGTTCATCCGGTTGAAGCAGCGCAGCACGGTGCTCTTGCCGCAGCCGGACGGGCCGATCATGGCAGTGATCTCACGATTGCCGATGATCATGTCGACGCCGCGGACGGCCTCGTACTCGCCGTAGAAAACACTTAGACCCGACACGGTGAAGACCGGGTCGAGGGATTCGATGGTACGGGGGGCGCCGGGGGCGTTGACCGCGATGTTCTTCATGGTTGTCGTCTCTGTCTCGCTCATGTTTCTTCCCTCACCAGCGCTTCTGGTAGCGGTTACGAAGCCAGATGGCGGCGGAGTTCATCAGCAGCAGGATCGCGAGGAGGATCACGATCGCCGCGGCGGCCAGGTAGTGGAACCCTTCGCGCGACTGGGAGATCCAGTTGAAGATCTGGATCGGCAGGACCGTGTAGCTGGCGAAGACGCCGTCCGGGTTGAAGCGGATGAAGGACACCGCGCCCAGCATCAGCAGCGGGGCCGCCTCGCCGATCGCCCGGGAGAGCGCCAGGATGGAGCCGGTGGCGATGCCGGGGATCGCCGCGGGCAGCACCTGGCGGGAGATCGTCTGCCACTGCGTCGCGCCCAGGGCGAGCGAGCCTTCACGGATGGACGGCGGGACCGCGCGGATCGCCTCGCGCGAGGCGATGATCACGACGGGGAGCACCAGCAGGCCCAGCGTGATCGACGCGGTGATGACGCTGAATCCCAGGGCCAGGGCGCGGGCGATGATGCCGAGCCCCAGGATGCCGTAGACGATCGACGGCACCGAGGCGAGGTTCTGGATGTTCAGCTCGATGACCCGGTTCCACCAGCGGGACTTGTCCGCGTACTCCTCCAGGTAGATCGCGGCCGCGATGCCCGTGGGAATGGTGAAGAGCGCGGTCAGCGAGATCACCCAGAGCGTGCCGGTGATGGCGGACTGCGCGCCGGCGATCTCGGGGTCGCGGATCGACGGCATGTTCTCCCACAGCCGGGAGTCGAGCCTCGGCCAGCCTTCGACGAGCACGTAGGTGAGCAGCGCGGCCAGGAAGATGAACGCGATCGCCAGGCTGGAGATCAGGGCGATCCTGAACAGGTGCTCCCGGACCGGCTGCCCCTTGCCCGCCAGCTGCACGGCCGAGCGCGGGGTGGAGAGGACGGCCATTATTCGTACACCTCACGGAACTTGCGCACCAGGCGGGCGCTGACGAGGTTCATCAGGAACGTCATCACGAACAGCAGCGAGCCCACCGCGAAGATCGTGTTGTAGTCGACGGTGCCGACCGGCACGTCACCCGATCCCGCCTGGGCGATGAACGCGGCCATGGTCTGCATCGCCTTGCCGATGTCGAGGGTGAAGTTCGGCTGACCGCCACCCGCCATGTAGACGATCATCGTTTCGCCGGCGCCCCGCGAGATCGCGAGGATGACGGCCGCCACGATGCCGGAGAAGGCCGCGGGCAGCACCACCCGGAGCGAGGTGACCATCTTGGAGGCGCCGAGCGCGTACGAGCCCTCGCGCAGCCCGGCCGGGACGGCGGCCATCGCGTCCTCGGAGAGCGAGGCGACGATCGGGATGATCATGAACCCGACCACGAGCCCCGCGCTCAGCGCGTTGAAGATCTCGATCTCGAACGGCAGGATGCCCCGCAGCAGCGGGGTGATGAAGCTCAGCGCGAAGAACCCGAAGACCACGGTCGGGATGCCGGCCAGCACCTCGAGCGCGGGCTTGCAGAACTTCCTGACGCGCGGCCTGGCGTACTCGGACAGGTAGATGGCGGCGGCCAGCCCCAGCGGCACGGCCACCACCACCGCGATCCCCGTCGTGATGAGCGTCGCGCTCACCAGGGGCAGCACGCCGTAGGTCGGAGGCTCGAACAGCGGCCCCCAGTTGGTGGAGGTGAAGAACTCCAGCGCGCTGACCTCGGTGAAGAACCGGAGAGTCGGCTCCAGCAGCGACACCACGATGCCGATCGTGGTCGCGATGGACACGAGGGCGGCCAGCATGAGGACCGCCTTGATGAGCGCCTCGCCGTAACGCGGGCGCGACCGCGCCAGGGACGAGGGTGCCCCTGACGCGGTCGCCGAGTGTCGCGCGGCCATCTAGCCCTGCTTCAGAGTGTCGAGGTCACTCTTGAGCTTGGCCTCCTGCTCGGAGTTGAGCGGGATGTACTTGGCGTCCGTCGCGATCTTGGCGATGTTGGCGACGTAGAAGTCGAGGAAGGCCGCGACCTCGGGGCGCTTGGCGGACTCGACCGACGGGTAGAGGAACAGCGGCCGCGCCAGCGGGGTGTAGGTGCCGTTCTGGGCGTTCTCGGAGCTCGGCGCGACGCAGCCGTCGCCGGAGTCGATCTCGACGGCCTTCAGCTTGTCGGCGTTCTCCTCGAAGTAGGTGAAGCCGAAGTAGCCCAGCCCGCCCTTGGTGCCGGTGACGCCCTGGACGATGATGTTGTCGTCCTCGCTGGGGCTGTAGTCCTTGCGGCTGGCGCCTTCCTCACCGTTGATCTCGTCGGTGAAGTAGTCGAAGGTGCCGGAGTCGGTGCCCGGGCCGAACAGCTTCAGCGGCTCGTCGGGGAACTTGGCGTCGACCTGCTTCCAGCTGGTGATCTTGCCCTCGGCGCCCGGCTCCCACATCTTCTTGAGCTGGTCGGTGGTGAGGCAGCTCGCCCAGGTGTTCTCCTTGTTCACCACGACGGTGAGGGCGTCGGTGGCGACCGTGAGCTCCGCGTACTTGACGCCCTTGGCGTCGCAGGCGGCCTTCTCCTCGTCCTTGATCGGGCGGGAGCCGTTGGAGATGTCGGTCTCGCCGTTGCAGAACTTCTCGAAGCCGCCGCCCGTGCCGGAGGTGCCGACGGTCACGTTGATCTTGGGCTGCTCCTCGGCGAAGAACTCGGCCGCCGCGCTGGTCAGCGGCGCCACCGTGCTGGAGCCGTCCGCCTTGACCTGGCCGGACAGTTCGCCGCCCGCTGCCTGGCTGGCGTTCGCGCTCGCGGTTCCTTCACCGGCGGGCGGAGTGGTGTTGGTGCCGCCACATGCGGCGGAAAGGGCCACGACGATGGCGGCCGTCGCCGCCGCGCTGAGGCGGCGCTGTCCACTGGTCACGGTGTGCGTCCTTCTCCGTATGAGATCCGTAGTCGATGCACTTCGATAGAACCGGTCCAAAGTGAACAGACGGAGAACAGGCCATGACCACAACCGGAAAGCGTGTATCGAAGCGCGTGAACCCTTGGCCAGAGATACACGCTCACCTGGGCGTCATCCCGGGTTCATTGCCCCTTCATGGCCCTGACCCGGCGTAAGCTTCATAGACGTGACGATGATCCCCCTGCGCCGTTACACCGCGCGCGCCCTGCCGATCGACGATCTGGGCCGCGTCCTGCTGCTCAACGGGTTCGACCCGGTCCGCCCCGACCAGCCGTTCTGGTTCACGATCGGCGGCGCGGTGGAGGGCGAGGAGAGCCTGCGGGAGGCCGCCGCGCGGGAGCTGTTCGAGGAGGTCGGCATCCGGGCGCCGGCCGACGCGTTCACCGGGCCCTACGGCACCGGCACCATCGAGTTCTCCTGGGCCCATTACGCGATCGTCCAGGACCAGACGTTCTTCGCCGTGCGCGTCGGGCGGGCGGCGGTGTCGTTCGAGCACATGGAGCAGATCGAGAAGGACACCACGATCGGCCACCGCTGGTGGGGCGTCGAGGAGCTGGAGACGACCGACGAGGTGATCTTCCCGGCGGACATGGCGGCGATCCTGCGCGCGATCACGTCGGGCGCAGCACCCGCGTAGCGCCCGCGATCAGCGCCGTCGCCAGGATCCACCCCGCCACGACCAGCCCGTACGCGAGAGCCTGCGTCCAGCCGGCCGGGTCGAACATGTCCCGCTGCCCGAACGCCGACCACGGCAGCAGCAGGTCGAAGGTGTAGGCGAACGGGTCGAAGCCGGGGGCCTCGTCCGGCTTGACGGCCCGCGGCGGGTTCATCCCGAACACGACCGTGCCGATCACCAGCAGGATCCCGAACCACACCGCCGCCAGCCAGGGGCGGTAACCGTAGCCGACGGTGAAGTCGAGCAGCCGCCCCCACAGCCGGCCGCCCAGCCCTTCCGTGCGCCGCCGGTTGCGCAGCTTGGCGAGCTGGGCGCGGCGGGCCAGCGCCTCGTTGCCGTCACGGCGGTACCACGCCACGAGCTGTTCGTACGGTTGCGGCCGGAATCCTTCCGGGTCGCGGCTCACCCAGTCGATCCGCCGGGCGACGCCGCTGCCGCGCAGCCGCTCGTACGTCAGGCCGTTCAGGCGCAGCCTCTCCGGCCAGGTGTCGGGCGAGTCCTGCAACGTCCCGACGGTCGAGTGGGCCAGCGTCACCACGCCGTCGATCGGCTCGTCCGGTTTGAGGTAGAACTCGCGGACCTCCATGTGGCTCGCGTGCAGCGCGTACGGGGTGTCGGGGCTGCGGATGACGCCCCTGATCGCGAGCAGGCCGTTCACCCGTGACCCGCGCAGCCGCACGCAGCCCAGCGACAGGAAGTCGCCGGTGCACCGGAGCGCTTCCTCGACGACCATGCCGTCGGCGTCGAGCGCGAGCCTGCCCGGGTTGCGGAGCTTCGCCCCCGTCAGGGAGAGCCCGCCGTTCAGCCGGGCGCCGGCCAGCCGCGTCATGCCGGTGATGTCGGCGTTGCCGAGGTAGGCGACCGAGTCGACGATCATGGCGGTGCCCTGCAGCGCCGGCTCGGTCTCGTGAGGGTGCTCCACCTTGGTGCCGGCGAGCCACAGGCCGGTCGCGAACTGGGCGCGCATCACCTGCACCGGCCCGGTGACGTGCGAGCCCGACAGGCTCAGGTGCCCCTCGACCCGCATGCCGACGCCGCCGAACGACGGCAGCCGGCAGTCGGTCAGCCGTACGGTGCGCGTCCGGCAATCCGTGAGCCTGACCGGCCCTTCCAGGTGGCAGCCGCTGAGCACCAGCTCGTGCTCGACCGTGCCGCCGAAGATCTGCAGGGCGCCGGTGATCCTGGCGCCGCTGACGCGCACCGCCGGGACCGCGCCGGCGCCCGCCTCACGGGCGCCGAGCAGCAGCTTCGCGATCACTTCCGCCCGGACGGTGCGCTCGGGCCCCCACGTGTCGCCGTCCTTGGGCGCGTTCACCCCCGCGGTACGGGTCGCGCCCGGCTTGACGTCGGCGAACTCCACCATCTCCCCGGTCGGGAAGGCGTTCCACACCCTTCGCTCGGCCTTGGTCAAGCGTAAAGATCGCGCCATGCCGTCGATTCTCGCCCTTCCGTGTCCGGTCAGCGCCGGTAGCCGGCCATCCGCTCCAGCCTGGCCACGCGCTCGGAGGTGGGCGGGTGCGTGGAGAACAGGCGGCCCAGACCGGCGCCGCTGAACGGGTTGGCGATCATCATGTGGGAGGCGGAGGTGAGGCGGCTGTTCTCCGGCAGCGGCAGCCGCCGCGCGCCCATCTCGATCTTGCGCAGGGCCGAGGCGAGCGCCAGCGGATCACCGGTCAGCATGGCCCCGGACTCGTCCGCCTGGTATTCGCGGGTACGGGAGATCGCCATCTGGATCATCCCGGCGGCGACCGGGCCGAGCAGCATCATGAGCAGCGCCCCGAGGAAGCCGGGGCCCTCGTCGTCGTCGGATCCGCCGAAGAACACCGCCACGTAGCTGATCCAGGTGATCATCGTGGCGAGCGCCCCGGCCACCGAGGAGACGAGGATGTCGCGGTTGTACACGTGGGACAGCTCGTGCCCGATGACGCCGCGCAGCTCGCGCTCGTTCAGGAGCTGGGTCAGCCCGTACGTGACGCACACCGCGGCCTGGCGGGGGCTGCGACCGGTGGCGAACGCGTTCGGCTGCACCGTCGGCGAGATGTAGAGGCGAGGCATCGGCTGGCGGGCCTCGGTGGAGAGCTCGCGCACGATCCGGAAGAGCGTGGGCTGCTCGACCTCGCTGACCGGCCGCGCGCGCATCGCCGACAGCGCGATGCGATCGGAGAAGAAGTAGGCGAAGCCGTTCGTCGCGAGAGCGAGCAGGAACGCGATCTGCAGACCGGTGCCGCCACCCAACCACCAGCCCAAGGCGATGATCGACGCGGACAGGCCCCCGAGCAGGAGCGCGGTGCGCAGACCGTTGTGGTGCAAGGTTCCCCCCTTCGTGGTCCGGGTGCAACCAGTACAACGACGATCCCCTGCCCCAACGTTCCCCGCAGTGCACAAGCCTGGGCGTAGAGCGACGATTCGTACGGACTAATCCGACAGAAGGGTCAAATCGAGCACGAGCTGGGGCGCCACCGAGAACAGCACCGCCGCCGCCACCGCGAGACCCGTCGCCGCCCACACCGCCGGGAACACCCGGCGCGCGGCGGGCGCCGGGCCCGGCTCGGGGGCGAACAGCCGGGCCGCCCAGACGACGTAGTAGTAGAGCCCGATCACCGTGTTGACCGCCATGACCACGGCCAGCCAGGCGGCCCCGCCGTGGACGATCTCCCGGAACACCACCACCTTGGCGAACAGCCCCGCCAGCCCCGGCGGCAGCCCGGCCAGGCAGATCAGGCAGAACGCCAGCGCCAGCCCCGCCGCCGGCCGGCGGAACACCAGGCCCCGGTAGTCGGCCAGCTCGTTGCGGGCGGCGGTCCGCGAGACGAGCATGACCACCGCGAACGCGCCCAGGTTCATCGCCGCGTAGATGACCAGGTAGGCCACGGACGCCCCGACCGCGCTCGCCCCCCAGCTCCGCGCCCCGGAACCCTGGAACGCCACGGCCAGCGGCGCCAGGATGTAGCCCGACTGTGCCACCGACGACCAGGCCAGCAGCCGTACGGCGGAGCGCTGCCGCATCGCCAGCAGGTTGCCCGCCGTCATGGTGAGCGCCGCGACGATGGCGACGACCGGGGTCCAGGTGGCCGCCTGCCCGGGCATGGCGAGGACCAGGACGAGGATGAGCCCGGCGAACCCGGCCGCCTTGGAGATCACCGAGAGCAGCGCCGCCACCGGGATGGGCGCGCCCTGGTAGACGTCGGCGGCCCAGGCGTGGAACGGCACTGCCGCGATCTTGAAGGCGAAGCCCGCCACGACGAGCACGATCCCGACCGTCACCACCCCCGGCAGCCCGTGCTCCGCCGCCACGAGCGACGCCGAGCCCTCCGGCCAGCCGGGAGCCGGGGCCGTGCCGCTGAGCACCTCCGCCAGCCGGGACAGGAACACCGTGCCGCCGACCCCGTACAGCAGGGACACCCCGAACAGCATCACGGCCGTCGAGACCACCGACACGACGAAGAGCTTGACCGCGGCCTCGGAGGCGCGGCCGTCGTACCGCTTCAACGCGGTCAGCGCGAAGACGGGGAGCGACACCAGCTCCAGCGCCACCACCAGCATGATCAGGTCACGGGCGGCGGGCAGCGTCACCGCGCCGACCAGCGTGCAGAGCAGCAGGAAGTACCACTCCCCGACCGGGATACCGCCGCCGGCCAGCTCGGTCATCGACATCAGCACGATCACCACGGCCGCCACGAGGACGAGCCCGGCGATCACCAGCGTGAACCGGTCCACGACGAACGAGCAGAGCCCCGGGTCGCCGTCGCTGAGCCGCTCGGGCACGCAGAACGTCGGCAGGGTGCGGCCCGTGAACGCCTGCGCCGCCACGAAGCCCAGCGCCACCATGACGCCGCCGAGCGTGACGGCCCCGAGCCCGGCCGTGACCCTCGGCCCGGCGGGCAGGAAGGCGTCGAGCAGCAGCACCAGCCCGGCGACCAGCGCCAGGGTCAGCGGCGCGGCGATCGCGAAGTAGTCGATCTGCTGGATCATGGCAGGGCTCCCAGCAGGATCTGCACGGCCGGTGTGGTGAGGGAGAGCAGCAGGCCGGGCCAGAGCCCGAACAGCAGGATGAGCCCGATCAACGGCACCCAGGCGACGAGCTCGTGCCGCCGGATGTCGGCCATCCCCGGGGGCCCCGCGGCGGCGGGCAACGCATGAACCGGCCGCTCGTCCGGCGCTTCCGGAAGCGGATGGAGCGGGCGCTCGTCCGGCGCTTCCGGCAGCGGATGCACCAGCCGCTCGTCCCGCGCTTCGGGAAGCGGATGCACCGGGCGCTCGTCCGGCGCTTGGGGAAGCGTCGCGCTCAGCCGGCCGACGACCCCTCCGCCCCCGGCGCCCGGCCCCGGCACGCCGACCGGCACCGCCCCGCCGGCGGCCGCGGGGGCGCCGTGGGTGACGCGGGAGAGCATGACCAGGAAGTACGCCGCCGTCAGCACGGCGCCCAGGCCGCCGATGACCATGAAGGTGAGGAACAGCCCGCGAGGCAGCGACTCGGCCGGTTGGAAGGCGCCGAACAGCGCCAGCATCTCCCCCCAGAACCCGGCCAGCCCCGGCAACCCCAGCGACGCGATGGCGGCGAACGTGAGGACCGCGCCCAGACGCGGCAGCGTGGCCAGCATGCCACCGCCCAGCGAGGGGATGTCGGCCGTGCGATAGCGGTCCTTGATCGCCCCGGCCAGGAAGAACAGCAGGCCGGTGATCAGGCCGTGGGCGATGTTCGCGAACAGGGCGCCGTTGATGCCCGTGGGCGTGAGGGTGGCGAAGCCCAGCAGCACGAAACCCATGTGACCCACCGACGAGTAGGCGATCATCCGCTTCAGGTCGCGCTGCGCCAGGCAGGCCAGGGCGCCGTAGACGATGCCGACCACGGCGAGCGCCCCCAGCCACGGCGCGACGGCCGCCGCGCCCTCGGGCAGGACCGGGATCGCGATCCTGGCGAAGCCGTAGGTGCCCATCTTCAGCAGCACCCCGGCCAGCAGGACGGACCCGACCGTGGGCGCCTCGGTGTGGGCGTCGGGCAGCCAGGTGTGCAGCGGCCACATCGGTGTCTTGACCGCGAGCCCGAGCCCCACCGCCACGAACGCCACCACCTGCACCGCCCGGCTCATGCCCGCCCCGTGGCCCTGGGCCAGGGCGACGATGTCGAGCGTGCCCGCCTGCGCCCAGATGAGCAGCAGGCCGAGAAGCATCACGACGGACCCGAGCAGCGTGTAGAGGATGAACTTGATCGCCGCCGCCCTGCGCCTCTCGCCGCCCCAGATGGCGATCAGGAAGTACATCGGCACGAGCACGATCTCGAAGAACACGAAGAACAGCAGCAGGTCGAGGGCGAGGAACGTGCCGATCATGCCGACTTCGAGCACCAGCAGCGTGAACACCAGCGCCCTCGGCCGCGCACCGCCCGCCCTGGGACGCAGGAGCTGGCCCGGCCCGGCGCCACCGCCCCAGCCCAGATAGGCGAAACAGAGGAACGTCAGCAAGGCCGTCAGCGCGACCAACGGCAGCGAGATGCCGTCCACGCCGAGCTGGAAGCGGAGGTCGAGCCCCGGAATCCACGCCACGTCCACGGTGAACTGCGGCCGCGCCGCCTGCCCGTAGTCGAACATGGCGACCATCACCGCGGCCAGGCCCAGCGTCACACCGGACACCGCCATGCCGTACACGCGCAGCACCGGACGCAACGCATCGGCCGCGACCAGAAGCAGCAGCGCCCCCAGCAGCGGCACCGCGACCATCGCGACGGAAAGCCAGCCGCTCATGCGAACACCACCGCCCTCACCACGCCAAGCGGCCAGCCGCTCATGCCAACACCACCGCCCCCACCGCGATCAGGAGGACCCCCGCCAGCAGGCCGCTCAGGTAGAGCTGGACGTTGCCGTTCTGGGCTAGTCGCAGCAGGCCGGAGAGCCCGCGCGCGGCACGGCCCGAGCCGCGCACCGCGCCGTCGACCACCACGTCGTCGGTCCGCAGAACCCCTCTGGCCAGGGCCAGCACCGGTCTGACCACGACCGCCGAGTAGAGGCCGTCGACGTAGAACGCCCGCTCACACGGCACCCGCAGCACCCCCAGCAGCCGGGCAGGGTCGGCCAGCGGATCGGCGCGCCAGGCGACGTACACCACGCCCGCGCCGAGCAGCGCGAGGGCCACGCTGACGACCGCGACCGGCAGGTCGAGATGCGGCTCGGCGGCGAACCCGAGCAACAGGGCCGGGACCGCGAGCAGCGCGACCGGCACCAGCATGGTGCGGGGGCCCTCGCGGGTGTCGATGACGTGCGCGGTGCCGGGCTCGGGCTCCGGCAACGCGACCGTCCGCGGCGGGCCGAAGAACGTGCGCAGCCAGGCTCTGGTGGCGTACGCGCCGGTGACCGCGACGGTCGCGAGCGCGCACCCGTACAGAAGGAGGGCGGCGGCGTCCGTGAGACCGCCAGCCAGCGCGCCCTCCATGGCCACGAGCAGCGCGTCCTTGCTGAAGAAGCCGCTGGACGGAGGCAGGCCCATGAGGGCGGCGAAGCCCACGGTGGTCGCGGCGAACGTGACGGGCAGGTCGCGCCGGAGCCCGCCCATCTGGCTCATCAGGTTGGCGCCGACGTGGTGGATCACCAGGCCGGCGCAGAGGAACAGCAGCGCCTTGAACGCGCCGTGCGTGACCAGATGGAAGATCGCGGCCGTGTCGGACCCCGCGGCGAGGCCACCCGCCATGTAGGCGAGCTGGCTGACCGTCGAGTACGCCAGGACACGTTTCAGGTCGTCCTGGGCGAGCGCGGCCAGAGCCGCCCCGAGCATGCCGAGCGCGGCCATGACCGCGAGCACGTCCATCGTGGGCCCCGCGGCGGTGAAGGCGGGGAACAGCCGGGCGACGATGAAGATGCCGGCGGCGACCATGGTCGCGGCGTGGATCAGCGCGCTGATCGGCGTCGGGCCCGCCATCGCGTCGGGCAGCCAGGTGTGCAGCGGCACCTGCGCGCTCTTGCCCGCGACCCCGGCGAGCAGCAGCAGCGTGGCGGCCACCAGCGTGCCCGAGGACATCTGGGGCACGGCGGCGAGCACGTCGGCGATGCGGAAGCTGCCCGCGCCGATGCCCAGCACGAAGATGCCGAACAGGAAGCCGACGTCGCCCAGCCGGGTCACCAGGAACGCCTTGATGGCGGCGCGGGAGTTGCCCAGGTCTTCCCACCAGTGGCCGATGAGCAGGTAGGAGCAGAGGCCCATGATCTCCCAGCCCACGTAGAGGACCAGGAGGTCGCCCGCGTACACCACGAGCAGCATGGCCGCGGTGAACAGGCTGACGAAGGCGCTGTAGGACGGGTAGCGGGGGTCGTCTCTGAGGTATCCGATCGAGTAGACCTGGACGGCCAGCGCCACGAGCGTGACCAGCACGCCGAGCAGGGCGGACAGGTCGTCGGCCTGCAGGGTGAGCGAGATCGGGACGCTGCCGGTCACGACGGTGCCGTAGGTGGCGCCCACCGGCGCCGGCCGCGGCCCGCCCTCCAGGAACGCGAACCCCTGACCCCACGCCAGCCATACGGCGAGCACCGCGGCGCCGGCTGTCGGGATCACCGCGATCCAGGCGGCCCTGGTGTTCGCGCCCTCCGCACGTCCGCGCCGGGATAGCAACAGTCCGGCGGCGGCGGCCGCGAACGGCAGGAGCACGGTCAGCAGCGGAAAGTTCGTCACGACCCGCCCCCTCGCCTGACATGTCGCCCATCCTCAGCGGACGGCCCCTCTGAGGTGGACGAGGCGTCCTGATCGGACTGCCCTTCCGGGGTGGACGAGTCGTCCTCAGCGGGGTGCCCCTCGCCTCGGCCCACGGGCGTGCTCGCGTGGGGGGCGCTGCTGGTGCCGGCACTCCGTGATGGGCTTCGGGGCGGTGCGACCCCGGCGAGGGCGGGCACGGCGTCGGCGGGTATGCGGGCGTGCGGGTCGGTGTTTCTCGTCTCGTCTTCGGGTGCGTCGGCGGGCTCGGCCAGGTCGCGGAGGTGGTCGATGTCGACCGTCTTGCGGTTGCGGAACAGGGCCAGGACGATCGCCAGGCCGACCCCCACCTCGGCGGCGGCGATGACGATGACGAACAGGGTCAGGACTTGGCCACTGTGGAGCCTGTCCCCCAGCCACACGTCGAACGCGACGAGGTTGAGGTTGACGGCGTTGAGCATCAGCTCGACCGACATCAGCACGAGGATCGTGTTGCGCCGGGCGAGCACGCCGTAGACGCCGATGGAGAACAGGAGCGCGGCGACAACCGCCGGGTAGACGATGTGCACTAATGACCCCCGGTCTGATCGGGCGGTGAACCGCCGGACGTCCCCGTACGGGATGGATCGTCCACAGGGTCGGCGGGCGGGGGCACGCCAGATGCGTCGGCAGGGTCGGACGCGCCGCCGCGGATGTCGGTGCGGGACAGGACGATGGCGCCGATCAGAGCGGCGAGCAGCAGCACGGACAGGGCCTCGAAAGGGAGCACCCACGTGCTGAAGATGCTGCCTCCCAGCTCGCTGGCGGCGCCCCCGCCTGGGGTCAGCGGCGCGTAGGCGGTGCGGAAGCCGTCGATCACCACCGTCACCAGGACGCCTGCCGTCGCCAGCGCCACCACGGCCGCTGCAACCCGGTTGCCGCTGTCGAGATCGGTGGAGCGGCCGACCGGGGCCCGGGTCAGCATGATCCCGAACAGCAGCAGCACGATCACGGCGCCCACGTAGATGAGCACCTGCACCCACGCCACGAACTCGGCGGTGAGCACCAGGTAGCAGCCCGCCAGCGCGCCGAACGCGACCACCAGCCACAGGGCCGCGTGGACGAGCTGTTTCGTCGTGACGACGAGCAGCGCCGAACCTACCGCCACTGCCCCCAGCAGCAAGAAGACGATCTCTTGTCCGGTGGGTGACAGATAGGAGGGCACCGCCTCGGTCACTATTCCTCCTCGCGCTCCTTGGGCTCTTCCGGGCCGAGCCGACCGGGCGGGCGGATGGAACGAGGATCGGCCATCCTCCGCCTTCGCGGTCTCGCGCCTGAAGTTTGCTCCCCCGAGCCAGGCTCCGGCTGCGATCGCGCCGAGCCTGTGGACAACTCCTCCCCCGACTCCCCGCCTGTGGACAGCTCCTCCCACGACTCCCCGCCTGTGGACAGCTCCGATCCAGACGTCCCCTCTGTGGACGACGCCTGGTCAGGCTCTCCGGCTGTGGACGACGTCTGGTCGGACTCTCCGGCTGTGGATGGCGTCGGGCCTCCACCCGCCGACGGTGTCTCGGTGGGCGCACCGGATGTGGCGGAAGGCCTGTTGCCATGGTCCGTCGTGGAAGTCGCCGGAGGCGCGGAACCTGCGCCGGGCGAGGCGTCCGCGCCTTCGGTCTGCGTCGGGCCTTCTGTCAGCGGCGTGCCTTCTGTCCCCGGCGCGCCTTCCGCGTGGGGCCCTTCCCCGTGGGGCCCTTCCGCGTGACGCCCTTCCCCGTGGGACCTTTCCGTGGGCGGTGCTTCCGACGCCGGAAGGGCTTCCGTCGGTGTCGTGCGGGCAGCCGGCTTGCGCGGGGTTTCCGCCTGACCTGTGGACGCACGAGGGGGACGGGAGGGCGCGGCCGGTTCGGCGCCTCGGGCGCGGGCGGGGCGGCGGGGCGCGGCCGAGAGCTCCTTGGGCAGGTCGGCGCCGGAGTCGTGGGGCGGTGGCGGCGGGACCGTGGGAACCCAGGTGGCCAGCTTGTCCTTCTCATGGAGAAGGTTGCGGATGTCGCCCTCGGCGTACTCGAACTCCGGCGACCAGAACAGCGCGTCGAACGGGCACACCTCGATGCAGATGCCGCAGTACATGCACAGGGCGAAGTCGATCGCGAACCGGTCGAGCACGTTTCGCTGGCGGGGCCGGCCGCCTTCAGGCGCGGGGATGGTCTCCTTGTGCGAGTCGATGTAGATGCACCAGTCGGGGCACTCCCGGGCACACAGCATGCACGAGGTGCAGTTCTCCTCGACCAGGGCGATGACGCCGCGACTGCGGGGCGGCAGATCGGGTTTCACCTCTGGATACTGCTGGGTCACGGATCTGCGCAGCATGCGGCGGAGGGTGATGGTCAACCCTCTCGCCAGCCCTACGCCTGGTATCCGTGCCATGGCTCAACATCATGACGCACTTGGCCTCGCGCGTGAATGCGCCAGCCTGTTGTCCCCAGGTTTTCCACAGCTATCCACAGCCCCAGGGGAAGTTATCCACAAGTAAGCCTACCGTCCGATATGTGTAGGAACACAGATGTAGTCTCTCGCCATGTCGTTGCACCATCCGAGCCGCCCGAGCGGCGGGGCCTGGGCGGCCGCGGTCGTCTGGGCGGCCCTCCCGCTGTTCTCGTGCGGCTTGGCGACGCCGTTCACGATCGGGTTCGCGGCCTTCTGGCTGAGGAGCGTCGGACAGCTCGTCGCCGCCGGCCTCTACACCGTCAACGTGGGCGTCTTCATCATCGCGATCACGATGTACGACCAGGTCGACGACATTCCCGAGCCGATGAGCACGATCGTCTCCCTCATGTTCGTCGCGGGCTGGATCGGCAGCGTGATCCACTCGGGCATCCTGGTGCCCGCCATGGCCAGGGCACGTTCCGGCCGCCCCGCGATGGCCGGGGCGCCCTCCGGCCCGCCTGGCACCTACCCTCCGCCCAACGTCCACCAGCGCACCACCACGCCCACGGCCCACCGACGCCCGGGCGAGCCCGACTGGATCGGTCACTACCGGGTGCTGCAGCCGCTCGGGCGCGGCGGGCAGGGCGCGGTCTACCTGGCGATGGCGCCCAACGGCGTGCGGGTCGCGGTCAAGGTGCTGCACGATCTGGTCGACGAGACGGCGCGGGCCAGGTTCGCCAGGGAGGTCGACGCGGCCCGGCGCGTGGCGACCTTCTCCACCGCGCGGGTGCTCGACGTGAGCATCACCGGCCAGTCCGCCTACATCGTCAGCGAGTACGTGGAAGGCCCGTCCCTTGAGCAGCTCGTGCGCCGTCACGGGCCGCGTGACGAAGACGGCCTCACCCGCCTGGCGTTGTCCACATCGGGGGCGCTGGCCGCCATCCACAAGGCGGGGGTCGTCCACCGCGACTTCAAGCCGAGCAACGTGCTGATCGGCCACGACGGGCCCCGGGTGATCGACTTCGGCATCGCGCGGGCGCTCGACCAGGTGACGGTGACCTCGGGCAAGATGGTCGGCACCCCCGCCTACATGTCGCCGGAGCAGTTATCCGGCACTCCGGTGGGCCCGCCGTCCGACGTGTTCAGCTGGGCGGTGACGATGATGTTCGCGGCCACCGGACGCCCCGCGTTCGGGGAGGACACCGTGCCCGCGATCTTCAATCGGGTGCTCACGTTCCACCCCGACCTGTCACCGCTGCCGCAGTCGCTGCGCGGCGTCGTCGGCGTCTGCCTCGCCAAACGCCCGGAAGACCGCCCGTCGGCGTCGGACGTGATGCTGGCCATCGTCCACTGACCAGCGCGCACGCGCCGGAGCCCGGGTCACGTATCGGTGTCTCGGCAGGCGTCGGCGATGGCGCCGGGGTCCCAGTAGAACGGGCGGCACTCGACCATGCGTCCGTTCTTGACGGTGATCAGTTGCATGATCGAGGTGTCGACTTCCCGGCCGGTGGCACGGGCGCGAAAGCGCACCCGGTTACGCACGACCACAGTGTTCTCGTCGCCCCAATGCTCCTGCTCCAAGAACTCCATCGATTCCCAGACCTCGCTGAAGCGGGCGAGAAACCGTTCCATGCCGTCGTGGCCGCGCCACGTTCCGGTGCCGGTGAAGGGCAGCCCGGGCGCTTGGTGCAAGACCACCTCTGGATCCAGGAGGGCGGCGACATCCTCGTAGCTCGCTTGACCGAATCCACCTGCGGCCACGTACGCGGCCTCGGCCGCATAGAACCTTTCCATCACCGTCCAGGCGTCGACCGGCGACCGCTCTTCCGCGCTCGATCCGCCGGCCCGATCCGTTGCCAAGTCCGCTGTGCTCATGGCACCAGCATCACCGGCTGAGGCAGGTGTCCGCTGGCGGTCATCAGACTTCCAAACAACCGGCGCGGTGCGGGTGGAGGAGGTCAGGCGGTGAAAGGGGACACCAGGTCGCGGATGGCGGCGTCGAGGCGGCGGGCCGCGGCCGGGTCGGTGGTGAGGGTGGTGGGCTTGCCTCGGACGTACGCCGAGAGCGGGGCAGCCGGGGGGTTGTCGATGAGCGCTGTCATCGGGCGGATGGCCTTCGACACCGGCTGGGCGAACAGGGCGGCAGCGACCCTGACGAGGCCGCGTACCGGCTGGCGGAAGGGTTCGAAGAGGCCGGTCGCGACGAAGAGCGGGTTGTAGAGCACGTACCGGACGGGGTCGGCGGCGTAGGCGATGGCGAGCAGTTCGGCCGCGCGGGCGCCCTGCATCGTGGCCTTGAACGGGCGGTAGCCGCGTTCGAGTTGCAGGTCGTCCCAGTGGATCCGGCCGGCTTTGACGCCGCCGACGCCGCACAGGTCGAGGATCATCGGAGCGGGCGCGTTCTCCAGGGCGGGGCGCAGGGCGCGGGACATCAGCCAGCGGTTGACCACGTACAGGGCGAAGGTGCGTTCGAAGCCCTCGTCGGTCTCGGTCCTGGACGGGTGATAGCGGAAGGCCGCCAGCACCAACGCGTCGATCGCCGGGTGCGTGGAGCGGAGGTGGGCGGTCAGCTCGTTCGTCTGCTTGACGGAGCTGAGGTCGGCTTGGACGAAGCGCGCTTCCGGGGCTTCCCGGCGGAGGCGGTCGCCGCCTGACGGGCTGCTGCCGATGGCGATGACCTGGTCGCCCCGTTGGCTGTGGTGGCGGGCCAGGGCCAGGCCGATGCCGTTCGTGCCGCCGGTGATGACGAGAGTGCGGGCCATAAGTTGAGGGCCTCCTCAAGTTGAGAGTGCCCTCAAGATAGCTAGGGTGGGTGGTATGCGCAAGGACGCCCTGCACAACCGCGAACGCCTGCTGGAGGCGGCCCGGCAACTGTTCGCCGACCGGGGGCTTGAGGTGCCGCTGGAGGAGATCGCCCGACGGGCCGAGGTCAGCATCGGGACGCTCTACAACCGGTTCCCCAGCCGGGATGACCTGGTGGAGGCGGTGTTCGCGGACCGGGTGGCGGCGGTGCGCGAGCTGGCGGAGCGGTCGCTGGCGGCGGACGACGCGTGGGAGGGGTTCGTCGCCTTCTTGACCGGGGTGTGCGAGTTGCAGTCGGTGGATCTCGGCTACAACGATCTCGCCGTGCGGAGCGTGGGGGCGGACACCCGCGAGGGGGACGCGTTGATGCGGCGGATCGTGGCGCGGGCCCAGGAGGCCGGGATGTTGCGGCCGGATGTGACGCTGGAGGACATGGCGTTCGTGATCTGGGGGGTGGCGGGCACGGTACGGGCGACCTTCCGAACCGCGCCCGGAGCGTGGCGCCGGCACCTGGCCCTCACCCTCGACGGCCTGCGCGCGGGCGCGGCCCATCCCCTGCCCGTCCCGCCGATGACCACGGCCCAGACCGAGAAGGCACTGGGCGGCTGCGATCAGGGCGCCTCGGCTCAAGGAACTCGGGGGCGCCAACGCGGTGGTTAGGGCGAGCGGCCTGGTGGTCAGGGCTGGTACGTGTACGGGGTCGTGGTGGTGAGGGGGTGGAAGCCGAGGCGTTCGAGGATCGGGCGGCTGTCGGCTGAGGCGTCCACCTGGAGGTAGCGATAGCCGCGGGCGGCGGCGATGCGGGCGCGGGAGGCGACCAGGGCCCGGTAGAGGCCGCGGCCGCGCCAGCCGGGGACGGTGCCGCCGCTCCACAGGCCGGCGAACCCCGTACCCGGATAAAGCTCCATTCGGGCGGCGCTGACCGGTTCGTCCCCGGCCATGACCACGAACGCCACCAAGGTGTCCGCGGCGAGCTGGGCCCGCAGCGCGGCGGCGAGGTCGGAAGAGGTGCCGAACACCTGGTCGTGCACCGACATCATGAGGTCCACGTCGGCATCCGTGGCGACCGGGCGAAGGCTGACACCGTCGGGAAGCGCGACCTCCGTGTCCAGGTCGGAGATCTCGGCGACCATCAGCGTCTCCTCCTCGCCGGGGACGAACCCGGCCTTCAGGAGACGGGACGGCAGGTCCGAGGGCCGGTCGTAGGCATAGAGCTTCCACTCGAACCCGCGCACCAGCGAGGTGAAGGACGAGACCTGGGCGGCGATCTCGGCGTCGGCCGTGGCGTCGTCGAGGTCCGACCAGATGACGCAGTCCCAGCCGTCCCCGAGGTAGCGGATCACCCGGCCGACGTGTTCGACACGGTCGCCGGGGGTGAGGGGCCGGGCATCGCGCCTCAACCCGCGGTCGAACGCGGCCAGTGCCTCGTCACGGTTCATGCCGCCAGCTCAGCACCGCGGCGGGGGTAGACGCAACGAGGTTTCCGCGGGCCGACACGAAGCGACTGACAAGCGAGACCCGTCCCGCCGCCAGGGAGCATGGTCGTGGAGAGCCGTAGCCGCACATCCCGACCAAGGCGGGTCCCAAGGTCACGGGGAGCCGTGGCTGGACGTCCTGACCAGGTCGATGTACTCCTCGCGGCTGAGCCGGAGCACCGACAGGTCCAGGTCGTTGCGGGCGGCGAGGCGGCGCAGGTCCTCGGGGGACCAGGGGCCGGGGATGTGGTGCAGAGGGCGGCCGGCGTGGTTCAGGATGAACAGGCCGGACCGGTCCTCGTACTGGTAGGCGAGCAGGCCGGCCGCCCGCCCGGGCGCTCTGCCGATCTCCAGCGGGGCGAGCTGCTCCCCGCTGTTGTGGATCACCAGCTCCTTCGAGGCCCCGATCACCAGGTTGGGGCCGTCCAGCGGGCCGGCGCGCATGCCCTTGCTCGCTTCGTACCGGCGCCAGCGGGCCTTGATCGGACGGAGCACCAGCAGCAGCGGGCTGAACGCGACCACCAGCCATTTCACCTCGACCAGGTCGATGAGCACCCGGCCGACCACCGACAGCCCGCGCCAGGCCGCCCAGGCACCGACCGAGACCAAATACACCATCACCGCCAGCCCCACCGCCCCGGCCGCGTAGATCAGCGGCAGCCGCCACCGCGCCGGCTTCGGCGGGGGCACGCCGAGAACCCGCCGCCACCCGGGGGCGCGGCCGGACAGCCGGGCGCGTACCCGCTTCGACGACTCGAACCGGCAGCCGTCGACCGGCACGCCGGCCACGGTGCCGAAGCCGATCACCTGTTCCTGCGGCCAGGCGCCGGGCAGGTCCAGCAGGACCAGGCCGTCTCGGTCGAGCGCGGCCAGGCCGGTCACCCGCTGCCCGTCACTCCCGGCCTGCCGCCGGTCGTAGCGGTAGCGGTAGAGCATGGCGGGTCGCACCCGTACGGAATCGTCGCAGGCGGTGGCCACCAGCATCGGGCCGTCCCACGTCAGGACCGTTTCCGGGACCGGGCCGCCGCCGACAGCCGGGCCGGTCGGAGTCAAGCGGTACGTCATCGAACCCCCTCGAAAAGGGCCCCGTACGGTCAGACGAACGGAGGGCACCGGGAGTTTCAGATCAGAACTTGGACGACCCCGGTGATGGCGAGCTGGAGGAGCGCCAGCGGCACCAGGACGGCCCAGGCGAGCTTCTGCAACTGGTCCTCGCGGAAGCGCGGGAAGGTCACGCGCAGCCAGATGACGACGAAGGCCAGCGCGAACACCTTGACCAGGGTCCACAGCCAGCCGGGCAGCAGCGGCCCCTGCCAGCCGCCGAGGAAGAGCACGCTGGTCAGGAGCGACAGGACGACGATGCCGGCGTACTCCGACAGCATGAACAGGGCGAAGCGCATGCCGGTGTATTCAGTCATCGGGCCCATGATGATCTCGGACTCGGCGATCGGCATGTCGAACGGCGGCCGGCGCAGCTCGGCCAGCCCGGCGACGAAGAACACCACGCCGCCGATCGCCTGCCACGGCAGCCACCACCACTGCCACGCCTCGACGATGCCGGGCAGCGACAGCGTGCCCGCTGCCATCGCGACGGAGGAGGCGGCCAGCACCAGCGGCAGCTCGTACGCGACGAGCTGGGCGGCCGCCCGCATGCCGCCGAGCATCGAGTACTTGTTGGCCGACGCCCAGCCGGCCATGATCGCGCCGAGCACGCCGACGCCCATGACCGCGAGCACGAAGAACAGCCCTAAGTCGAGGTCGACCCCGACGAACCCGTCGTCGAGGGGGATGGCGATCAGCACCACCAGGTAGGGCACCAGCGCGACACCGGGGGCGATCATGAAGACGCGCCGGTCGGCGGCGGCCGGGATCACGTCCTCCTTCTGCATGAACTTGACGCCGTCGGCGATGAGCTGCGCCCACCCGTGGAAGCCGCCGGCGTACATGGGCCCGAGGCGGGACTGCATGTGAGCCATGACCTTGTGCTCGGTCTGCCCGACGACCAGCGGCAGGGCGAGGAAGACGACCAGGATCACGGCGAAGTGCAGCACCACGTCAAGCATCGGGTGACCCCCAGTCGGCCGGCACGCCCGGCGGCAGCGTCTTGCGGCGGCTCGGCGCGCCGTGGCCGGACTCGCCGGGCTCCTTGGCCCCCGGCCACTGCTTGGCGACGCGGGCGGCCAGGATGAAGTCCTTGCGCAGCGGGTGGCCCTCGAACCCGTCGGGCAGCAGCAGCGGCACCAGGTTCGGGTGGCCTTCGAAGATCACGCCGAACATCTCGTACGTCTCGCGCTCGTGCCAGTCGGCGCCCCGGTAGACGCCGACGGCGCTGGGCAGGCGCGGGTCGTCGCGCGGCACGGCGGTGCGCAGCAGCAGGCGCTCGCGGGTGTCGGGGTTGTAGACGTGCGTGACCACCTGGAACGCGTCCGGTGGCTCGTCCACGCCGGTCAGCCAGTCGAAGAAGGCGTAGCCCAGCCCGTCGCGGACGTGGGTGAGCAGCTCGATCCAGTCGCCGGGGGCGACGTCGACGACGGTGTCGCCGAAGGAGTCGGTGACCTCGGCGCGGCCGTCGAGCGGCCCGGCGGCGAAGCCGGTCACGACTCCTCCCCTTGCGAACGCGACCAGAGGTAACGGTCGCCGAGCTTCTCTCCGGCGATCTTCTCCTGCAGCTTCGTGATGCCGTAGAGCAGCGCCTCGGGGCGGGGCGGGCAGCCGGGCACGTAGACGTCGACGGGCACGATCTGGTCGACGCCGTTGGTGACGCAGTAGGAGTCCCAGTAGGGGCCGCCGGTGTTGGAGCAGGCGCCGAACGAGATGACGTACTTCGGGTCGGGCATCTGCTCGTAGAGGCGCTTCACGGCCGGGGCCATCTTGTCGGTGACCGTACCGGAGACGATCATCAGGTCGGCCTGGCGCGGCCCGTTGGCGAACGGGATGACGCCGAACCTGATGAAGTCGTGGCGGCTCATCGAGGTGGCGATGAACTCGATCGCGCAGCAGGCGAGCCCGAAGTTGAACACCCACAGGGAGTAGCGGCGGCCCCAGTTGAGCACGAACCGCATGGGCTTGGGCGCGAGCCGCGAGACCGGCCCCACCGTGGGCATCGGGAGATCCGTCGCTGCCATACAGCCATTGTTGCGCGGATCAGAGGCGAGAGCTACGTCCAGGTCAGGACGCGTTTGCGCCAGGCGTAGAGGATGCCGAGGGCGATGACGCCGAGGAAGACGAACATCTCGACCAGTGTCGTGACGCCGTAGCCGGGCGCGTCGAAGACGGTGGCCCACGGGAAGAGGAAGACGGCGTCCACGGCGAACACCACGTAGAGGTAGGTGAAGACGTAGTAGCGGACCTGCGACTGGGCCCAGCCTTCGCCCACGGGGTCGACGCCGCACTCGTAGCTGGTCAGCTTGTCGGGCGTGGGCCGGGTCGGGCGGAGCAGCCGGTTGATCATCAGCGCTCCGGCCACGATGGCGACGCCGATCGCGAGCAGGACCGCGACCAGCGCGTAGGACCCGTAGTAGCCGTCCATGAACGCGATGGTAACCCAGTCAAAGCTAACGCCCCATACCCCCAAATATGAGCAAATCACAAGATCTGCCCCATATGCTCAGATTTATGGCTAAATCTCGATCTTTGGGAGGAATCGTCCTGCTGGCCCTGGCCGCCTCCGGGTGCGGGCTGGCCTCGGCCACTCCGCAGCAGCAGGACACCCGGGTCCCCGCCGACCCCACCAGGATCGAGTTCGTCGACCCCGCCGCCGTGGCCGGGCTCGCGCCCCGCACGGTGAGCGGGGACGACCCCGTCACCAGGCGCGTGCGCATCAGCTACCCCGAGCTGGACGACGCCGCCCCGCTCAACGAGAAGCTGCGGGCGGACGCGCGGCGGCGGCTGCGCGAGTTCCGCGAGACCGCCCGCGGCGTGTCCCGCCCGGAGCTGAACGTCGACTGGCAGCTCGCCGCCGCCGGCGACGCGATCGGGGTGCGGCTGCGGGCCGGCCGCTCCCACGGCACCGGCTGGGACCACGCCACCACGACGTTCTGGTACGACACGAACACCCGCCGGGCCATGGACTCCACCGGCCTGCTGAACGGGAGCCCCGCGCTGCACGAGGTGGCCCGGCTGGTCAAGGCCGGACTCGGCGACCGCGGGCCGGAGGTGGACCACGGCCAGGTGACACCCAGCCGCGACCGGTTCGACTCGATGGCCTTCAACGCCGAAGGCGACCTGGTGGTGGAGTTCGACGACTGCGAGCTCGGCCCGTGCTCGCTCGGCAGGCTGGCCGTGGCCGTCCCCGCCGACCAGGCGTGGCCGCTGCTCTCGGACACCGGACGGCGCGCCCAGCGGGCCGCCCGCCTGGCCGGGCAGCAGGTGGCCGAACCACCGGCGGCGGCGCCCTCCCCCGCGCCCGCCGCCGCCAGCAACCGGGCCGGCACCGTCGACTGCACGGAGGCCAAGTGCATCGCCCTCACCTTCGAGGACGGCCCGGGGCCCGAGACCGGCAGGCTGCTCGACACGCTGCGGGAGGCCGGCGCCCGCGCCACGTTCTTCGCCGTGGGCAGCAACGCGGCCCGCGAACCCGGGCTGCTGCGCCGGATGAGCGCCGAGGGCCACCTCGTCGGGAACCACTCGTACGCGCACCGCGACCTGGCCCGGCTGCCCTCCAGCAAGATCTCCGACTCGCTGGCCCGCACCGAGGACGTGGTGACCGCGACGATCGGGCGGCGGCCGACGCTGGTGCGGGCCCCGTACGGATCGGTCAGCACCGAGCTGCGCAACGTCGCCCGCGAGCAGGGGCTGACGCTGGTGGGCGCCGACCTCGAAACCTTCGACTGGCGCGACAGGGACTCCGCCGAGATCGCCGACCGGGTGGTGGAGCGGGCGCACCGGGGCGCGATCGTGCGCCTGCACGACACTCGCGACACGACCGTCACCGCGATTCCGGACATCCTTGAACGGCTCGCCGGAAAGGGATACACCTTCGTCACCGTTCCAGAGTTGTACGGGACGGCGGGGATGCAGGCTGGGCAGCTCTACGAGTCAGGGATCTCACCCGTGCGCAAGCAGCCCCTGACTTAGGTCATGCGACAGGGGGACGTATAGTTGGCGCTCGTGACCCGAACTGTCCTCTTCGCGCGCCTGCATGTAGACCTCTGCAGGCTTGCAGCGGGGCTGTGTCGCCCTTCTGCCGCCGCATCCTGAATTTCACTGCGTTTACCCGCTTTGGGCGGTGTGCAAACGCGCGACCTCCCGAGGATCTAGCATGGAAAAAGAGAACGCGCCAGAAGCGATGCGCTCAGGCGCGTCGAGGAGGACTGAGCTGTGACCAAGCAGGTTCAGCAACTCGATCGGGTGATCATCCGGTTCGCCGGTGACTCCGGTGACGGCATGCAACTCACCGGTGACCGGTTCACCGCGGGCACCGCCGAGTTCGGCAACGACCTGTCCACGCTGCCCAACTTCCCCGCCGAGATCCGCGCCCCGGCCGGCACCCTGCCCGGCGTGTCCAGCTTCCAGCTGCACTTCGCCGACCACGACATCCTCACCCCCGGCGACGCCCCCAACGTGCTGGTGGCGATGAACCCCGCCGCGCTCAAGGCCAACCTGGCCGATCTGCCGCGCGGCGCGGACATCATCGCCAACACCGACGAGTTCACCAAGCGCAACCTGGCCAAGGTCGGCTACCCGGCCAGCCCCCTGGAAGACGGGTCGCTGGCCGAGTGGCGGGTGCACTCCGTGCCTTTGACGTCGTTGACGGTCAAGGCGCTGGAAGACTTCGACATCAGCAAGAAGGACGCCGAACGCGCCAAGAACATGTTCGCGCTCGGCCTGCTGTCCTGGCTCTACCACCGCCCGACCGAGCAGACCATCAGCTTCCTGGAGACCAAGTTCGCGCGGAAGCCGGAGATCGCCAAGGCCAACATCGCCGCCTTCCAGGCCGGCTGGAACTTCGGCGAGACCACCGAGTCGTTCTCGGTCTCCTATGAGGTGAAGCCGGCCCGGCTGGCGCCGGGCGTGTACCGCAACATCTCCGGCAACCAAGCTTTGGCCTACGGCCTGATCGCCGCCGCCGTCCAAGCCCGGCTGCCCCTGTTCCTGGGGTCGTATCCGATCACTCCGGCCTCGGACATCCTGCACGAGCTGTCGAAGCACAAGCAGTTCGGCATCCGCACCTTCCAGGCCGAGGACGAGATCGCCGGTGTCGGTGCGGCGCTCGGGGCGGCGTTCGGCGGCGCGCTCGGGGTGACCACCACCAGCGGTCCCGGCGTGGCGTTGAAGGCCGAGACGGTCGGCCTGGCGGTCACCACCGAACTGCCGCTGATCGTGGTGGACGTGCAAAGGGCCGGCCCCTCCACCGGGATGCCGACCAAGACCGAGCAGACCGACCTGCTGATGGCGTTGTTCGGCCGCAACGGCGAGTCGCCGGTGCCGGTGATCGCGCCGATGTCGCCCAGCGATTGTTTCGACGCGGCGGTGGAAGCGGCTCGTATCGCGGTGGCCTATCGGACGCCGGTGATGTTGTTGTCGGATGGGTATCTGGCCAACGGGTCGGAGCCGTGGCGGCTGCCGGAAGTTGCCGCGCTGCCGGACATCAGCGTGCCGTTCACCACCGAGCCGAACGGCCAGGACGGTGCGTTCCTGCCGTTCCAGCGTGACCCGGAGACTCTGGCCCGGCCGTGGGCCATCCCCGGCACGCCCGGTCTGGAGCACCGCATCGGCGGTATCGAGAAGGCCGATGGCACGGGCAACATCTCCTACGATCCGGACAATCATGACCGGATGGTGCGGTTGCGCGCGGCCAAGGTGGCCGGCATCGACGTGCCGGACGTGACCGTGGACGACCCCGATGGGGACGCGCGGGTACTCGTGCTCGGGTGGGGTTCCACCTACGGGGCGATCGCCGCTGGGGTGCGGCGGGTGCGGGCGGCGGGCGGGAAGGTGGCCCAGGCGCATCTGCGGCATCTGAACCCGCTGCCGGCCAACATCGG
>NZ_JBVJKR010000032.1:0-22404 GCF_055585125.1 Nonomuraea sp. NPDC054003
AGCCTGCTCGGATGTGGTGTTGAATCGGACAATCTGTACGCTCATATGTGTCTCCTCAACGAGGTGTGCTCGTCAGGTAGCTGGTCACTCACCCCCACCCGCATGGCTGTGTAGTCAAGGCCGGTCGGTGCTGCTTCCTCGATCGCTGCGAACAACGTCTTGATGGCCGCTTCCGCTTCCGGAGCCTGCTCGGATGTGGTGTTGAATCGGACAATCTGTACGCTCATATGTGTCTCCTCAACGAGGTGTGCTCGTCAGGTAGCTGGTCACTCACCCCTCCTGACGTTGAGCACACTCGAAAGGTGACCTCACCCATGAAACTCGTCGAACACTTCGAGGCGTCTCGCCCCCGGCTGATGTCGCTGGCCCACCGGATCGTGGGCTCGTATCACGACGCCGAGGACGCGGTCCAGACCGCCTGGACGAGGGTCCAGGCGGCCGGGGCGGCCGACGTCGCCAACCTGGACGGCTGGTTCACCACGGTGACCGCGCGTCTGTGCCTGGACCTGCTACGGGCACGTGAGCGACGTGGCGAACTCCCCTTGCACTCCGACGACATCGCCGGCGCAAGGATCAGCGCCGACGAGACGTTCCTTCGCCGCGAAGAAGTTTCCAGAGCCCTGCTGGTGCTCCTCGACGAACTCTCGCCCAGGCAGCGGGTGGCGTACGTGATGCACGACCTCTTCGCCATCCCGTTCGATCAGATCGCCGCGACGCTCGGCACGAACGCGGTCTCGGCGAAGAAGCTGGCCAGCCGTGCGCGCGCACGGCTGCGCGACGTGCGACCTGTCATACGTCGCCACGACGCGGAAGAAAACGAGATCATCGAGGCGTTCCTGGCAGCCGCACGCGGCGGCGACATAGCACGACTCGTCACCCTGATGGCTCCCGACGTTGTCCGTACCGCTGACCCTTCCCTGCTCCCGGCAGGCTCCGCAACGGAAGTCCGGGGGGCAGCGGCGGTCGCGGAAGAGACGAGGATCTTCGCCGACCGCATCGCCGTCGCGGCTCCGGTCCTCATCGCAGGGCGGCCCGGCGCGGTCATCGCACCCGGCGGCCACGCGTACGCGCTCATCCGCTTCCACATCGACGCCGGTCTCATCACGAAGATCGAGATCACTCCGTACGCGACCGGCACGATGTCGCTGCGCGACCAGGCCACGAGATCCCGTCCTTACCGGCCAGAGCAGTACGGGGCCGCGATCACCATCGGCATGACTTCGGTCATGTGCCGGGCTCGACGACCCCGTGCTCGTACGCGTAGATGACCGCCTGCACACGGTCACGGCAGCCGATCTTGGGCAGAAGGTTGGCCACATGGGTCTTGACCGTCGAGACGCTGACCGTCAAGGCTTCGGCGATCTCCATGTTGGACCGGCCTCTGGCGATGAGCTCCAGCGTGTCGCGCTCTCGCGCCGTCAGCTCCGGCAGCGGCTCCACGGTCCGAGGCCGTTTCGAGGTGCGGGCGAACTCCGCGATCAGCCGCCGCGTGACACCCGGCGCGACCAGGCCCTGGCCCGAGGCGACCACCCGGACCGCCTCCACCAGGTCGTCGGGTTCGACATCCTTCAACAGGAAGCCGCGCGCTCCGCCACGCAAGGCGGCGAAGACGTACTCGTCGAGGTCGAACGTCGTCACGACGAGCACGGCGACGGGCTGCTCGACCCCCGGCCCCGCAAGTCGCTCGGTGGCGGCCAGCCCATCGAGCACGGGCATCCGGACGTCCATGAGCACCAGGTCAGGCCGCAGCCGCCTGGCGAGGCGGACGGCCTCTTCCCCGTCGGCGGCCTCCCCCACGATCCGGAGATCGGGCTCCGACTCCAGGATTGCGCGGAAGCCGGTGCGCACGACCGCTTGGTCGTCGGCGATCACGATGTCGACGGTCATGGGCGCTCCAGGGGAAATGTGGCGCTGACCAGCCAGCCGCCGTCGGGTTGTGGTCCGATGGTGAGCTCACCACCCGCGTGGTTCACGCGCTCGCGCATGCCGAGCAGGCCGTGTCCGCCGTTCGGCTCCGCGGGAGGCGGGGTGCGGGCGGGGCTCGAGTTGCGTACCGCGACGACGAACTCGGCGTCGCCGAAGGCCGTGGTCACGCTGACCGATGCTCCCGGGGAGTGCCGCCTGGCGTTGACCAGCGCCTCGCGCACGAGGCGCGAAGCGGCCAGATCGACGGTGACGGGCAGCGGGCGCGGCTCGCCCTTGGCACGCAACTCGACGTCCATGCCTGTGGTACGGGAACGGCGGACGGTCTCCTCCAGCCCCGCCAGGGTCGGCGCCCTGCCACCGGCGGAATCGAGGTCCGTCCCGGTCTCGCTCTCGCGCATGATCCCCACCAGAGCACGCATCGACACCAGCGTGTCACGCCCCTGCGCCCTGATCGCGCGCAGCGTGGCCCTGGCCGCGGCCGGGTCGCGATCGAGCAGACGGTCGGCCGCACCTGCCTGGACGACGATCGCCGACAGATCGTGGGCCGCGATATCGTGCAGCTCCCTGGCGATTCTGGCGCGCTCCTCCGCGACGGCGGCCCTCGCGCGTTCCTCCTGCTCGCCCGCGATGCGCTCGGCCTCCCTGACCTTCGCGGCGCGCCTGGACCGAACGGAGAACCCCAAGGTGGCCGGCAGCAGGTAAGCCACGGTCACGGCCGCGGCCATGCCCGGCACGTCGCCCCGCGCCACTCCCCAGAACGTGAGCAGCCCGCCGTGGTCGGCGCCGGCGACGCTCAGGAGCAGACCGCCGAGCATGTGGCCCGCCGCGCAGGCGGAGACCACGACGGTGGCCCTGACCTGCGGCAGGCGGCTCGCCACCGTGTAGGAGCAGATCAGCACACCTACCCCGATCAGCGCGGAGCGGGTCGGCAGCAGCATGCTCACCAGCGGGATCACGGTGGCGGCCACGAGAGCGGGCACGGCATGGCTGCGCCGGAAGGCTATGGTGGCGAGGTCGGCGAGGGCCAGCAGATGACTGACACCGAACGCCCAGCCCGGCAGCCCGGCCATCCGGGCATCGTCGAGGACGAACGCCAGCCGCGCCGTGACGACGACGGCCAGCACCGCCGCCACCAGGACGTCCCAGCCCTCGGGCAGACCGGCCCCGGGCCGCTCCGTCGCCATGCCCTTCCTGCTCACCCTCGCTTCGCCGGCCCTTCCCGTCATTCCGCTTCGCCGACCTGTCCCGTAGCGCGAGCCCGGCTCGCGCCACCACGGATCGGCAGCCGCCGCCAGTACGTCGCACACCGCCACGCCCACTCCAACGGGCCGTAACCGAAGCGGCGCAACCACAGGTTACTCACCACGGCCTGGACGAGCAGGATGCCGACGCCGAGGAGCGCCGAGGCCGACCACCGCTCCGAACCGGGCAGGCCCATCGTCGTGCCCACAGGAACGAAGATCAGAGCGGCGCTGAAGTAGTTCGTCAGCGCCATCCTGCCCATCGGGGCCAGCACCCACGACAGCACGGCGCCCACCGGCGTACGCAGCAGGAGCAGGAACACCGCGATGTAGCAGCAAGCGGTCGCCAGCGACACCGTCAACCCCACCCGGATCTGCGCAAGCTCGGGCAAGGGCAGGGTGACGAGCCAGACCCCCAGCCCCCACACGGCCACGGCAGCGACGCCCATGACCACCAGACGGCCTGGACGGTCCCCGAGGGACTCGTGCACTCGCCACTCCGCCGCGGCGAACCCGAGCGCGAACAGCCCGGGCAGCATCCCCAGCCCGCCCACCCCTGCCAAGATCCCCGCCGCGGTCAGCGTGACGGCCACGGCGAGGAGCGCGGGGCGCGGGAGGCGGCTGAGTGGCAGGAGCACCAGCAGACCGGTGACGGCGAACGGCAGCAGCACCTCGCCGGGTTGGAGAAGGTGGAGCACTCCACCCAGGACGCCCAGCGCGACGAGCCTCCGCACGAGCAACACCCTCGGACGGCTCGTGCGTCTGGCGGCCGAGGCGAGGAAGATGCCGAACCCCACACCGAACAGCAGGTAGAAGATGGGGTAGAAGCGGCCGTAGAACAGTAGAAGGAGCGGGGTGGGCAGCTCGCCCGCGTACGCGAACATCTCCATGGTCTGGGGAATGTTGATGAAGATGATGCCGCACAGGGCGAAGCCGCGCAGCGCGTCGAGGGCGGCGATCCGCCTGAGCGGGCGATCCGGGCCAAGTGGAAGCATGCGACCAGGATGACGAGCGAGGGACCGCGTCCGCTTCGGGCGCGTGGCCATTTCCTTCTCGTTCCCGTGGCCGATCCCGCTTCCTCCTCAGGACCCCGCGGAGCGGCGATCATCTGACGCAGCGGGCCGGCCCTCCCGTGCCGGAGCACCGTCCCGCCTGAGGGCTTCCCCTTCCGCGAGCGCGTTCCTGGATACTCAGGCTCGCGGCACCGGACTTGGCTTTGGTGGTATAGCGCCTTGAACAAGCAAGGGCCGGGCTCATCACCGGGTGGTGGAGTCCACGGGCATGCGCAGTGTCGCCGCTGTCGCGACCAGCAGCGCCAGGAGCAGGACGATCGCCATGAAGACCTGCCCGTGCAGGCCGAGGACGAAGACAGTCCGATCGGCGAACTCCGGGTCGTAGGTGGCAGTGCCCGGGAACAGGAGCGCACCGATCATGCCGAGCCACGGGGTGGCCAGGATGGCGGCGGCGTGCAGCAGCGTGTTCAGCCCTGACCGTAGCGCGAGGGCCAGGCCGGTGAGGCCGAGGAGCACGGTCATCACCATGTACTGGGCGTCGTGGAACTTGGCGTGGGGTGGCCAGGCCGGGTTGTAGGCGTGCTGTGCCGCCAGGTCGGGGATGACGAGGTCGGCGAGCACGGCGCCGACCGTTGTGATCGCTGCGACGGCAATGATCAGGATTCGTGGGAGGGACATCAGATCGTCCAGGTATAGGCGGGGGTGAGTGAGCGGTCGAAGAGCACGTTCGGGAGGAGAGGAAGAACGGCGTCTCGCAGAGTGGTCATCGGCGTGGAGGTCCAGTGCGCGGCGGCTCCGGCCTGGCGGGAACGGCGGACGATCAGCTGGGTGCGCGGCCTGCGGGCGCGGTCATAGGCTTCCAGGCCCGCGCGCACGCCGAGGGTGCCCACCGCGTGCGCGAGCGTGACCGCGTCCTCGAGCGCCTGGCAGGCGCCCTGCCCCAGGTTGGGGGTCATGGCGTGGGCCGCGTCACCGAGGACGGCGACGTTTCCGGAAACGTACGTGGGCAGCCTCGACAGTTCGTACGTGTCGTGTTGCAGCACCGCCTCCTCTTGCGCGGAGTCGAGCAGCGCGGGGATGGGCCGGTGCCAGCGTGCGAAGCGTTCGCGCAGCTCATCCAGGCCGACGTGGGAGCCCGCCGGGGCGTTGGCCATGACGTAGCAGTAGATGCGGCCGTCGGGCATCGGCACGTGCCCGAACCGTTCGCCCCTGCCCCACGTTTCCGCGCTCCCCTCGACGGGCTGAGGGGGGACGATGAGGCGCCAGGTGGTATAGCCGACGTAGCGCGGCCCAGGGAGGCCAGGCCAGAGGGAGCGCCGGGTCACGCTGTGCACGCCGTCGGCGCCCACCACGAGATCCGCGGTGGAGGTGCCGCCGCTATGGCGGACCGTGCCGTCGGGCTGCACGTGCTGTACGTCGATGCCGGGCCGCAGAGCCTCGGGCGGCACGGCTGCTCTCAGCAGGTCGACCAGTGCGGCTCGGTGCACGGTCACCCACGGGCCGAAACGACGCTTGAGGCTGTCGACGTCGTTGCGGACCAGCCAGTCCCCCCGGCTGCTGCGGATCCCCGCGAGCGGGTCGGCCAGCCCGCCGGCGCGCAGACGCTCGCCCAGGCCGAGGGCGTCCAGCGCGCGCAGACCGTTGGGCTGGATGGTCAGCCCGGCGCCCACCTCGGTGAACTCAGCAGCGCGTTCGAAGACCTCCACCTGCAGGCCACGCTGGTGGAAGGCGACGGCCGCGGCGAGTCCGCCGATGCCGCCTCCCACGATGATCACTTTCATGTCCGAATCTCCTTGACGGTCAGTGCAGGCCACGCTTGCCCCGGGCCCAGAACGGCTTGGTCTTGATCGAGGCCCGTGCCCAGTTGCGCTCACGCACCAGGAAGTCGCGCACCATCTGGCAGGTTCTGGCCTCGCCGGCCACATAAGCGGCTCCCGCGTTGCCCGGCAGATCGAGTTCGGCCACGGCCGCGAGCAGCACCCGGGAGGCGACGGCGGAGGTGCCGTGCCGGTGGACACGGCGCAGCGGCGGCGTCCCGGGCAGGGGCAGGTCGTGCTCGGGGGTCTCGCTCTCCAGGACGCCGAACACCTCGGCCGAGGCTCCCAACGCTCCGATCATCGGGCCGAACGCGGCGCTGGCGGTCTCCTCCCCGATGAACACGTGATAGGCCGCCTCGCGGGTGAAGAAGTCGCCTTGCGGCCACCAGAAGGTCACCCGTTCTCCGGGCCGGGCCGCCCGCGCCCACCTCAGGCCGATGCCGTCGCCCGCATACAGGTGGACGCGCAGTTCGATCGCCGTCCTGCCGGCGTCGAGGCCCCAGATCGTGTACGTGCGCAGCGTCTCGGACGGACGCAGGATGCCCGACACCGACAGCGGATCCTTCAACTCGATCCTGATGTGCTGGCCGGGGGTGTACGGGAAGGCGACGGGCTGGTCGGTTTCCAGCCGGATCCGGCGCATGGCCGGGTTGACCTGTTCGGCGACGGTGATGGTCGCCTCCATGGCGTACTTGCCGAACAAACGGTCGCGCAGCGTCCGGGCCATGTCAGGACTCCTTGCGCCGCCGGACGTGGGCGGATCTGGATATCCGCCACCACACGGCCGCCACGAACACCAGCGCCGCGAGAAGGATCCACAGAAGCTCCACACCTACTCCTTAGTGCCTCTAGATTTCTTAGAGGCACTAAGGAAACATACTTGCCCTAAGATGTCAACGCCGACCGAGGGAACGACGCGAGAGGTGACGATGTCCGCAAACACCAGCCGACGGCAGAGGTTGCGCCAGGCCACCCTGGAGGAGATCCACACGGCCGCGCGCAAGCTGCTGGTCGAGCAGGGATCGGCCGCGGTCACCATCAACGCGGTCGCCCGGCAGGTCGGCATGAGCGGCCCAGCCCTCTACCACTACTACGCCAGCCACGACGAACTGGTCGGCGCAGTGACCGCCGACTTCTTCCGCGAACTGGCCGCCGCGATGGAACAGGCCCGCGACGGCCACGCCGGCGCGTCGCTCGGCGAGCGGATACTGGCCGTCTGCCGCGCCATGCGCGCCTGGAGCACCGCCCACCCGGCCGAGTTCGGCTGGATATTCGCGAGCCCGATCACCCCGCACAACCGGCGGCCGGACTCGGTGCGCCACCAGGCCGCCCTGCGGTTCGAGCAGGTCCTGCTCGACCTGATGGTCGAACTGTGGCGGACACGACCGTTCCCGGTGCCCGACCTGGCCGACCTGCCCGCATCCCTGCGCGAGCAATTGACCGCCTACTCCGCCACCCTCGACGGACGGCTCCCGCCCGAGGCCGCCCACGTCTTCCTGTCGTGCTGGACCAGGCTGTACGGGCTTCTCTGCATGGAAGTCCTGCACCAACTGGACTTCGCCTACACCGACATGGAGCCCGTCTACGAACAGTGCCTGCGCGACCTGGCCGCCACCCTCGGCCTCGACAGCCACGCGCCGGCATGACGCCCGACAGCGGCTGCCGATCTCACTCCCGTCATGGGGCGAGCTGGCGGAACGCGTTGACCACCGTGATCGAGAACCGATAGTTCTCCAGCAGTACCTTGCCGCTTGTAGCGGGGTTGGTTGTCAGCTGTTATTGATCTTCAACAAGCCAGCGCCTTTACAATGTAGATTACTAGTTCAGTCGAGGGCAGAGCTGGGACCAGGGATGACAGGCGGACCTCACCCAGTCCGGCCTCTCGGTTGCGCGGACCACGATCGGTCCTCCCCTCTCCCGGATGCCGAGCCGACCGAGTACGGGCCACTCCCCCACTTCAGGTCCGCACGCAGGCCGCCGTCACTGGCTGCCGGACAGCTCCCCCGACAAGGTGGCGTGCATGCGGGCGCTGGGCTGGTTCAGCCCGATGATCCGTACGGTCTTGCCGCGGGCGGCGTACTTGGCCTCGACAGCGTCCAGGGCGGCGACGGATGAGGCGTCCCAGATGTGGGCGTCGGTCAGGTCGATGACCACGTCGTCAGGGTCGGCGGCATAGTCGAACTGGGAGACCAGGTCGTTGCTGGAGGCGAAGAACAGCTCGCCGGTCACGGCGTAGACCACCTGGCCGCCGTCGGGGTCGATGACCGCGGAGACCTCGGCCAGGTGCGCCACCCGGCGCGCGAAGATGACCAGCCCGGTCAGCGAGCCGACGACGACGCCGATGGCCAGGTTGTGCGTGACGACCACGACCGCGACCGTGATGACCATGACGCCGATCTCACCGGCGGGCATGCGCCTGAGGGTGGCCGGGGCGATGGAGTGCCAGTCGAAGGTGCCGACCGAAACCAGGATCATCACGGCGACCAGCGCGGCCATCGGAATCTGGGAGACCAGCGGACCGAAGACGATGCACAGGACCATGAGCAGGACACCGGCGGTGAAGGTGGACAGCCGGGTGCGGGCGCCGTTCTTGACGTTGATCATGGTCTGGCCGATCATGGCGCAACCGCCCATGCCGCCGAAGAAGCCGGTGACGATGTTGGCGACGCCCTGGCCGATGGACTCGCGCGTCTTGGAGGAGCGGGTGTCGGTGAGGTCGTCGACCAGCTTGGCGGTCATCAGCGACTCCATCAGCCCGACGAGGGCGAAGCCGACCGCGTACGGCGCGATGAGAGTGAGGGTGTCCAGCGTGAAAGCCACGTCGGGCAGACCGGGCACGGGCAGCGAGGACGGCAGCGTGCCACGATCGCCGACCGTGGGCACGGCCAGCCCGGCGCCGATCGTGAGGGCGGTGAGCGCGGCGATGGAGATCAGCGGGGCCGGGACCACCTTGGTCAGGCGGGGCAGGAACACCATCAGCGCCAGCGCGCTGCCGACCAGCGGATAGACGACCCAGGGCACGTCCACGAGCTCGGGCACCTGCGCCATGAAGATCAAGATGGCCAGGGCGTTGACGAAGCCCACCATGACACTGCGAGGCACGAAGCGCATCAGCTTCGCCACGCCGAGCGCGCCGAGCGCGACCTGGATGAGCCCGCCGAGAATGACGGTCGCGACCAGGTAGCCGAGGCCGTGCTCGCGGGCCAGCGGGGCGACGACCAGAGCGATGGCTCCGGTCGCGGCGGAGATCATGGCGGGGCGGCCGCCGGCGATGGCGATGACCACGGCCATGGTGAAGGAGGCGAACAAACCGACGCTGGGATCGACCCCGGCGATGATGGAGAACGAGATCGCCTCAGGGATCAGGGCGAGCGCGACGACCAAGCCGGACAGGATCTCGGTACGGGCCACCGAGGGCTTCAGCCATTCGGGGCGGCCAGGCCGCATGCGAGCAGGCAGGGTCAGAGGCGGGCGGGCAGGCACGGATGAGCTGGGCAACAGAAGTCCTTAAGGATGGAACAGCAAGGCATGCGCGCGTCGGTGTTCCTTACCTCGGGTGAGGGCGGCGCTCGGCGGCCCGGTGCGTGGGTGGCGGGATGTCCGGTCGGTACGGCGACGCCCCGACGCGGTCTGGCCAGCGGCAACTCTACCTTAACGTTAGGGTAGAGATCCGCCAGGGCTCGATGCGGACGCCCCACCGGCTGACCAGTGAGGTTCTACAGACGATGGACAGATCAGCGCCTTCCACCCCCGCGGGCGAGGCCCCGGCTCCGGCGGGCAGTGGCGGAGATCACAGCCCAAGTCACCTGCACATCGGGCAGGTGGCCGCGCGCACGGAGCTGTCACTGCGGACCATCCGGCACTATGACGAGGTCGGCCTGGTCCGGCCCTCGGCGCGCAGCCAGGGCGGCTTCCGCCTCTATACCGAGGCCGACGTGGCCCGTCTGATGGTGATCCGCAGGATGAAGCCGCTCGGCTTCACCCTGGCGGAGATGGGCGAACTGCTGGCCATCACCGACCGGCTCGACGACCCCGGTGCGGCGGCGGAGCTGGAGACGGCCGAGCGTGAGCAGTTCCTGGCGAAACTGAGCTGGTTCGAGCAGGCCACCCGCGAACGCTGCGAGGCGCTCCGCACCCAGCTGAGCCGAGCCGAGGAGTTCGCCACCGACCTGCGGCGGCACGCCGACCGACTGACCGCCGGCCCCACCTGACCAGTGGCATCGCCCCGACGCATCAGGCCCGTGGCGTGCGCGGGTGAAGGCGACGTCGAAGGAGCATCATGACGCCCCCTCCCATGCCGCGCTCTTCGACAGAGATCCGCGCCTACCTCAAAGACCAGCTCAACCAGGCGCTTCGCCGGCCCGGCATGTTCGGCGGCGAGACGGCCCTGCGCCTCCTGTTCGACCATCTGGTCTACGCGGAACACCAGGAGCAGGAGTGGGCGCAAGCGATGCGGACCCTGGAATCGCGGGGCGCCTTCAACTCGCTCGGCGTGACGGGAGCGTTCAGAACCGTCCTGCCTGATGCCGGCGAGGACGGCGTCGCCTCGGTCTATGCCGAACTGGCCCACGATCGCGGATGGCTACTGGCCGACAGAACCCTGACCGCCGGAGAATACGGCTCCCTGCGCCGGGAGCTCATCGCTTGGACCGCTCACGACCGAACACTCACCGAAGTGCAGGAAGCGCTCGGCCCGCCTTCCGTTCTTCTCGGCGGCACCAACCCCTTCTACGGCAAGACGCTCGCCTACATGTCCGCACAGGCGACCGAACCGATCATCTTCCTACACCTCTGGAACGGGACCTCCGGGTCGAGGGAAACGACCTGGCATCCCATCTACGACGAACCCGTTCTCTTGGCCATCCGATTCGGGAAGGGAGCGTTCGCGGACACCTTCACGTTCACACCGGAGGGAAGCAGACGCCGCCCAGGGGGAACAGCCGCATGAGGTCACGTCCACCTCAGCCGATCGGCCAGCAGGGCCTGCTGGGCCGGGTTGGCGGTCAGCTCCAGCGCCCGCTCGTCGGCCCGCCGCGCCTGCCCACGGCGGTCCAGGTCACGCAGCAGCTCAGCCCGGGTGGCGTGGAAGAGCGGGTAACGCTCCAGCACCCGGCCGAGTGGCTCCAGCTCGGCCAGCGCCGCCTCGGGGCCTTTGACATGGCGCAGGGCGACGGCCCGGTGCAGCCGGGTGACGGGCGAGGGCGCCAGGTGCAGCAGCATGTCGTACAGCACCAGGATCTGCGCCCAGTCCGTGTCGGCGAAGGTCCCGGCCTCCGCGTGGCAGGCCACGATCGCCGCCTGGACCTGGTACGGCCCCGGCCGGCGGTGGGCGCGGGCGGTCCGCGTCAGCAGCGCCGTGGCCTGATCGATGGCCTGCCGGTCCCAGAGGCCGCGGTCCTGGTCGGCCAGCAGCACCAGCCGCCCGGCCGGGTCGAAGCGGGCCGCGCCCCGGGCCCGGTGCAGCCGGATCAGCGCCAGCAGCCCGGCCGCCTCCGGCTCCTTCGGCATCAGGTTCACCAGCAGCGCGGCCAGCCACTCGGCCTCCTCCACCAGGTCGCGCGCCTGCGCCCGCTCGGCCGTGCTCGACAGGTAGCCCTCGTTGAACAGCAGGTAGACGACCGCCAGCACCTCGCCGACGCGCCGCGGCAGCTCCTCCTCGGCGGGGATGCGGTACGGGATGCCGGCCTCGCCGATCTTCCGTTTGGCGCGGGTGATCCGCTGCGCCACAGTGGCCTCCGGCACGACGAACGCCGCGGCGATCTGCGCCACCGACAGCCCGCACACCGCCCGCAACGTGAGCGCGATCTGCGCGGCGCGTGACAGCGCCGGATGGCAGCAGGTGAACACCAGCCGCAGCCGGTCGTCGCGCGGGGCGGGGTCCGGCCTGGTGAGCCCGGCGAGCTTGGCCCGGTAGTTCGACTCCCTGCGCAGCACGTCCAGGCCGCGCCGCCGGGCCACGGTGAACAACCACGCGTCGGGCCGCTCCGGCACCCCCTCGACCGGCCAGCGCCGCAGCGCGGTCTCGACCGCGTCCTGCACCAGGTCCTCGGCGGCGGAGAAGTCGCCCAGCAACGACACCAGGGACGCGGCCAGCCGGCCCGCGTGCTCGCGCACCACCCCGGCCAGCACCTCCTCGTGCACCGGCCCGCTCATGAAAGGGGGCGGATCTCCACGATCGGGCAGGCCGGCCACGAGCGGGCGACCTTCAACGCCTCGTCCAGGTCGGCCACCTCGAGCTCGGCGAACCCGCTGACCACCTCCTTGCCCTCCACGAACGGCCCGTCGGTGACGACCGGCTCGCCCTGGTCCAGGCGCACCGTGGTGGCGGTGTGCACCGGCGCCAGATGCGCATGGTGAGTGATCTTGTCAGCGTGGTCGGCGAACCACTGCCCCACCGCCGCGTAGGCGGCTTCGCGCTCCAGCTCCCCCATCGCCTCCAGCTGGTGGGCGAACTCCTCGGTCTCGATGAACATCAGCACGTACTTCATGACGACTCCCCTTCAGCTCGCCGGGAGGGCGGCGTACAGGTCGACACCGTTCCCGTCCGGGTCGGCCACCGTGGCGTAGCGCATCCCCCAGAACGCGTCGAACGGCTCGGCGATCCCCCGGTGGCCCGCCGCGACGAGCTCGGCGTACCTGGCGTCCACCCCGGCCGGGGTCTCGAACTCGAAACACAGCAGAGTACGCGACCCGCCGGTCGGCGCGCTCCAGCCGGGCAGGAACGGCGTACGGAAACCCTCGGTGTCCAGCATCACATGCAGCCCGTTCGGCAGGTCGCAGCCGGCGTGTCCTGGCGAGTGCTCGTCCACCTTGAACTCCAGCCCGAGCCGGGCATAGAAGGCGATCGAGGCGTCCAGGTCGGACACCACGATGTCGATCGTGTTCAGCGTGGGATTCATGATGCGCTCCTTCGGGCTCGGTCGGCGAGGTTCCCCGGCTGTCCGCGCGATGCCCCACGCTCGCGTCACGTGTCCGCGACCCGACATCCCCGCTGACAGCCTGGCTCTTATCTCACAGACGATCGGCCGAGGCCCCGATACGACAGGTGCCGCTTGATCACCTCATCGACCGGACGCCTTTACAATGTAGATTTTCAACCGAGACGAGCCGCGAGGAGCTGTTCCCGGAGGATGTCGGCATGGCCGAGGTGCTGGGCGAGCTCGCGCAGCATGTGCAGGTGGATCTGCCACAGGAAGCGCTCGCCGCGTCCCGTGACGACGGCGTCGAGGTCCAGGGAGGCCGTGTTCCTGCGGGACGTCTCGCAGATGTCCCGGTAGACGGCCCGGACGGACGCGATCGTGTCGTCCCGCCCCAGGGCGAAGGAACGATCCGGCGTGGAGGCGATCCCGATCTCCTCGTACGAACGGCCGGTGATCGCCTGGTCGAACCAGACGCCTTCGACGTAGGTGACATGCTTGACGAGCCCCAGCGGGGTCGTCCTCGACGGTACGAGACGCCTCCGAGCCTCGTCCTCGGTGAGCCCTTCGAGGCTGTCGTGCAACCGGGAGCGGTACTCGTCCAGGAAGGCGTCCAGTTGGGCGCGCACGGCGCTGGCGGACATCATCCGTTCTCCTCAATCTGGAAAGGTCCGGGAGCAAGCAAGGATCCGCGCGGCCATGCGGGATTTGCAAAGGACGTTGCGGATCCGCAAAATCGGGGCATGGCCGAACCTCGGAGCGACGTGCCGGCCGGTGTCGGGCCGCGGCTGAAGGCGCTGCGCCGGGCGCGCGGGGCGACGCTGGCCGAGCTGGCGGAGCTGACCGGCCTGACGCCGAGCACGCTCTCGCGCCTGGAGAACGGGCGGCTCCGCCCGACCCTGGAGCAGTTGCTCCCGCTGGCCCGGACGCACGGCGTGACCCTCGACGAACTGGTCGACGCGCCGCCCACCGGCGACCCGCGCGTCCACATGCCGCCCGTCCACCGGTACGGGCTGACGTTCATACCGCTGACCCGGCGCGCCGGCGGCATCCAGGCGTTCAAGGTGATCCATCCGCCCGCCGGCGCCGACCTCACGCCGAGCCCGCGGGGGCACGAAGGCTACGAGTGGTTCTACGTCATGTCCGGGCACGTCCGGCTCGTCGTCGGCGACCGCGACCTGCGGCTCGGCCCCGGCGAGGCGGCCGAGTTCGACACCAGGCTGCCGCACTGGATCGGCAACACCGCCGACAAGCCCGCGGAGCTGCTCATGCTCTTCGGCGCCCAGGGAGAACGCGCCCACCTCTCGGTCTCCACGCCATGACCCCGATGAGTTTCCGCGCCGCCGGCGGTCATCACCGTCATGACGACCTTCGCGCTCATCCACGGCGGCGGCGGGAGCGCCTTCGACTGGCACCTGCTCGAAGCCGAGCTGCGCGGCCGCGGGCATGACACGGTCGCGGTGGACCTGCCCATGTCCGATCCGAGGGCAGGGCTGTGGGACTACGCCGACGCCGTCGTCCGGGCGGTCGGCGAGCGCCGCGACCTGGTCGTGGTCGCGCATTCGTGGGGCGGCTTCGTGGGCCCGCTCGTCTGCGCGCGGGTGGAGGCCGCCGCGCTCGTGCTGGTCACCGCCATGATCCCGAGCCCCGGCGAGACGCCGGACGACTGGTGGGAACGGAGCGGCCGGCCCCCGTCCGGCATCGACGACGAGTACGAGCTCTACCTGCAGGACGTGCCCCGTGAGCTGGCCGAGCGGGTGCTGGCCCACGACGCCGCGCTCGCCGGGGACGTGAGCATGGACCGGGCCGGTCGCGAGCCCTGGCCGCTGGCCGCCTGGCCGGACGTGCCCACGAGATACCTGCTCTGCCGCGACGACCGCTGCTTCACCCCCGGATTCGTGCGCCGCCACGTGAAGGAGCGGCTCGGCATCGTCCCCGACGAGATGCCCGGCGGCCACATGGTGATGCTGTCGCGGCCGGGCGAGCTGGCCGGCTACCTGGTGGGGCTCCTGCCGTGACGGCCCCGGGCCGGGTCAGGCGCGCAGCCGCGCGTTGAGCCGTGCGGCCTGTCGCGTGAGGTGGTCGCGTTCGGGGAGGCTGGACGCCGACCGGGCGGCCTCGGCGTAGAGCCGTGCCGCGGTGACCAGGTCGCCGTCACGCTCGCGCAGGTACGCCGCGACGGCGGTGTGGCGGGGCAGGCCGGGGTCGAGCTCCGCCAGGGCGGCCAGGCCGGCCCGCGGGCCGTCGGCCTCGCCGACGGCGACGGCCCGGTTGAGCCGGGCCACCGGGCTGCCGGTGAGGCGCACCAGCTCGTCGTACCACTCGACGATCTGCACCCAGTCGGTCTCCTCGGCCGTCCGCGCGTCGGCGTGGAGCGCGGCGACGGCGGCCTGGGCCTGAAACTCGCCCAGGCGGTCGCGGGCGAGTGCCGCCTGCAGCACGTCGACGCCCTCGGCGATCAGGCGGGTGTCCCACAGGCCGCGGTCCTGCTCGGCGAGCGGCACGAGCCTGCCGTCCGAGCCGGTCCGCGCCGGGCGCCGGGCGTGGTGCAGCAGCATGAGCGCGAGCAGGCCCGCGACCTCCTCGTGGTCGATCCTGGCCGCCAGCTGGCGGGTGAGCCTGATCGCCTCGGCGGCGAGGTCGACGTCACCGGAGTAGCCCTCGTTGAAGACCAGGTAGAGCACGCGCAGCACGGTGGCGACGTCACCCGGCTGGTTGAACCGGACGCCCGCGACGGTCCGCTTGGCCCTGCTGATCCGCTGCGCCATGGTCGCCTCCGGCACGAGGTACGCCTGCGCGATCTGACGCGTGGTCAGGCCGCCGACCGCGCGCAGCGTGAGCGCGACGGCCGACGCCGGTGTCAGGGACGGGTGCGCGCACAGGAAGTACAGCTGGAGCGTGTCGTCCACCTCCTCCCCCGCCCCGGGCACGGGCTCACCCTCGGCGCGCTCCTCGCGGTGCCGCCTGGCGGTGTCGGCGCGGGCGGCGTCGAGGAACTTGCGCCACGCCACGGTGACCAGCCAGCCCTTCGGGTCCCGTGGCGGGTCGTCCGGCCACACGCGTACGGCCTCGACCAGGGCGTCCTGCACGGCGTCCTCGGCCGCCGCGAAGTCCGCTCCGCGGCGGACGAGAACGCCGATCACGGTGGGGGTGAGGGTCCGCAGGAGGGACTCATCCACCGTTCGTCACTCCGTGATGGTCGGGTGCGCGGTCAGGAACGGGCGCAGTTCGAGCCACTCGTGGATCGGCTCCCCGCCCGCGCCCGGAGCCGCGGACAGCTCGGCGGCCAGTTCGAGCGCCCGCTCGTAGCTGTCGACGTCGATCACCATCCAGCCGGCGATCAGGTCCTTCGTCTCCGCGAACGGGCCGTCGGTGACCGGCGGCCGCCCCTCGCCGTCGTAGCGGACGAACGTGCCCTCCGGGGAGAGCGCCTGACCGTCGACGAACTCGCCGGTGCCTTCCAGCCGGGCGGCGAAGTCGTCCATGTACTTCACGTGGGCCGTGACCTCCTCCGGCGTCCACTTGTCCATCGGCACGTCGTTGACCGCTGCCGGGGCGCCCCGGTAGTGCTTGAGCAGCAGGTACTTGGCCATGATGTCCTCCTTGGTGCGGTACGGCCATGGTGGCCGTGCTCGACTCTGGGACGGAGCCGCCCACGCGTTCTCGACATCCCACCGCGACATTTTTCCTGAAGCCTCCGCCGTGAGTGAGGCAGAGGTAGACCCAGCACTACCGTGCCCGCGCACCGGGATCAGTTAGCGTCGTGGGGTGCTCGCCCCCACCGCCCTGGCCGCCGTGACCCGCCGGCCGTCGGCGTTCCTCCGCTCGTCGTGGCCCTGGCGGTCGCTGGCCTACCTGCTGGGCAGCGCGATCCACGCGGTGGCGGCGTGCGTGGCGATCTACGCGGCCTACGCCTACGGCGTCGGGGTCGCGGCGGGGGGCGCGCTGCTCGCGCTGGCCGTGCTCTCCCTGCCGGCGGCGGCGTTCGAGCGGTGGCGGCTCCGGCTGGTGGACCGCGCGCCCGTCGACGACCCGCACGTCAGGCCGCCGCGGCCCGGTCCGCGCGCCTGGCTCGCCACCCGCCTGCGCGAGCAGGCGACCTGGCGGGAGCTGGGATTCACCGTCATCGCGGTGTCCGTGATGTGGTGGATGGACCTGGGATTCGTCTCGTCGGCGATCTGGCTGCCGCTGATGCTGCTGTCGGCGCCGTTCCAGCCGAGCCTGCACCTGGTGGAGAGCCTGCCGCTGATCGCCGCCGGGCTGCTGCTGTCGCCGCTCTTCGCGTACATGATGACCGCGTGGGCCGGCACCCGCGCGTTGCTCGTGCGGGCCGTCCTCGCGCCGCGCGACGCGGAGATCATCCGTTCCCGCGCCCGGCTGGTCGACGCGTTCGAGGTCGAACGCCGCCGGATCGAGCGTGACCTGCACGACGGCGCCCAGCAGCGGCTGGTGGCCCTCAGCATGAAGCTCGGGCTGGCCCGGCTCGACCTGCCCCCGGGTTCGCCCGCCGAGGCGCAGCTCGCCGAGGCGCACGAGGAGGCCGGACGCGCCCTGGCCGAGCTGCGCGAGCTGATCAGGGGCGTCCACCCCCAGGTGCTCACCGACCGGGGGCTCGGCGCGGCCGTGCGCGACGTGGCGGGCCGCTCCCCCGTTCCCGTCGACGTCGACGTCTCGCTGCCCGGCCGGTTGCCGCCGTCGATCGAGGTGACCGCCTATTACGTCGTGTCGGAGGCGATGGCCAACCTCGCCAAGCACAGCGGGGCACGGCGCGGTTTCGTGCGCGCCCGGCTCCGCGACGGCGCGCTGGTGCTGGAGGTGGGCGACGACGGGGTGGGGGGCGCCGACCCGGCGGCCGGGTCCGGGCTGGCCGGGCTCGCGGACCGCGTGGCCGTCACCGACGGCCTGATGACCCTGTCCAGCCCGCCGGGCGGGCCGACGTCGCTGCGTGTGGAGATCCCATGCCCCGTCTCCGGGTAGCCCTCGCCGAAGACGGTGTGCTGCTCCGCGAAGGGCTCGCCGGGCTCCTCGACCGGTTCGGCCACGAGGTCGTCGCCTCGGTCGGCGACGGAGCGGCGCTGATCGCCGCCGTGGCCGAGCACGAACCCGACATCGTCGTCGCCGACGTCCGCATGCCGCCCGGCTTCACCGACGAAGGGCTCCGCGCCGCGCTCACGCTGCGCGCCTCCCACCCGGGGCTCGCCGTGCTGGTGCTCAGCCAGTACGTCGAGCAGACGTACGCGGCCGAACTCCTCGACTCGGACGGCGGCTCCGGCATCGGCTACCTGCTGAAGGACCGGATCGGCGACGTGCGGGAGTTCGTGGACGCGGTGGAGCGGGTCGCCGCGGGGCGCACGGTCGTGGACCCGGAGGTGGTGCGGCAGTTGCTGAGCCGCCGCCGCGCGCCGCTGTCCCGGCTGACCCCGCGCGAGCGTGAGGTGCTCGGACTGGTCGCGGAGGGCCGCTCCAACGCCGCCGTCGCCCGCGCGCTGGTGGTCTCCGAGGCGGCGGTGTCCAAGCACATCGCCGGCATCCTGTCCAAGCTCGACCTGCCCCCGGCGGGGGACGACCACCGCCGCGTCCTCGCCGTCCTCGCCTACCTCCGGGGCCGGCCGGGCGGGCCGGAGGAGCGGCGCTGATCCAGCCGTACCTCAGCCGTCGAGCTTGCGGGCGATGGTCTCCAGGGCGGAGAGGTCCGCGGGTGAGAGCCGGTCGATGACGTGGCGGCGGACCGACTCCAGGTGGGCGGGGGCGGCGTCCTCCAGCGTCTCCAGGCCGCGTTCGGTGAGGACGAGATAGCAGCCCCGGCCGTCGGCCGGATCGGGCTCGCGCCGCAGGAGTCCCCGGGCCTCCATGCGGGTGGCGTGCCGGGACAGGCGGCTGCGTGACCAGCCCATCTTGGCCGCCTGCTCGCGCAGCGTGCTGGTGCGGCCCGGACGCTCGGAGAGCGTGCTCAGCACTTCGTAGTCGGGATCGGACAGGCCGATCGCGGCCAGGTCGTGCGCGGTGCGCGACTGGACGGCGATCATCATGCGGCGCAGGGCGCGCCAGGCCCGTTCCTCGTCCGGGTCGAGCCAGCGGACCGTCCCCGGCGGTTTCTTTGACATGTAAACAAGTTACCAGCTACGTTCGTTTCCATGTCAACGAAAACTGTGCGGGTCCTCATCCTGATGTGCAGCTCCCGTCCCGGCGCCCGGGGCCCGGCGGTGGCGGAGTGGCTGGCCGAGACGGTCGCGCCCCGCGCCGCGGAGCTCGGCGTGGAGCTCGTGCCGGTGGCCCTGCGCGACCTCGGCCTGCCGTTCCTGGACGAGGAGGACGAGCCCGCGTCCGGCGTCTACCGGCACGAGCACACCAAGCGGTGGAGCGCGACGGTGGACGCGGCCGACGGCTTCATCGCGGTCACCCCCGAGTACAACTACGGCATGCCCGCCATCCTCAAGAACGCCCTCGACTACCTGAGCAGCGAGTGGGCGTGGAAGCCGATGGGGTTCGTCAGCTACGGCAACACCTCGGCCGGCACCCGGTCGGTCCAGCACGCCAAGCAGGTGGTGACCACGCTGCGGCTGGTGCCCCTGGGCGCCACGCTCGCCCTGCGCATCGGCGACACCATGGAGAACGGGCGGGTCCGCCCCGACGCCGGCCGCGCCGCGATCGCCGTAGGGGTCCTGGACGAGCTGGTCCGGGTCGCCCACGCCCTCCAGCCGCTGCGCGAGCAGGCCCGGTCGCAGCCGGGGCCGCTGCCGGGCTCGTACGTGAGAGAGCTGACCCCCGGCGACGCCGGGGAGGTCCTGGTGCTGCAGCGCTGCTGCTGGATGGAGGAGGCGCTGGCCAACGACACGCTGGCCGTCCCCGCTCTCGGCGAGTCGCTGGAGCGGGTGGGCGCATGGCTGGCCACCTGGCACACCACGGGCCTGTGGCAGGACGGCCGGCTCCTGGGCATGGTACGGGCGCGGCGCGTGGACGACGACTGGCACGTGGGCCGGCTCGGCGTCGTCCCCGACCTGCGCGGGCGGGGCGTGGGGCGCTGGCTGCTGGGCCGGGCCGAAGCCGCGGCCGAGGCCGGCTGCCGCCGCTTCGTGCTGCGCACCGGCGCCGAGAGCCGCCGCAACCTCGCCCTCTACCACGCCCAGGGCTACCGGACGGAGTCGTCCGACGGCGCGACGGCCTTCCTCACCAAGCCGGTGCCCGCGCACGAGCCCGTCCCGGCGGCCGGATGAGGACACCGGCGGCGGGTCAGCCGCCCGTGGTGGCATAGGTCGCGATGATCGCGCCCGTGCTGGTCACCTGGCTGTCCGCCAGCCGCAGCGACCGGAGCGCGCCGTCGTCACGGAAGAGACGCTTGCCGCCGCCCACCACCAGCGGGTCGATCATGAGCCGGAGCTCGTCCAGCAGGCCCAGGGCCAGCAGGGTCTGGACGAGTCCCGGGCTGCCGATCACATGCAGGTCGCCGCCTTCCTCCTTCTTCAGCGCTCGCACGGCCGCGCCGGCATCACTCCCCAGCAGCCTCGCGTTCCGCCAGCGGAGCGGCTCGGCGAGGGTGGTCGAGGCGACGTACTTCGGCAACGCGTTCAAGGGCTCGGCGAGCACCTGCTGGTCCTGCGGCGCGTCCGGCCAGTGGGCGGCGAAAATCTCGTACGTGCCGCGCCCCAGCAGGTAGCCGCCCGCACCGCGGACGTTGTCGATCACCCACGTCATCGACAGGTCGTCGAAGTAGCGGGCGTGCCAGCCGCCGTGCGTGAAGCCGCCGGCCGCGTCCTCGTCGGCATAGCTGGGTGACTGCACCACCCCGTCCAGCGTCATCCACTCGTTCGCGATCACTTTCCGCATTCCGGCCTCCTGGCTGTCGTGGAGCCTGTCACCCGCGAGGACGGAGCCGGGCGCCCGTTCTCGACATGGCGGGCTTAACCGGCATGTCACAGGCGGGAGCCGCTGTCTCGTCTACGGGGTAGAGGCAATCTTCGATTGAGGGATGGACGATGAATCTCGCGCTGTGGATCGCTGCCGGACTGCTGGCCGCGGTTGCCCTGCTCGGCGGCATCACCAAGACTTTCGTGCCGAGGGAGAAACTGGCCGCGGCCCACGGCGGAGGATGGACCGGTGACGTCAGCGCGGGCTTCGTCAAGACCCTGGGCGTTCTCGAACTCCTGGCCGCGCTGGGTCTGATCCTGCCCGCCGTGCTCGGCATCGCGCCGGTTCTGGTGCCGGTGACCGCCGTGTGCTGGGTCCTGCTGATGATCGGGGCGATGATCACGCACGGCCGCCGCGGCGAGTACTCTCTCTCGGCGCTGAACCTGGTATATCTCGCCATCGCCGCGTTCATCGTGTGGGGCCGCTTCGGCCCCGAGTCCTTCGTCGGCTGACCGGCGGGGAGGAGCCGTCATGAGCAGGACCGAGGAGTTCGAGGAGCTGCGGCCGCTGCTGTTCTCGATCGCGTACCGGATCCTGGGCAGTGTGAGCGAGGCGGAGGACGCGGTCCAGGAGACCTGGCTGCGCTTCCAGGCCTCCCCCGCCCGGCCCAGGTCGGTCAGGGCTTTCCTGTCGGCCACGGTGACCAGGATCGCGATCGACGTGCTGCGCTCGGCCCGCGTCCGGCGGGAGGAGTACGTCGGGCCGTGGCTTCCGGAACCGCTGCTGGCCGATCCCTACGAGGATCCGGAGCGGTCGGCGGAGCTGGCCGACTCGGTGTCGACGGCGGCCCTGCTGCTGCTGGAGCGGCTCAGCCCGCTGGAGCGGGCGGTCTTCGTGCTGCGGGAGGTGTTCGGCTTCGGCTTCCCCGAGGTAGCGGCGGCCGTCGGACGTTCGGAGGCGGCGTGCCGCCAGCTCGCCGTGCGGGCGCGGCGCCACATGACCGAGGGACGGCCCCGCTTCGAAGCGGATCGCAGGGAGCGGGAGGCCCTGGCGTCGCGGTTCTTCGACGCCCTGCGCGAAGGCGACGTCGCCGGCCTTCAGGAGTTGCTCGCGGCCGACGTGTCGATGGTCGGCGACGGCGGCGGCAAGGCCCCGCAACTGGCCAGGGCCGTCGCCGGCGCCGGGAACGTGGCCAGGCTGCTCGCCTCCGTCTTCCCCCGGATGGCCCTGATCGACGTGGCGTTCGACCCGCACGACGTCAACGGCGAGCCGGGCGCGATCTTCCGCGACCGGGACGGCAAGGTGCTCCACACCCTCGCGCTGGACGTCCTCGACGGGCGGATCCAGACGATCCGCGCGGTGATCAACCCCGACAAGCTCGGGCACGTGGGCCCGGTGGCGGACGCCTGGGCGATCGACCGCGAGGCACGGCGGGCGCGGTGACAACCGGGGTTGGTTCCCGGATGTGAGGCGGTCCGGCGAGGACGAGTGCCTGATGGCGCTCGTCCTCGCCCGAGACGTGCCGTCCGGCTCCGAGCCCGGGTCAGACCTCTTCCACGCTGCTCGGCTCACGCCGGGACAGGTCGATGCCGAGCTCCTCCGCGGCGCGGAAGACGTCCTCGTCGGTGTCGCGCATCTCGATGGA
>NZ_JBVJKR010000033.1:0-22066 GCF_055585125.1 Nonomuraea sp. NPDC054003
AACCGGGCGGTGAACTGCTTGCCGTTGTCGGTCAGCAGCTCATCGGGGATGCCGTAGCGGCTCAGAGCGTCGGCCAGGGCCAGGCAGACGGCCCGGCCGGTGGGGCGGGCCACCACGGTGGCGGCGACGCAGTAACGGGAATGGCCGTCGACCCCGGTGACGATCTTGCACTCGGTGCCGTCGGCCAGCATGATCCCGCCGACGATGTCCATCTGCCATAACTGCATCGGCCCCGAGCGTTGCCAGCGCGTGTAGTCCTCCCGTCGCCGGCCTCGGGGGGTGACCTGCACCAGCCCGTGGCGCACCAGCACCCGGTGCACCGTCGCTCTCGACGGCACCGGCCCGGGGCAGCCGCGGCGGGTCAGTTCCCACACCAGCCGGCGGGCTCCCCAGCGGGGATGGTTACGCCGCAGCTCGCAGATCAGCGCCTCCACCGCGGCCGGTGTCCGGGCCGGCGAGGACCGCGGACGCGAGGAGCGGTCCGACAGCCCGGCCAGCCCCTGATCGCGGTATCGGCCCAGCCATCGATGAACGGCCTGACGGGAGACTCCGAATCGGCGGGCGACCTCGGTGACACTCGCCCCTGACAGCACCTGCAGCACGGCTTGATACCGCTGCTCGACCACGCTCAACTCCACCAGCACTCAGCGAAGTGTCACGCATGTCCTGAGCACGATGTGTCACGAACGTCATGAGACCCGACACCGCAACGGCTCAACTGGATGAGAACTTTCTCCACGGTTTCAAGGCCGCCCGCCTGCGGCGGCCGGCGCGCGTCGGGCGGTCGCTGGCCGCGCTGCGGCTCTCCGGCCGGTCGCAGCCAGCGCCGATCGACGCGCAAGCAGCCGAGGCGATGGTGGATCGGTAATCGCCAGACGGGACTACAACGGCGGCTCGTGCACTCGCAGCTAGAACTATCGTTGCGGTGAGTGACGTCGCAATCGCATCCCGCAATTCGGACATATCATTCATCGCTTCACACTTCAAGCTTTATCCGGTAAGTTCATGTAGGATTCGGGGGTCGTAACCTTGCCAGACATGCAGCAGGGAGACGAGATGCGCGACGAGATTGCACGGGCGATTAGCGAGAAAGACGTTCGCCGCGCCCTAAAGTACCTCTTCGAGCGCGAACGAACGCCAGTCCTGCGCCTTGGCCGTAAGACCGAGACGGATCTCTGGGACTTCAAAATCGATTGCCCGGAGCTCGGGAAAAAGAACGAGAATGCCTGGGCTCATATAGCGGCCGACGTATTGGCTTTTCATAACAATCGAGGAGGTTTGATTCTCTTTGGCATAGATGACAAAAGTTTTTCGTATGTTGGCGCTACCCGCATACTCGATAGCAAGAAATTCAACGACCAGGTACGGAAATATCTCGGCGACCAATTTTGGGTTGAATACTATCGAGACTTTATTAGTGATGATCAGCGTCATTTGGGCATTGCGCTAATACCTCCTCGCGGCCCTGTTCCGGTACGTTTCAAGGCGAGTGCTCCCACTGTTGAAGGCAAGAGGCTCTTTGAACGGGATGGATCCGCAATACGCGAGGGGGACAGCACAAAGCGACTAGATCCGATTGCGGCGGATAAATTTGTCCGCTCCGTCGCTGTGCCGACTTATGATCAAAAGTATGCGATAGATGAGCCGTTCTTTCGAATCCTGGCACCCGAATACGGATCGTTCTTGGATCGAGGGAAGCTGGGCGAAATCATAGAGAAGTCAATGCGAGACCCAAGAGTCGCAGTAACCTCGCTAATCGGTGTGGGCGGTTTGGGAAAAACGGCTCTCGCAACATGGGCTACATTGCGAGCTTATGAGGAGGGTATCTTTCCTTTTATTGTGTCCACTACGGCAAAGGATCGAGAGCTAAGCTCTGTGGGTATACTCGGCCTACAGGCAACCCTCACAAGCTACGAGGATCTACTCGGTCAGATAGCGGATATTCTGGGATTTCCAGAGCTTCGTGATCTTCCTATCGAAGAACGTGAGAGGGAAGTGCGTGGACTTCTTGAGGACACGCCGGGGTTGCTTTACGTCGACAACCTGGAAACGGTTGATGACAAGCGTCTAATAAAGTTCCTCGACGACTTGCCGCTCGGTGTTCGCGCTCTTGTGACTTCACGACGTAACAGTGTCCGGACGGCTTCCCGGCCGATAGACATTCCCCCATTGCGCGATAAAGAGATCGTCGACTTCATAAAGCTCCTCAGTAGAGAACCGAATCATGGATATCTTCGCGCGCTCAACGATGGCGAGGCAAAGCGCGTGGGGGCTGCATGGGACGGCATCCCGCTAGCCATCCGTTGGGGTACGGCCCGCAGCAGGAGTGTCGCTGAGCTTCTTGCCCAGACTGAAGTTCAAATTGGAGACAGACAGCATGGAGAGCAACTGCTGGAGTTTTCCTTCCGTCGTATCTTCGATAACCTGTCTCAAGCAGAACGTGCTGTACTAGAAACACTCTCGGTGCTCGAGCGCCCAATCCCCACAGAGGCTGTTGTGGCAGGGACGGGTCTCCCTGACGCGCAAATTTTGGATGCCATCGAAGATCTCGTTGGAGACGCGATAGTCTTCCGGGTTTTCGATGTCGATCGCAACGATTACTGCTTCACTACCTTGCCTATTACTCGCGTGTTCACTAGGCGAGATATGGCTAAAAGAACAAATGCTGCGCGAAACGCGCAACGGCGGCTATCGGACTGGTTTGAGGCTACGGACGTCTCGGATAGCGACGAGCGACTTCTAGTCCGCGAATTGCGGCAAGGTCGGACTACTGACGATACTGCTCTAATCGATTTGGCCAACGCTGCCGAAAAGCGCGGAGATTTGGATACGGCAGAAAGGCTCTACAAGCAAGCTCTCTCTCGCAACCCGAGAAGCTGGCGTGCGGCACGAGACACCGCTGAATTCTATCGGCATAAGCGCTCGGATCGCCTCGAAGCCCTGAGACTATACAGAGTAGCCGGGGCGAATGCGCCATCCCGAGGGATAGACCGGGCACGAATATTCCGAGAATGGGGAATTTTGTTGCGAGACTCCGGAGATCCGGAGGCGGCTAAAGAGGCTGAGGAGAAATTGGAGGTTGCTCACGCAGAGAACAAGCAAGATGCTATAGCGCGTCATGCGCTGGCGGTTATGTATAATAGGCGTGGAGCATATCGGTTGGTGATTGACCTGTTGGAGTCGATCAGAAATACAAAGAATCCCAGAACTAGGCAAGCCAGCCTGCCGCTACTGCTCAAGGCGTATGAGAAGTCGCATGAAATACTTAAGGCGGCTGAACTGAGACGCGAACTAAGCCTTTAGTCGGATTGTCGGTTATCTATTATGTTCACCGCGCAATCTGGGTGCTCGGAGTTGCGAGCAAGCTGCCGCGCCGCTTCCGGTGCTCGGGCCTGGCGGCCCTGTGCTCCGGGTCGGCTTGCCACCGGATACGCGGGTTGCTGTGGTCTGCTGTACAGCAGGGAAGTACAGCAACGCCGCCGTACGCGACCTGATCGTCCCGTACGGCGTCACACGGTTGAGCAGCAGCGCTGGCTCTCGACCACGGCCCTCCGCTTGACTCGTAATGAGGTGGTCACCGTCGGTGCCTCGTGTCGGCGAGTCTCCCGTAACCACAAATATGCGCACTGATCAGCCTCATGACCAGTCCTCCGCCGCCAATGGCGCCTCGTTGAGCTCGTCGCGGCGAGCTTGCCAGTCGGGCATGAACTTGTCCATCAGCGCAACGAAGCGCTCGTTGTGAGTGCGCTCCATGAAGTGGACCATCTCGTGGACAACGATGTACTCCAGGCAGCGAGGGTTCTTTTTGACCAGTTCGGGGTTGATCCAGATTGCCCGTGTGGCGGTTTGGCACGTACCCCACTTGGTCTTCATACGGCGGACGACGAACTTGGCGACATGCTCGTCGATGATCGGCTCCCACTTGGCGATGAGCTTGGGCAGCGTAGCCTTGAGCTCGTGTCGGTACCAGCGGTCAAGGATCGCGCGTTTGGCATCGCAATCGGCGCCGGCCGGGGCGGTCAACCAGAGGGTCTTGCCCTTGAGCTCGATGTGCGAGCGACCAACGCGTGACGAGTCGAGACGGTAGCGCTCGCCCCATACGTAGTGGGTTTCACCGGAGACCATGCGGCGATCGGTCTGGCGGTCGGCGTCCTGGAGCTGCTGGCGCTGCTTCTTGATCCACGGCAGCCGCTGGATGATGGCGAGACGAATCGCGTCCTCGTCCAGCCTCTGCGGGGCAGCAACACGAACCTGGCCCACCGGTGGGTAGACCGAGATGTGCAGGTTCTTGATGTCCTTGTAGACGACATCAACGCCGAAGCCAGCGACAGTGAGGTGGGCGTTAGCGGTACTCATTTCGCGCCTTTAGCAGGTCGAACAGTTCATCGAAGCGATCGAAGTCAGGCGGCAGCACTTTGTGCAGCTCGCGGGCAAGAGCACGCTCCTTCATACGGTTGCCGACCCAATCGTGCTCCTTTGCGTGACGTACAGCCTCATCAACTAGTACCGCCAGGTTCGGGTCTAGGAAGTTGAAGTCGACCAATGCCCGCTGCGCTCCATCCTTAACCCATTCCGGATATTTGATGTCCGAATCTCCGGTTCCAACCTTTTTGGCTATATCGAGGAGCCGAACGAGGTACTCCTTGTAGTCCGTGGCTTCCTTGCGACGCTGTTCAATCAGAGCGTCGAGGAGTTCCGACATGCGGTCGTAGTACTTCGGGTTCATCGCCCGCTCGTCAACAATCGTCTTGCGGACGTTGTTGACTATGGTCTCGGCTGCGGCCTCAGGACTCTTGCGGATGTTCGGAGGCAGGGCGTTGAGAGCACCCTCGCCTCGCTCGACGATCAGCTCGACTAAGCCCTTGTCTAAGGTCGCCATGACCTCAGACGGGTCGGCTTGGATGAAGGTATCGAGAAGGGCACGCATGCCAGCCTCGAACTTCTTCATATCGATGTTCTCACGAGCACCCAGCTTGACCTCGTCGCGAACCGCCACGTAGTGGGTGACTTCCGCCTTGATCGATAATGCTTCGGCTGCCGTGTAGCCAGCCTCTACCATCTCGTTGGCAATGGCGCTGTAGGCACGGACCAGAGCCGAAACGGACTTGTAGAGCTCGACACGCTTCGGCTCATTGGCCTTGATCTGAGCGGCGTCACCCGGCACAGAGGCCACGAAGTAGTGCTGGTACTCCAGCGTTCCCTTCGGTGGTGCGACGGGCTCTACGAGGGCACGAATCCTCTCCAGTGCCTCGTCGAGGTCCTTGCGGCCCTGCTCTACGCGGTCTTTGAGAAGACCTTCGACATCTCTCTCTTCGTAGCCGTCGAGGGCGCCCGAGGTGTAGTCAGTGATGGCGTTCTCAAGCGAGTTGAACAGGTCGCGGTAGTCGATGATGTAGCCATAGGTCTTGTCGTCGCCGTCGAGGCGGTTGACGCGACAGATGGCCTGGAAGAGCTTGTGGTCGCGCATCTTCTTGTCGATGTACAGATAGGTGGCGCTCGGAGCATCAAAGCCGGTCAGCAGCTTGTCGACCACGATGAGCAAGCGCATCTGGCCCGGCTCCTCGACGAAGCGACGTTTGACCTCCTTCTCGAACTCCTCGATCCGGGCCACGCCCTCGTCCTCACTCACGCCGAAGAAGTCGGCCAACATCTTGCGGTAGATGTCGTACTGACGGAACTTCTCGGTAGCGCCCTCGCCCGAGTCCTCCTTGGAGATGTCGCCCGGGTTCGGTACGTAGCTCGTGACAATGGCGACCTTGTCCTTGAAACCGGCATTGACGAACATCTCGTAGAATCTGCACGCCTGGTAGATGCTCTCGCCGACGAGCATGGCGTTGCCCCGGCCGCTCACAAGGCGCGGCTCGGTCTCCATGTCGAGCAGGATGTCCTGGACGATGTGCTTGGCCCGGGGCTCAGCAGACACGACCTTCTGCATCGTGCCCCACTTCTTCTTGAGCGTGGCCTTGCTGAGGTCGGTAAGACCCTTGGTCTTGGCCTCGAACCACTTGTCGACCTTCTCGGGGCTAGTCAGGTCCTGGTCGATATTGCGGGCTTCGTAGCGCAGGTCAACCACGACGCCGTCGTCGACCGCTTCGTCGAACTTGTAGGTGTGAATGAACGATCCGAAGGTCTCGATGCTGGTCGCCTTGTCAGCCTTGAGCAGCGGCGTACCGGTGAAACCAATGAACATCGCGCCAGGCAGCAGTTCCTTCATGGCTCGATGCATCTTGCCCGACTGAGTACGGTGCGCCTCGTCGACGAAGATGAACAGATTTCCCTTGGGCGCGAAGTTGGCCGGAAGGCGCGCGTGCAGTTCGGAGATGAATTCCTCGCCAGCCTCGTCGAGGTCTTTGTCGTCATCGCCACCGCGGAACTTGTGGACAAGCGAACAGATCAGCCACGGGTCGTGCTTGTTGATCTGAGTGAGCAGATCCGCGCCCGAGGTGGTGCGGTAGATCTGTTCGTTGACCCCACCGAAGACCTTCTCGATTTGCTCGTCGAGTTCGGTACGGTCGGTGATGATCAGGACACGGGGCTGGTCCTGCTGGTGCTCACGAATCCACTTGGCCAGCCACACCATGGTCAGGCTCTTGCCCGAGCCCTGGGTGTGCCAGATGATGCCACCCTCGCGCTTGGCGATGCGGGCCTGAGCGGCTTTGACTCCGAAGAACTGGTTGTGACGCGCAGTCTTTTTGACCCCAGCATCGAAGACCATAAAGTCGTGAATAAGCTCAAGGAAGCGGTCCTTCGAGCACATCTGTGCGATCGCCTGGTCTAGCCGGCCAGATACGCCCGCACCGACCGAGGTGCCCTCGGGTTCCTTCCACTCCAGCCAATACTTCTCGGGCGTCTCGATAACGCCGTAACGCAAGCCCTCGACGTCATTGCCCGCGAACACGAGCTGAACGGTAGAAAAAAACGGCCGGATGAAATGCTCGCTCTGATTGCCGATGTTCTGGCGAATGCCCTCGCTGACACTCACCCTCGAGCGCTTGAATTCGATGACGCCCAAGGCCAGACCGTTGACGTAGATCACGACATCGGGGCGCTTGTTGTGCACTCCTGCGATCGAGACCTCTTCCGCCACGACGAAGTGGTTGGCCTGAGGGTTGCCCCAGTCGATGAGCCAAACGGTCTCGAACTGCTCGCCGACGCCACGCTTGACCTTCACGCCGTAGCGCAGCAGGTCATAGACCTCATGGTTCGCCTCATACAGCGAACGCGCACCACCGACCGATGCGGCCTTGCGCAGCTCATTGACGGCTTTGCCAACGATCTCCTCGTTGTAACCACGAGCGAGCAGGGTCTGGCGAAGCAGAGCCTCCTCGATGTTCGAATTGTTGGCACGATCCTCCCAGTCGCCGGCGTACTCATAAGCGAGCTTCTCCTGGAAGAACTTGACGACGCGGTTCTGCGTCGCGCGCTCTAGTTGTCCTACGTCGCTCATACTGCGCCCTCCGGTATCAGGCGAGTCCGCCCGGTTAGAAGCTCCTGCATCATGCCCTGCTTGATCGCGCCAATGGCCTCGAGGCGGCGTTCGAGGGCTTCAACCTCAGCGTCAGCGTCAGCGAGAGCGCGAGCAATAGCCCGTTGCTCCTCAATAGGAGGCAGGATAACGTTGTATTTACTCACGGATGCCTGACTGATTCCAAAGAACGTGGTACCCGACTTGTTCTCTTCGATATGTGCCTTAAAGCGCGGCGATGCAAGCTGATAATAGAGAAATCGCGGATCGTAAGCCTTGTTCTTTGGCCGAAACAGCAGTAGGTGTGAGTTCAGCGTGGCCTTGCCCGGACTAGGAATATGGTCGACATAGAGCAACTTGCCGATCGTTCCATCCTTCGTCATCAGTACATCGCCGGGACGCAACTGAATCTCTGGTGCGATCTCGTAGCGCTCCTCAGAGACGTGGTACACCTCAGACCACCTAATCGCACCATCCTTGAAATTCATTCCGGTGATCAGGAACGGCTCACCTGCATTGTTGGTAAACTCAGTCTGTTTCAGCCCCTGCCAGCCAATGCGCCCCTTGAGTGTGCTTACGCTAGACAATGTCGCTTCTCGCCACTCACCGGAGAAGCCAGCTAGGCGAGTACGGCCAGTAAGGAGCTCCTGCATCAAGCCCTGCTTGATCGCGCGTTTCTTTGCGATCAGTCGCTTCAACCCTTCGACCATGTCAACGGCCGCATCGAGCGCGTCAGCGATCCGACGCTGCTCAGCCAGTGGAGGAACTACCGTTTCCAGGTTCCCCACTGCCGTCAAATTCATGCCTGCTTTGGCACCCTGATCCGTCGCACCGATGAACCTGCGCTGCGGACTCCAGCTCGCCAAATAGTAAGCAACGAATCTGCTATCGGCAAGCGCGGGATCCAGACGCACGCGCGCAATGTGCTGGTTGATATATGCAGGTTCTGGGAAATCCTGGCCGATATGCCCAACAATGCCGATATCTGCCGTGATCGAGATTAGGATATCTTGCCGCTTCAAGCGAGTTCGGCGAGCCTCCGCTTCTTCTGGATCGATTCGCACATAGCGGCAGTCGGAGAGGTCGGGTCGGATGCTACTCCTACGGAGGTTCGTAATTCGCACGAACAAGTCACCCTGATCCGCGTAGTACCTTGCCCAACCACGTGATCCGCTCGTGACTCGCCCACCAAGCTCGGCAAGAGTCTTCACTGGCCAATTGGCGGCACCCGTCATCCATGGACTCCCATCGCAGCCAGGTGCTCGGTCACCTTCACGCTGAGCTTCTCGACCTCAGTATCGAGGTCGCTGATGGTCTCTGCGTAGCGGTGAGCGAGCAAAGTCAGGCGGTCTACGAGTTTACGAATTAGAACGTCTAGCTCGGCCTGGGCTCCACGCACGAAGCGGGCTCCCCACTTGTCGTCGATGACGAGACTTTGGATGTCGTCGGTGCTCAGCTTGGCGTACTGCTTGAGCGTCGCCTCGTCAAGCTTGGCCTGGGCTTCCTTGGCGGCCTTCTTGGCTTCGGCCTCGGCGTTGTACAGCACGATGAGCTCCTGGAGTGCCTTGACCTCATCACTCTTCGGGTCCTCGTACCTGGCAATCTTCAGACGATCGGCAACCAGCTTCTTGCTGATTTTGTCGTCGTCCATGGCGTCAGCAAGCAAGCTTTCTTCGCCCGAGTTTTCTTCGATGAAGTCCTCGACGGCCTGGCCAGCCTGCTCGCTGAGGGCGTTCAGCTCGTCGACCTCGGCCTGTTCGCTGGCGAAGTAGCGCGCCACGATTAGGTTCGGCGGAATCAGGTCCATCTTGTACTTCTTGGCGCTGCGACCACTACCGATGACGAGGTCCGGCGTCTCGTTGAGCTTGCGCTCCTTGTTCTCGATGGTCGCGCGTGGCTTGGCGGCGTCGTACCAGCCCTCGGCCATGATCAGGGCGACGTCGTCATGCATCACATCGTTCCAGTAGCTCATGAGCTGCTCATACACGCCGTACTCGTCGATGAGCGGGCGCTTACGGAAGGCGTCCAGCAGGCTTTCGCCAAGATCGAAAATCAGGTGTGCTGGACGAGTGGTGGCCCTGATGCCCTCAAGCAGCTGGCGCTGGGTGTTCCACCAGCGCTTGACCGTGTCGGTCGTGGTCGAGGCAAATGCCTCATACTCGGGCGAGCCGTTGACCGTGCTCTGGATCTCGGTGCGATCGACGGCCAGCTCGCTATAGCCATCGCGCAGTGGCTTGAACAGCTCGGTACGCAGGCCCGGAAAGGCTTCCCAGTACGGCTGCAGGGCGTCGAGGTCGCGGTTCGGCACACCGCCCTTGATGTGGGCGTTAAGGTCCTGGATGTCCTCGGGCTCTGAACTGTCGATGTAGCGTGGAATGTTGAGGTTGTAGTCGTTCTTGCTGTCGGCAATCTCGCTCAAAGGGACCATTCGGCTGAAGCGCTGGATCTCCTTCTGGTTCACGAAGGCGTCGATGATCTGGTGCATGTCGCGTGGACGCAGGCGGTTCTTCGGGCCATCCTTGGCGTAGCCCTTACTAGCGTCGATCATGAAGACGCCGGTGCGAGCCTGAGCGTCGTACTTGTCGAGCACGATGATGCAGGCCGGGATTCCAGTGCCATAGAACAGGTTTGCCGGAAGACCGATGATCCCCTTGATGTAGCCTTTCTTGATCAGAGTCTTGCGGATTGTCGCCTCGACGTTTCCGCGGAAAAGTACACCATGCGGCAAGATCACCGCGCCACGGCCGGTCGACTTGAGGCTCTTGATCATGTGCAGTAGAAAGGCGTAGTCGCCGTTCTTCTCGGGCGGGCGACCATAGCCGTCGAAGCGTCCGTATTCGTTCTCCAGCCCACTCGTCCAGCTCTTGACGCTGAACGGAGGATTAGCGACTAGGAAGTCGAAGGTACGCAGCTCGTCGTTCCGAATAAACTGCGGATTGGTCAGGGTATCGCCCTGGCGGATCAGTGCCGTTGCGTTGCCATGCAGAATCATGTTCATAACGGCTAGCGCCCGAGTGGCGTTGTCCTTCTCCTGGCCGTAGATCGTCAGGTTATTTGGCGCAGCATCAGCCACCTTGAGCAGCAACGAACCGGACCCGCACGTGGGGTCGTAAACGGTCGTCGAGCGTGGCGCGTCCTTTGGGATTTGCAGGAGCGCCGCCATCACACGCGAGACCTCAGCTGGCGTATAGAACTGGCCCTTGCTCTTGCCCGACTCTGTGGCGAAGTGCCGCATCAGGTACTCGTAGGCGTCGCCGAGCAAATCGTCGCCCTCGGCCCGTGAGCCCGTGAAGTCGAGATTTTGGAAGATTCCGACCAGCTTGGTCAGGCGATCAACGAGCTCCTTACCACGACCAAGCTTGTCAGGGTCGTCGAAGTCAGCGTTGTTGATGATGCCCTGCAGGTCGTTGGCGTCTGCCAGCTTGCGGATGGCGACGTTGATTTTCTCGCCAATGTCCGGCTTGCCCTTGAGCTCGACGAGGTCATCGAACGAACCACCCTCAGGCACCTCTATGCTCGCGTACGGGTCAGCCTTGGCCTTGTCCGACACATATTTCACGAAGAGCAGCGTCAAGACGTAGTCCTTGTACTGGCTCGCGTCCATGCCGCCGCGGAGCTCGTCAGCACCAGCCCACAGCGAGCTGTATAGGTCCGACTTCTTCAGTGCCAACGCCACTACTCCAAGCTCTCGTGCGCGGCCCGGGTGCGCCGCCCTGCGTGCTGTGCCTTGAGTTGGCTTATTGTAGTGCGCGCCATCGTGGCCGTGGATCTCGTTGAGCGCGTCTCGTAAGTCGCCGGCGGAGCCCTCTGCGCCAGCTCAAGTGAGACAAAAGGGGACTAAGATCCATAACTGACACGAGCAGGGCGAGAACGGGTACGACGTGTAGCGACCATGACCAGCCACGATCTTCAATACGGAGACAGCCCGCCGCGGGGCAACCGGCCCAAAGCATCGGCACTTCTCCACCGAGTACAAGCTGCGGATCGTCGCGGAGTATGAGGCCGTTTCCCGAGGGCGAAAGGGCCGGGTGCTGCGCTGGGAAGGCCTCTACAGCACCAGCATAGACGGGTCTCAGGGGACATGTACGGGATGATCTTCTAGATGGCGCGGGTGATACCAGGCGTCTGCCCAGCTCAGAGTGCATGTGCCGACCTTGTAGGTACCACTCTCCTAAAGCGGGTGCCGCAGGTTCGAATCCTGCCGGGGGCACTCTCTTCGACCAGGGTTTTCACCCGTTGACCTGCGGTTTCTCAGCCGCAGGTCTTTGCGTTCCTGATCCTTCATGGCCGCCGAAAGCACCCGTATGCAGCTGTAGGACCTTGTTGATTCCGTCGCCCCTCTCAATTCTTTCGGGGGCGCCGCCCCAGGCGTTCGACCAGATGCCGAGCACGACGCAGGCCAGGAACCCTGCGGCCAGCACAAGTCTGGCCCGACGGTCCGAGCCGTTCAATGTCGATCTCGTCGGCGACGCCGGAGTCACGGACCGCCTCCATCGGAGATCGGCACTGGCATCGACGGGGTGGACTCGCTTCCGAAGCGACATGCCGTACGGAGGTCGTCGGCGCGCACGCACAGGTGACCGAACAGCCCGCCCGGCACCGATACCGGTCTCCGTGTTCACATCGACGGAATCCCTGCGCGATCCACGCACATGGGGCCAGAATGACGGGCATGGAAACAAGATCTCATTAGAGGGGGTCTCATCTGGCGGCCGGAAGATCAGCAGCTACCGGCACTCATGGACCAGGTCGTCGCCGCCCTGGCTGTGGGCCTAGTGCTCGACGTACGCCGCTTGCTGTGCGACGTACCCGCGACGGAAGGCTTCGCAGCTTGATCAATTCGAAACGGGGAGTGGGCGCATGGCGGATGGCGCCGGCGAAAATATAGACGAAAGCAAAAACGATGTCCTGGATGTGATCTGGATGATCCTAGGGGCCATCGTCGGGGTGGTCCTTGTGACAAAATACGTGCAATACGCCCGACTTGCCCATGGGGAGAAAGTGTCGGCTGAGCAGGGCATATTCGCTTTGGGGCTATTTGTGGCTCCTTGCATTCTTTCCACTCGGATCGCAGAGATCTTTCGCATCGAAGCACTGCGAGGGAGAATGTCTTGGGGGACATATTGGACCGTGTTGTCTGGCATGGCGGCGTCCATATTCACGTTCTTGGGCGTCACAGGCATCGATGACATTGTTCAAGTACTGGAGTACTGGTCCTCGCTGCCGAAGGGATCACCGTGAACCCGGCCGGGATGGGCTGCGACCGACCTAGAAGGGGACGCATTTAATCCGTCGCCGAGCACGGAACCACTTCCGCCTGTGGCGGAGCCCTGTGGCCGGAGGCTCCGGCCGCCAGAAAGTCGATGGGGATGGACGGATTCGAACCGTCACCGCCGCCCCATTTCGCCCCGGAGGCCAAGCCGAGGGTGCTCGGGGGAAGAGTGCTGCTGCCTCACCTCACCCCCAGGGTTCTGCTGACTGCACGCCTGAGTGCTCACAGGCTTCCCAGGAAGCAATGAGTGCCGTAGCAGCGGCAGCTCGCGCTCCACTCCACTGCACAGCCGTGCGGCCTTCGCTCCCGGCCCACGTGATCGGCCGCACTTCCAAGATCACGATCATGTTGAACCGGATGCGGGCCGGTGCAGGTGTCGGGACGCTGCCCTGTGTCGATCACGGAGCTGTTGGCGGTCGTATTTCCGCATCTTGCCGCCGTTCGTGTCGAGCGGGTGCATCGGATAGGCGTGACCGTGCAGGTGAAGGCCGCGACGACGGAGCCGAAGGGTGAATGTCCTGCCTGCGGATGGGAGTCGGTGCGGGTTCACAGCCGTTATGAGCGGCGCCTGCCGGATCTGCCGGTGGCCGGGCAGGAGGTGCTGGGTCAGGTACAGGTCCGTCGCTTCTTCTGCGACAACACCGCCTGGGCCAAGCGCACCTTCGCCGAGCAGGTTCCCGGCCGGGATGGTCACCGACCGGCCGAAAGGCACGCAATCACGCCGAGGAACCTCAACCTCTGTACCGCGATCCATGTACGTGAAGGCGCCTACAGACATTTGTGTCCCAGAGCGAATCCCGAGGCTCTTCGCCTGAAATGCGAGCACAGCATCCGCCTTTCGATGAAAACCTCCGACCCTAATCACTCCACGTAATACGTCAATGACGGCAGAAACCGCCTGACACATCACTTGGAGCGACTCGCCAACAAGCTTGATAACTCACCGCCCACGCTCTGTCGCACACTGTTGATGTCGAACGGCCCTGACCTGGGCATTCACGGATCCGTCGATGCTTACCAGTTGGACGACACTTGCAACTGACTGCAGAAAAACATGCCGCCCGTGCCATTCAGTTCCAAGACAGTTTCAAGTCGCCGTACCTATACCTGAAGCCGGTCAGACATCGGGGCGACCTGTCGATATCTGCGGTGGGCCGGGGATTAACGCCGACGCCCGCCCCGCTTATCGTCCGGCGGCTTCGCCAAGGGATGACGCATGTGGGGGTACGGCATGGACGGGCGCAAGGCGCGTGAAGACGAGATCGACGTCGATCGGCACGTGCTGGAGGACATCGCCAGAGCGGCCTTGGCGCGAGCGGACCTGGCGGCGGTGGACGGTGAGGAGGGCGCCGCCACTTGGGAGTTCCGTAGTCGCCGACCGTGGATGTACGTGACGCCGGACGGCGTAGCACGCCGGGCGCAGGGCTGGAAACTGCATGTCTCGGCGACGCCGCTGTCGGCTCCCGTGGTGCTCGCCCGCGTGGTGGAGGTGCTGGCGCGGCGCCGCTGTCCCTTCAAGTTCGCGGCGACGCTGGCCGAACTGTCCAATCTGGTGTCCAGGGAGCAGGACCGCGGGGCGGTGGGCAAGTTCGTCACCGTCTATCCGCCCGACGACCGGGCGGCGACCGCGATCGCCGAGGAACTGCACGAGGCCACCATGGGCCTGCCCGGGCCGCGCATCCTGTCCGATCGGGTCTACAAGCCGGGCAGCCTGGTCCACTACCGCTACGGGGTGTTCTCGGCGCCTCTCGTGCTGGACAACGACGGCTCCTACGCCTCCCGGCTGACGGCTCCCGACGGCACGCTGGTGACCGACAAGCGCAACCCCTGGTACTCACCACCGCCGTGGGCGTCCTGCCCCTTCGAGTCGGGCGGGACTCCGGTCCGGTCGGCCGCGCCGGAGGCCGTGCTGCTCGCCGACCGGTTCGTGGTGCGCCAGGCCGTCCGGCACAGCGCCAAGGGCGGGGTGTTCCTGGCCGAGGACCGTGACACCGGCGGGAACGTGATCGTCAAGCAGGCCCGGCCGCACATGGGCGCCAAAATGAGCGGGCGCGACGAGCGCGACAACTTACGTCACGAGTGGCGGATGCTCGGCCTGTTCGGGCCGCTGGGCATCACCGCGCGCAGGGTGGCGCTCTTCGACAAGGACGACAGCCTGTTCCTGGTGCAGGAGCGCGTCGAGGGGACCGTGCTCACCGCCTGGGCGGGCGAGCGCCGGCGCGAGACAGTGCTGCGCCTGGTGAGGCGGCTCGTCGACCTGGTCGCAACGGTGCACGAGCAGGGCTACATCGTGCGCGATCTGACCCCGAACAACGTCATCGTCACCGAGGACGGCGACGTCCGGCTGATCGACCTGGAGACCGCGGCGATGCCCGGCGTTCCGGTCGGGCGGGCCCGCACCCGTGGGTACGCTCCCCCGGAGCAGGAGCGGGCCCCCGCCCATGGGCCCTGCCCCGGCGTCGAAGTGGACCTGTACGCGCTGGGCGCGACCGTGTTCTACCTGGTGACCGCATGCCAGCCGATGTTCGCGCCCGACGAGGGAGAGCAGGCCAGATCGTGGGACTCCCGAGTCCGTACGCTGGTCGAGGTGGCCGTCTCAGGCGATCCCCTGGCCACTGAGCTGGCTCCCATGATCCTGGGTCTGATGGCGGAGGATCCTGCCCGGCGGTGGGATCTCGCCAGGGTCCGCGCATTCCTGTCCGATCTGGGTCCGCGGTCGCCCGCCGTGGCGGGAGGGCGTCACCGGCTCGGCACCGCCGAGCAGGACCGGTTGCTGCACGACGGACTGGCGTACACCTGGCGCAGCATGTCCGCAGAGCCCCCGCACGGCGGGACAGGGCCGGAAGCGCGGCTGTGGCCCGTCGGCGCCGGGTACGGCGTCAGCGCCGATCCCTGGGGCGTCCAATACGGTGCGGCCGGCGTGCTCCACCTGATGGCCTCCGTGGTAGGGCCCCATGCCGCGAGCCTGCCGCAGGAGCTGCGCGTCCCGCTGACGACGGGGCTGCGCGACGGCGCCGGATGGATGATCAGCCGTCTCGCGGGTGAGCATCGCCCGTCACCGGGGCTGTATTTCGGCCGGGCGGGCATGGCCTGGGCCCTGTACGAGGCGGGCAGGGCGCTCGACGACCACGATGTGCGCTCGGCGGGTCTCGGCCTCGCGCTCGAACTGCCGGTCAGCTGGCCGAACCCCGACATCTGCCATGGCCTGGCCGGGACGGGGATGGCGCTGTTGCACCTGTGCAGCGCCACCGGTGACACGAGGCTCCGCGACCGGGCGAGCGGATGCGCCGACGAACTGCTCAAGGTCGCCCAACGTACTCCCGACACGGTGCTGTGGCCCATCCCGCGCGATTTCGACTCCGCGCTGGCGGGGGTGGTGCACTACGGGTTCGCCCACGGCGTCGCCGGGATCGGCGCGTACCTGCTGGCGGCCGGCGTCGCGCTCGGACGCGAGGACTGCCTGGAAACGGCCGCCTTGGCCGGTCGTACCCTGATGGACGCGGCAGACCACCAGGGCGCGGCCGCCTTGTGGGCGGAGGGCCCGCGCGGCGGGGCGAAGCTGACCCACTGGTGCAACGGGTCCTCGGGGATCGGGACGTTCCTGGTACGCCTGCACGCGGCCACCGGTGACCGGCGCGCGCTGGAGGTGGCGCGGGCCGCGGCCGTCGCCGTGCACGGCCACCGGCTGCGCTCCGGCACCGCTGCCTGTCACGGACTGGCCGGGGACGGGCAGTTCCTGCTGGACATGGCGGATCTTACCGGCGAGCCGGTCTACCGTGAGCAGGCCGGGGAGCTGGCGAGCATGGTGTGGGCGCGCGCCACGATGCGCGACGGGCTGCTCGTGGTGCCCGACGAGAACGGCCTTGAGGTGACGTTCGGCTGGAACACCGGGCTGGCCGGCGTGCTCGCCTTCCTGTGGCGGCTGCGCCACGGTGGGCCCCGCCCGTGGATGGCCGACGCCGCGATCGGTACGGCCTCCGCTCGCGAGGTGTTCGCGGCCGCCTCCGGGAGGGCGTCATGACCCCTATGCCCGCGGAGCTCAGACGGATCAACTTCCGGTTCTCCGCCACCGGGGAGTACGCCGCCTGCCTGGCCGCCCATGGCCGCACCCGGCTCATGCCGGAGTTGTGGGACCTCACCGGCCCCGTGCCACGGCCGCGCCTGCTGCCCACCAGGGACGGCGAGGACTCCTGGACCTTCCCGCTGCCCGCAGGGGACGTCGGTGTGCTGCTCTGCCGCCACGGCAAGCAGTCCGCGCGGCTGCTGCTCGCCGTCCCCGGGACGGACGGCGCGCCGGCCGAAGAGCACGAACTGTTCGCCTCGCGCGGCCCGGGGCTCGGGCTCGTCGGTGGCATCGCGCCGGGCACCGCCGCCCTGCTGTTCGAGAACGGCGAAGGCCGCCGTACCAAGGTGTGGCGGGTGTCAGGGCATGCCGAACCTCCTGAGCCGGTCGCCGAGCTGGCCGGCGCGGCCGGTGGCGGAGTCTGGCTCGACGCGGACGGTCGGCGTCTCGCGCTGGCCCGTCCCGAGCCGGGGGCAGGTGGCGCGTTCGTCCTCGACCTCGTCACCGGTCTCCCGGCGCCGCTCGAAGGAGTGGCGGACGGCGAACACCTGCTCATGGCCGCACCTCGTACCGGAGTGCTTCTCACCGCGGCACGGCGGGACGGCGCGTTCCGTCTCGGCGTACGGCACCGCGACGACCCGGCGCCGACGGTGTTCCCCGAGCGGCTGAACACCATCGAGGGCAGCGTCACCCCCTTGGCCCTGGATCCCGGCGGACGGTGCCTGGCCCTGTCGGTCACCCGCCGGAGCCGCTCCCACCTGCTGCTGCACGATCTCGTGGCGGACACCACCGTCGAGGCGGAGCTGCCGGCCGGGACCTTGCAGCCCACGGCCCGCTGGACCACCGGCGGACTGCACCTGCTGCACACCACGCCAGACCGCCCGCTCAGCGTGGTCACCCTGCCCGATCCGCTCCGGTCCCGGGTACGGGCAAGCGCCGAGGAGCAGCCGGGACGCTGGACATCCGCGCGAACGGTGGACTATCCAGGGCCGGTCGAGGCCATCGTGTACGGCGATCCGGTGGCGAGCGAGCGGGTGGTCCTGGCGTTGCACGGTGGCCCGGAGGCCGCCTGGCACTTCGGTTTCGAGCCGTTGTTCCAGCGGATGGCCGCGGCGGGCATGGCGGTGGTCGCGCCCAATCAGCGAGGGAGCACCGGCTACGGCGCCGCGCACCGCGACGCCATCCGCGGCGCGTGGGGCGGCCCGGACCTCGCGGACATCCTTCATCTCGGGCGCACGCTGGCCGACGCCCGTGGCCAAGGCCGGCGGCGGCCCATGCTGTACGGCATCAGCTACGGCGCCTACCTGGCTCTGCTCGCCGTCGCCGCGGAGCCGGACCTGTGGGCCAGAGCCGCCGTCATCGCCCCCTTCCTGTCCGGCGGGGAGCTGTACCGGGACGGGCCGCCCAGCGTACGCGCGCTGCTCGACCGCCTCGGCGGCCGGGTGGAGCTCGACGACGAGCTCGGCCCGCGCGACCTGGCCCGGCTGGCGGATCGCATGCGGCTGCCGATCATGATCGTGCACGGTGAGCAGGACCCGGTCATCCCGGTCGCCCACTCCCGGCGGCTGCACAGCCGGCTGCTGGCGGCCGCCCACCCGGTGGCACCGGTCTACCTGGAGATCCCCGGAGCCGGCCACGACCCGCTGGTCTCCAGCGAGGGACACCTGGTCGCCGACCGTCTCATCGACTTCCTGAGCGAAAGAGCCACTCGAATCCTGCACCAGGGCACGTCCGTGCCCGCCTAGCAGGCCCACAGGCTCCGGCCTCGTCGTTGTGACGAGGCCGGTGGACAGGCCGTCTCGAAACGAGCGGCACAACGGTTAGGGAAAGGAAACACGATGGAGCTCAACATCGACGCCCTGGACATGCTGCCCGCCGACCAGGAGTCGGAGCTGTACCCCTGTGTCATGACGTGGCTCTGCGACTGGACCTGCTACGCCACCTTCACCTCCTGACGACGCGGCGGTCGTGACCAGCGTGCTCGGCCCTGATCGGGGCTGAGCACCGGAGGTGGTCCCGTTCCCGGGACGTTCGTCGTCCCGGGAACGGGACCACCGTTCATCGAACCCTGAGAAACGCCGCGTCAGGCGACGAGGAAAGGACCATGCCATGAGCACCCCACAGGGGCCCAGCGACGTCATCTGGGACATCACGTACGCCTGCCCGCTGCGCTGCGTGCACTGCTACTCCGAGTCCGGCAGACGCCCGGCCCGGCAGCTGAACCGGGACGAGATGCTCAGGGCCGCCGACGCGATCGTGTCTCTGCGCCCGCAGGCGGTGGAGTTCGCCGGTGGCGAGCCGCTGTTGGTCAGAGACCTCCTGGAGGTCGCCGAGCGGATCAGCGGAGCGGGGGTGGCGGTCAACCTCTACACCGGCGGATGGACCTTCGACCGACGGTGGGCCGAAGAGGCGTCCCAGGTCTTCTCCCGGATCACCGTGAGCGTCGACGGGGCGAGCGCCGGGGTGCACGACCGGATCCGCGGACGGGCCGGTTCGTTCGAGCGGGCGATGCGCACGCTGGCCATCCTGGACGACGTCTCCGGGGAGCGCGGTGCCGACCCGGTCGAGTTCGGGGTCGACTACGCGGTTGTGCGGTCCAACCTCGATGAGCTGGAGGAGTTCTGCCGCGCGGTCGCGCCCCGGTTCCCTCACCTGCGCTTCCTCACCTTCGCCGCCGCGGTGCCGTCCGGTCTCGCGAGCAGGAAGGAGTTCGCCGAAAACGAGCTGCTGGACTTCGGCCAACTGCGCACGCTGGTGAGCCGCGAGCACGTCGAAGGGCTGCGTTCCCTGGCGCCCCGCTCGGTGCAGCTCATGACGTCGAACAACATGATCTTGATGATGCACCCGGACCTCGTGCAGCGGCACGGCTTCCCCATGCTGCAGGTGGAGCCGGACGGCGAGGTACGCGCGATGCCGATCTACGAGGGCACCGTCGGCAACCTCCTCACCGAGGACGCCGGCACACTGTGGGAGCGCGTCAAGGAAAGATGGAGCGACCCGTTCGTCGTGGAGGCCCTGTCGGCGGTCCGCTCGATGGAGGACTGGGCCGAGGCGACCCGGCGCATCGACTACCACTTCGGCACGGACGAGGTCCGCCGGCGCATCGACCGCCGCCCGCTGTACACCTTGGACGACCGGACGAGTGGCCGAAGGCACATCGCGTCAATGGCCGGCCCTGCCTCTGGCCACCAGCTTTGAACGGCCAATAGCTCCACAGCCACCGGCGTTCTGGGTGATTCTGTGCCCTTTCGAGCACGAGGGCCTCATATGGCCCGCTGGACCCGCTAATCGACTTCGGACGGGAGAAGGGTTTTCAACCGGAGGCGTTCACAGGCTTTTGGTTCTGATTGATACTCACAGAATTGTGGACCACCAGCGCAATAACCCACAGATGTGGCCGAACATCCGCGAATGTACGACTCCCTTGTCGGCAGAACGCGGTTGGCATATGTGTGGGACATCGTCTGCTGGAGGAGACCTTGCCACCCAACCGATGGCCGACCGGCACCTTCATGCACCGTCTGACGGACGAGCTGCGCGCGGAGCTTCTTGAGCTCGGGACCTTGCGTACGGTCCCGCCCGGGCACGTGCTGATCAGGCAGGGAGATCGCGGCACATCGATCTGGATCCTCCTGGACGCGCTGGTCAAGGTGACCGCTGGTGTCGAGAACGGCGTGGAGGCGACTCTGGCAATCCGTGTTTCGGGTGACATCGTGGGTGACATGGCCGCCATGGACGGGTCGCTACGGTCGGCAACCGTGACCACCTGCGGGCGCGCGGTGTGCCAACACGTCAAGGGCCCGGTGTTCCGCTCGTTCGTGAGTCGGCGCCCGGCCGTGGCATTGGCGCTGACGCAAGTCGTGGCCGAGCGGCTACGTTGGGCCAATCAGCGGCGCCTCGACTTCGCGGGGTACGAGACGAAGATATGCCTGGCCCGCGTACTGATCGCGTTGGTCTCGAGGCACGGCCGCGCGACGGATGACGGCGTGAGCATCGGCGTCCCGCTCACAAGAGCCGAGCTGGGCATGTTGGTGGGCGCCAAGGAGATCACGACGCAGAAGGCCCTGCGCGAATTGGCCGCGGAAGGAGTCATCCGGCGAGGGCATCGCGACGTGGTGGTGAAGGACCTGGAGAGGCTGACCACGCTCGCCGACCTCCCATTCCTCGCCAAGCCATATTTCTAAGGCTTCTCCCACCGGGCCGTGCCTCACCGTTGAGCCCACCCGCTCATTGGAGATGCCATGGTCACACACGATTACCGTGTCCTGCTCACAGGCGACATCGAGAACTACGGCGGCCGCACCGACGCTCAGCAGCGAACCCTCCAGTCAGGCCTCATCAGCGCCATCGAGACAGCGGCGGACAGCGTTCAGCTGGACCATCAGTCATGGTGCCGTCAAGTTGCCGGTGATTCGATGACCGCCGTCCTTCCCGCCGAGCCTGGTCCTCTCATCACGATTCCGCTCCTGCTTGACCAGTTCCTGACCGAGCTGGACATGGCGATCGCAGCGCACAACAGCCGGCGCGCCGATCCCACCTGGGCTCGGATGCGGCTACGGCTGGCCGTTCACGTCGGGCCGCTGCAGTTGGACGGCGCGGCTGGATGGCCTGGGCAACATGCGGTGCAGCCTGCGAGGTTGCGTGATTCGGCGCCGATACGGGCCGCACTCGACACGTTCCGCGACGCCGACCTTGCGCTGATCATCTCGCGCGAGGTGTTCCGCGACTACGTGTCACAGGGACCAGGACGGCCGAGGCCATCGGAGTTCCTGGAGGTCGCCGTAGCGGAGAAGAGACAGAAATATCCGGCCTACCTGTACGTGCCGCACTTCGACGTTCATGACATGGAGATTCCGGAGCCCAAGCCGTCCCGAAAGGAGGCTCCGTCACAGCCGCCGCCGCGGAGCGGGTCGATCACGAACCAGGTCGAAAGAGGCGACATTCTCTTCGCGCAAGGGGACCTCAACATCACTCATTATTCGAAACGGAGGAAGAAATGAGCGACTCCCCACCTGAGAAGTCGAATTCCGAGACCACGCCACCGGATGAACCCCAGGTCGAGGACACATCACCTGAGGAGGAAGACGAAAAATTCGACGAACCGGACAGGCGGTCAATCCGTCATGAAATGACCGTCTCCCGGCAGGAGTGGCAGGAACGCCGGCAGAGCTTGGGTTAGCGTCCACGGGAGTGGTGTACGGGTTTGAACCCGTTCGTCACCTTGGCGCCCGTAAGGGAAGATCGATGTGACATGAGGGCGGCCACT
>NZ_JBVJKR010000034.1:0-18884 GCF_055585125.1 Nonomuraea sp. NPDC054003
TGGCGGTGGAGTTCACCCGGGTCGTTCCCGCCTCGGGCAACCTGGCCGTCTGCGGGCAGCAGTTCTGGCTGGGCACCCACCGCGCCGGCCTCACCATCACGCTGCGGGCCGATACCGGCACCGTCGAGCTGCTGGCCGGCGGGGTCAGGATCAAGAAGGTCCCGTCCCGGCTCACCCCCCAGCACCTGCAACGGCTGATCGCCGAGGGCGGCAGGCGCATCCGGCCCGCTCCCGCACCGGTCCGGCCCGGCGTCGGCGGGGCGGTCGAGGTCGACCGGACCATTAACGCCAGCGGCCTGGTCGCCCTGGGCGGCCGGCAGTACGCGGTCGGCTACCAGTTCGCCGGGCGCCGGTTGACCGTCCGCGTCGACGGTGCCGTGCTGCACCTGAGCGATGGGCATACGCTGCTGCGCACCCTGCCCAACCCGCTCACCGGCGCGGAGATGGCCCGCCTCCGGGACGCCCGCCCCGCCGGGCCCGAACCACGCCCGGCCGCCGAACCCGTCCGCGTGCAGCGGCGCGTCAGCAGCCGCGGCCAGCTCTCCATCGCCGGCCAGCGCATCCGGGTGGGTATCGGCCACGCCGCCACGACCGTGACCGTCGAGGACACCGACGGGACCTTCCGCATCACCACGCATGCCGGGCAGGTCATCGCCGAGGTCGCCCGCACCACCACCAAGCCGATCGCCCGGTTCAAGGTCCGCAAGCCCCAGCACCAGCGGAAGGTCACCTCGGGCGGGTAGAACTGCGTCCATGGACGTGATCAAGCTGCAGCAGGCGTTAGACGATCTTTTCGACCAGGCCCTGCTGCGGCACGGCTTCGTGGATCACCTGCGCGACTACCAGCTCGTGATCCTGCCGATGCCCGACCCCCGGACCGGGACCACACCGACGCCGCGGCGTTACCTGTTCCGGTACTGCGTGCAGGCCACCTGCACCACCGCGCTGCCGGCCCACACCTGGCGGGTATCGCTCGATGACCGGCTCACCACCTACGAAACCGGCGTCGAGCTCGACGGATACGTCTGGGGCGTCAACTGGCAGGAGCTTTATCCCGGCGCCACGCTCATCACCGACTCACCCACCGCCCGCAGCTGGGCCGCAGCCATCGGCATCGATTTCCATGAAGTCCGGATCGAGACCAACGTGCACGACCTCACCCTGGTCTTCTCCGACCTGCACATCGAAGAACTTCCGCCCCCGTCACCGGGACACGGCCACGGATTCCCGGTTCAATAGGCACCAAGAGAACGACAGATCATCTAGCCGGAGTGTCACCCACCTCCCGAGCCGGATCTGTCACACAGGTCCTGAGACCTGACAGGCTGCCCGTAGCTGTGTGTGCTGCCCATGGCCGTGTCCGCCGCCCGCAGTTGCCGGAACCAGTTGCCTCCTGCCTATGACTATCCAGCGGTGTCCTATTCGTACTTAACAGTGTCACCAGGACGTGAGCCAGCGGAACTGACGCCTCACCGCCGCCGAATGACGAGGCGTCGTCGTGTCAGGACTCCGGCCCGCGGACCTCCACCTCGGCGGCGGGCAGAACCTCCATCTCGCCATCGGCGCGCTCCACCACGAAAACGGCGGTGCCCTCGGCGAGGTCCAACTGTTCCCGCTCCCGGTCGGTGGCCTCGCGGTAGATCCCCCGGCTCCCCGGTTCCATGACGACGACGGCGCCGGCGCCGCGCACGACCGTTCCCCAGTTGCGGACCGTGTAGACCATGCCCGAGTTGCGCAGGAGACCGATCGCCTTCAATACGGTGTTCCGTGCGACGCCGTACTCATGTTCCAAGGCGACCACGGACGGGAGGCGGCGGCGCGGCGGGTACTCGCCCGCCTCGATGCGCCTGCGCAGATCAGCGGCCACCTGCACGTACACCGGCTGTGCGCCATCAGGATCGATCACATTCCTAGAGTAGGGATATGCCCCGGTGCGGGCTGATTGCGCTCATCACCTATAACTATTCCTGCGTCACCCATAGGGTGAGTCCTGCGATACCTATAGCCTACTCACTGGTAGAGATTTACCCTCTGCCCCATGGCCTTTCCGAATGCTTTCAGAGTGCGCCGCCGAACCGGCACCCCATCAGCAGCCGGCGCAGGGCCCCAGCCAACCAAGCACGCGCGGGTCGAACCCGTCGCGGCCAAAGTCATGCGGCAGTCGATCAGCAGGCCCGCGAAGGGTCTTGAACCTGAGTGCGCAGCCGCGCCCATGGCAACCCTCGGCGGAAAGGTGGACGCAACTGTGAACATGCAGCCGACAACGGGCTACAACCTCAACACCCTCCGCGCTTCGTTTCCCAGCTGGGCCTTCTTCCGCAGCGACACCGGCGCCTTCTACGCGACGCGACGCGGCGTCCAACTCAACGACGCCGAACTCGACGCGGGCCTCCAGCAGACCGTGAGCGCCGACGACGCGGACACCTTCGTGGCGCTGCTGCACGAGCAACACCTGAGGGGGCGGAGCTGTGGCCACGCCAACGCCTGATCCAGAGCCGTGCGGCAACCAGCATGCGGCCCCGCCACCGCCCGAAGCGGAAGCGATCGATTGGGAGCCGAGTCATCCCCGCGTGAACCGAATACGAGTCCGCGCGCACACCTGCTCCTGCACGTCGCCGTACTTCGAGCTGTGCACAGCAGGTGGGCTCTGGTTCGTCCGGCGTTACACCAAGGAGAACCCCACCGTCGCCGCCGAAAGTCCCTGGCTGTTGGCGACTGCCGCTCAAGACCTGTGGACACGGCTCCTGACCGGTCAGGCCCGGTAACCGGACACCACCACTCGTCGACGTTCCCTACAGCCTTTCCAGAAGTCACGATGACATTGTCCGGGCAGACCGACTGGATGCCGGGCAGCCATCGAGAGTGCGCTTCGTCTGGGTCTGGTAGCCGTCCGGGACGGCGCCCTGCTGCCCTTGATCGAGGGCTGATGGTGTCGTGAAACTGACCGCACAGTGGCGTTGCTGCATAACGCTGCTGTACGGCCACGAAAAAGGCCCCCCGGGATCATCCCGAAGGGCCTTCTACCAGGTGCGCGGCCGAGAGGACTCGAACCCCTAACCTTCTGATCCGTAGTCAGATGCTCTATCCATTGAGCTACGGCCGCTCGCTGCGTAAGCAAGCATAGCGGGTTCTGAGCGATGCCTCGAACCAGTTACGGCTTTCATGACCCCGCCGGTTCCTCCTTCTTGGGCCACAGCGTGTAGCTGACCGGCCAGATCAGGGCGATCAGCGGGACCTTGGCCGCCTGGCCGAGGAACATGTACAGCTCCCCCATGCTCCCCGGCTTTCCCACGAGCCAGCCCATGGCCAGGACGACCGCCCAGGCGATCCCGTACGCGAGGACGATCCGCAGCCAGAAGATCCACTCGGAGCGGGTTCTGGCGGAGCCGGCCTCGGGCGGGCGGGGCGGTGGGGGGCCGCCGGCGTAGCGGTGGTGGAATTTGGCGTCGGCCCACTTGAGGGTGCTGTGGCCGAACACGATCGAATAGGCGAGGTACGCGGCCGCGAGGCCGTGTTTGAAGTCCGCCGGGGCGCCGCCGCGCATGTCGATGACCGCCGCCGCGAGCAGGATCACGTCCAGCAGGGGGACGCTGACCAGGAGCGCGGTGCTGAGGGCGCGGCGGTTCCACAGGTAGCGGCAGGCGAGGCCGAGACCGAGCAGGATCCAGAAGCCGATCTCGCAGGCGATGATGACGGCGACAATCACGATGTCCAGTCTTCCGGCTCGTACAGGGAAAACATCCTCTTGGGGGACGGCCTGTGGATACATCGAAGTGTGTATCCACAGGCCGTCCCGCGAAGGATCGAATTCGCCGCGCGACGTGGTGGGATGTGGGCATGAACCGCGTGGCGCTGGGTGCGGGCCTGGCCTTTCTCGTGGGCCTGGCGCTGATCGAGTCCGGGGCCCGCATCGACCGCGGCGTGCCCGATTGGGTGCTCGCCATCCCGCTGGCGATCACGTGTCTGGCCGTGCTGCTGCGTTACCGGTCGCCGCTGGGCTCGCTCGGGCTGGGCACGGTGGGAGTCGTCCTCGACCTGTTCGTGGGGCCATCGCTGGGCACGGTGCTCGTCTACACCGACAATCTGTACGCGGCCGCGCTCTACGGGCCGGCCCGGTTCTCCCGCTGGCTGCTGGTGATCACGACGGTGGCGGCGGTGGGGACCGGGGCGGTGACGGGGTTTCTCTGGGCCGACTGGCGGGCGCTCGCGCTCACCGTGGTCCAGCTGGGGCTGATCCTGGTCACGCCGGTGACCACCGCCCACATCCTGCGCCAGCACCGCGACCAGGCGGCGGCCGAGCGGGCCAGGGCCGAGCAGGTGGCGCGGCTGGCGGAGCTCGACCGGCAGGCGGCCATCACGTCCGAGCGGACACGGATGGCGCGCGAGCTGCATGACATGATCGCCAACCATTTCAGCGCCATCGCCATCCAGTCCACCGCGGTGCTGTCACGCAAGGACCTCGACGCGGCCACCGTGCGGACGATCATGGAGTCCGTACGGGAGAACAGCGTGCAGGGCCTGGCCGAGATGCGTTCCATGATCGGGCTGCTGCGGCAGGAGGGCGACGAGGGCGAGGCCCTGAGACCTCGGCTGCGCGACGCCGAGGGCCTGGTGGAGCGGTCGCGCCAGTCCGGGCTGGCCACCGAGCTGAGCGTCGACGGCCCGCCCCGTGACCTGCCCGCGCCCATTGACCTGGCGGCCTACCGGATCCTCCAGGAGGCGCTGACCAACGCGCTCAAACACGGCGACTCGCCGGCCAGGGTTCATCTGGTGTACGAGCCGGACCAGGTGTCGATCACCGTCGACAACGCGGCGAGCAGCCGGGACGACCGGCTGCCAGGGGCCGGTGCGGGCCTCGTGGGGATGAAGGAGCGGGCCGGTCTCGTGGGCGGGACGTTCGAGGCCGGGCCGCACGCGGACGGCTGGCGTGTCTCGGCGACGCTCCCGGCGCCGGGCCGGGAGGCGACGTGAAGTCCTCCAGGGTGGATGAAGGGCACCGTCGCCGGACGGACGGTGGCAACGCGGCATACGTCAAGGGGATCGCTGGGCGAGCTCGCAGCGCGGCATACGTCGGTGAGACCGGTGGACGAGGTTGCAGCGCGGCATACGTCGATGGGGCCGGTGGGGGAGATTGCAGCGTGGCATACGCCGGTGGGTGAGCTGGTGAAAGGCGAGGTGGGCCGAGTGGGCATCAAGGTGCTGGTGGCTGACGATCATGCCGCCGTGCGGGCCGGGATCGTGCTGATCCTGGATGGCGACGAGGACATCGAGGTGGTCGGGGAGGCGGCCGACGGTGTGGAAGCGGTCGCCATGGCCAAGGAGCTGCGGCCCGACGTGGTGCTGATGGACATCCGCATGCCCAGGATGGACGGCATCTCGGCCACGGCGGAGCTGGCGGGCATCACCGATGTGCTGATCCTGACGACGTTCGACGTGGACGAGTACGTGTTCGGCGCGTTGCGGGCAGGGGCCGCCGGGTTCCTGTTGAAGAACACGGACGCGGACGCGCTGGTCGACGCGGTGCGCTTGGTAGCCGGGGGTGACGGGCTGATCTCGCCGGGGGTGACGCGCAGGCTGATCAAGGCGTTCGGGGAGCAGGCGCCGGCGCGGCGGGAGCCGGTGGATCCGAAGACGCTGACGCCTCGGGAGCGGGAGGTGCTGGCGTGCATCGGGCGGGGGCTGTCCAACGCGGAGATCGCCGAAGAGCTCGCCATGGCCGAGGCGACGACGAAGACGCACGTCAGCCGGGTGCTCCACAAGCTGGGCCTGAAGAGCAGGGTGCAGGCGGCCATCTACTACTCAGAAGGGGAGATAGGGCCGTAATGTGGGCGTCGTGTCCATGCCACCGCCTCAACAGCCACAGCAGCCCCGGTCCACCGGCGTGGTCGTGGGGCTCGCGGTGGTCGGGCTCTTCGCCTACATCGTGGTCAACGTCTTCGTGGGGGTCGTCGCCGTGTCGATGGCCACGAACGTGGTGCTGGCACTGGCGGCCGGTTTCCTGGCCGTCGGCGCGCTCGGGGGCGGGGTGGTGTTGCTGTCGCTGCGCAGGCCGTGGTCCAAAGGGCTGGGCCTGGGGTTGATGATCGGCTGGGGGTTGGTGTCGATCGTGTCGGCCGGCTGGTGCACGGGGCTCAATCCGGGGTTGTACGCCTGAAAGCGGACGTCAACCGGCGGGTTCCATCCTGTTCGTCGGCCAAGAGGGAGAGGGATGACGACACCACCGCCGGACGATCCCGGCAAGCACGATCCGGGCCAGGAGGGACCGACCCGAAACTTCCGTGACGGGCTGCCGGGACAGGTTCCGCCGCCACCGCCACAGGGAGCGCCGTGGCAAGCGCCTCCCCCGGAGGGTCCTCCCTGGCAGGGCCCGCCGCAAGGCCACGCGCAGGAGCCGCCGCAGGGTCCTCCCTGGCAGGGCTCACCGCACGGCCCACCGCAGGGCCCGCCGCAGGGCCCGCCGCACGGTCCACCGCAGGGCCCGCCGCCCGGGCCCCCGTACGGTCCCGGGATGGGCGGTTGGGCGCCGCCCCCTCCCCCGCCGTCCACCGGCGACAAGGTCGGGATCACCATCGGGATGGCATTCGTAGGCTTGACCGTCTACAGCGTCGTCAACGCGATCCTCGGCTTCTTCGTCTTCCTCGGCGCCATCAGCACTCCCGAACACAGCCGACCCATGCTCATCGCCGGCACCGCGACGCTGGTGGGCCTCGGGCTGGTCGCGGGCCTCGTCCTGGTGCTGATCCGCAGACCCTGGACGCGCGGGATCGGGATAGGGCTGATGATCGGCTGGGCACTCTGGTCGATCTGCACGGCAGGGCTGTGCACGGGGCTGAACCCTGCACTGTACGGCGCGTGACATGCCGCTGCACGAGATCTTCGTCGGCCTCGGCGTCGCGGTCGCCTCGGTGGTGTTCTTCTACGAGGCCCGCAGCAGGGGCGCGCTCAACGAGCAGTCGCTGGTGGCCGTCACCGGCGCGCTGGTCGGCGGCGCCATCGGCATGCGCCTGGCCGGCTGGCTGGAGACGCTGGACCTGCAGCAGCTGTGGCTGTACGGCTCGCGCAGCGTCCTCGGCGGGCTGGCGGGCGCGTACGTCGGGGTCCTGGTCGCCAAGCGGATCATCGGCTACAAGGAGCGCACCGGTGACCTGTTCGCGCCGGCGGTGGCGCTGGGCATGGCGGTCGGCCGGATCGGCTGCCACCTGACCGAGGCCCCGGGCCGGCCGACCGGCCTGCCGTGGGGCGTCCACGCCCCCGCGAGCACGCCCGACTGCCCCGGCTGCCTGGCGGGGCAGGCGATGCATCCGTCGTTCCTGTACGAGATCGTCTTCCACCTGGCCGCGTTCGCCGCCCTGCTGTGGGCGCGCAAGCGGCTGACCCGGCCCGGTGAGCTGTTCACGTTGTATGTCGCGGCGTACGCGTTCTTCCGGTTTTGTGTGGAGTTCACCCGGGCCAACGACATCCTGTGGCTGGAGCTGACGGGCCCGCAGTGGTTCCTCCTGCCGGGGATGCTGCTGCTCGGGCTGAGGCTCGCGTACGGGTGGCGACGCGGCTACTACGCTGCCCTCTTCAAGCGAAAGGTCATGACATGAGCACGGGGATGGGTCTCCGAGGCGACCGCATCGTCCGCTACGTGAATGCGTTCTGCCCCCACTGCCACGGCCGCGACCTCGACCGGATCGAGCGGCTGAGCGGCTACCTGGCGGTGCGCGACGGCAAGGTGTGGCTGGAGCGGGGCTGCAGGGAGCACGGGCTGGTGCGCACGCTCTACGACGAGGACCCGGAGATCCTCGCCTACCTGGAGGAGTGGACCGCTCCAACCAAGCAGCACGTGCCGGATCTCGCGGGCAACTTCGATCCGGTGCCGGCGGCGTACCTCAAGGGGCTGCCCGAGCTGCAGACGCAGCACACCTGCATCCTGCTGGAGGACATCGCGGAGGCGTGCAACCTGCGCTGCCCCACGTGCTTCGCCGACAGCTCGCCCGAGCTCAACGGCGTGGTGCCTGTCGCCGAGGTGCTGGCGAACGTCGACCAGCGGCTGGCCAGGGAGAACGGCAAGCTCGACGTGCTCATGCTGAGCGGCGGCGAACCGACCCTGCACCCCGAGCTGAAGACGCTGCTGCACGAGCTGGCCGCACGGCCGATCACCCGTGTCCTGATCAACACCAACGGCGTGCTGATCGCCCGCGACGACGCCCTGCTCGACCTGCTCACCGAGCACCGCGAGCGGGTGGAGGTCTACCTGCAGTACGACGGCTCCTCGGCGGAGGCGTCGAGACACCACCGCGGCGGCGACCTGCGCAGGCTGAAGCGGCAGGCCGTGGCGCGGCTCTCGGAGCGGGAGATCTTCACCACGCTGGTGATGACGGCGGCGCTCGGCGTGAACGACGGCGAGATCGGCGACGTCGTCAAGGTGGCGCTCGACACCCCGTTCGTGGGCGGCGTGTCGCTGCAGCCGCAGTTCGGCTCGGGCAGGTCGGGGACGATCGACCCGATGGACCGGCTGACCCACACGGGCGTGCTCAAGCGGCTCGGCCCGCAGACCGGCGGGCTGGTGACGTGGCGTGACCTGACCGCGCTGCCGTGCTCCCACCCGCACTGCTGCTCGGTCGGCTACCTCATCCGCGACGACTCGCAGCGGTGGCGCTCGCTGGTGGCGCTGATCGGCCACGACCGGCTCAAGGAGAACCTGGGCCTGGTCGCCAACCGCATCGCCGACTCCGAGATCCCCCGCGAGCTGCGCCTGGCGGTGCAGGAGTCGCTGCTCGACCTGCTGTCGGAGCAGTCGTCGCTGTCGCATCCGCAGATCGGCGAGCTGTGGCGCAACATCTGCGAGAACTGCGACCTCGGCGTCTCCACGCTGCTCACGCTGGCCTCGTCGGCGCTGCCGGGCCGGCGCAAGAAGCTGCGCCGGATGATGGGCGAGCGGGTGGTCCGGATCACGATCAAGCCGTTCATGGACATCTCGACCATGATCGAGGAACGGCTCACGCAGTGCTGCGTGCACGTCGGCACCCGGTCGGCTCAGGACCAGTGCGCGCCGTTCTGCGCCGTGCAGGCATGGCCGCAGCTGTCGGCGCAGCGGCTGTCGGCGGTGGCGTCCGAACCGCGGCTGCGGCTCCCGCTGGAGGTGCTCCCGTGACGACTCCACCAAGCACGCCGTACGATCCGCTCCGGTTGTGCGTGTACGCGACGATCGCGCTGCTGGCTTGGGTGTTCGGGCCGTGGGCGCTGCTGGCCTTCGCCGGGCTGGGGTTCGCGGGTTACTGGAAGGCGCGGCGGGCCGGGCTGACCCGGAGCAAGTGCCTGCTCCGGGACACCCGGCTGGTCCTCGCCTACCTGGGCGTGCTCGCGCTGGCGGCGGTGACGGCGATCGTGCTGTCCTTCACATGACGGCGAGCAGGTTCACCACGGTCAGGTTCGAGCCTTCCCGCCAGGAGAAGACCGTGGGGACGCCGCCGCCGAACTCGGCCTCGTCAAGGCCCACGACCTCTTCGGTGGTGAGGTCGTACAACGCCTGGATGACCGGCCCGGAGGACAGCCGGCCGAGCACGAACCGGTCGGCGGGCAGGCCTTCGAACACCAGAGGGCGCAGGTCGGCGGGGATCGGCCGGCGGTCCGATCCGTCGGGCCGCTGGCGGAAGGGGCCGCCGTCGAGCACGCCCGCGCACCACTGGATGCCGCAGATCAGACCGCGGGCTCCGCTCGGCACCGAGACGTCGGCCGACCGGCCGGTTTCCAGGTTGACCGTGCGGTTCTGGTTCCGCTCGTGCGACTCGCCCGCGGTGTAGCCGGCGGCCAGCGGCCATGACCTGAGATGGAGGCCGTCGGTGCCCTTGATCTTCTCCGGCTTGCCACCGGTCAGCGGGAGCCGGTAGACGCCGCCCCGCTCGACGGAGAACACGATGTGGTCGCCGGTGATGTCGACGGCGTCCACCTGGGCCAGCTCTCCGGTCAGCTTGGCGACGTGCCCGGACTCGCCGCCGGCTCGCGGCACGTACCAGAAGTCGGCCCATGCGCCTTCGCCGGCGTGAGGCGTCTCGCCCCACCAGACGATGTGATTGTCCCTCGCCTTGACGTCGCGGAAGCGGTAGCCCGGCACGTTGGGCTTCGGCATGCTGGTGACCGTCCGGAACTGCCTGATTCCGGTGTCGAACACCTCCAGGCGATCCGGCTTCACGCCGGGTGCCACGGCGCTCACCAGCACCTCGGCCGGGCTGATCGCGGCCATCGGCTGGTATTCCCGGCCGTCGACGGCCGTGCCCGGCACCGTGAACATCGCCTCGGGCCAGACCTCGGCGGCCTGCTCGACGCCCCGGGTGACCTCGGCCGCCGGTCGCGCCCGCCCGCCGCCGTCGGACAGGACCGCCGTCGTGCCTCCCGCCACCAGCACCACCGCGGCGGCGGCCAGCGCCATCCGCGCCCACCCTCCGCGCCGGCGCGACCGGCGGCGGGCGGCCACCGAGGCCGCCAGCGTGGGCTCCGGCTCGGCGTGCCCGGCGGCGGTGCGCAGGGTGCGGATCAGGTCCTCTTCGCTTCTCATCGCGCCTCCTCCAGCGCATGCGTGATCCGGAGCTTGCCCAGGGCGCGCGCGGCCTGGCTGCGCACGGTGCCGCGCGAGACGCCGAGGATCTCCGCGATCTCGTCGTCGGGGAGATCCTCGTAGTAGCGCAGCACGAGCACGGCACGCATCCGGCGGGGCAGCCTGCCCAGCTCGGCCCAGAGGTCGGCGTCGTCGTACCGGTCGAAGTCGCCGCGCTCGGGCACGGCCGCGACGAGGTCCTCGCGGTGGCGGCGCCGCCAGGCGTTGATGTGCAGCCGAACCATGGTGGTGCGCACGTAGCCTTCGGGGCTGTCCTTCTTGCGCACCCGCGACCACGCGTTGCCCAGCCTGGCCAGCGCCTCCTGGACGAGGTCGGCCGCGTCCTCGGTGTTTCCGGTCAGTACGTAGCCGTACCGGAGGAGAGCGTCACCCCTGGCTCGGACGAACTCGTCGAACGATTGGTCCACGGATCCAAGGACCGTGAGAGGGGCGCTTCTGTTGCATCACTCGGCGGGCACGTACAGGGAGAGGGTCTCGGCGACGCAGGCGGGGCGGCGCTCGCCCTCGACCTCGATGGTCATCTTGAGCGCCGACAGGTAGCCCGCCGGGGTGCCCTTGACGCTGGTCAGCTCGGCGACGGCGCGGACGCGCGAGCCGACCGGGACGGGGCGGGGGAAGCGGACCTTGTTCAGGCCGAAGTTGACGCCCATCTGGATGCCCTCGACGCGGATCAGCTCGAACATGAACGACGGCAGCAGCGACAGGCTCAGGTAGCCGTGGGCGATCGTGCCGCCGAACGGGCCCTCCTTGGCCCGCTCGGCGTCGACGTGGATCCACTGGTGGTCGTCGGTGGCGTCGGCGAACAGGTTGACCCTGTCCTGGGTGATCGTGCGCCACTCGGTGGGGCCGAACGTCTCGCCGACGCCGTCCTTGAGCTCCTGGATGTTCGCGAAGGTCCGCATGAGGCCGAACGCTATTGGGCAGGTGGGACGGCTGCCAAGTTGAGCACCCGGAACTCGTCCGGCTTGTCCCCCTTGGTCGCTCCCCAGTAGAGGATCGTGCTGGGCTCGGACGAGGTGCCGGTGCCGTACCAGTCGGTCGGCTCGTCGAGGCGGCCCAGCTTGTCCGTGGCGAGGTCGTACACGTCGCTGTCGACCAGGAAGCGCTCCAGCGCGGGATAGGCGTGCATCCTGACGCCGCGGACCTGACGCGACCGCGGCGTGCCGGTGCCGTCGGCGCGCTGGATCAGCAGGCCGTCATCCCTCTGGCCGTGGCACCAGACGGGGCCGCACCTCCAGCCGGTCACGCCCGGCGGCGCAGCCGTGGTCCGGGTCGTGCCGTCGGCGAGGTTCACCAGCCGGGTCTGGTTGTGCTCGAAGCCCTCGGGGCCCTTGGCGACGTCGGCGGCCCAGGGCCACGCGATCAAGTGAAGGCCGTCGCCGCCGGGGACGCGCTCCGGGTCGCCGCCCGCGAGCGGGACGCGCCACACGCCGCCGTCGGTCTCGGACCAGACCACGTGGCCGCCGCCGATGGAGATCCCGTCGAGGCCGGCGTCCTCGCCGGTGCGGGTGGCGAGGAGCCTCGCCGCGCCGCCGGCCAGGGGGGCGGTCCAGATCTCGCGTACGGGGGTGCCGTCAGCCCGTTCGCCGGATCCGGACCAGGCGATGTCGGCGGGGCCCACGGTCGCGGACTGGGGGAAGTACCTCTTCAGGCCCCTGCCTCTCGGCACCTGGGTGACCACCCTGGCCGTCCCGGTCCCGGTGTCGTAGATCTCGAACGTGCCGGCCTTCTCGAACGAGGACTCGGCGGCGAGCAGCACCTGAGTGGCGCTGAGCGCGGTGACCGGGCGGTAGCGCCAGCCGTCGGCGTTGGTCGCCGGCATCGTGAACAGCGCCTGCGGCCACAGCTCCGTCACCGTCGCCGCGACGGGGGCCAAGGTGACCATCGCGGTGGCCGCCGGCCGGGAACCCTCTCCTTCCCCCGGGCCGAGACCCCTGACCACCGCCGTGCCCGTACCCGCCACCGCGATCACCGCCGCCGCGGCGAGCACCTGGACCCGCCGCATGGTGCGCCTTCGACGGAGCCGGGCGACGCCTGCCAGCAGATCCGTGTCGGGCGCGCCCGCCGCGCCTTCGCGCAGGGCCCTGACCAGCTCTTCCTCGGTCCTCACGAATGCCTCCCCTCGAAGACGGCCGGCCGTACCCGGAGCGTGTTGAGCGCACGGAAGGCCAGGCTCCGAACCGTTCCGCGTGAGATGCCGAGGATGTCGGCGATCTCCTGGTCCGACAGGTCCTCGTAGTAGCGCAGCACCAGCACGACACGCTGCCTGCCCGGCAGCGTGGCCAGTTCCCTCCACAACTCACCGGTGGAGTGGGCGTCGGTGTACGAGCCATCGGGGACGTCGTCCGTGATCCGCTCGCGCCGCCGCCTGCGCCACCAGCTCACGTGCTGCCTGGCCATGGTGATGCGCACGTACGCCTCGGGGTTGTCCTTGTTGCGCACCCGCCGCCAGGAGTCGCCCAGCTTGAGCAGCGCTTCCTGTACGAGGTCGGCGGCGTCGTCGGGGTTGCCCGTGAGCACATACCCGTAGCGCAGCAGGGCCGGCCCGCGGGCGCGGACGAAATCCTCGAACTCCACACTTCCATGACGCACGGGGGCGCGGAGCTGTTGCGAAGATCTTTACCTGAAATCATCGCGCACCTGTTCGAGTCCGCGCTACAGTCGTACCAGCGCGAATCGAACAGAGGTTCGGCCTGGTGAGAGGGGGTGTGTCCGGTGACGGTGCTCGCGATGCCCCCTGCTCGGACACGCCATCACACTTTCTTCCCGAATCTAAGACGCCCGCTATATGGCGCAATAAAGTCGGAGAGCGTGGACCCCGTGCGCAATCCTTATGCCCCCGGAGCCGGGCAGCGTCCGCCGGAGCTCGCCGGGCGCGACCGTGAGCTGCAGCAGTTCGAGGTCGTGCTGGAGCGGGTGGCCCGCGGGCGGCCCGAGCGCAGCATGGTCATCACCGGCCTGCGCGGCGTCGGCAAGACCGTGCTGCTCAACACGTTCCGCTCGATGGCCATCCAGCGGCTGTGGGGCACGGGCAAGATCGAGGCCAGGCCCGATCAGTCGATCCGCAGGCCCGTCGCCGCCGCCCTCCACATGGCGATCCGCGAGCTGGCGCCGCGCCACCGCGCGCCGGAGCGCATCGAGGAGTTCCTCGGCGTGCTGAAGGCGTTCGCGATGCGCGACCCGTCCGCCGCCAAGGGCACCTCCCACTGGTCGCCCGGCATCGAGGTGCCGGCCACGCGCGGCCGCGCCGACTCCGGCGACCTGGAGATCGACCTCACCGAGCTGTTCGTCGACGCCGCGGGCGTCGCGACCGACCTGGGCGTGGGCATCGCGCTGTTCATCGACGAGATGCAGGACGTCCAGTCCGCCGACATCTCGGCCCTGTGCGCCGCCTGCCACGAGCTGTCGCAGACCGGCGGCCCGCTGATCGTGGTCGGGGCAGGGCTGCCGCACCTGCCGAGCGTGCTGTCGGCCAGCAAGAGCTACTCCGAGCGGCTCTTCCGCTACGCCCGCATCGACAAGCTCGACCGAGAGGCCGCCGACCTGGCGCTCATGCTGCCCGCGCGCGAGGAAGACGTCGAGTTCACCCAGGAGGCGCTCGACGCCCTCTACGACGCGGCCGACGGCTACCCCTACTTCGTGCAGGCCTACGGCAAGGTCGCCTGGGATCTCGCGCCGCGCAGCCCGATCACGCTCGACGACGTCCGGGTGTCGGCGCCGGAGGCCGAGGAGGAGCTGGCCGTGGGCTTCTTCGGCAGCCGCTACGAACGCGCGACCCCGGCCGAGCGCGACTACATGCGGGCCATGGCCGAGATCGGCGACGAGCCGGTGGCGACCGCCGACGTGGCGGAGTCCCTGGGCCGCAAGCCGTCGAGCCTGTCCCCCGCCCGCGACAGCCTGATCAAGAAGGGTCTGATCTACAGCGCCGAGCGCGGGCTGATCGCGTTCACCGTGCCGCATTTCGGGAGGTTCCTGCGTGCCCAACCGATCTAGACGGCACCCCTAGACCTCTATTGGGTTGTCTAGAGGGGAAGCTAGATAGCCCAATAGAGTTAAATCGTCATGCCCGTCGAGGGAAATCTAGCCCTCTCTAGCGTCAGGCCGATACTGGCGTATACGAGGGCAGAGACTCGCTGTCCGCCTCGACCACCGCCACCCTGACGGCCGGTCGGCGGCCGGCCATGAAGACGGCGAACACCACGTCGTCCTGCTGGTGGTTCTTGAACGCGAAGAACCGCCAGCACAGCTCGCGCCAGCTGTCGTAGGGCTCGGCCGTGGTCAGCTCCGCCCGGTGGGCCCGCCACGTGCCGCTCGACCGCAGCCGCGCCAGCATGATCCCCTCGGCGGGCCCGCGGCGCTGCTCACACGGCGCCCGGTGGCGGGCCCGCTCGATCAGCTCGTCGATCTCGGGCGAGAGCACGGCCAGCACCAGCAGCCCGGCCAGCGTGAACTCCCACGACGGCTGGGCGAACGCCATCCAGCCGGGCACCGGCGCCCACACCGTCACCACGGCCATGCCGGTCAACGCCATGGTCCTGGCGATCGACCGTACCCCGACCGGAGCCGAGCTGACCTCGCCGAAGCACCCGCAGCCCGCGTCGGGCCGGCGCCTGCGCAGCTCCAGGAGCACGTACGTGGACATGGCGAAGAACGCGACCGTCGCGAAACGGAAGATCGGGTGCGTGGTGAGCAGCAGCCCGGCGGCCAGCACCAGCTCCGCCGCCCCGCACGCCAGCAGCGCCGGGGCCCGGAAGCGGCCGGGCACCAGCACGGCGGGGCCGAGCCTGGCCAGCGCATTCGGCTCCCTGCCGGACCGTATGACGGCCACCTTCGCCGCCGTGCCGAGGCACAGCAGGACGATCAGGACCGGCAGCTGCGATGCCAGCATGTACCTCACCCCAAGCCGATCTGCGCGTTGAAACACCCTTTGACCAGGTCGCCGCCGAGTTCGACGTACGAGAGGGGCGACAGCTCGGCGATCCGCCCGCGCGGCGAGGTGTCGCACTCGACGCAGCGGTCGCAGAAGCGCCCGGCCAGGCAGCCGCACGCGACGATCGGCACGTTCGCCGAGCGGCCGTCGCACACATTGTGCACCTGCAGCAGCGAGCCGATCGCGAGGTAGGGCAGCCCGGCGCAGGACACCCCGGCGTCCGGGCAGCCCGCGTCGGAGCGCTCCACCATGGGGTAGGCCGCGCCCCGCTCGTCCTCGTCGAAGGCGTCGGCCCAGGTGACGGTGCCGGAGATGCGGGAGGTCATGCCGCCGTAGGCGGGCGGCGGCGCCGGCACCGACCGCGCCGGGTAGGCGGGCTGGGAGGTGGCGGGCAGCATGGCCAGCGCCGTGCCGTCCTTCCTGATGCCGATCGCGTCGAACAGGTAGCCCGGCTCGAACTGGGGATGGCGCACCCGCAGCCTGCCGGTCGCGCGGTACGGGATGAGAATGGTCCGGCGGCCCCGGTGCGGCCCGCAGTCGAGCTCGACCGTGACGTCCTTGCGGCCTTCGACGGACATGATCGTGCCGGTGATGCGGATCGTGTCGGCCCAGATGCGCTCGACCACGCGGCCCTCGCGCGTACGCATGACGACCCTGGCCCCGACGGGCAGGTCGGCGGGCGTGACGTCGGCGCCGTGCCAGGCCTTGGCCCACGGCGCGATGACCAGCCGCTCACTCCCGCCCTCGGGGGTCTCGACGAGGATGAGGTGCGGGCTGACGTCGCGGATCTGCCCGGTGACCGCGCGTAGCGGCTCCCCCTCCGCGCCCGGGCCCGGAACTCCCGGCTCGCGGCCCAGCACCGCGGCGGCCAGCACCCGCCTGCGGTCAACGCTCGGATACGCCATGCGTTCTAGGGTCACACGGCCGGAAGAGAGGTCGCGCCGTACGCCGCAGACAAGAGCAAAATACGCATCCCCCAGTGAAGGAGATGACATCCGGCGTCGAACAATCTGCCACCGACCTTGACGGACCTTTGTCGTCGGCGGGCCGAATCCTGGATTGCGGGTCAGCCTGATCAGGGCTCTGGGCTGCGATTCTGGCCACGATGCAGACGGCCAGGGTGGAAGAAGAGTTCCGCGAGTACGTACGAGCGCGCGGTCCGGCGCTGCTGCGTGCCGCGAACCAGCTCACCGGGCACCCGCTGGACGCCGAGGATCTGCTGCAGAACGCGCTCACCAAGACCTATCTGGCCTGGGACCGCATCCAGGACAGGGCCGCGCTCGACGGGTACGTGCGGCGGGCCATGGTCAACATCAACATCTCGCAGTGGCGGCGCAGGAAGCTGGAAGAGTACCCGTCGGACGAGCTGCCCGAGACGGTCATCGTCACGGACAGTGCCGGCGGCGAGGTGCACGAGCGGCTGGAGCAGGCGTTGCAGGGGCTGCCCGCGCGCATGCGGGCGGCGGTCGTGCTGCGGTACTACGAGGACATGACCGAACCGGAGATCGCCAGGAGACTCGGCATCAGCGTGGGCACGGTGAAGAGCACCGTGTCGCGGGCGATGGCCAAGCTCAGGACTGAGCTGTCACCTCTACAGCCCCCGCCGTAGCGCAGGGCCGCACGACGCTCCGGATCTTGCGGAGCGCGGCCAGGAACCCGTCCAGCTCCTCCCCGCTGAGCAGGCCCGTGAGGAGCTCGTCGACGTCGGCCAGGTGCTGGGGCAGCACCTCCTCCAGCTTCTCCCGGCCGGCCGGGGTGAGCGTAGCGTATGAGGCGCGGCGGTCGGTGGCGCACGCCTCGCGGATGACCAGGCCGTCACGTTCCAAACGATCGACCACGCGGGTCACCCCGCTCGTGGACAGGCCGGTCTGCGCCGCCAGGTCGGTCATGCGCAGCGCCTGCCGGGGCGAGCGGCCGAGCCTGATCAGCGTCTCGAAGTCGATCTCCGACAGGCCCGCGGCGTTGAACACCGGCTGCAATCTGGCCGTCAGCCCTGCGTAAACCTCCGTCAGCAGCCCGATGGCTGTCAGCCGAGGGTCGTTCATGTTGGTCACATCCATACTGTAGACGACGTTAGTTGACGGAGGGAATATTCCTCGTGTAGATGTTTGTTGTCGCAACTGTCCGCACAACAAGCACACTCCTGAAGGACTTCTTCTCATGACCACTCGCACCTGGAACGGCCTGACCATCCCCGTCGCGGGCACCTACGCTCTCGACGTCGCCCACACCCGCATCGGCTTCGTCGTCAAGCACATGATGGTCAGCAAGGTCCGCGGCAACTTCTCCGAGTTCTCCGGCAGCATCACGATCGCCGAGGACCTCCTCCAGTCGACCGCCGAGCTCACGATCAAGACCGAGAGCATCAGCACGGGCGTCGGCGACCGCGACGGCCACCTGCGCAGCGACGACTTCCTCTCCGTCGAGAAGTTCCCCGAGATCACCTTCCGGAGCAAGCGCGTCGTCGCCGACGGCGGCGACGAGTTCAAGGTCGTCGGCGACCTCACGATCCGCGACGTCACCAAGGAAGTCGAGCTCGACGTCGAGTACGGCGGCGTCGGCACCAACCCGTGGGGCCAGCCGGTGTGGGGCTTCTCGATCAGCACCGAGGTGGACCGCGAGGAGTTCGGCCTGACCTGGAACCAGGCCCTGGAGACCGGCGGCGTCCTGGTCGGCAAGAAGGTCAAGATCGAGATCGAGGGCGAGGCCAACCCGGCCGCCTGAGTCCTGGGTTATCCACAGGCTTGAGCCCGCCCTCGACCAGGGGCGGGCTCTTTTCCACAGCCCGTTACCCACAGGCTGTGGATGACTCGCCCCCACGGTGGACGGGTTACCGCTTTGCCGCCTGGGCCGAAGGCCGGTACTCTAACTCTGGCCACACGGCTCCCGAGGAGGATTCGCCTAGTCAGGTCTATGGCGCCGCACTGCTAATGCGGTTTGGGTTTACCGCCCATCCGGGGTTCAAATCCCCGATCCTCCGCTCTTCGAAGGCCCTCTTCCCCTAGATGGGGAGAGGGCCTTTTTGATCTTAAAGGACGTCATAGTTGCAGTCTTAGTTGCAACGGCTACGGATTTCCCCAGAGAGCGGACGCGAGCCGTTCCCCCGCATCGCGCATCAGCGGTGTGGATACGTGCGTGTAACGCTGGGTGGTCGTCACACGAGTGTGACCGAGAACCTGCTGTACAACTCGGATGTTCACACCTTGCTCGATGAGGAGCGTCGCGGCTGTATGCCGGGCATCGTGGACGCGGACATCCCGGGTTAGCGTCCACGGGAGTGGTGTACGGGTTTGAACCCGTTCGTCACCTTGGCGCCCGTAAGGGAAGATCGATGTGACATGAGGGCGGCCACTC
>NZ_JBVJKR010000035.1:0-9280 GCF_055585125.1 Nonomuraea sp. NPDC054003
GCGACGCTGGGCGGGGTGCGGGGAGCTGGATCGACCTGACATGGACTCCATCCTTTCCAACCGATGGAGTCTCCATCAATCCCGGCGCAGTTCACGACGATCACCCTCGCAGAGGTTGGCGTGGTCTGCGTGCAGCCTGTCCCCTGATCTTCCCCCGTCCTCCTTGTAGCTGCCGACCCCAGGCCGGGATCGCCGTGTCAAGGGTCAGCAAAGCTGATCGCGGAGCGACGCCGCAGGCGCCCTTGACTCGGCGCGCCCGGCCGGGACACTCGGACAGCGAGGAGGACTGACACTAGGCAAGGAAGCGGGAAAGCAGCATCGGCAGCTAGGAGGCCGGCCAGAACCGCGAGATGGTACGTCGCGAAACTGCAGCCCGCCTGATCTTTGAGTGTGTCAGCGAGCATCCTCGCCTGACCATTCCGTCTGCTGCCGACCGCCCGCAGAGAGGGCCTACCTTGGATCGGTGTCAGCGATCATGCTCGTAAGCCACCCCGGAGTCGGAGCGCATGTCTATAAGCGAACGCAGGATAGGCCGCGTCTTCTGTGCACGGAGGTGTCGCCGAGGGCTGCTTTGGTCACTGTTTCCTCTCAAACTGCAGAGATCCATGTGCATGAACAGGTTTTGGAGTCATGATTGCGTGTGATCTATCTCTTTGTGGCGCCGGGAAGGTGGGCAGATGAGGCCAAAGCAGCGCAAGGTGACATTCGCTCGCATCAATCGGAGGCATGCTAATCAAGACACCTTGGGAATGCGCTCCTTTTCCGAGGATTTGCGGCAACTGGCTTCTGGCGAGCTTCCGGACTTCGAAGAGGAAGGTGCGAGACCAAGAAAGTGGACTGCAGCAGACATCACACTGGTCGAAGATGGCACGTTCCTGACCGGGACCTTGGGGTTCGAGATCAGGGAAGAGCGTAGGACTCTTGATAAAATCGCTAGATCTTGGATCAAGGGCAAGTCGAGTGTCACGGCCAGCGCGTCTCGCGAAACTGTGGTGCCCTTTGCTATTCATGTTCATGACACTGAGAGATGGGTAGCATTTGCTACTACTGCCCGCATTCACGCGACGGGCTTCACTAAAGGGCTTGAAGGGATTCTGAACCTGGCAGCAGCACGGTCAGGGCAACTCCCGAGTGATTGGGAAGTGGATCTTGTTGTTTCGCGCTCGACCGTTGATGAGTGGCTACGGACCCATCCACGTGTTCATTTTATAGAACGAGAGATCAAGTTTACCAATCCAGGTCGAGACCTAGATCGAGACCGGGAAGAGATGAGAGCGCTAGGTGCCGGCCGCAAGACCGAGGAGTTCAAGGCGCCGCGAGGGGAAGTGCTCAACACGGATTCGCCCGCCTTCCGAGGGAAGCTGGAAGGCACCGAGACCGGGGACCTGAATCTGACGATGCTCGCCCGGCAGCGTCAGGGGGAGACCGATGCGCGGTTTGTCAGCAAGGAGTCCGCAGACTCCACGCTGGTGTCCGACTGGGAACCTCGACTTGAGGAGGGAGTAGGGGTGGTGCTAGCAGCGCTTCGAGAGTATGTTCGAGCAAAGCGAACATCGCCAGAGTAGATCACCCTTGGCTGGGTAGGTTTGAAGGTGTCCGACTGGCGTCGTGCTCGACGATGCCCGTGAAGGTGGCGGGAGATGGCAAACAAGGTCCTGAAGCACCTGTGGGGGGCGTTGAACTTTGACTTGAGCGAAGTCCTGCATGTTGACTTCGCTCTTGGCCTAGTTGGGGCAGGAGGGGCAGTTACTGTCGCCCTGCTTCAGCCGCAGAATCTCATGGCAAGTGTCCCGGTTGCTGCAGGCATGGTGGGAGTCATCATAGGCGCAGTGCTGGCTGGGGTTGCTGTTCAGACTGCCTTTATGGATCAAGCCTTCCTCCGAAAATTGCGGGCCATTCGCAGAGATCCAATCAGATACGTAGCACCCTTCATATTTACCTGCACCATCGGCATCTTCGCCATGCTGGGCATCCTTATCTTGTCGGTCCTTTCAAAGGATACGCATCCAGCGATATTGGCTACCGTTGGTGGCGTAACAGCCTTCTTTACGGTGTGGTGCGTAGTTAGCATCTTGCACTGCCTTGCTACGCTCGTACAATTCATTGGTCTAAAGATGGATGCGATCGATGTCCCCGACAACATCGATGCACCCCCACGCCATACAATTACCTATTGATTGAGATAGACCGCGTTGCGGCCCGAGCGCGGCCGTGCGCGAGAACGGCCCCCTCGGCCGCACGCGCAGCGTGCGGCCGAGGGCGGGCCGCCCTTGATCCCTATGAGAACAATTCGGCAATGTCACGTGACGGGGTATCGGGCGGCAGGGTCGGTGCCCTGGTCGGCTTCAGAGGACTCGCCGAGAAGTAGAGCCGCGCCTAGGGGCTGCCAATCCCAGAGGCGTTCCGGGCCGTGCTGGATGACCAGGCTGACGGAATCGATGGTCACTTCGCACGGGTCGAGCTGCTTGCCCAGCGTCTCAATCAAGGGTGCGGCCGGCTGGTCGGCGGTGCTGTAGGCAATCGTGAGGTGCGGCGTCCAGGTCGCAGGTCCCTCGGTGTATCCCTCGTGCCCGGTGACCTCGCGCGTGACCGCTTCGACCGCATCGCGGATGGGCTGAAGCCGTTCGCTGGGCTCCACGCCGAGCATGATCGCCTGCGGGTGGTAGAGGACCCGTCCGAGTGTCACGGTGACCGGGGGCATGTCGATCAGCAGGCGGGATGCCTCTGTGAGCATGGCCTGGGTCTGGTCGAGTGACTTGCTGTCGGCTGAGCCGACGACAAGTGCGGTCATGTGCAGCCACTTTGCCGGTGTGAAGTGCAACCCGGGGAACGGCGCAAGGCGGTTCTGTGCTTCACGAGCAAGAGCGCGGACCTGGGGATAGCGGCCGACCAGTATGTGCCAGTAGATCGTTCCTTCTCCTGGCTGCGGTTCGACCCGATTGCGCCATCGGTCGATCATCTCGACGGGCAGAGGGCTCATTCACTCTCCATGCTGGGTTCGTCCGGGAGGGCGGCGGCGTTGAACTCGTGGATCTGCTGCCTGAGCTGCGCCGTGTCGGGGCTGGCGGCGAAACGCGGCTGGGCGAGGCGGCGGGCAAGGTCGTTCAGGTAGCCGGTGACGGTGCTGACCCGTAGCTCGGGCGGAAGAGCAAGAACGGGGGTCGCCTCGTGGATGACTCCATCGAGGTCATCCTTGAGGAGATGGGCGAGGCTGATACCGATCTTGATCTGTGCCCAGTTGGCGGGCGCTGGTCGGTCACCTGTGGCTGCTGCTTGCTCAGCGTCGTCCGCGGTGCGCAAGGCGGTATCCGGATCTCCGGTGCGCACCGCTACGGAGAGGCTGAAGAGCGTCTGACGCTGGAGCGGGAAAGCCCACACGGAACGGTCGGTGACGGCAGGGGCGGACGATTGCGTGATGAGATGGGCGCGGCTGGCCGCTTCCCTAGCTCGGCTGATGTCGCCGAACAGGGCTGCGGCATTCGCCTCGTACCAGGCCAGTTGGTGCTTCATCGGCCCGGCCGGCGTGACCTCGAATCCTCGTCGTGCCAGGTCGGCGGCTTGGATGTAGCGGCCTTGCCAGCGAGCGGTCTTCGCGCGTGCATACCAGGCGAATCCCTGGTTGGAGCCGGCCTCCTGCGCCAGCAGAACGGCGACGCGCCCGTACTCCTCTGCGGCCTGATCGCGGTTGATGTCGCCCAGCAGGATCGCGGCATGGGCCAGTAAGTCAGCGTCGATCCGCAGCAGATCGCGGGCGTGGCCGAAGCGTAGGTTGCCCTGGTTCAGCAGGTCGCGAGCCTGCCGGTGGACGCGGATGACGTGATGCAGCAGAGTCTTGGGCGGGGCCTCGGCATGCGCGTTGGCCAGCGATGCGGCGGCCTGCTCGATCTCGTGCACGGCCTCGGCTCGGTAGCTGCCCCGATTCAGCCATTCCGCAAGATCGGCGATCTCATCAATCTCTGACCCGGGTTGTGTGACCAGAGCGGGGCTGGGCGAGATGACCGGGGCGCACGTCGATAGGACGCGCTTGGCGCGGCTGAAGCCGAGCGCTTCGAGCTGTTGTCCGGTGGCCTGCTGGATGGCTTCCGGGTACGGGGCACGGGGCCAGGCCACTTCGCCCTTCTCCCAGCGGCGGATGCGTTCCTCGTCGCAGGAGAGCTTGTGCGCGATGCCGGCGGGAGTCTGGTTGATCCGCTGGGCGAACTCCTGGCGCGTCAGGTTGTGCCGCTGGCGCCAGCTCTGGAGCTGCACGTTCGGGATCTTCTCAGCCATCGGAAGGAGCTTCCTCCCGGGTCGGGGGCTCAACAGGGGGGCGGAGAGGGGACTCCCCGGGGGTGCTGAAGATCTTGCTTGGCCGGTGGACTTGCCATCAACCAACACGGTACGTCAAGCGGCCTCCCGAAGCAGGGATAGCCGGATGAACGAGGAGATGGCGACGGTGATCCGGCCAGATCAGTCCAGCAAGCATCCGCAGTGCCCGGCCTGCCGGGGACGCGGGACGAAGCTGTGCACCTCGCGCCGCGTGCTGCTCGTGGGCGCAAGTGCCGACGACTACAGCACGGGAGAGCGTGAATGCCTGGACTGCCTCGGCGACGGCCTGGCCGAAGGGAGCGAGCAATGAATCCGATCATGTCGTGCACGCCCGAAGTGCTGCACCAGCGCGATGTCGCGATCAAGCTGGTGCGGCTGCGGGACCTGCTCGTAGATCTGCTGGTGCCGGCGGAGCTGCGGGACAACGACAGCGCGTTGCTGGTGCCGCGTCCGCACCCTGGCTTGCCGGTGTGGGTGACCGTCGATGCTCGGGGCGCGTTCTACATCTGGGGCGACGGTGAGCGGCATTCGACGCTGGATGCCAAGGGCGCGGCTGAGGTCCTGCGAGAGCAGGTGCGTCCGCCACGTTCGGCGATGCCGGGCGGGGGCTCCTGATAGACCGGCGCGGCGAGGTGGCGGGTCCCTCCGCAAGGCCGTGGAGGGTAGTGCGCGGACCCTGCCTCGTCGCGCCGCACCACTCCCTCGGCGGGTGAGCGACACTGCAGGATCAGGAGACGCGGGGCTTAGTTTGCTGGTAGACCCGCGTGCAGTGTTTCGTTTGCCCGCCGAGGGTTTTCTCGTTTCAGGGGGTGTTCGGGGATGTGGCGGTGTGGCTACACCAGGAGCGGTGGACACGCTGAGTGGGCGACGGCTACGCTCCGACCTAATAAGTCAACCTGTCGGGTGCAGGACGGTCGAAATGTCTCTAGAGTCGGTACCGCCGAAATACGCGCAACTCGTCCAGACGCTCCAGCGGCGGATCGAGGCGGGCCACTATGCGCCCGGCTCGCTGCTACCGAGCGAGGCGCAACTGATCCAGGAGTTCGGCGTCTCCCGCCCGACCGTGGTGGCCGCGCTGCGGATGCTGCGCGAACAGGGCTGGATCGACTCCCAGCAGGGCAAGGGCCGATTCGTGCGCGGCCGTCCCGCCATGGCCGCCGTCGACCGCATTCGACCGGGGCAGGCGTATCTGACCGCCGCCGAGACCGACACCGAGGGCGAGGTGCTGGAGGTCGGCACGCTCACCGCGCCCAACCGGGTGGCGGCGCTGCTGGAGCTGCCGGCCAAGAGCAAGGCGTTCCTGCGCCGGCGCCTGGTGACCCGCAAGGGTGAGCCGACCGAGGTGGTCTCGCTGTGGCTGCCCGCCGAGCTGTCGGCAGGTACGGACCTGACCAGCACCCAGGCGTTGCCGCAAGGGCTGCGGGCGCATCTGCAAGCCCGCAAGGGGGTGCGGTTCGATCACGTGGTGGAGCAAATCACCGCGCGCATGCCCAGCACGGGGGAGGCCAAGCAGCTCGGCATGCCCAAGGGCGTTCCGCTGATCGTGGTCTACGGCGCGGTACGCGAGGCGTCCGGGCGGGGCCTGGCGGTTGTGGAGGTGCTGTTGCCAGCGGATCGGCATGAGCTGGAGGACGCCTACCCCATCGGGTAAGCAATCTGATCCGATAACGAGCCCGCATAGGTCGTTGACTGATCTGGCGGGCTCTTCTTACGCTCGAAGAGCTTGATAGGTTAAGTGCCTTTCAAACGACAAGAGGAGTAGCTATGGCACTGCAAGGCCCCATCCCCGTCACCTTCGACATGCTCTTCCCGCACGGCTGCTACATCGTCGGCGAGGTCGAGCCGGTCAAGGACTTCGACGCCTCCACCAATGGCCGGTTCGTCCAGTCCCGCGACAAGCAGAGCGGCGCACCGGTCTGGCAGGTGGCCGTCATGGACGGCGACCCCACCCTCAAACCCGCCCAGAAGACCATCGCGGTCAAGATCCTCGCCGAGCGGCAACCGGTCCCGCCCGCCCCGATGCCGGGGCTGCCGTTCACCCCGGTCCGCTTCGACCAAATCACCGTCACCCCGTACGTCAACGCCTCCGGCCGGCTGGCCTACTCCGTCCGCGTCCGCGCCATGGAGCCCATTGCCTCCAACGGTGCGGGCAGCACGGGTGCGACCACTCTCCCGGACTACAAGGCCAAGGCCACCGTCCCGGCCGGCAAGGACGGGCTGTGATGTCGCGCCGTCGAACCCCACGCCACAGCGTGATCCGGCTGACGACCGCACAGGCGGCCCGTTCCACGGTCCACCGCTCCCCCGATCACACGCCGGTCTTGGCCGTGGACTGCGGGGCCATCACGGTCCTGCTCACCCCGGACGGGCTGGTCACCCCAGATGATCTGGCGTTCGCCCGTCAGCTCGCCCGCGAGAGCGCGCGTTACGCCCGTGCGGTCGCAACCCGGCTGCGCACCTCCGCTGCCGACGTCCCCACCGACGACACATGCCCGATCAAGGCCGTCCCCGACAGCACGGCGGCCTGACCCCGTAAGGCGGGGCCGCTGGAAGCGGCAACTTCCGGCGGCCCCTGATCTCCCACGAGCGTTCCACTTCACGAGAGGCAACCATTATGTTCCGCAGACTCCCCGGTGACGAAGCCCGCAACCTCGTCACCACCACCCCGGACACCGCCGTGGTCTTCCGCCCGGCCGTCGTCCAGACTCCCGCGATCGTCACTCTGATCATCTGGACCTGGCGGCTCCTCGCCGGCCTGGTCCGCATGACCTGGCGGCATCCGATCGCCACCCTCACCGCGATCACCCCCGCCGTGCTCACCTGGGCCTACGGCTGGCAGACGGCGCTGTTACTGCTCGCGCCGGTCCCGACCGGGCTGGCCGCCTGGGTCGTCGTCGACCGGGCCGGATTCGTGCGGCTGCTCGGCTGGCGGCTGCTGGCCTGGTGGCGCCTCGTCTGGGTCTACCGGCGGCACTGGCAACCGGTCATGATCGTGTCCGGTCTCGGGCGGCACCTCAAAGGCCGCGACTACCTGCCCCGGTTAGGCAAGGTCACCTGCACCCCGTGGGCCGACCAGGTGACCGCCCGCATGCTCGACGGCCAAGCGCTGAAGGACTGGACGGACCGCCTCGACCACCTCGCGCACGGCTTCGGCGCCCCCTCCTGCCGAGTCTCCATCGTCAAGGCGGGCCGCCTGCTGCTGACCTTCCCGCGCAGCGACCCGCTCGCCGTGCCCATGGCGGCACTGCCCCAACCGGCCACTGCGACCGTGGGACCGGTCGAGATCGGCAAGCAGGAAGACGGCCAACCCTGGCGGCTGAAGCTCCACGGCACCCACGTCCTGGTCGCGGGCGCGACCGGCGCCGGCAAGGGCTCGATCCTGTGGTCTGCGATCCGCGGGCTCCTCCCGGCCGTCCGCGCAGGGCTGGCGGAGATCTGGGCGCTCGACCCCAAGCTGATGGAGCTGTCCTACGGCCGCGCGCTGTTCGGCCACCGATACGCCGCAACACCAGAGGACTGCGCCGAACTGCTGGAGCAGGCTGTTGCGGTGATGCAGGACCGGGCGGGGCGCTTCGCCGGCCTCCAACGCAACCACACCCCCACCATCGATGACCCGTTCGTCCTGGTCGTCGTCGATGAGGTGGCGTTCCTGACCGCCTACCAGGCCGACAAAGACCTGCGGCGGCGCGTCTCCGCCGCACTCGCGACGCTCACCACCCAAGGGCGGGCGGTCGGCATCGGCGTCCTGGCCGCGCTCCAGGACCCGCGCAAAGAGGTCATGAACATCCGCAACCTGTTCCCGGATAAGATCGCCCTCCGCTTGGACGAGTCGGAACAGGTCGACATGGTGCTCGGCGACGGCGCTCGCGACCGGGGCGCGCTGGCCGATCACATCTCGCCCATCCCCGAGCTGGGCGCGGGAGTCGGTTACGTCCGGCTGGAGACCTCACCCGATCCGATCCGGGTCCGCGCCGCCTACGTCTCCGATCACGACATCCGTCTGATGGCCGCCGCCTTCACCGCTGGGGGTGAGGGGCGATGAAGGTCTGCTTCCACGGCACCGCCGAAGAGATCGAGACCGTGGCCGGCCGCTCGATCCTGCTCATGCTCACCGTCCGCGACCTTCCCCGCGTGCGGGCCTTCAAGGTCTACGCCGCGCACGTCTCCCGGCACCCCTACCGAGGCGACTACCGGCTGTGCGCCGAGCTGGCCGAAAGCGAGGTGAACGGCGATGCGTGAACTGGCTTACCTGCTGGCGGGGCTGACCTGCTCGACCTGCCTGACCGAAGACAGCCTGTGGGCTGACCCGGTGGCCGGCGTGGTCGAGTGCCGCACCTGCGGGCAAGCAGCGCTCCTGCATCCCGCCGACACGATCGGAGAGGCGCGATGAGCTACGACCGTGCCCTGCCCCGCTCGGTGCGCATGTCCATGCCGCTGGCGCGTGAGGTCGCTGAACACGTGGCCATCGAACACGGGGTGTGCATCCGGCCGGTGCCGATGAAACGCATGGACCTGGAGACCGGCCGCACCGAGATCATCGACGTGCCATGCGGGGCCACCCTGGAAGCCAAGTGCCCTCCATGCGCCAGGCGCAACCGGCAGCTTCGCATGGCCCAATGCCGCGAGGGCTGGCACCTCGACACCGAACCCACGATCACCCCCGATGAGCCGACCGACGAACAACGCTGGCTAGTCGAGTTCCGCGCCGACATGCAGGCCAAGCGCGATGCCGCTGAGCAGGCCGGCGACGACACGACCGACCTGGACGCCGTCCTGTCTGGCCTTGATGTCGAGATCAACGCCGCTGGCATGCGGGGCAGCGTCACCAAATCCGCGGTGCCCAAGCGCTCCCGCTCGACCCGGCGTCGGCAGGATGCTGAACCGCGCCGGGTTTCGTGGAGACTCGGCTACTTGGTTTCTGCCGCGGTGACTGCGGCCTGTTGGTGACGGTAGTGGATCGCTTCGTACTCTG
>NZ_JBVJKR010000036.1:0-3878 GCF_055585125.1 Nonomuraea sp. NPDC054003
CAAATGATGCTAAAGTGACCATCGAGGCGATTGCCTCCTAATAGTCCACCGGATTACAGGTGGCCTTCTCAAACACCATCTCCCTGGGCGCGGCCCCCCACCGAAGTGGAGTGCGGTTATCAGGTGCTACACACCGACGAGGGTGTCCTATTGCAGCTCAGCACATACGGCTCAGATGGGCGACAGTCCGAAAAGAAGACGAGCCAGACCCTCCAGCTTGACCAGGAGCGCGCTGCCGAGCTTGTTCAAATCATCAGGAACGCCTTTCCTGGTCTGGAGGGCCAGATCTGAAGTCACTTGTCCCTGGACCTATAGACCCTCTGCTCTTCCGCTGGTTGCAGGACTATCGGCCCGTTCGCAATAGCCCGAGGCTGCTTGTCGCCTATGAAGGGTGCGCGGCGTTGTGGACGGACATGAGTTCTTTCGGTGGCGAGAAGCAGGGATAACAGCAGGGCTTGAGGAGTTCTCAGATGTTGAGAAAGCTACGGTAACCGCGCCTCGCCCGTGAGGATCGAGTCCCACATCCGCTCCGCCACGCGTCTCGACCACGGCCCGGCGTACGCGACTCGTGGGGGAGTGGTCTGGTACGTGCGGCGAATCACGTACATGCCACCGGACGCGAGCAACTCGTACACGATCGTCCGACACGAGCAGGTGTAGCCCAGCACCCGTGACCGGAACGGCCGCTCGGCCGTCCAGTCGATCGGCATCGTCGGCAGGCCAATGCGGCCTGGCGGATGGGGGGCAAGCTGAGGACAGGTCCAGTCGTCCAGGTCGGTCATGACGCTTCGCCCAGCATGGCCCAGACGATCTTTCCGCCTGTCTTCGGCCACCGATACCCCCAGGTGACTGCGACAGTGTCGATCACGAGCAGCCCTCGGCCGCCGACTGCACCCGCGTCCGGCCGGCACAGTTGCGGAGGACGGCGGCAGCAGTCCCAGACCTCCAGGACGACTCCACCGGCCGCCCGATGGAGTCCTATCCGAACCCTTCGATAGGACCCGGCGAGCATCCCGTACGCCTCAATCTCGTCCTCGCTGGGATCCGAGGCTTTGATGCCGTTCGTGACCAACTCGCTGATCACGAGTTGGGCGTCGTCGATGAGGGCGCCGCGCCCCCAGTCCGCCAGCACGCACGCCACATGTCTACGAGCGAGGGACACCGCGATTGGGTGGACCGGCAGCTCCGTGTAGTTCTGCCGGGTCGCCAACAGGTTCACGCTCATGCCGACCTCCCATGACAAGCAGTGCGTCTAGTACGACTGCGTGGAGTCTCAGCATGAGCTTCGGGAGCGTTCTGCAGGGGCTTTACCTGGCCTTATCCGGCGACGGAAGTAGACACAAGTGCCCTGTTGCGTGTCGCATCGCTGTAGTTGTACTGTCACGGAAAGTAAAGACTGCCCAACGCCTCAGCGATGTGTCTATGGAGGAGCAGCATGGACAACGGCATCGGTGACCAGATGTCGCCTCGTGCGCGCTTCGCCGCCGACCTGATGCGCCGCCGCAGGGAAGCGGGTATATCCCAGACCGCGCTGAGCAACAGGGTTCGATGTCATACCTCACTGATCAGCCATGTCGAGCGAGGGCGGCGGGCTCCCACGGTGGAATTCGCGGAGGCGCTTGATCGGGCTTTCCAGCTCGACGGTCACTTCATGGACCTATTCACACAAATATCGCATTCGCCGACCCTCGGCTGGTTTGCTCGCTGGGTAGAGGAGATCGAACCGCAAGCCGCCATCCTTCAGTCGTGGGACCCGCTCGTGATCCCTGGTCTGCTCCAGACACCCGAGTACGCGCGGGCCATCTTCGGCACCACGATCCCTACCGAGTTGGTCGAGGAACGGGTGCAGGTCCGGATGCGACGCATGGAGATCTTCGATGCCCCGAACCCGCCTGTTTTCCTGGCAATCATCGATGAAAGCGCGCTGCACCGCCCAATAGGCGGCCCGAAGGTTCTCGCTGAACAGCTCGGCCGGCTTCTAGAACACGTACAGAATTCACGAATCACTGTCCAAGTAGTGCCTACCGCGGCCGGGTGCGCGGCTGGCATGATGAGCGCGTTCACGCTGGCACGACTACGCGACGGCACCGAAGTCGTATCAGCCGATTCCGTGCTGTCGGGTCTGGTTACGGGCGATCACGAATCCGTCGTGCGGGTCAAAGTGAGGTATGACACCATCAGAGCGGATGCCTACCCTCAATCAATGTCACTGCAGGTCATAGAGGATGCGGTAAGGAAATGGACCCCATGAATCTTGAAAATGCGGAGTGGCGCAAAGCGACTGCCAGCGGCGACAACGGGCAGTGCGTCGAGGTGGCGACCAACCTCCCCGGTGTCGTCGCCGTACGCGACAGCAAGAACCCCCACGGCCCCGCGCTGATCTTCACACCAGGCGAGTGGAAGGCGTTCGTGGGCGGCGTCCGGGACGGTGAGTTCGACCTGGCCTGACCTTCGTCGGCTTCCGGACGCTCGACTGGGACCACTCCAGAAGGGGTACGCATGGCAGCCTGCTACCGGATGTCCGGTCAGGCTGCCTACGCGTCGAGGCGCACTCCCTGACTGTGGCCTGACGCCCCACATACACCGGCTACACGGGTGGACCGATCTATGACGGGATGATCGGCGGCTGCGCCGATGCCGCGTTCGTCAACGCCCGGGCGGTGGCGTGGACGGCCCTGAACTGAGAGGCGTCCCAGATCATGTGCAGTCCGTGATGGTTGTAGAGGGTGAGGCGCCCGTATCTCATCACGGGAAGCTGCCGGTTGTCTTTGAAGCGACGGTCGGGCCCTCCTTTGACGTTCACGTACTGCCAGGTCCGGTCCACGATCTCACCGTCGCGGGGGAGAGCGCCCTCCTCGATGACCCGCACCGCCTCGGCCGAGAGTTCCAACTGCTGGTAGGGGATGTCCGCGTAGTGCTTCCCCTCCCTGAGAAGCACCCGGTCGGGGAGGAAATGGACGGATCTTTCGCCCGAGGTCAGCGTCGGAATGGCGACGTTGGTGACCAGGATTCTCGGTCCGTTCATGCCGGCTGCGGCCGCCCGGCGGCGGTGCAGGGTCGACGCGCCGGCATTCACCTTGTACTGGTACGGAGTCTGCACGGCACCGGATGCGGTGATCAGCCAGAAGCCGCCGACCTGTTGCAGGGCTCCGACGGCCTGTACGAGGTCGTCGAATCGTCGCGCCATGTCGTCGTTGACGTCGTAGATGACGACGACCGATCGTCTGGCCTGGTCGCGCATCGCCAGCCAGACGATCGCCGGGACGCCGACAAGGATCAGGAGCAGGCCCCATCGTCCGAGGACGAGGCCGAGAACGAGGAGGGCGCCGAGGGCGAATGGCCAGAGCGGTCGCCGGCGGGCCGCGACCTGGATCTGGTTGACCAGATCGCTGCGGTGGCCGGCCACGAGCTCTTGGACCGATGCTCCGGTTACGTCCTCCATCACCACGGAACTGGACGGGGGGATGTAGGGCCGTGGGTACGGCGAAGAATGCGGCGCGGGCTTGTCGATCGTGCTCTGGTAGGAGATCCCGCCGCGGCCCATGTGCACGTAGTTGCCTCGCGGGCCGGTCCCCACTCTGAAACCGGGAACGCCTACCGAGACACCCATGCCTGACGGGGACATGGTGAACCGGAACGGTCCAGCGCGCAGGCTCGTACGAGTGTAGAAGCCCATGGGCTGTCCTTATCGCTCGGGGGTGCTTGGACTTATGCTGATTTATGCGGCTCAGCGCGTCACATTGCCGAACGCAGAATAGCCCAGTTCAAGGTGCCTATGTCTGACTAGCCTCGATCTTTCTCGACCTTGAGTTGGTCGGCTGAAGTCTTCGGCTGGAGGTCGATTTCCTCGCTGTGGTCAGCGTGGGTGCCCGGCTGTC
>NZ_JBVJKR010000037.1:0-3448 GCF_055585125.1 Nonomuraea sp. NPDC054003
CAGAGTACGAAGCGATCCACTACCGTCACCAACAGGCCGCAGTCACCGCGGCAGAAACCAAGTAGCCGAGTCTCCACGAAACCCGGCGCGGTTCATCGTGCCATAAGCGTGCCATTAAGGGTGGTCCAACAAGGGGCAGCCGCGGTTACTCACGGACCGCTCTTTGTCCTGGTCGAGACCGTATCCCCTGAAGATCCGGCCGATTTGCAAGCAGGATGTCAGAAGCTGTTGCGCTTCGGCTCCACCTCACAGAAGGCGTCGCAACTGATTACGGGGGGATTGTGCCTTACACTCTTCCCGCATGCGGCTGAAGGCGATCTTGGTGCTGTTCGCTGTCTACGCTGTAACGGCGGTGCCTGTGTGCCTGCCGGGCGGATGGCGAGTGATCGTGCAACCAGCGGCAGATGACGCGGTGGAGGTGTACTACAAACTGAGGTCGCCAGCGCCCCGGTCCGCCGTGAGCATCGGGCCTTTCTATCAGGCTATACAAGCCGCTCAGCGACGGGCCGAGACCTACCCGCACGATCTCGCCCCGCCCTACCTCCTGTACGCGCCATACCGGCTCGTCGCCCCTTACGTCACGCCCCGAGGACAAGAGCTGGCTTCCCCGCCGATCTCAGGAGTGGACTGGTCATACGGGAAACCCATTCCGTACCGGATCGTGCCCCAGGTCCGACTGGCGCGGAACAGCCAAGCGGCGCTGACCAACTTGACGGAGGACAGGGAACACGGCAGGCCAATCGACGAACCCGAGGTCTTGGCGATGTACATCGAACCCGAGCTCAACCGGATCGTCGTCGAAACGAACGCGTTTAGCCAGGACCTACGCCGCAGGCTGGCCAAGCGTTATGGCGGGCTCGTCACCATGGACTGGGACCCCTTGAGACAACCAATGCAGTTGCTCTGAGCAGGGTGGGAGCCATAGCGATCACGTATGGAGAGCCGGCCGAACATCTTGCATCCCAGTCTGGTTCTGGGAAGCGTTCTAGTTGCAGTTCTAGTTGCAATGCCGCATCGTTCGGAGCCGTCCAATCTGGGCCACCGAGGCCGAGCGGTCCAGGTTGAACTGATCGGGACGGCCATGATCCGAGCTGCTAATGCGGTTTGGGTTTACCGCCCATCCGGGGTTCAAATCCCCGATCCTCCGCTCTTCGAAGGCCCTCTTCCCCTGGACGGGGAGAGGGCCTTTTCGATCTCTGTTGCGGACATCAAAAGCTAGCCAGCCTCGATTCCCGGCAATCGGTCATACCCACGCCCTGATGGACGGCGGCCACCAGCACGCAGCCACCGGCGCGGCCCGCAGCGCAGCCGAACACCTCGCCGAGCCCACCCCCGATGACCTGTAGATCTACGGATCTCTGCTGCTCCACGGAGCCACACCTCCCCCGCCTTCCTCATGTGGAACCGGTACGACAGGGCCCTGCACATCCTGCGCGCCGCACCCCACAGGAAATCGTCCGCCGCCCCGCTGCCCTCCGGCTGGTACGTGACATCCTGGCAACAGCCCCGATCAGCGTCCGCCGCGAAGCCCGCGACTACGCGGCAACCCTGGGAGTCATCGCGTGACCCGACCCGGCCAAGTCCTGTACATCATCGTCTGCGCCGCAGGACCAGCCCCAGACGTCGGGCGCCTCGTCACCCTCGCCCAAGCCGCCGGCTGGACCGTCCAGATCATCGCCACCCCGTCGGCACTCGACTTCATCGACGTTGCCGAACTGGAGAAGCAGACCGGCCGCCCCGTCCGGAGCCAGTACCGCAAGCCGCACGAGCCCAAGTCACCCCGTGCCGACGCCATCATCGTCGCCCCGGCCACCTACAACACGATCAACAAGTTCGCCCAGGGCATCGCCGACACCTACGCACTCGGTGTCCTGTCCGAAGCCCCAGGGCTTGGCATCCCCGTCGTCATCCTGCCCTTCGTCAACACCGCCCTGGCCGCACGCGTCCCCTTCCAGCGCAGCGTCGACCAGCTGCGTGCCGAAGGCATACGCGTACTGCTCGGCCCCGGCCAGTTCGAGCCGCACCCGCCAAGCTCCGGAGCAGAACGTATCGAGGACTATCCGTGGTCGCTGACCTTGGAGAACTTGCCGAATTAATTTCTTATGGATCAAGGGCAGCGCGCAGCGCCGCCACGCGGCCCCATGCTGCGCGTGCGGCCTGAGGGCCGTTCTCGCGCGCGCCCGCGCTCGGGCCGCGTCTGCGCAGCATTCCGACTGATCCTCTTCACGGCTAGCCTCGCAGGGTGGATGCGATCCAGCTGTGGAGTGACGCCGAGCTCGCTGTCGGAGCCGGCTTCGCTGTTCTGTTGATCCTCTTACCCACCATCATCTGGCTCGCCAGGGTGATGCTGCGCCGCCCCAGATAGTGCCTCCGGTGGGGCGCTCCCGCTGCGGGATGATCAGGCGGGAGCGCGTGGCTCGGGCGGGAATTCACTGCTCAGCAAGCCGTGGAAGATCGAGACTGGACTGTATTTTGATCGTTCCTCTATGCCAAGACATAGGCGGTTCGCGATGACGCGCCCCGAGAAATCATCGCCGCTCACGGTGAATGTCACGCCCGAGGCTCGCCTACCCTCGTCGACAGCGACCATGAGCCCGTTCATCCTGGCCGGAAGGTTGATCAGGTGGACGGACTGGAAGAGCAGTTCGACATGGGGCGTGTCAGGCTCGAACTCCGTCCGCACGACGAGGCCGCTGTGTGTGGGCACGTAGCTCCATAGGCGGAAGCGGCGGTTCGGAAAGGCAAAAGGAAGCGCGAGCTCGCCGGGGTACCAAACTTTGCTCACGGGAGAGCCCAGCACGGCCGGACCCGCATAGCAAGTGATCGGCGCATGATCGTCGTGTAATTGGACACAGGTGACGAGCGGTCAGCCACGGTCACTCACAGACGCACGTTTTCCCAGTTCGCGGCCCATATAGCGCGAGGTCGGGCCGATTTGCAAACAGGAAGCCAGGAGTTCGAATCTCTCTTGGGCTCCACCCGCCAAAAGGCCCAGGTCGGCCCCCTCTTTTGCGGTACCATCAGCTTTCATGATGACCGGCCGTCGGACTTTCTTGGTGTTAGGAACCTCTTTCCTCCTGCTGGCGGTTTTCGGATCATGCGGCGCAATGGAGGGCGGGTCCCCAGCACAGCCGATCCGTGAGGTAATGCAGATCTTCGCCATTGCCGGAGTGGGATTCATGATTGCCGCCGTCGCGATGGCCATTGTTGAGCAACACCCCAAACGACAGCCCTCAGCGGGGACTCATCTTCGGGATGATCAGGAGGACACCGTTTAGTGGTCAGCAGCCGAGGCGAATTTTCCAATACGCCCGGCGACACACATCCGCCATGTCGCCATGAGCAGCAGAACCCTAGCCTCGATCTTTCTCGACCTTGAGTTGGTCGGCTGAAGTCTTCGGCTGGAGGTCGATTTCCTCGCTGTGGTCAGCGTGGGTGCCCGGCTGTC
>NZ_JBVJKR010000038.1:0-3359 GCF_055585125.1 Nonomuraea sp. NPDC054003
TCCATCCGGTGGCGCCTGGCCGGACTCGTACTGTTGCTGCTGTCCATCACCGCCACCTACGTCGGCCAGGGCGTCCTCGTCGCCCAGGCGCTGGCCCGGATCTTCGCCGGCCGGGACGCGGGCTCCATTGTCTGGCTCGTCGCCGGCGTCGTCGTGCTGCAACTCGCCCGGAGCGTCGCGCTGGCCGTGCGTGAATCCGTCGCGCTGCGCACCTCGGCCGCGGTCAAGGCCGAGCTGCGCCGCCGCCTCACCGGCAAGCTGCTCCGGCTCGGCCCCGCCCACGCCCAGCGCGGACGCACCGGCTCGTCCCAGACCACTTTGGTGGACGGCATCGAGACCGCCGACGCCTACATCGGCAGGTTCCTGCCCCAGGTGATCGCGTCCGTCCTCGGCGCCGTCGCCGTGACCGCGTACCTGTTCACCCTGGACGCGCTGGTCGGCGGCGTGGTGCTGGCCTGCGCCCTGCTGCTGCCCGTCGTGCCGCTGGTCTCCGACCGCGTCCTGCGGGACCGCAACGCCGCGTGGTTCAGCGGCTACAAGGGCCTGTACGCCGAGAACCTCGACGCGTTGCAGGGCATGGCCACGCTCAAGGCGTTCAACGCCAGCGGCCGGCGCGGCGCCGAGCTGGCCGGGCTGGCCGACCGGTTCTGCCGCGACTCCATCCGGCTGATGGCCGTCGTCGTCGGGTACGTCGGCGGCGTCGCGTTCGTCATCGGCCTGGGCACCGCGGTCGCGCTCGGCGCCGGCGCGCTCCGGCTGGCCGCGGGCGAGCTGACCGTCACCGAGCTGCTGATCATCCTCCTGCTCACCGCCGAGAGCTTCCGGCCGCTGAAGGAGCTGGAATCCGCCTACCACGCCAGTTACAGCGCCGTCCCGTCGCTCAAGGCCGTCTTCGAGATCCTCGACACCCCCGAACCGGCGCAGGGCACCGCCCGGCTCGGCCTGACCGGCCCGCCCTCCGTGTCCTTCGACGGTGTGACGTTCACCTACCGCGACCGCGACCGGCCGGCCCTGGACGGATTCTCCCTCGACCTCGCGCCGGGCGAGCGCGTCGCCCTCGTCGGCCGCTCCGGCGCGGGCAAGACGACGGTCGCCTCCCTGCTCCTGCGGTTCTTCGACCCGGAGTCCGGACGGGTGGCCGTCAACGGCGTCGACGTCCGCGAACTGCCCCTGGAGCGGCTGCGCTCGCTGGTCGCCGTGGTGTCCCAGGACACCTACCTCTTCCACGGCACCGTGCGCCACAACCTCGCGCTCGCCCGCCCCGACGCCACCGGCGAGGAGGTCGAAGCCGCCGCCCGCGCCGCCCAGGCCCACGACTTCATCACCGCCCTGCCCGACGGCTACGACACCGTCGTCGGCGAGCGCGGCCTCAAGCTCTCCGGCGGTGAACGCCAGCGCATCGCCATCGCCCGCGCCCTGCTCAAGGACGCCCCGATCCTCATCCTGGACGAGGCCACCTCCAGCGTCGACGCCGCCAACGAGTCCGCCATCCAGGACGCCCTGGACACCCTGTCCGGCGGCCGGACCACGCTGATGATCGCCCACCGGCTGTCCACCGTCCAGGCCGCCGACCGGGTCATCGTCATGGCCGACGGCCGCATCGCCGAATCCGGGCCGCCGCGTGAGCTCCTGTCCGGCCAGGGAGCCTACGCCCGGCTGGTCGCCGCCCAGAACGGAGCCGCCCGATGAGCACCGCCACTGCCACGCTCACCCGTACCGGCGGTTCCCGGTTCCGTCCGATCCTGGCCCTGCTCGGCCCGCACCGCCCGCTGCTGCTGATCGCGATCGCCAGCGGCATCGCGCATCACCTGGTCGTCCTCGCCTCGGCAGGTGTCGGCGCCTGGGTGGTCAGCCGCGCCATCACCGGAGCCACCCCCGAAGATCTGCGCGGCGGCCTGATCGCGCTCGGTCTCCTTTTGCCCTTCCTGGCCCTCACCCCATGGCTGGAGTCCTACCTCGCCCACGTGGCCGCCTTCCGCGTGCTGGCCGACGTGCGGGGCCGCGTCTACAGCGCTTTCGAACGCCTCGCGCCCGGCTACCTGCTGCAGCGCCGCTCCGGCGACCTCGGCAGCGCCGCCATCTCCGACGTCGAGCAGTTGGAGCTGTGGTTCGCGCACACCCTCAGCCCGCTGATCAGCGCCGTCACCGTCCCCGTGGCCGCGCTGACCGCGCTGGGCGTCTTCCACCCGGCCCTGGCGCTGGCCCTGGCGCCCGCGTTGATCCTGCTCGCCCTCCTGCCCGCCTGGCTGCGTCAACGCGCCGCCGACCAGGGCGCGCGGCTCCGCGCCCAGCTCGGCGAGCTCAACGCCGAAGCCGTCGACACCCTCCAGGGGCTCCGCGAGCTCCTCACCTCGGGGGCGGGGGACCGCCAGCTCGACCGCCTGCACGAGCAGGACCGGCGGCTGCTGGAGGCCAGACTCGCCCACGGCCGCCGCTCCGGCCTCGAACACGCCGTCACCAACGCCGCCACCACGCTCGGCCTGCTCGCCGTGCTCGTCACCGCCGCCCTGCTCGTGGCGGCGAACGCCCTGGAACCGGCGCTGTTCCCCGTCGCGGTGGTGCTGGCCGCCGCCACCTTCGCCCCGGTCATCGCCGTCACCGACGTCGCCCGCGACCTCAGCCTCGTCACCGCCGCCGGCGACCGCATCATGACCATCCTCGGCACCCCGCCTCCCGTCACCGACCGCGTCGACGCGCCGCCGCCCGGCGCCGTCGAACCGCGCGTCCGCTTCGACACGGTCCGCTTCCGCTACGCCCCGGAACTGCCCGAAGCGCTCGCGGGCGCGACCTTCGACATCGCCCCCGGCCAGACCGTCGCCCTCATCGGCCACTCGGGCGCGGGCAAATCCACCTGCGCCAGCCTCCTCATGCGGTTCTGGGACGTCACCGCCGGCGCGATCACCATCGGCGGCCACGACGTCCGAGACTTCCCGCAGGAGGACCTGCGCCGCCTGATCACGCTCGTCCCCCAGGACGTCTACCTGTTCAACATCCCGCTGTCCGACAACATCCGTCTCGGCCGGCCCCACGCCACCGACGACGAGGTCGAGGCCGCCGCCCGCGCCGCGCACGCCCACGAGTTCATCACCGGCCTGCCCGACGGCTACGACACCCTGCCCGGCGAGCTCGGCGCCCGCCTGTCCGGCGGGCAGCGCCAGCGCATCGCCATCGCCCGCGCGCTGCTCAAGGACGCGCCCGTCCTGATCATGGACGAGGCCGTCTCCAACCTCGACGCCGAGAGCGAGCAGGAGGTCGCCGCCGCCATGACCGCCGCCCGCCACGACCGCACCACCCTGATCATCGCCCACCGCCTGTCGACCATCCGCACCGCCGACCGCATCGTCGTCCTGGACGGCGGC
>NZ_JBVJKR010000039.1:0-2664 GCF_055585125.1 Nonomuraea sp. NPDC054003
AGCGACGCTGGGCGGGGTGCGGGGAGCTGGATCGACCTGACATGGACTCCATCCTTTCCAACCGATGGAGTCTCCATCAATCCCGGCGCAGTTCATGCTCCCGACCTGCCCAAGCGCAAGATGACCAACACCACTCTTGGGCGCACCTTCACCAGCACGGACGGCAAGACCTACCGGCCGTCCCTGTTCGTCACGCTCACCTTGCCCAGCTACGGCAAGGTCCGTGATGGAGTCCCGATCGATCCCGGCACCTACGACTACCGGCGCGCTGCTCGGGACGCGCTGCACGTCTCCAAGCTCGTAGATCGCTTCGTGCAGAACCTTCGCCGGGTCGCGGGCTACGACGTGCAGTACTTCGCGGCTGTGGAGCCTCAGAAGCGGCTCGCCCCGCACCTGCACATGGCCATCCGGGGCACCCTGCCGCGTGCGGAGATCAAGCAGATCGTGGCGGCCACGTATCACCAGGTGTGGTGGCCTCAAGCCGACGAGGTGCGCTTCGAGGGCGATCGACTGCCGGTGTGGGACGAGGAGGCCGGCTATCTCGACCCGATGACCGGTGAGGTCCTGCCCACCTGGGACGAGGCCCTCGACGCTCTCGATGAAGACGCCGAACCCCTCCACGTGCTGCGCTTCGGCGATCAGGTGGATGTGCAAGGTGTTCTCGCCGGTACTCCGGATGCCGACCAGTGCATTCGGTACCTGTCCAAGTACCTGACCAAGTCCATCGGCGACAGCCTCGACGGCGGCCAGGCCCAGCGCGAGCACGCCGCCCGCATGGTCGACGCCCTGCGGTACGAACCCTGCTCGCCCACCTGCCCGAACTGGCTCCGCTACGGCGTACAACCCAAGAACGCCAAGCCCGGCATGCAGCCCGGCCGGTGCCGCTCCAAGGCACACAAGCCCGAGCACCTCGGCTACGCCGGGCGCCGCGTCCTGGTCTCCCGCAAGTGGTCCAACAAGACCCTCGCCGAACACAAGCAGGACCGTCGCACCTGGGTCCTGGAAGCCCTCGGCCAGGCCGACGAACCGATCGACCCGCACCGCTACATCTGGCGGCCCGTCCCGGCCGGAGATGCCAACGTGCCCCCGCTGGCCGTCCGTCTCCTGCGGACCGTGGCCGAACGCCAACGCTGGCGAACACACATGGCGCAGCTCCAAGCCCAAGCAGACGGACAAGATCTTTCGGCAATTCGAGAGGAGGCGGCCTGATGGAGCCTTTGTTCTATCGCCCCAAGGACGCGGCAGTGCTTCTCGGCATGAGCCGTACGGCTGTCTTCCGGCTCATCAAGACAGGCGAGCTCAAGTCGGTCAAGGAAGACGGCTACCGCTTGGTCCCAAGCTGGGCGCTCGCCGAGTTCGCGCGGGCTCTGGAAGCTAAGGCAGGGCTGATGCACACGGAGGATGTGGCGTGATGGCGAAGAAGCCGAACGGACGCTCCTCCATCTACCTCGGCAAGGACGGGTACTGGCACGGCTGGGTCACTGTCGGCGTCAAGCCGGACGGTTCTCCTGATCGTCGTCATCGCATGGCTAAGACCGAGGCTGAGGTAACCCGCAAGGTCGCCGAGTTGGAAGGTGGTCGGGACGCCGGCCAGGTGACCAAGCCGGGGCGGGTGCCTACGGTCGCCGAGTGGATGACCGAGTACCTCGACGTGATCTGTGAACGCCTGGTGGCTTCGGGCAAGATGGCTCCGCGCACTCTGGCGGACTACCGTTCCAAGAGCCGTCACTGGATCGTCCCGCTCTTGGGCCGTCACAGGTTGAACCGGCTCGCCCCGGAGCACCTCGACACCGCGTATACGACGATGCTGGACAAGGGTCTGTCCACAAGCACCGTCCTGAAGGTGCACCGGATCATCTCCCGCGCGCTCAAGGTGGCCGTCCGGCGCGACAAGGTCACGCGGAACGTGGCCACCCTAGTGGAAGCACCCACAGCCACGGAAACCGAGATCGAACCGCTGACGCAGGAGGAAGCACGTCGCATCCTCGACGTAGCCAAGACCAAGAGGAACGGCACCCGCTGGTCCGTCGCGCTCGCACTCGGTATTCGCCAGGGCGAAGCGCTCGGGCTCCGTTGGTCGTACATCGACCTGGACACGGGAGAGGTCCGGGCTTGGTTCCAGGTACAGCGCCAGGAGTGGCGGCACGGGTGCGATGATCCGCACGCCTGCGGCGAGGAGCGGCATCGTCGACCATGTCACGCGCGGTGCAAGATCCATAAGCATCGGCCGACGTGCAAGCCGGGGTGCACCAAGCCGGGTCACGTCTGCTACAAACGGCCCTGTCTCAAGGACTGCACCGGTCACGCGGACAAGTGCCCGAAGCGAACCGGCGGTGGTCTCGTCTTTCGGCAGCGCAAGGGCAAGAGCAAGCTCACCCTCCAGTGCCCGCCCGAACTCCTCGCCCAGCTCAAGGCCCACCGCGAGATTCAGGATGCCGAGCGAAAGCGGGCGGGAGATCGGTGGGAGGATCACGACCTGGTGTTCGCGACGAAGTACGGCACTCCCGTGGAGCGAACCGAGGACTGGAAGCAGTGGAAAGCCATCCTCAAGCAGGCCAGCGTCCGGGATGGGCCGCGTCCAAGATCGTGGTGTATGAGGTTCAACCACTCTGCGATCTAAATCCTATTTAAGCAGCAATAGCACTATTAGTCACACTTGCATCA
>NZ_JBVJKR010000040.1:0-2134 GCF_055585125.1 Nonomuraea sp. NPDC054003
ACATGCCCAGCTCGCCCGCCAAGGCCGCCGAGACCTTCGCCATCGTCAAGAACAGCCCGGCCGCCAAGGAGCAGCGCTACCTCGCCGTGCCCGTCACGGCCCAGCATCCCGGCTACCGCAACCTCCTGGCCGTCACCGACATCGCCAGGTTCCTGCACCCGGACGCCTTCACCCAGTGACCAGCACCACCCGGCAGAGCCCGGCGAAGACCGTGCCCGTCCCACGAAGCCGCCGAGTGAGCCGGTTCCTCCTGCTCGTCGCCGCGCTGATCGCCGCCGTGGTCGCCTCGACCTGGCTGGCGGTCAGCATCGGCGCGGTGCCCGTCGCCCTGCCCCAGGCCTGGGGCATCGTCGCCGACCGTGTCATCCCGGGCGTGGTCCCGCAGACCTGGACCCCGGTGCAGGAGCAGATCGTGTGGGAGTTCCGGCTGCCGCGCGCGCTGCTGGCCCTGCTCGTCGGGGCCGGGCTCTCGGTGGTCGGGGCGGTGCTGCAGGCGCTGGTGCGCAACCCGCTGGCCGACCCGTTCCTGCTCGGGGTCTCCTCCGGCGCCTCGTTCGGGGCGGTGCTCGTGCTGATCCTGGGCGCCTCCGCGCTGGGCGGGCTGTCGCTGTCGGCCGCCGCCTTCGCCGGCTCGCTGCTCGCGCTCGTGCTGGTGTACCTGATGGCTCAGCGGTCCGGACGGCTCACGCCGTCGCGGCTGGTGCTGTCCGGGGTGGCGCTGGCGTACCTGTTCCAGGCCGCCTACAGCTTCGTCCTGCAACTGGCGCAGAGCGGGCGGGCCGCCCAGCAGGTGCTGTTCTGGCTGATGGGCAGCCTCGGCGGCGCCCGCTGGCACGTGCTGCCCCTGCCGGCGGTCGTCCTGGCCGCCGGGGTGGCGTACCTGCTGCTGCAGCACCGGCCGCTGAACGCGCTGGCCGCCGGGGAGGAGACGGCCGTCTCGCTCGGCGTGAACGTGAACCGGTTCCGGCTGAGCCTGTTCGTGCTGACCTCGCTGCTGGTCGGGGTGATGGTGGCCACCAGCGGCGCGATCGCGTTCGTCGGCCTGATCGTGCCGCACGCCGCCCGGCTGCTCGTCGGCGCCGACCACCGCCGGGTGCTGCCCGTGACCGCCCTGCTCGGAGCCGTGTTCCTGCAGCTCGTGGACATCGCCGCGCGCACCGTCAACGCCCCTCAGGAACTGGCGCTCAGCATCGTCACCGCGCTGTTCGGCGTGCCGTTCTTCCTGTGGCTGCTGCGCCGCCGCTCGGTGGACCGGGCGGTGAGCGTCCAGTGAAGCTCGACCTGCGCGGCGTGTCCGTCGCGCTCGACGGCACTCCGATCGTGCGCGAGGCCGACCTGCTGGTGGACGACGGCGAGTTCGTCGGCCTGGTCGGGCCGAACGGCTGCGGCAAGTCCACCCTGCTCCGCTCGATCTACCGGGCGCTGCGCCCCTCGGCCGGGCTCATCGCCGTCGACGGCGACGACGTGCACCGGCTGCCCGCCCGCGAGGCCGCCCGGCGCACCGCCGTCGTCGCCCAGGAGACCCCGCCCGACCTGGACTTCACCGTGGCCGAGATCGTCGCCATGGGCCGCACCCCGTACAAGTCCGACCCCCGCGCCGACGAGGAGCTGTGCGCGCGGGCGCTGGACCGCGTCGGCCTGACCGGCGCCGCCGGCCGGATCTTCGCCACCCTGTCCGGCGGCGAGAAACAGCGCGTCCTGCTCGCCCGCGCCCTGGCCCAGCAGACCCGCCTGCTCCTGCTGGACGAGCCCACCTCCCACCTCGACATCCGCCACCAGCTCGAACTGCTGCACCTGGTGCGCGAGCTCGGCGTCGCCACCCTGGCCGTGCTGCACGACCTCAACCAGGCCGCCGCCTTCTGCGACCGCCTGTACGTGATGAACGCCGGTCGCATCGTCGCCGGCGGCCCGCCCGAGCAGGTCCTCACCCCCGAGCTGATCTCCGAGGTGTACGGGGTGCGCGCCGTGCGGCGGACCCAGCTCGTCTTCGAACGGCTCAAGGAGGAGCAGTGATCCCCCGACTGCTGGCCCTGTCACCCTCCATCCGGTGGCGCCTGGCCGGACTCGTACTGTTGCTGCTGTCCATCACCGCCACCTACGTCGGCCAGGGCGTCCTCGTCGCCCAGGCGCTGGC
>NZ_JBVJKR010000041.1:0-1673 GCF_055585125.1 Nonomuraea sp. NPDC054003
GTCATCCCGTCGCGGGGTGCCTGGCTGGAGTTCGAGATCGACAAGCGCGACAGCGTCGGTGTGCGCATCGACCGTAAGCGCAAGCAGGCCGTCACTGTGCTTCTCAAGGCACTGGGGTGGACCAGCGAGCAGATTCTCGAGCGGTTCGGCCGTTACGAGTCCATGCGCGCCACGCTGGAGAAGGACCACACCGCGGGTCAGGATGACGCCCTGCTCGACATCTACCGCAAGCTGCGGCCGGGTGAGCCGCCGACCAAGGAGTCGGCGCAGACCCTGCTGGAGAACCTGTATTTCAACCCGAAGCGTTACGACCTGGCGAAGGTCGGCCGCTACAAGATCAACAAGAAGCTCGGCGTCGGCGGAGACATCACGCAGGGCACGCTGACCGAAGAAGACATCGTCGCCACCATCGAGTACATCGTCCGCCTCCACGCGGGTGAGGATTCGATGCCGGCCTCGGCCGAGGCGCCGATCGACACGGTGATCGTCGAGACCGACGACATCGACCACTTCGGCAACCGCCGTCTGCGCAGCGTCGGCGAGCTCATCCAGAACCAGGTCCGCCTGGGCCTGGCCCGCATGGAGCGCGTCGTCCGCGAGCGGATGACCACGCAGGACGTCGAGGCGATCACGCCGCAGACCCTGATCAACATCCGCCCGGTGGTGGCGTCGATCAAGGAGTTCTTCGGCACCTCCCAGCTGTCCCAGTTCATGGACCAGACCAACCCGCTGGCCGGCCTGACGCACAAGCGGCGTCTGTCCGCGCTCGGCCCCGGTGGTCTGTCGCGTGAGCGGGCCGGCTTCGAGGTCCGCGACGTGCACCCGTCCCACTACGGCCGGATGTGCCCGATCGAGACTCCTGAAGGCCCCAACATCGGCCTGATCGGCTCGCTCGCCTCCTACGGCCGGATCAACGCGTTCGGCTTCGTCGAGACGCCTTACCGCAAGGTCGTCGACGGCAAGGTGACCGACCAGATCGACTACCTCACGGCCGACGAGGAAGACCGCTACGTCAAGGCGCAGGCCAACACCACGCTCAACCCCGACGGCTCGTTCGCCGAGTCCCGGGTGCTCGTCCGCACCAAGGGCGGCGAGACCGAGCTGGCCAGGGCCGAGGAAGTCGACTACATCGACGTGTCGCCGCGCCAGATGGTGTCGGTCGCCACCGCGATGATCCCGTTCCTGGAGCACGACGACGCCAACCGCGCGCTCATGGGCTCCAACATGCAGCGCCAGTCGGTGCCGCTGCTCAAGAGCGAGGCGCCGCTGGTCGGCACCGGCATGGAATACCGCGCCGCGACCGACGCGGGCGACGTTATCAGCGCCGAGAAGGCCGGTGTGGTCGAGGAGGTCTCGGCCGACTACGTCACCGTGGCCAACGACGACGGCACCCGCACCACCTACCGGGTGGCCAAGTTCAAGCGGTCCAACCAGGGCACCTCGTTCAACCAGAAGCCGATCGTGGCCGAGGGTGACCGGATCGAGGTCAACCAGGTCATCGCCGACGGTCCCTGCACCGAGAACGGCGAGATGGCGCTGGGCAAGAACCTCCTGGTGGCGTTCATGCCGTGGGAGGGTCACAACTACGAAGACGCGATCATCCTGTCCCAGCGGCTGGTGCAGGACGACGTGCTGTCCTCGATCCACATCGAGGAGCACGAGGTCGACGCCCG
>NZ_JBVJKR010000042.1:0-1667 GCF_055585125.1 Nonomuraea sp. NPDC054003
CTAGCCTCGATCTTTCTCGACCTTGAGTTGGTCGGCTGAAGTCTTCGGCTGGAGGTCGATTTCCTCGCTGTGGTCAGCGTGGGTGCCCGGCTGTCGCGCCGGGTGGGCGGGGTTCCACGGGCCCGCGGGTCTCCTTTCCTAATCGTGGGATGGGTTGGTGCTGGTCAGGGTGGTGCTGGCAGGGCGTGCAGGCGGGCCAGGGCAGCGATGATCTGGCGGGCCCAGGGCCATCGCGCGGTGATGCGCAGGTGCAGGCGCCGGCCGCCGTGCACCAGCCGGCCAGCCACGGCGAACAGGCGCAGGCGCAGGCGTTTGGGCTCGTAGCGGCGGGCGTCGGTGTCATACAGGGCGAGCATCTGCATCCAGGCGAGCAGTTCGCAGGCCAGGGCGACGATTTCGAGCCAGATCTGGTTCTGGGTGAAGTCGTGCAGGGGCAGGTTGCGCAGGCCGGTGTCTTTGGCGGTGCGGATGCGGTCTTCGGCGCGGGCTCGGCGGCGGTGGCGTAGTTCCAGGTCGGCGAGCTGGCCGCCGGGGGTGCCGGTGACGAAGCAGGTGAAGCGGTGTCCGTCCAGATCGGTGAAGCGCAGCTGGGCGCCGGGGTGCGGGCGTTCCTTGCGGACGATGACACGCATGCCCTTCGGCCATCCGGTCATCTCCAGCAGGCCGGTGAGCTCGGCGACCCACGCGCCGGGGCGTGGCTGGCGGTCGGCATTGTAGGCGGGGGTCCAGGCGGTGGCCGGGAGCTTGAGAATTGCCTGCGCGATGTCGTCAGTGATGGTGAAGCCGATGGAGTACTTCAGCCATCGTCCTGGGCGGGTGAGCCAGGCGAGGAACTCGTGGGTGCCGCCGCCGGAGTCGGTGCGGACAAGGACGTTGCGTCGCAGGTGCTTGGGCAGCTGGGCCAGGGCGAGGCGGGTGGTCTCGATGTGGTCGGCGGCGGTGTTGGAGCCCGCGTTGCCGGGTCGCAGCATCAGGGCCAGGGACTCGCCGGCGCCGTCGCCCTGGTGGTCGGCGAAGGCGGTCATCGGGTGGAAGCCGTAGCTCTTCTTCCAGGTCGGGGCCGCGTGCTGCTTGTCGGAGTGCGAGACGACGATGGTGGCGTCGAGGTCGACGATCACGGGCTGGCCGTCGGTTCCGGGGGCGCGAGCACCGGCCAGGTGCCAGGCGCGCTGGCGGGCGGTGGCGCGGGCGGCGCGGATGGCCTTCAGCGCGCGGGCATCATCGGCGGCGAGCCGGTCGATCAGGCGCGAGACGGTCGGGTCGGAGGCAACCGGGCCGAACAGCTCAGGCTGGGAGCGCAGCACGGCGATGTCGGCCAGGCAATCCCCGCCGAGCGCCAGGGTGAGAGCCAGGTCGGTGATGATCTTTGCAGGGTCGTGCACCGCTCGGCCGGGTCGCCACCGTTCCAGCTGCTGGGACAGGTTCTTGTCCAGTCCGGTGATGCGCAGTGTCTGCATCAGCAGCAGAGCACCGCCATGGGAGACCAGCCCGCGGCCGTCGGCGGACACGGTGATCTTGCGGCGAGAAGCGGTAGAGTTCACTCGGAAAGTGCCTTCTGATCTGGGATGGACGGGGCCTTAGACAAGCCCGATCCTCCCAGCTCAAGGGCACTTTTCTTATGTGAACTATCAGGTCGGCTCAAATTCGCTGTGAAAGCCGCAGGCTAG
>NZ_JBVJKR010000044.1:0-1449 GCF_055585125.1 Nonomuraea sp. NPDC054003
GGCCGCGTCCAAGATCGTGGTGTATGAGGTTCAACCACTCTGCGATCTAAATCCTATTTAAGCAGCAATAGCACTATTAGTCACACTTGCATCAGTGGTGTCTGCTTGTGCCTTTCTCTCGGCGGCCTTGCGACAGTCGGCGAGGACTTCCAGGCCGAGGTAGCGCCGGCCTTCGGTCCACTCGTCGTGCTGCTCGGCCAGCACCGCGCCGACCAGCCGGACGATGGCCTCGCGGTGCGGGAAGATGCCGACCACGTCGGTGCGGCGGCGGATCTCCTTGTTCAGCCGCTCCTGCGGGTTGTTCGACCAGATCTGCCGCCACACCGTCTTGGGATAGACGGCGAAGGCCAGGATGTCGTCGCGCGCCTCGTCCAAATGCTCGGCAGCCTTGGGGTACTTGTCCTCCAGTGCCTGGACGACCTGGCGGTGCTGGGCCCGCACCGAGGCGGCGTCGGGCTGCTCGAAGACGGTGCGCAGCATGGTCGACACCCACGGCTGAGCCGCCTTCGGGACGCAGGTCGCCAAATTTCGGGCGTAATGCGCGCGACACCTCTGCCAGGAGGCACCGGGCAGGGTGGAGGCGATCGCATCGCGCAGCCCGGCATGACAGTCGGAGATCACCAGACTGACACCGGACAGACCGCGGGCCACCAGGCCGCGCAAGAACGCCAGCCAGCCGGCCCCGTCCTCGGATGAGACCACGTCGATGCCGAGGATCTCGCGGTGCCCGTCGGCGTTCACCCCCGTCGCCACCAGGGCGTGCACGTTGACCGTGCGCCCGCCCTCTCGCACCTTCTGGGTGAGGGCGTCGATCCACACGAACGTGTACGGCCCGGCATCCAGCGGCCGGTCGCGGAACTCGCTCACCATCTGATCCAGCTCGCGCGCCATCACGCTGACCTGCGATTTCGACAGCCGGGTCACCCCGAGCTGCTCGGCCAGCCGCTCCACCCGCCGGGTCGAGACGCCCAGCAGATAGGAGGTGGCCACCACCGAGGCCAGCGCCCGCTCGGCCCGCCGCTGCCGCTCCAGCAGCCACTCCGGGTAGTACGAGCCGGTCCGCAACTTCGGGATGGCCAGCTCGACGGTCCCCGCGCGGGTGTCCCATTCCCGCCGCCGATACCCGTTGCGCGAGTTCGTCCGTGCCTCGGACACCTCGCCGTAGCCGGCACCGCAGCGCTGCTCGACCTCGGCGTCCATCATCATCTGCGCCATCCGCACCACCATCTCGCGCAGCACATCAGGCGACGCCGTGGCGAGGGTCTCGTCGAACCACTCACCCTCAGCAGGCAGAATGTCTTTAGCGGCCACTTCTCGTTCTCCTTCTTATGCCTTCGACAGCTGTGAAGGATCGCGGAGTGGCCGCCCTCATGTCACATCGATCTTCCCTTACGGGCGCCAAGGTGACGAACGGGTTCAAACCCGTACACCACTCCCGTGGACGCTAAC
>NZ_JBVJKR010000045.1:0-1430 GCF_055585125.1 Nonomuraea sp. NPDC054003
CGGTTCACGTCCAGGGAGATGGTGTGCGGGTGATCTAGCCCATGCTGTGGTGCGGGTGAGATCCATGTGACAAGAGACGGCCACTCCGTAATCCTTCGATTCGCTCATATCAACACGAAGGGTACGAAGTGGCCGTCAATGACATTGTGCCCGCTGCCGGGGAGTACTTGGAAGACACCCTGGCTGCGGCGAGCCCGGACCTGCTCCGGACGATGATCCGCGAGTTCGCCCAGCGGATGATGGACGCCGAGGTCGAGCAGCTGTGCGGTGCCGGCTACGGCGAGGTCAGCACGGAGCGGGTCAACACCCGCAACGGCTACCGCACCCGGCCGTGGGACACCCGGGCCGGGTCGATCGAGCTGGCCGTGCCACGGCTGCGGACCGGCTCCTACTTCCCGGACTTCCTGCTGGACAAGCGACGCCGGGCCGAGCGCGCGCTCACCTCGGTGGTGGCCACCAGCTACCTGCTGGGCGTCTCCACGCGGCGGGTGGAGAAGCTGGCCGAATCTATGGGCATCACCGGCCTGTCGAAGTCTCAGGTCTCGGCGATGGCCGCCGAGCTCGACGGCATGGTTGAGCAGTTCCGCTCCCGGCCCTTGGACGGCGGCCCTTACACCTTCGTCTGGATCGACGCGCTGACACAGAAGGTGAGAGAGGGTGGCCGCACGGTGACGGTGCACGCCCTGGTCGCCACCGGCGTCAACGCCGACGGACAGCGGGAGATCCTCGGCCTGGACGTCGTCTCCTCCGAGGACGGCGCGGGCTGGCTGGCGTTCCTGCGCGGCCTGGTCGCCCGCGGCTTGTCCGGGGTGGCGATGGTCACCTCCGACTGCCACGCCGGGCTGCGCGACGCGATCGCCTCCACGCTGCCCGGCGCCTCCTGGCAGAGGTGCCGAACTCACTACGCGAGGAATTTGCTCTGCCGCGTTCCGAAGTCGGCGCAACCGTGGGTGGCGACCATGCTGCGCACCGTCTTCGAACAGCCCGACGCCGAGTCCGTCCACGCCCAGCACCGGCACGTCGTGCAGACCCTGGAGGACAAGTACCCCAAAGCAGCCGAGCACCTGGACGAGGCGCGCGAGGACATCCTCGCCTTCGCCGCCTTCCCCAAGGCCGTCTGGCGCCAGACGTGGAGCAACAACCCACAAGAGCGCCTGAACAAGGAGATCCGCCGCCGCACCGACGTGGTCGGCATCTTCCCCAACCGCGACTCCATCATCCGGCTCGTCGGCGCGGTACTGGCCGAGCAGAACGACGAATGGACCGAGCAGCGCCGCTACTTGAGCCGGGAGATCCTCGCCGAATGCCGGAAGAAGGCCGACTCTCAAAAAGAGACAAATGATGCTAAAGTGACCATCGAGGCGATTGCCTCCTAATAGTCCACCGGATTACAGGTGGCCTTCTCAAACACCATCTCCCTGGGCGCGGCC
>NZ_JBVJKR010000046.1:0-1332 GCF_055585125.1 Nonomuraea sp. NPDC054003
TGAACCGCGCCGGGTTTCGTGGAGACTCGGCTACTTGGTTTCTGCCGCGGTGACTGCGGCCTGTTGGTGACGGTAGTGGATCGCTTCGTACTCTGTGGGCGGGATGTCGCCGCAGGCGGTGTGCAGCCGGCGATGGTTGTACCAGTCGAGGTACTCCAGCGTGGCCAGCTCGACATCGTCCAGGCCCTTCCATGGCCCGTAGCGGCGGATCAGCTCCGCCTTGAACAACCCGTTGAAGGACTCGGCCAGGGCGTTGTCGTAGGAATCGCCGCGGCTGCCGACGGAGGCGACCGCGCCGGCATCGGCCAGGCGCTCGGTATAGCGAATCGATAGATATTGCACTCCGCGGTCGGAGTGATGAACCAGCTCCGACAGGTCGGCGCCGACGTCGCGGCCGCGGTGCCAGACGGCCATCTCCAAGGCGTCCAAGGCCAGGTCGGTACGGAGATGGGTGGCGGTCTGCCAGCCCACGACCATCCGGGAGTAGACGTCGATGACGAACGCCGCGTACACCCAGCCCGACCAGGTACGGACGTAGGTCAGGTCGGCGACCCACAGCCGGTTCGGCGCCGCAGCGTGGAAGTCACGCCGGACCAGATCCGCCGGACGCTCGGCCTGGTCGTCGGTGATGGTGGTGCGCCGGGCCTTGCCACGGACCAGCCCGGCGATGCCCAGTTCACCCATCAGCCGCTGGATGGTGCATCTGGCGACCGGCAAGCCCTCGCGGCGGAGCTGGTGGTAGATCTTGCGGGCGCCGTAACAGGAGTAGTTGTCCTGGTAGATACGGGTGATCTCGGTCTTGAGGTGCTCATCGCGCACCGCCCGTGCAGAGGGCGGCCGGCTACGGGCCGCGTAGTACGTCGAGGGCGCGACCTGTAGGACCCGGCAGATCGGCGCGACGCCGAACCGGTCGCGGTGGGCGTCGATAAAGGCGTTCATCTGGGCGGGCGAGGGTCGAGTTGGCTGGCGAAAAAAGCCGACGCCGCCTTCAGGATCTCGTTGGCCCGCCGCAGCTCGCGGACTTCGCGCTCCAACTCGGCGATCCGCTCGGCCTCATCGGTGCTGGTGCCGGCCCGGCTACCGCCGTCGATCTCGGCCTGCCTGACCCAGTTACGCAGAGATTCGGATCCGATGCCGAGCTGACGGGCGACGCGGGTGATCACGCCGAACGACTCCCCGGACTGCTGGATGGCCTCCTGCACCATCCGAACTGCCCGTTCCTTCAGCTCTGGTGGATAGCGACGCTGGGCGGGGTGCGGGGAGCTGGATCGACCTGACATGGACTCCATCCTTTCCAACCGATGGAGTCTCCATCAATCCCGGCGCAGTTCA
>NZ_JBVJKR010000047.1:0-1089 GCF_055585125.1 Nonomuraea sp. NPDC054003
CTCGCTTTCGCTACGGCTCCCCCACACGGGTTAACCTCGCCACACACCATAACTCGCAGGCTCATTCTTCAAAAGGCACGCAGTCACATCACACAACAGCAAGCTGTTGTAAGCTCCTACGGCTTGTAGGCACACGGTTTCAGGTACTCTTTCACGACCCCTCACCGGGGCACTTTTCACCTTTCCCTCACGGTACTCGTGCACTATCGGTCACCAGGGAGTATTTAGGCTTACCAGGTGGTCCTGGCAGATTCACACAGGATTTCTCGGGCCCCGTGCTACTTGGGATCCCCTCCAGCAGTCGACAAGGTTTCGCCTACCCGGCTCTCACGGTCTACGGCAGCCCTTCCCAGAGCTTTCGACTACCCCATCGATTTCTCACTGCTTGGCCGACCGGCAGATCGACCCAGAAGGTCCCACAACCCCGGACATGCAACGCCTGCCGGCTATCACACACGCCCGGTTTAGCCTCCTCCGCTTTCGCTCACCACTACTCACGGAATCACTCTTGTTTTCTCTTCCTACGGGTACTGAGATGTTTCACTTCCCCGCGTTACCACCAACCGCCCTATACATTCAGGCGGAGGCAACACCACATGACTGGTGCTAGGTTTCCCCATTCGGACATCCCCGGATCAACGTCTGGTTGGCGACTCCCCGAGGCTTAACGCAGCCTCCCACGTCCTTCATCGGCTCCTGATGCCAAGGCATCCACCGTGTGCCCTTAAAAACTTGGCCACAAAGATGCTCGCGTCCACTATGCAAATCTCAAACAACAAACAGCAACCACACCCAAGCCCCCACCAAGGGGAAACTCTTCGATGGTCCTGTGCTGAGGTCCCACAGACAGGCGGGCCCACCCGAACGAGTGGGCCCAGCTGGTCCGTTTCCTCAGGACCCAACAGTGTGTCCAACCAGTCTCGACCCTCCGCCGCACGCTCCCACTCCCCCGTCGCCGGGGGCGGTACTAGCGCGGTGACAACCGAGACCGGTTGAGTAGCCAGTGCTCCACTAGTGAGCTGCCGTGTGCAAGACGTTCGCTTGCAGGCACAGCGTGGACCAGGGCGGTCAGGCCCCGGCCGGTGCTCC
>NZ_JBVJKR010000048.1:0-1031 GCF_055585125.1 Nonomuraea sp. NPDC054003
GCGAAGGTGAGAACTTAAGCGCCGGTAAACGGCGGTGGTAACTATAACCATCCTAAGGTAGCGAAATTCCTTGTCGGGTAAGTTCCGACCTGCACGAATGGCGTAACGACTTCCCCGCTGTCTCAACCGCAGACCCGGCGAAATTGCACTACGAGTAAAGATGCTCGTTTCGCGCAGCAGGACGGAAAGACCCCGGGACCTTCACTACAGCTTGACATTGGTGTTTGGAGCGTCTTGTGTAGGATAGGTGGGAGACTGGGAAGCTCGGACGCTAGTTCGGGTGGAGTCATTGGTGAAATACCACTCTGGTCGTTTTGAATGTCTAACTCTGGTCCGTGATCCGGATCGGGGACAGTGTCTGGTGGGTAGTTTAACTGGGGCGGTTGCCTCCTAAAGGGTAACGGAGGCGCCCAAAGGTTCCCTCAGCCTGGTTGGCAATCAGGTGTTGAGTGTAAGTGCACAAGGGAGCTTGACTGTGAGACTGACGGGTCGAGCAGGAGCGAAAGCTGGGACTAGTGATCCGGCATCGGCGTGTGGAAGCGGTGTCGCTCAACGGCTAAAAGGTACCCCGGGGATAACAGGCTGATCTTCCCCAAGAGTCCATATCGACGGGATGGTTTGGCACCTCGATGTCGGCTCGTCGCATCCTGGGGCTGGAGTAGGTCCCAAGGGTTGGGCTGTTCGCCCATTAAAGCGGTACGCGAGCTGGGTTTAGAACGTCGCGAGACAGTTCGGTCCCTATCCGCTGCGCGCGCAGGAGACTTGAAAGGGGCTGTCCCTAGTACGAGAGGACCGGGACGGACGAACCTCTGGTGTGCCAGTTGTATCGCCAGGTGCATGGCTGGTTGGCTACGTTCGGGAGGGATAACCGCTGAAAGCATCTAAGCGGGAAGCTTGCCTTGAGATGAGGTCTCCCACCACGTTTGTGGGTAAGGCTCCCGGTAGACGACCGGGTTGATAGGCCGGAGGTGGAAGCGCGGTAACGTGTGGAGCTGACCGGTACTAATAGGCCGAGGACTTGACCACAAAGC